>JAJDJP010000016.1 GCA_030267215.1 Ruminococcaceae bacterium OttesenSCG-928-A16
TGGTATCCAAAACAGTCATCGCGCAGTACGGTTTGCCCAAGCTTTCTTCCATTTCCGTTTTCTATGCGTGTGCCGGGCTGTTTTCGCTCTCGCTTGCAGGCTCCTGCAGGCTTTTTTGTGTTAGACGGTTGGCGCCAGTACACTGATGCCGACGTATTTTATACTGCACAAAATCCGTCGGCAATGTAGCGGCAAAGGTGCCCGTTTACCCCTACGAGCAATGCCGGTGCCAGGGTTAACCATTGTGGTTGTTTTTCCTACGCCTCCTTTTTGGTCTATGATTGAGATGATTTCCAAATGTATTGCCGCGGTTTCAGGAGCGCGGACAATGGCAAGAAGCCGGATATGAACCAATGGTCAACCCCCAATTTTGTACACAGAAATAGAGTTAGGATTTTCAATAGTCAAGCAGATTTCAAAACCGCTTGAGGAGCAGGAGGACGGTAGCCGAGCGAACTATGAGGACGAACGGTGTTGTAGGTATTCACCCACCGCCTGGTAAGGATTTCGGCCTCGGTTAGGGTATCTAAGATTTCCCCGTTCAGAAACTCATCCCGCATTCTGGCATTAAAGCTTTCACAATAGCCATTCTCCCATGGACTTCCAGGCTCAATATAGGCAGTTCCAATATTCAGTTCACGAAGCCAGTCTCTGAGTACTATTGCAGTAAATTCACTACCATTGTCGCTGCGGATATATGCCGGGCAGCCCTTGGTAATGAACAAACCGGACAGGGTTTCGATGATGTCCTGGTGCTTCCAACTGCGGCGAGGAATACTAGCCAAACACTCACGGCTGTATTCGTCGATAATATTCAGCCAACGAACTTTCCGCTTGTTGCTCAGTTTGTCTTCTACAAAGTCATAGCTCCACACATGATTCTTGTGTTCAGGGCGCAATCGAATACAGCTACCATCATTCAGCCAGAGTCTTCGACGCTTTGGCTGTTTTTGTGGTACCTTCAACCCTTCTTCACGCCATATGCGCTCTACTCGCTTGTGATTGACCCTCCAGCCTTCGGCATACAACAGTGCGGTGATGCGCCGATATCCGTATCGGCCATAGTTGCAGGCCAGTTCAATGATACGGCTTCGCAAGTCATCTTCATCTACACGCTTCACTGGCTGGTACCGTGCAACCCGCTGGCTAATCTGTACTGCCCGACAAGCACGACGTTGGCTGAGCCGATACTTCTCCTGTGCCTGCCTTACTGCCAACCGTCGTTTTGCCGGGCTTAAAAGTTTCCCTGGGCGATATCCTTCAAGATAGCATTATCCAAACTCAAATCAGCCACTAGTTTCTTCAGCCGCGCATTCTCTTTCTCCAGTTCTCGATGCCTGCGAGCTTCACATATATTCATGCCACCGTATTTCTTCCGCCAGCGGTAATAGGTCTGCTCACTGACACCGATTTGACGTACGGCCTCACCAATCGTCTTCCCTTGTCCACAAAGAACCTCTACTTCGCGCAATTTTACGATGATCTGTTCTGCTGTGTAGTTCTGTCTCCCCATTTCTGTACACTTCCTTTCAGAGTTATTTTACCATCTTCTCTAACTCTTCATCTGTGTACATTCTACGGGGTCAGACCACACCCTCTTGGTGTATGTCAGGCTCGTATGTCACATTCGCATCGTGCTCTGTACAAACGGAGTATTCTATTATCGTACTATTCTAAAACCAATTTTAGCTTTGTATCTCCAACACTTCACATAGTATTCAGGCGGCCATCTCTCCTTCGGCGGGCCAGGGTCATGTGGGTCTATCAGTTTTGTTTTTGTCTGCACGCCAGCTTCTGAATCAAGCACACGGCTCCCGCACTTAGGGCAGGGAATGGCCTTTTTCACGATATCGCCTCCACTCCGATCATGTTATATTGTTAGCTTTGTTGCATACACTGGTTGGTAATATATGGCGGGATTTCTCCCGCCAAGTATCAGGTTAATAGTACCGAAAAAATTCCGCTGCGCTCTTATTGATGTATGCGTTTCGGGGAATGAGGGCCAAGTCTTTCAGCCGGTAAAAGGCTGCATCATATGAAACCTTGAACAGATGTGCCAGCTTGCCGGTATAGTAGCTTGGTAAGTCACCGTCTACAATCTGTTGGCGCCGTGGCGCCAATACGACTTTCCGTACCATCGATGCAGGCATAAGAATGACTGAGGAAAGGCGGTTGGCCTGCCATTCCATGCGGTCATGGTCATTCCACATGGTTGGCGGTTTACCCTTCTCACGCGAGTTGTCCACCCTGCATTGTATCATTGGGGCACTGTCAGGTTGGAGTAGTGAAAGCTGGTTTGGGTTGTGTTCGAAGAATTCGTAATGCATGAACCCATGACCGCCCTCATGCCCCATCGTATAGCGATAACGCCCTTCATTTTTCTCACTCAGCAAGTGGGAATCAATAATGACGGTTCCAGCTTTTACGCTGATATATTCAGCCCGTTTCTTTTGCGGGCAATACACCGGCACTCGGTCGGTATCATTGAAAACCGTCATGCCCAAGTATACGCCGCAATGTGAAAGATATTGATAATCCAGCTTCAAACCAAGATATGATGTCACAAAGCGATCAATATCAATCGGCTGAGGATCAATTAGTGCCTGCGGGCAGAAATCCTGCACCAGCCGTTCCCCGATAGAATCCAACTCTTCTTTTGTTACAATGGGAACGCCATTCCTCTTTTTCCGAAATACCGATGCAATCATCCTTTTAACCCTTTCGCTGTTTGAGTTCCTCAACGAACCGCATCCACTCTTCCTCTCCTGCATCAAGGTCACGTGCAGTCCGCAATGCCGCACTTACATAGTCGCGCTCCATGATGTATTCCGGCAAATCTGGTGCAACGGTTTTTCTGCCTTTTCCAGCCAGGTCGAACATATAGTCCTTTTCGCCAGCGTCCAATTCCAGTACGCTTGCCAGCTTCTCCAAGCGATCAAAATCGAACGGATTACGACGATCCTTCTCCACGTCACTCAAATAGGGTGCAGAAACTTCAAGGATTCTGGCCATCTCTCGTAGGGTAAAATCCTTGCCCTCTCGTTTGACTGTGATAAACTCGCCAAAGCTACCGTATTCTGTACTCATAACACCCACCTTGTCATTTTACCTACGTTAAACCAGCATGCACGGACTATAGAGGCAATGCTTGGCTGATGCTTGTAAGCATTCATGCTTACAAGCATACTTTACTATAGGCGGATTTCTTTGTCAAGTGTTTTTCCTCTCATTCGTTTCTACTACAACTATGCAACATGAAGTGACCAATAAAAAGGACTGACGGCTTTTTATTCTTGGCTATGCTCTGTTGCTTGCGGGCGCATCATTACATGCAACCCATTCGTTTCATTTAATATGCAGGTGTGTATTTAGACGCAGTAAGCATTTGAGCCATTTCAACGTGATGCAACGTCCAAATCACTCTGCCAAAAGAGCGTTCCCAACGCGGGAACGCTCTTTTCTCCTATCTGTCAATCTCTGTCGGCGCCAACGACCAAATTCGATTACCGACGCCAAAGGCATCCTCAATGGCATTCCCAATTATGGGCTACACCCCATACAATAATGAGCCATAGGTGGGGTACGGCCAATACTTCTCCCCGATATGCTGCTCGATGATGTCAGCCACGCCGCGGGCCACCTCCATGGCAGGCAGGACCTTCTTTCTGAAAAGCAACGCTGCCTTTTTGTCATCGCTTTCCTGTTTGGCAGTTGCCAGTTCTTCAGCCAACGCATTGGCTTTGTCCTGCAATTCGTCCATCATACCACAGAGAGCCTCGATCATGCCGCCCAGTTGGCCACAGACCAAGTCTGGGCACATCTCTTTCATGCTGCGGCCAGTATCGGCCAGGCGATGCAGATAGGTGTAAGCGGCGGGTACAATATCCTTGCGGATCATCTCCAGCATGGTTCCGGCCTCGATAGCAATCAGCTTGGAATAACCCTCCAGCATGATATCGCAGCGGCTGCGCATCTCGGCTTCGGAAAAGACATTGTGCTTGGTGAACACTTCGATGTTCTTGTCTGCAACGAAGTATGGCAGGGCCTCGGCGGCACTGGGCAGGTTCAACAATCCGCGCTTTTCGGCCTCCTTCACCCAAGCGTCATCATAACCGTTGCCGTTGAACAGGATACGCTTGTGGTCCCTAACGACCCGGGAGAGCAGTGTCTTCAGGCTACTGCCTAAATCCTTCATGCTGGCTTGGGTGTCTTCCAGTTCATCGGCAAACTGACCCAGTACTTCGGCTACGATGGTGTTCAGCACAATATTAGGCCCGGCAATGGACAGAGATGAGCCCAGCATGCGGAATTCAAACTTGTTGCCGGTGAAGGCAAATGGCGAGGTGCGGTTGCGGTCGGTGGTGTCCTTGCGGAAGTGGGGCAATGCGCCAACACCGACTTCCATCTCTATTGCTTCATGTCCCACATAGACCTCGCCCTTTTCAATGGCCTCCAAAATAGCTGTCAGCTCGTCCCCCAAAAAGATGCTGATGATGGCTGGAGGGGCTTCGTTGGCACCTAGGCGGTGGTCATTTCCTGCGGTGGCAACGCTCAGGCGCAACAGGTCCTGGTAGTCATCTACCGCCTTGATGATAGCACACAGAAACAGCAGGAACTGGGCGTTTTCGTGAGGTGTTTTGCCGGGATCCAACAAGTTGGCTCCGGTATCCGTACTCAGGGACCAGTTGTTATGCTTGCCGCTGCCATTCACGCCGGCAAAGGGCTTTTCGTGCAGCAGGCATACTAGGCCATGACGCTCTGCCACCTTTTGCATCAACTCCATGGTCAGCTGATTGTGCTCGGTGGCCAGGTTGGTGGTGGTAAAGATAGGCGCCAGTTCGTGCTGGGCGGGGGCCACTTCATTGTGCTCGGTTTTGGCTGGAATGCCCAGCCGCCACAACTCTTCGTCCAGGTCAGCCATGTAGGCCAGCACCTGGGGCCGGATAGAGCCAAAATAGTGGGTCTCCAGTTCCTGGCCCTTGGGCGGCGGCGCACCAAACAGAGTTCGGCCACAGTAGCGCAGATCCTTGCGCTTTTCCCACATGGCCCGATCCACAAGGAAATATTCCTGCTCCGGCCCCACGGTGGTGCTCACTTTGTGCACTGCGGTGTTGCCAAACAGCCGTAAAATGCGTAGCGCCTGCTGGTTGAGAACCTCCTCACTGCGCAGCAAGGGCGTCTTTTTGTCCAGCACTTCACCGCTGTAGCTGTAAAAGGCACTGGGGATGTAAAGCACATTCTCCTTGATGAAGGCGTAGGAGGTGGGATCCCAGGCGGTGTAGCCCCGGGCCTCGAAGGTCGCGCGAAGGCCGCCGGAGGGGAAGGATGAGGCATCCGGCTCGCCCTTGATGAGCTCCTTGCCGGAAAATTCCATGATGGCGGTGCCGTTATCCAGCGGATTGAGGAAACTGTCGTGCTTTTCGGCCGTGATGCCCGTCATTGGCTGGAACCAGTGGGTGAAATGGGTGGCGCCCTTCTCCACTGCCCAGTCCTTCATGGCATTCGCAATTACGTCGGCTACACTGCGTGGCAGGCTTTCTCCTTGGGCAACACACTTTTTCAGCGCCTTGTAGGTTTCCTTGGGAAGTCGCTGTTTCATAGTGGCATCATTGAACACCATGCAACCATAGATTTCCGTAAGATTTTTCATGTTTTCCCCTCCATACAGGTTTGGACAAAAGAAAAAGCGCCCGCGGATAAAAATCCACGAGCGCCTTTGCTCTGCTTGCATAAAGAATACTGCAAGTTGGGCAACTTGTCAAGAAAAAGTTTCGCCCATTGTGTATTTCGATGAAATACAGTGTTGACAAATTGCACTTTGTGGGTGGATAATTAAATCAAACTATGGATTAGCCGCTGCGAAAGGAGCCGCATATGAGCTATACGAAAGACGGCGCAATGGAGTTTATCAAGGAGAATGATGTCAAATTCATCCGCCTGGTGTTCTGTGACATCTTTGGCGCGCTGAAAAACGTGGCGGTGATGGCCGACTACCTACCACAGGTTTTTGAACGGGGGGCCGGTTTTGATGTGTCCTCCATTGACGGGCTGATGAATATTTCTGAAAGCGATTTGCATCTGTTCCCCGACCCATCTACACTGGCTGTTTTGCCATGGCGGCCCTCGGCAGGACGTGTTGCCCGCATGTTCTGCGACATAAAGCATCCGGATGGCACCGTCTTTGCAGGCGATAGCCGCAATCTGCTTCGAATGGCAAAAAAGCAGGCAGCGAATCAGGGCCTACTGGTGAAGGCCCGCATGGAGTGCGAATTCTACTTGTTTGAAACGGATGACGATGGACATCCCACTACGCGCCCACACGACAATGCGGGCTATTTGGACATTGCGCCGCTGGACAAATGTGAGAATGTACGTCGGGACATCTGCCTGGCCTTGGAGGAATTGGGCATGGCGCCCATGGGTAGCCACCATGAAAAGGGCCCGGCCCAAAACGAGATTTGGTGCCGTGCCACCGATATCCTGAGTTGCGCCGACGACTTCATCACCTACAAGATGGTGGTGCGCACTATTGCCGCCCAGCACGGTCTGTTTGCCTGCTTTATGCCAAAGCCGTTGGCCGGCAAGTCTGGCAGCGGGCTGCACGTCAACCTTTCTCTGCACGCAGCTCCCGGTGCCAAACAGGATAGAGTTCCCGCCAAAACCTTTGAGAACTTCGTGGCGGGCATTTTGGAACATATCGGAGAAGCTACCCTGTTCATGAATACCACCACCAATTCCTACAGAAGGTTGGGCAGCTTCGAAGCCCCTCAATACATCAGCTGGGCCAAGGGAAATCGTAGCCAGCTGGTGCGAGTGCCCTTTGGCGCTGCTGATGACACCCGCATGGAACTGCGCAGCCCGGATCCGCTCTGCAATCCATACGCTGCCCTGACGCTGCTGCTGCGTGCTGGGCTGGAGGGCATAAAAAACAATGTGGCTCTGCGGGACGCAGCCAACTTTGATTTCGCCACAGCCAGTGATGGCACAAAGAATAAATACACCACCTTGCCCAGGAGCTTGGGTGAGGCGATAAAGGCCGCACAGGGCAGCCAGTTTGTCGCCCACAACCTGCCGGCGGAGGTGCTGCAAAAAACGGTAGAAGCAAAGCTGTATGAGTGGACACGCTATGAACATGCAGAGGATAAAGATGCCTTTGAGCATGAGTGCTATTTTGAGCGAATTTAGTAGTATATACCCAAATAGGGCACCAGTATCAAGAAATGGAAGGGGGCGGCGGCATGCAGGAATTATTGATTGTGAGCAGTTCGCAGAAAACTGCCGACTCCCTTCGCACTTTACTAGTGCCGCGGTTTTATCAGGATGCCTGTGTCGCCGCCTCAGCGGCCAGGGCCAGGCGGGAACTCTCCCAGCGGGGTTTTCGGTTGGTACTCATCAACACACCGCTCAGCGATGAGGTTGGAGATGCCCTGGCTGGGGATATCTGCCAAAAATCAACAGCCGATGTGGTACTGCTTGCCTCCGGCGACAGAATGGCAAGCCAAGACTCTAGCAGCTTGCCTATTCCAGTTCTGGTTCTTGAAAAGCCCTTGAACCGGACGGTGTTGGAAAAGACCTTACAGGTGCTACAAGTGGCGCAGTGGCGTAATCAAAAACTGCTAGGGGAAAACAAGAAGCTACAGGCCAAGCTGGAGGAGAGCCGACTTGTGGGGCGCGCAAAGTGTGCTTTGATTGCCTATCGGCAGATGACCGAAGAGCAGGCACATCACTACATTGAGCGCGCAGCAATGGACAGCCGCCAGCCAAAAAAAGAAATCGCAAGGGATATTCTTCGAACTTATGACGGCTGAAAGTTCAAGTCCTGTCCTCTGCACCATGTCGAATGTTCATAAGGACACTGAATATTCCGTAGATAGGAGTGACCTTCGGGTTGCTCCTATTTTCGCTATCCGGCCTTGCGTGTGATGTATTCAACGGCAACGCCCCGGCGGGTGTCTACGGTAATGCTCTGTGGCAGACAGGCAACCTCCGGCGTGTCAAGTGTGCCGATGAAGTTGTAGTGGATTTCAAGCTGCTGTGTCCGGCTCTTGCCTACGCCCTGCGCCTGATGGACAACAATCTTTTCCACAAGCTCGTTGAGGATAATCGGGGTCAGTTCCTTAATATCGGTGTATTTACGTACCGTCCGCAAAAAGCTGGCCGCGCTGTACTTCTGCCGTTCCTCCAAATCAATCTCCGCTTGCAGAGTGGAGATTTTCTTTTTGAGGGCAAGCTGTTCATCATCGTAACGCTTGGTAATCATCATAAAGCGCTCGTCACTGATTTTCCCGTTGGCGTTGTCCTCATAGATTTTGGTAAACAGCAAATCCAGCTCACCACATCGGGCCAACATGGCCCGAAGCTCCTGCGCCCGGCGCTTGCTCTCTTTCTCGGCCTCCTGCAAAGACTTGGACATTAGCAGTTGTACAAAATCTTCCTCTTTGTCCTGCAAGAACGCTGTCATGCGCCGGATTTCCAAAAGCATGACCTGTTCCAAAGCATCAGCACGGATATAATGGGTATCATTGCAAACGCCACGGTTGCCCTTGTAGTTGGAGCAGTTGAAATACTTTAGCTCCGTATTGGGATGGTTTACGTTGAAATAGAGCTTGCGGCCACAATCGGCACAGTACAGGAGGCCCGAAAACATATGCTTTTCTGTATTCTTGGGCCGCCGCCGTTTTGTGCCCTCGCGGATACGCTGTACCATTTCCCATGTTTGGCGGTCAATGATTGCCTCATGCACACCCTCAAAAATCACATGATTTTCTTCCGGGTTTTCAAGCCGCTGTTTGTTCTTGAAGGATTTAGAATAGGTTTTGAAGTTCACCACATCGCCCATATACTCGCGGGCATTGAGGATTTTGTTGATGGTGCTTTTACACCAATAGTAAGGGCTGTCTTTGAAAGACGATTTCCCCGGCTTGCGAATCCCCTTGCTTTTCCAATATTCGCTCGGCTTTAAAATCTTTTCCTGTTCAAGCCGGTCTGCAATGCGATATTCGCTCACACCGTCAATGCACAACTGGAAGATATACCGCACGACCGCCGCCGCTTCATCGTCCACAATCCACCGCTTGGGGTTCTGCGGGTCTTTCATATAGCCGTAGGGCGGCATGGAGAGCGGAACACCAGCCGAGCCGCGCAATCGTTGTGAGCTTCGCACCTTGCGGGAAATATCGCGGGCATACCATTCATTCATAATGTTGCGGAATGGGGCAAACTCGTTTTCGCCCTCGGCGCTGTCCACACCGTCATTTACCGCAATAAAGCGAATGTTGTGTTCGGGAAAATAGTTGTCCGTGTAATATCCCACTTGCAGGTAATCACGACCCAACCGCGACATATCCTTTACAAGTATGGCCCCGATATATCCGGCCTCCACGGCCTCTATCATTTCCATAAAGCCGGGGCGGTTGAAGTTTGTGCCTGTGTATCCATCATCTACAAAGTGCTTTGTGTTGGATAATCCGTACTCTTTGGCGTATTTGGAAAGCAGCTTTTTCTGGTTCTGAATACTATTGCTATCCCCCTGCACATCATCGTCACGCGATAAACGGCAGTAAAGGGCTGTTATGATGTTTGATTGGCTCTTCATTTTTCCTCCTTCCCGGCCATCAAACATGCGATTGTTACACCTATATTATCCCATGTTTGACGGCATAAGTCGAGGATGTCAAAGGCGCAAAGCCCTATGGCTTCGCGCCTTTTTGTGTCCTGTCCTGCAAAATCATCCGTTTGATTTTATCCTCAATCGCCTCCTTTTGAGAGGCATCCCCATAAACCGGAGTAACGGTGTATTTTGTGTTGCCTATCTGATACTCGGCAGGGGCGTTGGCGTTATGTTCTTTGTCCATATCTCCGCTCCTTTTCTGTTGGAGAGAAAACGAAAGGGCGGCACAACTGCACCGCCCTTTCACCCGGCCCACCATCGGGGTGAATTACCCCAACGGCGGGAGCCGCCGCGCTTATCTGTTTCGACCTGTCATAAGACAATTATGTGACAGCAATATTCAGCGCGGTGCTCCCCTCTATGTTAAGAGAAGTAAAAATACCTCTCATTAACCGTGTCACTTCGGGGCCGATTTCGCAGGAGCAAATCAGATTTTATTCAGATATTTTTTCATGTTCCGTAGGCCCCGGTTAATTGCATCCCGCACGGCGCTCTCACCTACACCCTCAGCCCGCGCAATCTCGGTGATACTCTTGCCGAGTATGTAGTGGGCTTCAATCCGTTTGCCCTGTACTTCGGGTAGAGAATTGAGCGCCCGGCACAAGCGGCAAAACAGCCGCTTATACTCCATTACCTCAAAGGGAGACGCGGCTGTGAATGTTGCCGCGTTCTCAATCCCATCGTCAGCGTCAAGGGAGTATTGCGATTTGTTGCGATACACGCGCCGCCTGTGTGCCTTTTGGTAACGCCTATCGGCAAGCAATTCTTCCGCCACAATATCGGGAACTTCCACAAACTCGTCATGTGTATACCACGGGTAAAAATCCCGCAAATTGATAGTTGCCATTGATAAAGCCTCCATTCGATTTTTTGGGGAATGCGAAAAATCGAATGGTGTTGGCGGGGAGCGGCAACCGGGGCAGCCACAGCGCAACACCTCGGGCCAATTTGGCCCGAGGTTCTGGCAGGGCTTGTCCGAATAAGGAGCAACAAAAAATGCGCCCGCGCAAAGATTGCGCGAAACACATCGACGCGGAAGATTTATCCTTCGGCAAAGGGTGACAGAGTTATCACATTGGAGGTCATACCCGCCCCACGACAAATGAACACTTTTTTTGAGCGGCTACCTGTCGTGAAGGCTTTATTCTCTGCTAAATACCTCCTCTGTGATATCTGTCAATGAGTAACATTCGGTGAACCTCCTTTTGTATTCGTTTGCCTTTTTCACCACAAGTATCATGTATAAGTGATACTCATATGCATTCTATTCTCCCCGCCTTTTCTATAAACTAAGGGGCGAGGGGGTGATACCCAAATGCAGGACGACATGATTAAGATAGGCGGCATATTCCGGGCCGCAAGGGATATAAAAGGAATGACACAGGCGGGGCTTGCCGAAGTAACAGGTGTTGACCCACGCACTATTATGGATATAGAGAACGACAAGCGTTTTCCCACATACGAAGTTTTGTTCAAAATCATCCGAATACTCGGCATATCCGCAGACCAAATATTCTGGCCGGATAAAATCAAGTCCACGCCGGAACAGGAACAGATAATACGCGAGTTTCTGGAATGTTCGGAGTGGGAGCAAGTGGTCATTATGAAAACCATGAGGACACTTGTGCGCTCGTTGCGAGAGGAAAACAGGCCATAAAAATACGGAATAGCAAAAGCGGACGACTTTCCAATCGTCCGCTTTTGATTGCCGCTACTTCGGGCCAACTTGGCCCGAAGTGAAAAGCAGAGCCGACAACTGTGAATTTAACTCACGGTTATCGGCTCTGCGTCTAAGTCATGCTTAAAAGCTCTGCAACTTTGCGTCTGGCTCTTTGATAACTGACATATTCAGTTGTTTTACATTGACTAAACTTTCCTGTTTGCATTTAGGGCAGAACAATGGGAAGTTTGTTAGCTCGGTATCCTCACGCAACTTTATTCGCGTTTTGTTGAGACAGACCGGGCATAGGAGCCATTGCTTTTTTACCATTATTCCACCCCCCTTTTCAAAGAGCTTTATTGTTAGGTAATTTTTCCAATGGTAACCAGTGCAGCGGCTAACTTTCGCAAGTCGCTGTGCCGCAGGCTTAATAGCAATTTGGCTGTCAATGCTTCTTATATCGCTTCATCCAAAATATGCTGAAAACCAGAAACAGCAAACCCGACCCGATAACAACCGCCAGCATTATAGGAAATGTAACCTGCGTATTCCCAAACATATAAGTTATCCCATTTTCGGCTGCGTAAATATCAACAATTTCATGTGCTGTCATGAAGGTGCCTTGTACCGTCTGATCTGCCACACCGCCAAAGGTGGCCGCAAGCGGCTCTTTTGTCATTACTTCGCGCATCATTGTTGCGCCGTGGTGCGCCGGGATAAATGCAAATATCTTTTGAATGTTTGCTGGAAACATACCTATTGGCAAAAATGCACCTGTGATGAAGCCCACCAATGCAGACATAATTCCCGTAAACGTGCTGTAAAGGCTTGCGTTTTTCATTAGCATAGCTACTACAAAAAGAATGCTTGTTGCAGAAAATGTATTGGCAACAATCAACCCTATCATTTCTATGTTGCTTTGCATACCAAGCCACGCACCGCCGTTCATCATAATAAAACCCTGCGAAATAAAAAAACAAAGAGTGTTCATCACAATACCGACAAGGAATGGGGCAAGCCAGTAGCCAATTACCAATTTGTCACGGGAAACTGCACTAACAAGAAAGCTGTCTAATCGGTTATCGCTGCTATCCTGTACCATGATGGTAAGCACGTTGAGCGGAACCAAGATACAGTTAATCATCAATACCCCGGCCATTGATGTTGTGTCAACCAGCCATCGTATATGAGAAAAATCCATTCCCTCAACGCCAGCATATACTTCCATCATTCCTTTTGCCATGTAGTCACCAAGAAACATACTGATAAGGACGATGAACAATAGCATATAGACAAACGAAAAGAGAATTGATAATGGGTTTTTTAGATAGAGTTTCATTGTCCTGCCGGTCAAAACTCTTATTTCTCTCATTTCGGCACCTCCGTATTACCTGTTACGGCCAAGAACACATCGTCCATGCTTCCCTTTATCAACTCAAAATCTAGGAAGGTGGTCAGGCTATTTATAATTTGCAAGGCATCATGGCTGTTTTCAACGGAGAGCGCTAAATAATCAGCCTTTTGCGTTGGGGAGTACCCCATAGCTTTTAGTTTTTCACAACCACCAGGCAAATCATCAAAACGCAGTTTTAAGGTGTCTTTTCCGTATTGGCTTTTCAGCGCATCGGGTGTTCCCTCTGCACGGATTTCGCCTCTTTCTAATATGACCACATTATCAGCCGCCGCCGCTTCTTCCATGTAATGTGTTGTGAGGAAAACCGTCATTCCCTGTCGTGTCTGCATATCTCGTATGAGTTTCCAAATCACTGTGCGGGTTTGCGGGTCAAGGCCAGTTGTCGGTTCGTCCAATATAAGGATTTCAGGTCTGCCCAAAATGGCGCGGGCAATTTCACATTTTCGCTTTTGTCCCCCGGATAACTTTCCAAATGGACGTTTCCAAATGTCAGAAAGCTCGAACACATCACACAGCTCTTTTATACGATTGTTAAGCTCGGTGCCGTGCAGCCCTTGAAACCGCGCTCTTGTATTCAGATTATCCGCAACTGTCAGCAAATCATCTAAAACATTGTTTTGAAAAACCACACCCAAGCGGCTCCTAACCTTTGCAGCGTCTTTGTCGGCGTCAAATCCATCAACAATAATACTGCCGGAAGTTTTCGGGAGCAGAGTGCAAATCATGCTTATGGTAGTTGACTTTCCAGCACCATTTGTGCCAAGAAACGCAAATAGCTCACCCTGCTTAACAGAGAAATTGATATTATTTACGGCAACCAATTTGTCAAATCGTTTTGCCAAATTTTTTATCTCTATGATGTTTTGCATTTCATCACCAACCTTTCCATCTTATCTTAATACATTACGTTACGTCATTAGCAAGTGTTTTTCAAAAAAATTTTCCGGGGCGATTTTGCCCCGGAGTTAATTATCCATATTTATTTTTGTTGACGATATATCTGTAAGGCTTCGTCCAAAAAATGCTCTGCCTTTTCAATCAGCTCTCGCTCGGCGGGGTTCCACATATCCCGCTGGTTATCAACAGCTAAATAGGCTTGTTCGTGTTCGTCATTTCCCCCTGTGGCCTCTTGTACCATTTCAGTCCATTCCATTGCCAGCTTTTGCGCTACCTTTTCGCTGGGGAGTACCCCTGCTTCATGGAACGCCGCCGCCTTAATTGACAGGCGTTTCCAAGTATTATAAAAATCCATCACATCGTCAATCGCATTAAAATGTTCCGTAAAAACGTCTATCTGTTCTTCCGTAAAATCGTAGTCTGCCCACGCTGAAATATCAACTGCTCCAAGTGATTGCATAAAAGTTGCTAGCAATGTCCAAGGCGGTGTTTTCCCGGCACTGATAATCTCTTGGCTTGCTTCGATAGCGGCAATACTATTTTGAATACTGTAAATTTGGTTATATAACAGGGCTTGCTGTAAAGATAACAGCTCACTTGCGTTTTCGTCCATTTCCGTGTCGAGTAGCCGTTCTTTAATTTGCTCAAGTGAAAATCCCAACCCGCGATAAAAAACAACGTGTTCCAGCTTCACTATATCACTTTCAGTATAGTAACGACGGCCTCCCTCTGTGCGGCCTGATGCTGGCAACACTCCGATATTATCATAGTGCTGCAATGTCCGTATGGTAAGCCCGGATATTTTTGCCGCTTCGCCCGTGCTAATCTGTTTTTCGTGCATTTCATCACCTCTGCGCTCATCATATCACATTACGTTCCGTAATGTAAAGTATTGCGCTTAATTGTAGCTTTCCGCTAAACGGCAAGCAGGGCAAGTGTATTGACACTTGCACGTTTTCGAAGTTTTGCCCTGCGGCCAAAACTCAAAAACTGCTTGTTGGGGAGCCTCCCCAAACCCGGCAACTTCGGGCCAACTTGGCCCGAAGTGTGGCGGCGTACCGCCTTATGTCGCGTCACCATCGCTACCGCTCCTGTTCCTTATTTTTCTGCGCGTCCGTGAGGCCGAGCAGATGGTCGATATTGGCCTTTGCCGTGATAACCTCCTGCATATCTTTTCGTGCCGCCCGGTATTCGCCATAGGCGGCTTTTTTCTTGGCCGCAAGTTCCCGGCCCTCCGTTTTCAGCGCGTCCATTTTGGGGAGTTTGCCACCGTTCAGCAGTCGCTTAAAAGTGGCCTGTGCCGCTCTGTAAAGCTCAATGTCGGCCCCATGCTCGGCAAGATATTTCTTGCTGTACTTCGCGGCCTTGTAGCCCTCAAAGATTGGGCGGGTTCTGGCATAGTCCACAACCGCCGCCTTTAACTCGGCGTTCACGCCCATAGCGGCCTCGGTGGTTTTTATGCTGTCGGAAAGAGCATGGAAACGGTCTGCGGCCTCGGCGGCCCTGCGCTCCAAGTCTGCGTAATCCATCAAACCATTTTCCTGCAAATATTGGAGCGCCGCCGCCATCTGCTTTAGGTTGTAGATGGTGGCCCACTTCTCATAGGCCGGGCCTTTCCCGGCTCTCATTTTAGCCTGTATATCCACAATCAGATTGAGCTTGCGGCCAGCCCCGGCGCGGCCCTTGCGGGGAGCGGCCCGGCCATCAATCGCCGCCTGTATATCCTCTTGGCTGTAGCCCTCGCCAAGCGTGGAGGTCCGGAGTTGTGTAAACCGTTCTTGGCCCGGAGCGCGAAAGCTGATACCGCCGCCGCGCCTGTGCTTGACCTCAAAGCCAGCCGCCTCCATAGCCTGTAAAAATGCCTCCATGCTCGGCGGATCGTCGGCAAGGCAAATATCAATCTGTGCCTTTATCCGCTCTTGGAATGTGGGCGGCTTGTCGCCCTGCCACTCGCCATAATGCTTGTATTGGCCCTTGCTTTTCAGCTTGGGCTTGGCGATTACAGATAGCCCATTTTCAAGGCATATCCTGTCCGAGAGCCGCCGAACCGCCCGCGCCGAGCCGAGAAAATCCCGAAACTTCCGGGTACAGTCAAGGCTTGTGGAATTGTAGTAAATGTGAATGTGCGGGTGTGGGCGGTCAATATGGGAAACAACAAAAAAAGCGTGGTTGCCTTTCGTCCAGCGCATAGCAAAATCATATCCGATTTTTAGCGCCGTTTCTGCGTCTACCTCGCCCCGGACAAAGGATTGCCGTATCTGATAGCATAAAACATCCTCGTCCTTTTTCTGCTCCCGCCCGGTGATGGCCTTGTACCTCGCTTTGCTCAAAAGAAACTCGGCGTCAGCCGTGGCCGGGTCGCACTCGTAGGCCAGTATCAAATCACCGCCCCGCGTCTTGTCGGGGTTCTGGCCGTAGTCAAAACGGTCTTTCATCGACTGCGCTATGGTTTCGCCCTTGCTGATATGATGGGTCTTGAAATAGGTCGTTGCGAT
This sequence comes from Ruminococcaceae bacterium OttesenSCG-928-A16, assembly GCA_030267215.1. Lineage (GTDB taxonomy): Bacteria > Bacillota > Clostridia > Oscillospirales > Ruminococcaceae > JAAYCI01. Next base: position 16,137 of record JAJDJP010000016.1, read on the forward strand.
ATGCGGCCCTCCTTTCCCACAAAAAACAACTTCGGGCCAACATGACCCGAAGTTGCCCGGCACCCGCGCCGCTGTGGTTTAGCTCATTATGAAGCTCTGGAGCGAATACTTGAGGCCATGCAGCCTGTCAATCAGCCATTCCGCAATGGTGGGAATACCAAGCGGGGAAATCAGAAATGACAGTATCAGAAATACGATACAGCCCTGCGTTGTACCCGCGAAAAACAGGGCAATGCTGACCAATACGCCTATCCCCGAAATGACCCCCAATATCGCCGCCGCGTAGCAGAACAGGAACGAAAACAGGGGAGCAATAATCATCAGCACAAGGACGAGCGGCGCGGCAATAATCTTAAACGGCAGCTTTATAATTTTCATGGAAAATGCTCCTTTCATAGTTGCTTATCGCTGTTTTATCCTCTACCTATATTTTACCATTTCGGGGTGTGGGCAACAATGTTGTCGAGCCGACAGCAATCTTGCCCTATAACTTCGGGCCAACTTGGCCCGAAGTTGATTTTCATTGTGTATTTGTCAAACGCAATGTATAATGATAGTAGATTTTTTCCATTATCGCGTCTATATTTATCATTTTGGAGGCGCTCGCTGAATGAGTAAACCAATCAATAAAATTATATATTTTGACAAAGAGACTATCCGTAATATTTTGCAGGAACAGGATAAGGGATCAAAGACATCGCAAACAGGGGTATCAACATCTACTGAAGCCTCTGCTGAAATTGATGTTGAGGCAAAAATAAAACTAAGTGTTCCCTTTTTGGACAGACTCTCTTTCTTATTTTCCGGAAAATTAGGAGCATCTTTCATTGTTCGCCGGGATAGTGAGACTACCATTACATCAACAGAGATTTCCGAATTTGAGGCGTTAAAATCCCGCCTCACAGAAATAAAAAAAACGCTGATATATGATATAGAAAACTCCTCTACATTCTTTAGGGTGGCTGGGGGATATCTGCGTATCGTGAAGGGCGGTGTTGAGGAAGTCGATACCAAAGAGTTCAATGCGGTCATGGAGGGATATGATGGGTATGATACATATAAAGTAGATAGCCACCGATATGTGCGCTTTAACAATGCTGCTTTTGTGAGTAATTATAAGCGCAATGATTTATTGGCGACGCAAATGACTTTATATTGTATTGAGGTCGGCAGATTTGGTAAAGAGAAATTTGATTTTATGAAGCAATTATCTAAAATGGAGACACTATTCACAGGAGCAAGTCCAAATAAAACTCTTGCTGATGCTTTTCCCCCTCAAGAGCCTAAAGGAGAAAATAATGATACGGAAACGGAAATACCTCCCAATTCCATGATGTCGGATATACTTTTATATGATGTTGTATATGCCTGCATAGAAAATGGGGGTAAAAATGGCTGATGATATTCGGGAATACAAAATTGTCATTGGCTCAAAAGCCTTTTTTGATAACCATGTTAGATTGCTGGACGATTATCTGTCACAGGAATATACTAGCTACCTAGTTGAGAGTTTTTCAGAATTAGTGCGACTTTCTGACGAACGAAAGCAACGTGGGCGTCCTTTTGATGACGATGATAAAGCAGAGTTTTTAGTCGTAAAAAATGACCACTACCATGGAATAGTTGAAACCGCTCATGATAGATTGGGAGCATTGATTGAGGAACTTACAACTGACGATGCCATCATCTACGTCCATAATCCGCCAACGACTTTGAAAGCATACCTCGATGGTCTTTACTCACGTTCTAAAATCAAACTTACTTATGAACATGAACGGTATGATGTAAAACGGGAACCGGATAAATTTTCAGATAACATGACACAAATTGGCGAGAGCATATTTGGACAAAATGAGGCCATCGCTGAAATCAGCAAAAGCATGTGGTACATGACAACCGTAAACCGAAAGAAACCATATGTCATAATGCTATATGGTGGTAGTAGTTTGGGAAAGTCTGAATTGGTGCGCGAAATCTCAAAAAAATTCTTCGATGGAAAATTTGTTGAAAAGCATTTATCCATGTTCAAAAATGAAACATATTCATATTACTTCTTTGGGGATAAGCCAAATCGAAAGAGTTTGGGTTTTGATCTTCTGGAGCGAGAGTCCAATTTGGTGTTTTTAGATGAGCTTGATAAATGCCCCGAGTTCTTTTATTCAGCGTTCTACACACTTTTTGATAATACTGTTTTCAGTGATGCTACTTATGAGTTAGATATTTCGGGCTTGCTGATTGTTCTAACTTCAAACTACAAGAATGAAAAGGAAATGAAAGAGCGGTTGGGACTTCCGATATTCTATCGAATAGACAAATTTATACACTTTAACGATTTTAATGAAAAGACCATATTTGATATAACAATGAATGAAATTGAAGTCCATGTGAGAGAGTGCGAAGGGCGATTTACGGCTGAACAAGTATATCAAGCAGTTTGCCCCAAAATACAAACAAGCGGCGAAAATGCTCGCACAATAAAAAACAAAGTACAAGAGACTATTGAGGACATGCTATTTAAGGAAGTTGAAAGAGGATAGCGGATTTAGCTCCGCTATCCTCTTTCGCTTTTCACAACGTCGTAACCGCCGCAAGCTGGCCGAGAACATCTGATACCCGACCCCATAGCTCGGCATAGTCTTTTTGCAGGGCCTCTATCTCCAGCGGGTACACGCCGTAGGTGTTGGCATGGATGGCAACTTGATTGATATTGGCCGCACACCTACGTTGCAGGGAAACAAGCTCCCGCACAGGCGAAAGGTCAACATTCAGTACAAAACCGTTGAGCGCCATTTTGCGGATATATGCGCTCATGTTTTGTGTTCCCGCTTCTTCCATGCGCCGCCGGATTGTTTCATGCTCGGCCTCGCTCACCCATACATACAGGGGAACGCCCCGCCTGCGCTTGGGTCTGCTCACCTGTCCTCCCGTTCCCGGCTCCGCTTCTTTTTGGGCGGTTCCAAAACGCGGTCTTTGGGCTTTTCCTCCGGGCGGGCCTGCGGCACAGGCAGGGGCGCGTTGTTGGGAATACCGTCAATCATATTGTAATTCTGCTCGGTGGAAAGCTCGGTATTTTTAAGGTAGTTGTCTTTTTCGTTCATAGTGAAGCTCCTTTCGTTGAATGGGATTGAAATGAATGATATAATTTTACTTGGATAATAGATGAAAAACTGTACTTTATGAGGTGGGTTGGTTTTGAAACACATTCTTATTGGCAATGGCTTAATTATTCAATACGGAGGTTCTGATTATCTCAACACAAGCATCATAGATAGGACAATGGCAAACGCAAAAGCAGGGCATTATGAAGATGATATGAAAACAACCATATCGCCAGATGAAACACATCAATTTTTTGTCCTTTTACGAAGGGAAATAAAAGCGGTACTATCCGGTGACTATGATAAACACGCTGTTCTCAAAGAAGAAAAAGCGGCTTTAGAGGATTTCCACAATCGTTATCCACATGCTCACATGAGTATGAAAAACATTGGTTTTGAAGATTATTTTCTTGTCTTACGACTACTTCATAACAAGTTCAGAGAAACCAGTCAAAATAGATATGCTGCCAAGACAGCTATGCAACGATTGTTTTTAGACTCCATATACAATGGCGGTCATATAAACACTTTATATCAGTCGTTTCCTTGCAAGTTTGTTGATTTTCTAAACGGATATGAAACCTTGTTTACAGTCAATTACGATACTAATATAGAAAATGCGACCAACAGAAAAGTATTTCATTTGCATGGTCAATTCGATGTTTTAGAATATGTATACGACCCAAACAGTTTGCGTAATCAATTACCAGATCGACCTGCTGATAGGTTTGACATACCTACTGAATATAGGCATACCTACTGTAATGCAATAATGGATTTTAGCAAGGATTTTCAAGTAGCCATGCTGGGACACGCAAATTCAGCACTCGAAAAGCTAACAAGTGCCAGCAGCACCAATCCTACGCTCTTAAAAGATGTTGAAAGTTGGGAACATGATTCCAATAAAATGGTACAAAACCTTTATCATGCCTATAAGGCGAAAACTCAAAACCCGGAATTGTCGTTTGATGAATACCCTTTATCCAAAATTGACTCCTTAAATGGAGAAATGCACTTGCTTGGTTTATCGCCAAGTAACGACACCCATATTCTTCAGCGTATTCGTACCAATGAGCAAATCGAAACAATCCACTATTACTACTTTTCCGAGAATGAAAAAAAGATAATGGAACAGTTTTTCAATCAGAAAACGATAAATTGCTCTGATGTGCGAAAGCTATGGGATTCTTTCGCGGATGAATAATCGACAAAGCAACATCGGGCCAAGTTGGCCCGATGTTGCTTTATGTATGTTAGCTTTTGCCGGGGTGGGCAATAGAAAGATATTACCCGCCCCGGTTTGGTATCTGCAAAGCCCCGCCACAGGCGGGTTTCAAACGTCTAAAAGCTCACACCCTAACCCGCTTTTTCCGCATATACTCGCGTTGCCGTTTTCGCCGGGCGGCGGTGGCACAGGCCGAGGAGCAATACGCCTGTTTGCCCTGCGGCACAAAGGGCTTGCCACAGGCAGCGCAGGTGTCCAGTTCGGGAGCCGCCCGGCCTGTTAAGGTAGCCTCCAGCACCGGGTCGAGGGGCAGCACCGCATTTTGAAAATACTTGCAATACGCGCCAGTCCACCACTTGCCGAGCATATAGCACTCACAGTCCAGCGGCAAGCAGCCGTATTCGCTGTCGTAGTTGGCGCACATGCCAGTTACCAGCTTGCGGATTGCCGCCCTCTCAGAGCGGGTCAGTTCCCGGCTATCCATCGGCCCGGCCTCCCGCCAACTTCGGGCCAACTTGGCCCGAAGTGCGTTCGGCCTGTACCGGGGCGGCTTCGCTATTGGAAGGCTTGCGGCGGGCCGGAGGTTCCGGCCCATATCTATCCCGGTGCGGTACATGGGGTTTCTGCTTCATCATCCGTTCAAAGGGGCTGTCGGTGAAGTTCATTCGTCCTCGACCTCCCCGGTGGTTTCGTATTCCTCGCGGGCCTCGTCCTCGTCGTACCACGGTGGGCCATCGTCCTCCGGGTCGGTGTCCTCGCCGTAGGGGTCAGCCTCATAATCGTAATCATCATCTTCCGTTATGGCGGCCTGCTCCTGCTTGGGACGGTAAATCTTGAAGTAATACGCCGCACCGCCTCCGGCCAGTACAATCAAAACAACGACAATCATCATGCCCATGCCGCCGCCTTTTTCCGGCTCCGGCTCTGCTTCGGGTTCCGGCTCCGGGTCAGGGTCAGCCGCAGCGGGCGGTTCTGCTGTACTGCTGTCGGGAATGGCGCTTTCGCCTGTGTCGGGCGATACCTCCGCAAGCGCCATCAAATCCTGTTCGGTAACAGCGTTGAGAAAATACACATTTTCGGTTTCGCGCTGGCGGTCAATGATAAGATAAAACACGTTTTCGCTTGGGGTCATAATGGTGTAAAACTCTTTTCCGTCCGCATCCGTGGCATTGTCAATCACCGTGCCGGTTCCCGCCGGGGTAAAGGGGTTCGGCTCCGGCGTGGGTTCGGGTACAGCCTCCACCGTTTCGGCGGGCGGTTCCTCCGGCTCACTCTCACCGCCGCCGGCATAGGCGGTCAAAGGAAACGCCGCCATGCAGAGCATAACGGCGGCAATCAGGGTCAGTATTCGCTTTTTCGCTTTAATCTTCATTGTCGCTGTCCTCCGTTTCTGTGTCGGGTTCGGTGGGCTGTACCAACTTCGGGCCAACTTGGCCCGAAGTGGCGCCGCCCGATTTTGCGGCTTTCAGCAGAGCGGCAAGGTCGGCCAGGGAAATGTCCATGCCGCGCACCGCGTCCACAATCTCCATGTTTTCAAGCTCGGTTTTCTGCCGTTCCAGATCCCGCAAGCGGGTCTGAAACTCGCTGATTTTGCCCTTGGTCTTGTCAATCTCTTTCAAAATGCGCTCGGTTTTTGCGCTCAAAAAATATCACTCCTTTTTTATGGCAAGCGGCCAAAACTGTAAAAATGGCTCTGCCAGTAGCTTGTGTTGATGGACGCATAGCTGATGGGGTCGCCGCAATGTATCATCTGGCCCCCACCAACGTACAGGCCCACATGGGAACACGCGCTCGGCGTTGAGTAGGTGCCTGTAAAGAAAATAAGGTCGCCGGGCCTTGCGTCTGCGGCGCTCACAGGCGTACAGAGGTTGTAAAGGCCCTGCGCCGTGGTACGGCCCACGCTCCCCACGCCGGATTGATTGACAATCCAGCAGATATAGCCGGAGCAGTCAAACGAGGTCGAGGGTGACGAGCCGCCCCAAACATAGGGATAGCCTAAATAGAGTTCGGCCCATTCCAGCAGGGCGGCATAGCTCCCATCACTCATGGCCGTGCCGGGGTCGCCATAGGTGGGGCCTTGCCCGAAGTCGTTAGTCACGGCGAAATACAGGGGGTTGAGATATTGCCCGTCCTTGATGATTTCCAAATGCAGGTGCGCCCCGGTGCTTGTGCCTGTGCTACCCACGCGGGCGATAACATCCCCGGCCTGTACCGTCTGCCCGGCGCTCACAAGCAAAACCGAGCAATGGGCATACTTCGATACAAGGCCCTCGCCATCGTCCAGCACCACATAATAACCATAGCTGCTGTCGTAGGTGGCGGTTGTCACCGTTCCGTCCTGCCCGGCAAGAATGTCCGTACCGTGCGGTATGGCAATGTCCACCGCCTTATGGTAATCCTTTGCGCCTGTGATGGGGTGGACACGATAGCCGTAGTAGCTTGAAACATAGGGTAGCCAGTTCAGCTCCCCGAAAGGGCTTTGCAGATACTGGCGGTTGCCTTTGGTAATCATGTAAACATTAAACCGCTCCCTCTGTTCCGTATTCATGCGGTTAAACACCACATCGGAAAAAGAGCGGGCGGTCAGGTTGATGTTGAGAATGTAATAGTTGTAGGGCACTTCGACCTCGTAGGTGTCGGAGTATTCCTCGCCTGTTTCGGGGTCTGTCCATGTGTCGGTGCGTTCCTCGGTGCGGTAGCGCACTTCGATTTCCTCGGTGAATGTCAAAGTGTACTGCTCGGCAAAAATCCCCCGCAAAACGGCCTCCACGCCGGAATAGGTAAAATCATCATATACGGCAGTCAGAAAGGCCATCAGCTCATAGGGGTTGTGGGAAATGTCGGCCACGTTGTACCTGTACTCGTCATAACCGGGGTGGGTGCGCTCGGCGTTGTTGATTTCAAGCTGTAAATCTGTTTCCCACTCGGTATAGGCCAGCTCGGCCCGGTCAATGTCCGCGTCCTCGGCCAGATAGCTTGTGCCGCCCACCGCGCCCATCACGCCGTTGCCGATGGATAACATTGCCGCCATGCAAGATTGTAATAGTACGAAAACAAGGAAAACACAGGCGGCAAGCAAGAAAACTTTAGGGTTGCGCTTGATAAAGCCCCAAACGGCGGCGGCGATTTTCTCTGTGGTAACGGCTGTTTTTTCAGCCGCTTTTTTTGCGGTTTTCGCCGCCGCCTTTGCCTGCTTCTGGTACTGTCGTTTGATACGCTGCTTTTGATAAAAGCGGGAAAGAGCATTTTTCTTCAGCTCCGGGTGTTCCTGTGACAGCTTTTGAAAGGCATGGTTGGCGCGAGCCTTGATATTTTTCTTTTCCCACTTGCGTACCTGCCGGGCCGGGCGAGTGCGGATACGCCGCTTTACAATGCGCGTACCGCCCCGGACAACCGCTTCCCCGGCAAGCTCGGTTTTGTGCGCGGCCTCAATGCCCACATTTTCATGCTCCACCTGATTGATTTTGCCGTGGGTGTACCGCCATGCCTGAAACTTCACGGCCCGGCCAGCGGCTTTCACCGGGCCGGGCTTTTTCGGCGGTTTTTGAGCGGCCAACTTGCCCTTTGCCTTATCCAGTTTTGCGCCAGTCTTTTCCACGCGCTGGCCGGATTTTTCAAACCGCCTACCATCCCGTGCAGCCTTTTTGTCAGTAGGGCCGGGGCCATCGCGGGGAGCGGCCCTGCCATTCCCGGCGGCTTTATCGCCGGGCGGCGGTTCGCCATCGCGCCGTAACCGCTCGGAGGGCCGGGCCTGTTTACTCTCTTGCCGGAGCTTGCCGCCCGACTTCGGGCCAACTTGGCCCGAAGTCATATTTTGTGATGGCATAGAAAAAGCCGGTTGTTTGGGATTGGTTTCATCCCTTACAAACCGGCTGGCCTTGTTATTCGGTTGTTTTCGCTTCATGTGTCACCTCCCGGACAAGCGAAAACCCGCCACAGTGAGCGGGTTTGTAGTCTCAAAATTGTTCAACCATAAGTCCGTTGCTTAACTCCTCGTCATTATAGTCAAACTGCAATAGTTTTCTAACTCCATTGTACTCTTTTATGATACAAAGCAGTAATTTTTTGAGTAACCGGATTTCCTCTTCATTTACTTCATCAGATGCAGTAGGCCCATGCATACTGTGGATAAAACGGTACGCAACTGCAATTTTCAATAACTCTTGGGAGGCATACTGGCTATTGTCAATAACCAATTCAAAAAGTTTACGCTTATTCGTTTGAGAAATATCTGTCTCAATAATTTCTTCTCGACCTTGGACAGTGCCATTTCCAAAAGTTGTTGTTTGCTTTCGCGTTGGGCTTATTTCCAAATATGGATGTTCATCAAAACTTGTACTTATTCCCTGAATATCCTGCATGTACTTGCGACAATATTCAGATTGAACCACAATAGCGTACAGTTTTGCGTAAAGATTTATGTACTGTTCGCTTGTATACTCGTTTCTGAATTTAAGCATATTGGAAAATGCTGTGAAGTCTCTTTGAAATTGTTGCTTCACTTCCTCAGTCTTTTGGGTAATTTCAGCGATATCTTGCTTTGTGGCAAGATTTTCACCTTTCTTCTTCATGTAGTTGGGCAGAAAATCTTTGACAAAAAGACCAAGTAAAAAAGAAGCCAAGCACAAAAGAATATAGACAGCCATTAGCAGCCCTCCTCCAAATCAATTTGGTTGCATTATACCATACCCCACTTTCCAAAAACAGAAGTAAATCGCCAGATTATTCACCTTTACTTTTCGCCACATCTTCGGGGCGGGTGGTGAGCAGATTGTAAATCTCACCACGCGGGAAACGGTCAACAAATGGAATGGTGGTGTTGCCGTAGAACAAAAGGCCCTCGCCGGAATTGCTGTGGGCGATATACGAAAGCTGATGCTCCGATATGCCAAGCTGCTTGGCGAGTATAGCCCTGTCGCCCTGCGCCTGTGAAAGCAGTATCATAAAATCGCTGTTTTCCAGTATGTTTTCAACCTCGCGGCTGGCAAGCAGGTCTTTTACATTTTGGGTCAGGGCGCTCGGTACACAGCCTTTCTTCCTCAGCATCTTCCACACGCGAACAAAATAGCTGGCGCTCAATGCGTCTTGGAGCAAAATATGAAACTCGTCATAGTAGCACCATGTCGCAAGGCCGTTCAAAAAGTTTTCGTCAACCGCCTGTGTCACAAGCTCGTTGGTGATGTGCATGGCGATTTTCCGTAGGTTCTCGCCCATGCCCTTTAGCACAATGCAGGTAACGCGGCGGTCAGTTCGCACGTTGGTCTGATGGTTGAACATATTGAGGGAGCCTGTGCAGTATAGCTCCAACGCCGTGGCGATCCGCCGGGCCTCCGGCTCCGGCTGGTCGCACAGCGTTTCGTACAGGTTTTGCAAAAGCGGCGTTTCGCCGTTCCCGATACCGAGCGCAATGTCCCGGTAGACAAGGCGCACACAGCGGTCAATCACCGTGCGCTCCACAGGTTGAAGTCCGTCCTTGCCGCCTAAAATCAGTTCGCACAACGACAATAAAAAATCCGCCTTCATCGAAAGCGGGCTTTCCTCGTCCGTCGGGTTCATTTGTATATCCATTGGGTTGATGTGATGGGGGCTGTCCGGCGATATTTCTATGACCTCGCCGCCGAGCCGACGCACAAGCGGGGCATATTCGCCCATTGGGTCTACGATAATTATTCGGTCTTTGGTTGCAAGGAACACATTGATTAGCTCTCGCTTGGCGGCGAAACTCTTGCCGGAGCCAGTCGAACCAAGATACAGGCCATTGGCCGACTTGAGTTTTTTGCGGTCGGCCATGATGACATTGTGGGAAAGGGCGTTCATGCCATAGTATAGCGATTGCCCGGCCATGCGCAGCTCCTGCGTCATAAAGGGCACAAAGATGGCCGTGCTGCTTGTGGTCATGCCGCGCTGTATCTCGATACCATTCCAGCCGAGGGGCAAGCTGCTCATAAAGCCCTGCTCCTGTTGGAAGTCCAGCCGTTTCAAAAAGCAGTTGTATTTTTGGGTAATGCCCGACACGGTGAAAATGTCGTTTTCCAACTGCTGGCGGGTGGAGGCCGTGTTCACAACAAGGAAGGTGAGCAAAAACATCCGCTCGTTGCGGCTCTGCAAGTCAGCCAAGAGCGCCGCCGCGTCCTTTGAGTAGGTGAGCAAATCCGGCGGCAAAATATCCATATCATAGCCGGAGCGCACCGCTTTTTTCTGCTCGTCCATTTTCATGCGGTCAATGTCGGTCATTTTGGCCTTGACGGTTTTAATGGCCTTTGTTTGGTCTACCGTCTGAACGTGCAGGGTGATGGTCATTTCAGCGTCCACTTCCAACAGCTCGGCCAGCAGCTTGTCGGAAAGCTCGGAGGCCATAATCTGCATGTGAGAAGCCGCGCCCCATGTCTGCCCGACACGGAAAGCGCGGCTCTGCCGGAAGTCAAAGGAAGTCGGGGCAATAAAGTCTTTGGTTCCCATGCCGGTTTTGGGTATCATATCCCATGAAAACCGAAACGGCTCACGGCCTCCGGGGTGAAGCTGGCCGTGTATCACTTCCAGCCGTTCCCGCCCGGAGAGAGGCGCAGACTGTACGCCGAGCTTTTTGAAGTTGCCCATAATGTCGGCCTCAATACGTTCCAAGCGGGGCCGGGCCATTGCGATACCGTCCGCGCTGATACCATAGGTGATGAACTTGGAACGCACAATGCCGTTGTTGCTCCGGGCAATCTGATTTTTCAGCATGTCGGTAAACTCGCCGCGTATGCTGTTAAACTCATCATTCTGCGGCGCGATGTTCACGCTGTATCTGTTTTCGGGCCGGGAGCGGTGGTTGATGAATGACATTTGAAACGGCAATGCCGCGTCAAAGTAGTTGAGGAACGAGCAGTAACCGTCAAAAATAGTGGCTTGGTCGTCAGACGAAGCCACAGCGTAGTTTATATCTTCATAGGCGAGGGTTTTTGTGTAATAGCCATCCCGCACCTTGCAGATACCGTCTTGTAGCATTTCCCGGTATGGGATGGTCTGTTGTGCGGTCTGTGGGCCGCGTTTTTTACGCGCCCTGCTTTTTGCGGGAGTGGGCGCTTTTTGGTCTGTGGCAAGCTGTGTCGCCTCCTTTCGCGGATTGCTCAAATAGGCGTAAATGTTTTCGGTTCCGTATGGCCGGGTTTGGGGCCACAGAAACTTTGCGCGGACGATATTCCGCACCACCTTTTCAAAGGGAAGTCCGTCACGCTCATACATGGCGAGAAAAAAGCAAGGGAGCATGAGCGCAATCATCAAAATCATGGCCGCCGTGCCGCCAATGGCGGAGCGGGTGAAAAGATAGGCGGGTATGCCGATGACCGCCGCCGCGCCGAAGCATATCAGCTGGCGTTTGGTGAGGTTAAAAGCGATTTTGGTTTTCACTTTCGATAGGTCATTGGGTACGCTTACATAGGCCAAATGTTAAATCCTCCTTTCAACTTCGGGCAAGTTGGCCCGAAGTAAACATTACGGTTGGCTGGTGTTTGTTGGCGTGATATAATTGGCCTTAGAGATAAAATGCGAACGGGGGATGTAGGTGTGTTCCATGAAATTTGCATCTATGAAGCAAAGATCGAGAAGCAAGAAGAAATAGAACAGCTCATGCGGGAAGTAGCTGCCTTTTACAAAGAGCAGGACGGTGTAATTGATGTTGTCTATGTAAAAAGGACACACCGTCAAAAAGACTTCAATGCAGTGAAAAATGGAGAGCCGCCCGTTGCACTTACCCGATATGTGGGGAAGGTCACCTACATTTTGCATTGGACATTGCAGGACAAAGACACCCACGCACGGGTATCGAAATTAGGTATTGAACAGTTCTATAAACGATGGACGCGCTGTCTTACCACTATGCCGAAAATAATGCTGGGCGAAGAAGTGAGTTAATCAACCATTAAAGCAGTAGACCGAACCACCTCGGGCCAACTTGGCCCGAGGTGTCTTATCGTTCCGCATTGTGGGCCGGGGACTGTTCCTGCCGGGGCATAATTTTTTCGCGCCCGGCCTGCCGCGTCCGCCAATAGTCCGGGTTATACTCTCGAATGGATTTATTGATATTTTCCTCAAATGCCGCCTTGTCCTTGATACGATCAGGAATGGCCCACAGTTTTTTGTCCAGCAGTTCCCGCAGGGCAACGCTTTCTTGGCAATCTTCCTCAAAACAAAGATAATCACCAACCTTTGTACCGCATTTCCGGGCGGCGGGCGATAGCGCCGCCGCCATATCCGTTGCAATCATCGTACCGCCGTGGCTGGCGGTACTCACAAGAAATACGCCGGGGCAGAGGGTGTCACAGGTCTGCACATCCCCCCAGGGTGAAAAGCGCGGTGGCTCAAATACTCCGGCGGCGCGGTTCTGTATGGCCGCGACCTTTTCTAAAATCGCTTTCAACTCCGGGGAAAAGTAGGCGTATTCCCGCAGGACGCGGGCGGCGTTGCCTCCGCATTGCTCCATCAGGGCGGCGTAGGCGTTACCGTCAGCCACCGTGCAACGGCCCATCAGCTTGCCATCGTAATAACAAGCCCCATCCGGGCCGCGTTTCCGTCTTGCCATAACTCACCATCCTTTCGCACTTCGGGCCAAGTTGGCCCGAAGTCAGCGCCCATCCTCACGGGCGGCGCTCTTTTTGCCCTTTGGGGGCAGGGCAGTATTGTCGCGGTCAGCCTGTTTCTGCGCTGCTTTCATCTGTTCATCAATGCGCGGCTTTTCCGGCGCGGGGCGGCTTCGGGCCTGCGCCACCGCAAGATGGTACTCGCCCAAAACCTTTTCACCAAACGCCTCTTTGCTGTCCTTGTCAATCCATACCGTATTGCGGTAGCCGGTATCGCTGTTTTTGTCGGGCCTGCTGGGCATACCGACAAATAGGCCGTCCTTACCCTCCACGATTTTGAAATTGTCCATCGTGATGGGGCCGACCTTCACACTGGCAAAGCCCAAAAGGTTGCCCTGCGGCTCGATGGGCCGCACCGTGATTTCCATATCCAGCGGCCTTTGGGCAAGCGCGGCGGCAACACGCATTTTCACCGCCTCATCCACGCTTACCCCGGCAAACTCCGCAAACTCCGCAATGGGCGCGTCATGCAGGTAATATGCGCCCTGTTCAATATTTTCATCGTGATTGTCTTTCGCCATAGTCAAATCGTCCTTTCTCTGCAATAGGGCCTCTGTATCGGTCAAAAACTGCCGGGTGTCCTCCGGCGAAAAATCTTCCGGCCTTTTACCTTGAAAAAGCGGCGTACCATCCGGCGCGTATCTTCTCGGCATGGGGCCTCCCTTCTACTTCGGGCCAACTTGGCCCGAAGTGGCTAATGTGCGCCAAATACTGCCTTTGCCAAGCTCCCGGTCTTGAACATGGTGAAGCAAAGCAAAATGGTGTAGCCTACAAGCGTCCATATCGCGCCGATGGGGTCGCCCGCCGTGGCGATACCTTGCACAAGAACGGCGTAGATCGCCACGCATACTAAAATCAGTAAGCCTTGAAAGCCAACGGCGCACAGGCTTTTCAAGTAGTTCTGGCCCATGCTCCCATACTCGCGGTTTGAAAGCGTGGCAAAGGGAATGGGAGCCAAGCTCGCCAGCAAATATATCTCAATCATTCTGCCGTACACGATGATGAAAACAACCACGTTCACCGCCAGCACGACAATCTGAATGAGGAAGGATTGCAGCCACAGGCCAAGCAGGGGGCCAATGTCCATAAGCTGCAAATCGGCCTCCAGCGTTGCCATCATGTCCGGCGTGACCGCCGTACTCCCGCTGATTATGCCGCTTGCACCCCCTATCACGCTTTGGGCCACATCGAACACAGCCATAACAACATTAAATGTATTGCTCAGTATCATTATGGCAACAAAGGTTTTGAACACCCATTTGAAGAATATCCAAGTGTCCACATCATGCAGATTGTTCTTTTCAACGATTAGCTGTATCAGCTCATAGGTTGCCACAAAGGTTAAGACAAGCCCGGCAATCGGCAATACAACCGTTTCGGAAAGTTGCCTTATGAGGGCAAAAACGCCGGGGTTCCATGCCCCCGGCGTTGTGCCCACCTGTCCTGCAATCTCTCCGACTTGGTTGTTCACGTTGTTAAAAAGCCCGCTTAGATTGCCTAAAATGCCATCAATGAGCAAGCCTTTCAGCCAATCGGTTATCCAGTCGGTGAGAAATCCCATGTGTCCTCCTTAAAACAGAGTAGAGAGCATCGGCACCAGCGTCATGCCCAAAAGGATAACGCCGCCGCCTGCCATAAGCTGCTTCATGCCCTGGCTTTTCGCGCCCGGATTGTCGCTGCCATAACCTTCCAAAAGGTTGATAACGCCCCACACCGCGAGGCCCGCGCCCAGCGCGATAACAAGGGTTTGCAGGGTAGAAACCGCACTCGTAAAAAATGCCATAGATAGTACCTCCGTAAATGTATTTTTGATTTTGGGTACAAAAAAACCGCCATTTCTGGCGGCTCCACTTCGGGCCAAGTTGGCCCGAAGTTATGCAAACGCTTCGGGGTCGTCCACATCGTCATAGTTGAGAATGTCCTCGTCCTCGCCTATGTCGGCGGCGTCCTCGTCTGCGTCTACGGCGTAAACTGTATACTGCTCGTTGGGGTTAAGCCGTTTCATGCGCCGGGTGACAAGCTTGGAAATATCAAAGGCATTGCGCTTGTCGGCCTCGGCAGTAAAGCGGTAATTGGGGTGCTTTTTGAGGTCATATTTCGGGGAAAGAAAAGGCCGGAGGCCCCGGAGCTGCAAAATGCACTTGTTTCCATCAAGTGTTGTCAGCTCGTCCATTGTCATTAGCTCTTTGCCGAGCCGTTGCGTGTTCTGGCCGTAGCTCTCGCTCTGGCCCCGCGTCCGGCTCTCGGTATACATGGAAATGGTTTCTTTCCCCAAAACCTCGGAAAGCTCTTTGATGGTGCTGTGTTCTCGCCCGCCCAAAAATGTTACGCTGTCCATATTGCCCATGATGGTTTCGGCGTGGTCTTTGTAGAGGGCTTTGAGTTGGCTCTGCGCCTGCAAAAACAGGCACAGGCTGATTTCCCGCGAACGGATAACGGCCACCAATTTTTCCAGCCCCGGCACCTGCCCGGTATTGGCGGCCTCGTCCCACAGGATACGCACATGATGGGGCAAGCGCCCGCCGTGTACGTTGTCGGCCCTCTCGCATAACAGGTTGAACATGGAGGAAAACGCGAGGGCCACAAGAAAATTGTAGGTCGTGTTGGTGTCGGAGATTATGAAGAATGTTGCGGTTTTCCTGTCGCCCATGCGGTCAAGCTCCATTTCGTCGTAGCTCATAATCTCTCGAAGCTCGGAAATGTCAAACGGGGCCAATCTGGCCCCGCAGGAAATGAGTATGGATTTTGAGGTTTTTCCTGAAACGAAATGTCAAGGACTTTTTCATCACTCCATAAAGAATGCCCCGCAGTTTCCCACGGGGCATTACCTCACTCACGATAGGGATTGCATCTGGCTAATCTCGCTCTTGAGCATACGCACAATTTTGTCGCTCATGGTTTCCTTGCTTGTTTCGCTGAAATGAACCTTGACCTTGTAGGTGGTCTTGCCAATCTGCTTCACAAGGGCGGGCTGCTCGGCCTGTGTGGCCGTTGTGGTGATATTTTCAGTATTCATATAGTCTTTTCCTTTCCGGCGCATAAAGCGCCTGTAACGCGATTAACGCCGTTTTGGGGGTGGGTAGTATAAAACCCTTACCATGCCGAAAACAGGGCTGAAAAACGTTGATATAACAGGGTTTTTGAGTGCCTAAATCGTGACATCCCGGTGTGACGATTTGGGTTGTTTTTCAGCTCGGATTTGCTTCGCACGGGCTCGTAAATCCTCATTGAAGTCTTTACCCGCAGGGAGTATAATGCTTGTGTGGTAGCCTTTTTCAACATATTTTCGCGCCATAACCGCAACGGCTTCTCGCCCTGCCGGGTCATTGTCAAGGCAGAACACGAGTTCACGAACGGCGGGATGCTGATTCAAAAAGAAAGGCAAGGCTGTGTCGCTTGTCCCCGCAAGCGACAAGCGGTTATGCCGTTCCCATGCCCCGGCATCGCCCACGGCGGCATTTTCAAGGCTTGCGTGGCTCATGGCATCAATGGGGCTTTCAAAGATATAAAGCCGTTTAGAGGGCGCACAGGCCGCAATGTTGAAACTGTATCGCTTGTCGCTCCCTGCACAGTCACCACGGAACGGTGGGTTGCCATAAGTGCCGCGCAGACTGGCAAACCGCGCCTTGCCAAGCTCATCATGACCGACAAACACAACATTTCCGCGCCTGTCCTCGTACAGCTTTTCTTTTTGAATAAGCGTATTCACAATGCCGCTGTCAATGCCGCGCCGACCGCAGAGATAATCATACAACCTCAATGAAATCCCCGCCTTTTCGGGCAGTATAAGGGCTTTCGGCGGTTCTTCCTGCCGTGATGGGACTGTCGGCGGCGTGATGCCGGAAATGGCTTCTACCGCCTGACGAAAGGGCATATGCTCCATTTTCATCAGGTAATCAATCGCACCGTGACCGCCTATGCCCCGGCTGTGCCAGAACCACGAAAGACGGTCATTCTTTACGGCAAGACTGGGATGCTGCCGGCAACGGTACGCACCGCCCCGATGGACAAAGGTGAAGCCGTGCCATCGCTCTAAAAATGCGACAATATCGGTATTTCTCGCCTGTTCTATTGTTTTTTCATCTATCATCATAATCTCCTTAAATCTCCATGCCCTGACTGCGCTTGCGTTTTGGCGCAGCCTGTTCATGCTCTTGTTTTTCGGGCGGCTGGCGTAAAATGTCCTCAATGACCGCCATCAGCCGCTTCGGGGCGCGCTTCATCGCCGCCGTAAACTTGTCAAACCACGATAAATTTTGCTTAATTGACGGACGGGCTTTTTTCTCCGCTTCGACTTGTGTTTTCAGCGCATCACGCTCGCCCTCGGCGGCGGTCATTCTGCGTTTCATATCAGCAATCTTTTCATCAGCCTTTACGGACTTTTTGGCGAGTGTTTTCAGCGTTTTCATTTCATCAGACGACACGCCGAAACCGCCGAGCAGGGCAGGCTTGCCCATCGCGTCAATCTCGGAAATCGTAGCCGCCGCCTTGGTTTTTACGGTAATCTTTTCATCGAGCTTGCCAAGCCGCGCTTCTTTTTTCTGAACGTCCTTGCCGAGAGCGGCGGCGCGTTCCGTTTCCTGCTTGTTTTTGTACTCTAAAACATCCAAATGCTCGGCGGTGCTGCCGCGTTCTCCACGCTCAAAATCGGTAAATCCCGCAGTCTGCATATGCTCAAAGTAACGGTCTTGAAGCAGGGAATACGAGTAGACAAGGCGCTCCTTGCCGTTCTCGCCCATCACCTTTTCAGACTTCCACTTTTTGCTGTTGCTGACCTGTTTAATGACTTCCTTGACCGTGCCCACAAGTGCGGGTTCTTTGCAACGCTTAGTCCACAAAACCTCTTTGTCAACCACCGGAATATACATGACATGCAGATGGTAGTGGTACACATCTCGCCCAAGTTTCTCGGAGAGAGCCTTGTTGCGCTCATCGGCGTGCATGACAGCCGACAAAACATATTCCTCGCCCCCGGCTTCTTTGACTGCCATGCGGTATGCTTCTTCAAAAAAAGATTTGGCGTACTCGTAGCCACCACCTCGCTCAAAATATTCCGTGTTCACATCGAAAACCATTTCATCAATAATCTTCGCATCTTTTTTGAGGCCGCGAGTGCTGATGACACCGTCCTCAATCAGCTTGTCAAAGGTTTGCAGATAGCCGTCCTCGCATTTCTTGAAGTGAACATTGAGGGCAACGCGGTCAAGTTGAACATCACCGTTGCCGTAACGCTCGTTTTTTCGCTCGTTGTGCCGTTCCATATTGCCGACCTTTTCGCGGGGATACGCCACGTTTCGGACAACGCATTTATCCGCCATAGGCAGCTCCCTTCCAAGTCTGCAAGAAAGGAAGGCTGCAAGATGCTAATAGTAGAGCCTTGCAGCCTTGAAATGTTGCAGCCTTAAAATCACTCATTTTTTTGCTGTGGCATAGCGCCCCAAAACCATTTTTTGTCACGCTTGAATGAGGGTATGGCAAGGGCTTGTTTTGCACTGCGGAGTGTTCGCTCCTGTATTTCTTTTGAAGCGGCTTTTTCAAAAAGAAAGGCGGCAGGCTTCTCACCATCCGCCAACTCTGCTTTGAGAAAATCCACCGCCCGGTCATAGGTGGTGTCGCGCTCCGGCATGACGCCGGACAGCAGCTCGTCAATGGTGATGGGGAGAGTGCCAATCCACCGAAAGCCCTCCACAGGGTCAAGCTCAAACCCGATAGCCGCACCTTCGGGCGCAAGGTTGTTTTTGCCCTGCACGATGGCGCGGGTGTATGGCTTGCCCTTGACACGCCCCACGGTCAAAACACTTCGGGCAGCAGCCTGAATGTCGATGCTGCCCAAGCCCCGGTACTGGCTCTTGTTCGCGCCTTTGTTGAGATGGCCGATGACCACCACGGCGCAGCCTGTTTTCTCCGCAACCGCGCTAATGCGTTTGAGTACCGGACGGATCTCGTTCGCCCGGTGCATATCCACATCCGCGCCGATATACGCTTGCAGCGGGTCGAGGATAAACAGCTTCGCGCCTGTCAGTGTGATGGCCTGTTCAATCCGAACATCAGAAAGTGAGAGCTCCTTTTCGCTCTCGTCAATGACAATCACGCGCTCACAATCCGCGCCGGACTGGACAAGGCGGGGCTTCACCGTATCACCCAAACCATCCTCGGCGGTCTGAAAAATAACGCTCATGGGTTCTGCTGCTGTTTTGCTCTCCGGGAGGGTTGTGCCTGTTGTAATGGCGGCGGCGATTGCCAGTACAACCGTTGTCTTTCCATCACCGGGGTCGCCCTGAATGACCGTGATTTTCCCGAATGGGATATACGGATACCACAGCCAATCAATCGTGGTGGCCTCCACTTCGTTCATGTGAATCAGCTTTAATGATTCAGTTTTTTCCATGTGATTACCTCCAAAAAAATTAGGGCGCAGACCACGCCGCGCCCCTGCATAATATTTCCGAAAATCTATGTAAAAAAGCCTTGAAACGGTGTCGACTTGCCGTTTCAAGGCTTTGCTTTTGTATTCGGTTTTCATTGTTGCTCATCGTAAGTAAACATCTTAACCGCATCATCCTCCAGTATTGTCACTTGATGATAGATGCCGTTGGAGATAATTTTTTCAATCGTTTCTCCGGTTACTTTTGAAATATGTTCCAACCAGCAGCAGACCATTTCATCAAGCTCGACTGTAAATTGCTTCATGCTCGCACCTCCCGTTTGTAATGTATACATTCCAATATTAGCACGAAAACATGGGATAATCAAGTGGAACCTATACATTACAGAAAAGACGTGATATAATGGCTTATCGGCTAAAACAAGATATTTCTATTGGTGCAAATCTCAAGAAATATAGGAACAAAGCGGGGATGTCGCAAGAGGCTGTTGCCGCTAAATTACAGACTATGGGGCTGGATATTATCCGTGAAATCATATCGCAGATGGAACTTGGACAATACAATATCAGAGTAAGCGTTCTGCTTGCGCTGGCGGAACTGTACGACACGCCAATCCAAGATTTCTTTGCAGATTTGGAGCGCTACGAGTAGCAGGGCGGGGAACGATTTACATACTTTTTCAAAGTATGTAACCCACTATGACACTTTCCCGCTTCGCGGGCAAAGTGCCGTGGGCGCTGCCGCGGGCTAAAGGGCTTCGTATGAGCCGTCTCGTCTGGTCGACATATCGATTCGCTTGTCTGTGAGGAACTTGTAA
>JAJDJP010000017.1 GCA_030267215.1 Ruminococcaceae bacterium OttesenSCG-928-A16
ACAAAAAAGAAGGCCGTGTGCTAAAAGAAGTGCTGGAGTTACTTTCGGAAATGGCCAGCGATGTGGAAGACATTGCGGCCGATTTAACAGATTTGTATGACGTTGTGGAAGAAATTGACGAAGACTTGAATTTTGTAGCCGAGGAACTGTTTGGCGATGAGCATGAATATGGCGAAGACCTGTACGAAATTACCTGCCCCAACTGCCAAAAAGATGTTACCCTAAGCGAAGATATGCTGATGGGTGACGACGTGATTTGCCCTGCCTGCGGCGAAAAGATTGAAATTGAGCTGGATTCTTGCGATTGTGGGCATCACCATCACGACTAAGTTTTACCTAGCATAAATTCCGGGGCGGGCTATCCAGCAATGGGCAGCCCGCTTTTTTGTATACCATATATAAGCAAAACAAAATCCCCCTTAAAGCCGGTTGGCTTTAAGGGGGATTTGCTTGTGATATAGTGAGTTGAAAATGAAACCATCATTTTCAAGAAGCAGGTTGCTATTACCTTATAAAGGTTTAGCCTTGTTCTTGTTCCTCATCTTCTGGTTTTTCTTTGCGGTAGCTGCGCAAAAACACAATGGCAAGTATAAAGTGTACCAGCCAAACAATGCCAAACAGCCACGAGTAAATGTTGAAGAAAATCATGGGATTGCGCATGTTCTCTAGTATTAAGAAGAGGATAACCAAAACAGGCGCGGCCAGCATAGAAAGAAGGCCAGAGATGCGGAACGGATGCTTGCGAGAAGTAGTAGCCTCGCCGTTTTCATCCAGTTCTTCGTCTTGTTGTTTTTTGCCACCCAAGGTGCGTATTAACAGCACAAGGGCAAACAACACGCTTAAAATGGTAACAATTAGGTTGAACAACGACCACGAAGCGCCCGTAATACCCGCTTGTGGAACCTGCGGTGTGCTAATGGTGGGGGCGCTGCTAACTACCGGTGCCGGCGCCGAAGAACTGGGAGCCGAACTGCTGGAGCTAGCGGGTGCGCTGCTAGAGCTAGATGGAACCACTACCACTGCCGGGGGCCGCGGCCTGCTAGAAGCAGGGCTGGAAGAAGCTGGCGGGGTAACGGTGGGGGTAGAAGAAGCCGGTGGGGTAGAGCTTACCGGTACGGGTACCCAAATGGCATACACAATAACATTGTTGTTTAGTATTGGGTAGCTGGTTATGGGTAGTGTGCCATCTGGTGTGGTGGCCCAGCCGCCAAAGGTGTAGCCTTCACGTGTCCAGTTGCCAACTTCGGTAATGGTTTTTAGTGGGCTTACCACTGTGCCAGAAGGATAGGAAGTAGGATCGGTGTAATTGGTGCCGTTGCCGCCGTTTACATCGTAGGTAATGGTGTAGGTGGGTATAGGCACCCAAATGGCATACAGGTGGCCATCCTCTGCGGCCATGGTAAAGCTGGTTACCGGGGTTTTGCTGCCGGCGGTGGTAGCCCAGCCCTCAAAGGTGTAGCCTTCACGTGTCCAGTTGCCAACATCGGCCAAATTTTTCAGTGGGTTTACAACCGCGCCGGCAAGGTAGCTGGCTGGGTCAACATAATCGGCGCCGGTGCCGCCGTTTACATGGTAGGTAAGGGTGTAAACGGGGTCCTTGGTCCAAATGGCATACAGGTGGCCATCCTCTGCGGCCATGGTAAAGCTGGTTACCTGGGTGGTGCTGTCTGCGGTGGTAGCCCAGCCGCCAAAGGTGTAGCCTTCACGTGTCCAGTTACCAACATCGGCCAAAGTTTTTAGCGAGCTAACAATGTCGCCAGCAAAACGAGGGGTGGTGTCAGTATAATCGAAACTGGCGTCGTCACTCTCACCTTTGTTTATATGGTAGATAAGTTTATAGGTTGGGTCGTCACTCCACTGGGCATAGAGTGTCATGTCATCTTCTAAATCGGCGCTTTCAAAGGTGTCGCCAATGGCAATGGCGGTGCCGGTGCCGTCTGCCTTGCTGTTCCACCCGGCAAAACTTTTACCGGTTTGGCCGGCCCACTTGGCACTAAAGGTAGTGCTATCCACAGCGGGGTCAAAGTTGGCAATGTCGCGGGCGGTAAATTGGCTGCTGCTATCAGGGGCTTCCTCAAAAGCAACGGGCGAGGGTGCCCCCACGCCACCATTTACATTGTAGTTAATGGTGGTAGGGGTGCTCCAAATAGCGTAGTAGGTAACATTTTTGTCAGTAGCTTTGTCGTTGGCGTCTACAATATCACCAGGTTTGGAATCGGAGGGAGGGTAGTATGCGGTGCCGGTGCCGTCGGCTTCGGTATCCCACCGTACAAATGTAGAATTTGTAGTGGGCCCGTTTGCCGGCCCAGCAGGTGCAATAATGGTAGAACCATTATCGGCAGCAATACCCATTAAGGTAGCATCTGCGTCGGCGTTGTACAACACCGGGTTGCTGTAAGAGTAACTGTTGCCGGTGTTGCCAAAGTTGCCGCCATTTGCGTCAAACCGGGCCGATAGTATGGCCACGGCGCCAGCGTCCAGCGGGTCGGTGGCGCTGTCTTTGCCACGTTGGTCGGTAGCAGGGGTGCCAGCAACACCGTCTGCGGCGTCGGCATAAATGTTGGTAGTGCCCATGCGGGGGGCAATGTATAGGGTGGGAATGATGATGGTTTGGTCTTTACCAACCTTGGGTTGCACGGTGCCGTTTTCGGCCAGTGTTGGGGTGGCCGTGCCAAATACGGAAGCAACGGTTGGGGCAGGGTCCAGCACAGCGCCATTGTCGTATCCGAGGTTATTTTCATCTGAAAGTATAATAGCTGTCATTGTTGCTCCACCAAAAGTATACGTTAAACCAACTTGCATGGTTCCTGTGCTACCGGCACCATTACCAACAAAAACATTGTTTTGCATGGATACTTTTGGCACGCGGCTTGTATTGGTATAATCCGAATGGAAACCAATTGCACCGCCACCTGGGCGTTTAGTATTGTTATAAAAGGTATTGTTGGAAAAATTAGCGTTGCAAGTAAGGGAAAGTTGAACTGCACCACCAGTATCAGCATCAGATCCGCCGCCAGAATTTCCTGCAAAGGTACAATTTGTTACATTTGCAGTTAGAGAATATGAATTTGAAGAATCCTCGAAAAATAAAGCGCCGCCATCATCACTAGCAGTATTTTTTTCAAAAGTAGAGTTTGTAATGTCTATTGTTGTGGCATTAGCCCCGTTGTTATAAACTCCGATAGCACCACCATCTGCGTTAGTAGAGCGAAATTTATAAACAGAGTTTTCTTTAAAATAGGAGTTGTCAATGCTAGCAGATCCATATGCTTGGTATAAACAGATGGCACCACCATATTTGACACCGGCATTTTTTTCAAAATAACTATTGGTTACCTTGAGAGAAATAGTGGATTTCATCGTGATGGCAGCTTGAACATAATTGTTATCAAAAGTGGCAGCAGAATTAATGAAGCTGCTAGAATCTATTGTCAATGAGCCTTCACAATAGATAGCAGAACCATGGTCACCAATGGTGTTTCGCACATTATTGAAAAGAGAGTTATAGATGTTTACCTCTCCACCATGAACTGTTATTCCACGACCAACAATATTTTGAAAAACAGAATTATTGAAGGTTACTTTGCGAGAGCCAACGGCAATGATATTACCGCGAGAATTTTGAAAGGTTACGTTATTAAAGATATAGGGAAAGTTGCCGCCTAGCGTAACACCACCGCTATTAGTAGAGGTAGTGCCACCATCTAATATTAAGTTGTCAATTGTTATGGTACCAGTACCAGTGCCTGAAACAGAAAAATGTTTCTGACCGGAAGCTGCAGTAAGAGTGATTGGGGTATCTCCACCGGTAATAGTAATGTTATACGAATGGTTTGATGTAAGAGAAATTACACCAGCCAGACCGGTGGGGAAAGCGGGGCCTAATCCGATAATAGTATCCATGGTAGCAGAGCTAACTGCAGCTTGTAAATCAGCAACAGAGTCGACGGTTTGAGTAGGAGTAGCCAAAAGTATCATATCTGCCATAGCAGACATTTGAGGCTGTTCCCCGTCGGCAGCAAAAGGCTGGTTACCCAAAGCTGGTGCCCTTTTCCCCTCGGCAAGGTCTCCGCTTTCGGGCAAAGAAGGCTCGTTGTGCTGAACTTCGGCGTCTTCCAAAGAAGTAACAGCCTCCTCTTCGGTGGCAGGTTCCACCTCAGAAGATGCCAGCGCAGGCCCCTGTTCTGCTTCGGGCGTGGTGTTTTCTTCTAACACCTGCACGGCAGAAGGCACCTCTACCGAGATAGGCTCGGCCGTTTGGGCACCCACTGCTAAGCTGGCGCCAAGCGAGAATAACATTGCTATAGCAAGCACTGTTACCATAAGCTTTTTTTTCATTATTACATCCCTTTCGTGTAAAAACAATGTTAGCGCACAAATTGGCCGCCGCTATGTAACGCCCCCCAGCGCCTAGTGTTTTGGCATTAAAAAGCAAACTTGGTAAGCGTGCCAAATCACATAATAAACCATATATACTTACGCAATATATACATATTAAATATACCATACCCATTAACCGAACGCAATGATAAAAATATGTTATTTTTTAAACCGCAAAAATGGCACAAAAAAAGGCGAAAAAAGCATAGAAATAGCTCGAAATATCTGCTGAGGGTGGTGGTTTATTTTATTGTATCAGAGGGCAATCTAAAAGCGGTCAAAATTTGCCAAAACAGCACTGGCAAAGCGCACAAAAAACCCTCTCTTTTTTGGTTAAAAAAGAGAGGGTTTAAACAAGCTGAGCAAAAGTGGCAGTTTTGCCTGCCATATATTATTTTTTTGGCGAGCGTTTGCGCTTTTTGCGTACCGAAAACCCAAAGCTTCCTATTTTTTTGCCCAGCGCAAAATATTCGCCATGGGCATAGGTGGCAAGGCCGGCCTTGGCAAGCTGTAATTTGCCGTTTGGGTCCATTAATTCTTCATCTACCTGCACGGCCACAATTTCGGCTAGCAGCATGTCGTGGCTGCCAAGCGCAATAACCTGCTCAACACGGCACTCGATGTTAACCGGGCTTTCGGCAATAAGGGGTGGCTGCACCAGGGCTGCCGGCAAGGGGGTAAGCTTGCAGCTGGCAAACTTGTCTTCGTCTCGCCCGCTTTTTACGCCGCAGCGGTCAATGCTTCTAACCAGGGCGGCGGTGGGCAGGTTAATTACAAATTGCTTGTTTTGCTGCGCCAGCTGGTACGAATACCGTGATGGCCGCAGCGAAATATAGGTTTTGGGCGGTTTGGTAGATAGCATGCCGCACCACCCAACCGTGCAAACATTAGGGGCTTGCAGCGTGCCGGTGGTTACCAGCACCGGGGGCACCGGGGCAAGCAGTGCGCCGCCCTTCCATTGTATTTTTGCCATAAAAAGCCTTTCATTTATAGTCGCTAGTCGTTAGTCGCTAGTCGCTAGCTGTTAGTTAAGGGCAAAAGAAAAAGGGCAAACACACGAATAGTCGCTAGTCTCTAGCCTCTAGCCGTTAGTTAAGGGCAAAAGAAAAAGGGCAAACACACGAATAGTCGCTAGTCGTTAGTCACTAGCTGTTAGTTAAGGGCAAAAGAAAAAGGGCAAACTGCCGCCTTTGGCGGTTGCGCACCGGCACAAGCCCCCTTTTGCCCAGTTGGTAAATTTAAAAGCGGGCCCCTTACAGGAGCCCGCCTTAGGTACAATAATCGCACGCAATTGCACCCACAGCCTGCAAATTATTTAAATTTGCGTTTGCGGGCAGCTTCAGATTTTTTCTTGCGCTTTACCGACGGCTTTTCGTAGGCTTCGCGTTTGCGAACCTCTGCCAGCACGCCCGATTTCGCACACGACCGCTTAAACCGGCGCAGAGCGCTGTCCAGCGATTCATTGTCTTTTACTCGAATTTCCGACATCTTTGTCCCTCCCTAATGCCCCACGGCAGGAGTTGGTTCACAGATTGGTTCACCTGCACAAAAACGACTTTGCCAATTTGTGTAACACAGTTAATTATACACACTTAAAGGGGTAGTGTCAAGTTTTGCAGGGTGGCAAAAGCGGCCTTTTGGCGTTGCTAAACAGCCGCTTTTAAAGCTTTGCCCCAGCCCTGCACAGGCGCAAAACCAAGGCTTTTGTTAGCCTTTTACGGCAAAGTTTACCAGCTTGCCCGGCACCCATATTTCTTTTGCAATGGTTTTGCCTTGCAAGCCTTCGGCAATGGCTTTTTCTGCCTTTGCAAGGGCAATGGCTTCCTCTTTGCCAATATTGCTTGCCACGGTAATGTGGGCACGGGTTTTGCCGTTTAACTGCACCACAATTTCCACCGTATCTTCTTTGGTTTTGTCTTCTTGCCATACCGGCCAGCTTTGGCCCGAAATAGGAGCCCCAAAGCCCATCTGCTCCCAAATTTCCTCGGTAATATGGGGGGCAAAGGGGTTTAGCAGGTGCAGCAATACCTTGTATTCGCCCCGGGTTACACCACCGCTGGCCAAAAAGTCGTTCAGCAGGGCCATTAGGGTGGCTATGGCGGTGTTGTGCTTTAGCTGTTCAATATCCTGCGTTACCTTTTTAATAGCACGGTGCACCGGCGCCTCCATTTCGGGGCGGCAGTCTTCGCTGGGCAGCACCATTTCTTGCAGGCTCCACACTCTATCTAAAAAGCGGCGGCTGCCCTTAATGCTAGAGGTATTCCACGGGGCGGCCTTTTCAAAATCGCCCACAAACATCTCGTACACACGCATGGTGTCGGCACCAAATTCATCCACCACCACGTCGGGGTTAATTACGTTGCCACGGCTCTTGCTCATTTTCTCGCCATTTTCGCCCAAAATCATGCCATGGCTGGTGCGCTTGCTGTAGGGCTCTTTGGTTTTAACAATGCCAATATCGTACAAAAATTTATGCCAAAAACGGCTGTACAGCAAGTGTAGGGTGGTGTGCTCCATCCCGCCATTGTACCAGTCCACCGGCATCCAATATTCCAGTGCTTCGGGGGCGGCAATTTGGGCGGTGTTGTGCGGGTCGCAGTATCGTAAAAAATACCAGCTGCTGCCAGCCCATTGCGGCATGGTGTCGGTTTCACGCTTGGCGGGGCCGCCACAATGCGGGCAGGTGGTATTCACCCATTCGTCGTGGCGGGCCAGCGGGCTATCCCCTTCGGCGGTGGGTTCAAATTCTTCTATATGGGGCAATTCCAGCGGCAGCTGGTCTTCGGGCACCGGCACCCAGCCGCAGGTTTCGCACCATACCATGGGTATTGGCTCGCCCCAATAACGCTGGCGGCTAAATACCCAGTCTCGCAGTTTATAGTTGGTTTTGGCCTCGCCCTTATTATTGCGCAGCAGCCAATCGGTAATTTCTTTTTTGGCTTCTTCTACCGCCAGGCCATTTAAAAACCCACTGTTTACCATAACACCGGTTTCACAATCGGTAAAAGCGGCCTTTTCAATATCGCCGCCGGCCACTACCTCTATAATAGGCAGGCCAAACTTTTTGGCAAACGCATAGTCGCGTTCATCGTGCCCGGGCACCGCCATAATAGCGCCGGTGCCGTAGCTTGCCAGCACATAGTCCGAAATAAAAATGGGAATGCGCTCGCCAGTGGCAGGGTTTAACGCCTCTACCCCTTCTAGCTTTACACCGGTTTTTTCTTTATCCTTCGAAAGCTCGGTGCGTTCAAAATCACTTTTATGGGCGGCCTCTTCCTGGTAGGCGGCAATGGCATTGTTATTGGCAAGCAAACCCGCCCATTTTTTTAGGTAGGCATGCTCGGGGCTTATTACCATGTAGGTGGCGCCAAACACTGTATCGGGCCGGGTGGTGTACACCTGCAATTCATCGCCTGCAGTGGTGCCAAAGGTAATTTCGGCACCATGGCTGCGGCCAATCCAGTTTTTTTGGCTGGTGGCCACCCGCTCAATATAATCCAGCCCATCCAAATCATCTATTAAACGGCTAGCATATTCGGTAATTTTAAGCATCCACTGGCTTTTTACCTTGTGGGTAACTTCGCCGCCGCAGCGCTCGCACACGCCGTTTACCACTTCTTCGTTGGCAAGCACCACTTTGCAGCTGGTGCACCAGTTTACGCTCATCTCTTTTTTATAGGCAAGGCCTTTTTTAAACATCTGCAAAAAAATCCACTGGGTCCACTTGTAATAGGCAGGGTCGGTGGTGTTTATTTCTCGGTCCCAATCAAACGAAATACCCAAGGCTTGTATTTGCTTCCTAAACCGGTCAATATTCTCGCGCGTTACAGTGGCCGGGTGAATATGGTTTTTAATGGCATAGTTCTCGGCGGGCAGGCCAAAGGCGTCCCACCCAATGGGGTACAGCACATTATACCCCTGCATGCGGCGCTTGCGGGCCACAATGTCCATGCCGGTGTAGGGGCGTGGGTGCCCCACATGCAGCCCCTGCGCGCTGGGGTAAGGAAACTCTACCAAGGCATAAAATTTTGGCTTGGTGGTATCGTTTGTGGCCGAAAAGGTTTTTTCTTCCAACCATTTTTTCTGCCATTTGGGTTCAATTGTTTTCGGCTCGTATTTTATCACAAAACCACTTCCATTCAAAGTCTTTGGTTCTTTGCGTCAATTATTATATTATACCTGCAACCATAACCAAAACGCAAGTGCGGCAATTTGGCGGGGCATCTTGCAAAAAAAGCGAAAAAGAGGAAATGTATTTCCCCCACCGGCGGCAGAGGGAATACACTGTAAATCTACCAGCAGGCAGCGCAAGCGGGGGCCCGCTTGGCATTTGCATACCACAAAACCGCCATGGCAAAAGCACTGCTTTGCAGCAGGCGGTAGCCACGGCGGTTTACAAAATTTAGTTACTCTTGTTCCAGCTCTATGTCCAGCTGTTCGGCGTCGGCCCACAACCGCTCTAACGAGTAAAAATCTCGTGCATCGGGGGTAAACACGTGCACAATTACGCTGCCGTAATCCAGCAATATCCAGGTTTTGCTGTCGGCACCTTCCCGGCGGTTTGGCTCTATACCAAGTTCACTTAGCTTGTAATCCACTTCGCCCGCAAGGCTGCCCACATGGGTGGTGGATGTGCCGGTGGCAATCACAAAATAATCGGCCAGTACGGTTAAATCGTGTACTTTTAGCACCTTTAAATCTTGTGCTTTTTTGCTATCCAGCGCTTTGGCGGCAAGGGTTGCTAATTCCAATGGTTCCATTCAAATCTCCTTTTATTTAGGTGCTATCATCAATAGTATCCGGGTACGGCCATTTTGGTTTATTCTTTATTCTCCGGTGGGCTCAACGTCTATATCAGCGCCGCCCTCGCCTTCGAACACGCTGCCCATAACCTGCACCGTGGGCGAATACAGCGACACACTGCCCGGAATTTGCACCGGCGG
Source organism: Ruminococcaceae bacterium OttesenSCG-928-A16 (assembly GCA_030267215.1). Lineage (GTDB taxonomy): Bacteria > Bacillota > Clostridia > Oscillospirales > Ruminococcaceae > JAAYCI01. Next base: position 9,324 of record JAJDJP010000017.1, read on the forward strand.
TATGCCAAGGTTTTCGGCGGGCACCTGTTCTCCATAGGTTCTGAAATAGGTGTTTAGCAAGGCTGCCACACCCGGTTCTTCCTCGGTTCCACGGCCATAAACATCCACCACATAGTAGGTGTTTTCGGGCGTTTGCAGCGCAGGGTAACCAAGGCCGGCACTCCATTCAGACGCGCTGGTTGCCCCCGGCACTTTGCACATCATAATATTTTCTGATTGCAAGCCAAGGGCGCTAAAACCCAAATCAAACAAATCTCCCATGCCAATATCGGTATTGCAATAATACTCAAACACCGGCAGCAGCTTCATCATATCGCCGGGGGTAAGGTTTAAAAACCGGCGGAACAAAGCCGAGTAAAAATGGCGTTGATTGTCCAACCGGTCAAGGTCGGCACGCTCGAACCCGGCCCCTTTGCGGTTGCGCACAAAAAACTCTACTTGGTCTCCGTTTAACCATTGCCAGCCTTGTGGCAGGTAGCTGCCACCATAGCTCATTTCTTTAGGCACATACACACGAATGCCGTTAAAGGTATTGATAATCGCCTTCAGGCCGTCCATGTCCAGCGTGATATAGCGGTCTATCGGTATTTTATATTGGTTAGAAATAACGGTAGCCAAATTGTTGATGGGGTTGGTTTTGTCGGGCCCGGTGCGCAGCAAAGAGTTAATTTTGCCGTCCACGCTCACGTCGGTGCCCACAAAGCTATCTCGGGGTATTTGCAGCAGGTTTAGTTTCCCCTCTTTTGGCAAAAAGTTTGCCACCATAATCAGGTCGGTCAGGCCAAGGCCATCACCACTATACCGGCCCTCCTCGTAGTCTATGCCTGCAATTAGGATATTAATCGAATCGGCCTGGTACTCTTTGGGGGTGTAGTTATCGATATTGATAGTGCCCAAATTGCCGGGGTCAAACACACCATCTAAATACAGGTAGGCAGCGCCCAGCCCGGTGGCCACAACACCAATAACAATGGCACATACCAACAAAACTGTTGCCCAGCGTTTGCGTTTTTTGCGCGTGGGTTTACCTTTTTGGGGGCCGGGGGCCGGCTGTGGGGCCGGGTTTTGGGGCCGGCCACTGCCCGCCCGGCTAATACGGCCGGAGTTATAGCTATGTTCTCTTGCCAAAAAAATCCCTCGTTTCAAATGGTGCCTGTGTTGTAAAAAGCAAGGCATTACAACTAAAAGTAATGTTTGTTTTGTAGGCCAACGGCAAAATGTGCACAACAATAGCCCAAAAGGTATACATTACTGGGGTGTTTCTATGCTCTGCACATCTACCATGGTTTTAACGTCGGCCGGCGAGGTACCCACATACATGGGCAATTCTATAATACCAAGCTGGCTAGCCGCTACTTCTTGGCCGGGTTCTCTAAAATATTCGTTTAGCAAATCGGCGGTGTCTTGCTTTACAAGCGATATAACCGATTGCCCGCTAGCTGTGTTGGCAACCCCGCAGGCCGGGCGCACAAAGGTAATGCCGCTGCCCTCTAGCCCCAGTGCTTTTTGGGCAAGCCCGCCCAGCTGCAACAAATCCATATCGGTTTTGCAGCGGTAGGTAAGCACGTTCATCCACATTACAAGGTCTTTGGGTTGCAGGGTTTTAAACTCCCGGTACAAAGCCGAGTAAAAAGACTGCTGGGTTTGCAGCCGGGCAACGTCGCCTTTTTCTTGGTAGGTGGGGCTGTGGCGGTTGCGCAGCAAAAATTCCACCTGTTCTCCGGTTAAATTTTGCCAGCCCTGTGGTATTCTGGCGCTTGGGTGGTCCGGGTCCGATACATCCACCGGCACATATACTTCTATCCAACCTTTAATGTCCACAATTTCTTTTAAGGCTTCCATATCAATGGTTACATAAAAATCTACCGGCAGGTTAAACTGCTTGTAAATTACAGTGGCAAGGGCTGCCATGCGGTTTTCTTTGTCGGCCGCGTTGTAGTATACCGAGTTTATTTTGCCCGTAAAGTTTTGGGTAACCAGGGCATTGCCATTGGCGTCTTTTAGGTTGCCAGCCTCGCCCACATAGGTATCGCGCGGTATTTGCATTAGCGATACTTTATTGTTTTTGGTGTCGTACCGCATGTACAAAATCATATCGGTGCGGCCAACTTTATCGGCACTATCGTACCCATTGGCCGCTTCGTTGTCATAATCTAGCCCACAAACCAGGCCGCTTACTATATCGTTGCCTTGCCAGGTGGGGGTTTTTACCTCTTGGGGTAAATTGCCATGTTCGCCGGCGCCGCTAATGCGGTTGCCAAACACCGAATATAGCGCAAAAACACCGGTGCCTAGCATAGCAACCACCAAAAGGGCAATGATAACCCCATAGCTACGTTTTTTACCACGGCGTTTGGTGCGGCGGCCAGCCGCCGCATTGCTTTTTTGCCTTGCCCCACGGTAGGGCGCGGCGGTGGCCCGGGACGCAGGCCGCCCACCACTATAGCTTGCCGCAGCACGGCTGGTGCTATTTTGGCTTTGGGCGCGGCTGTTTTGTTGCCTGCCTGCCGGGGCTGTGCCCGGGGCACGCCCACCCGTAGCCGGGCGGCGGGGTGTGTCTGCCTGTTGGTCATACATCGGGCGGCGGGGCCGGCCCTGCGAATAATTTTCTGGTTCACGGTTCATCGAAAAGCACCTCCATTTGCGCTTGGTTTGCAAAAAATTGTTTCTCTGTTTGTTTTTTGCTAACCAGACCTACCTGCGCCTATCTGTTTTTGCATGCTTTTCAATGCATCTATTGTTTCTTCATCTAGCGGGCGGCCCTGCTTTTGCACATAGGCAATGCTTTGTTGCATAATGGCTATTACAGCCGCGTCCAAATTTTCAAATGCAAGGGTTCTTAGCTCTTCTACCCCGCTAAAATTACGTTCAGCGCTAATCATATCGGCCACAAATAAAATTTTATCTAACAACTGCATGCCAGGTTTGCCGGTTGTGTGGCAACCAATGGCACTTAGCACATCGGCATCTTGCACATTTAGCTGGTGCTTGGCAAACACGGCCGCACAGGGGCCATGCCACACCGGCACCGGCCGCTTTTGGGTAGATTTTGCTATTATATCATCTTGCTGCAGCAGCCGCAACAACTCTGGCTGGCTTTGTTCTTTCACAATATCGTGCAGCCAGCCGGCCAGCGCGGCCTGTTTGGGGCTTGCGCCATATTGCTGTGCTAACTGTATGGCGGCATCTACCACATTTTGCTCGTGCGTATACCGCTTTGGTGTTAATGTTTGTTTTGCCAGTTGTTGTGCTTGTTCAACAGTCAATTTTATCCCCCCAAGGTTCAAACCTACTGTGTGCGTATAATTAATATTTACTTGTCGCTATCCCCATTGTTTTGGTACAACTTATTCTGCTTAATAATCTCATCGGCAGGCGGTGGTATCAGCCCAGCAATGTCACGGCCAGCACCAATCTCCTCCCGCAGCCAGGTAGAAGAAATTTCCTCCACTTCGCCATTTGTAAACAAGATATTAGCCCCGTAATGTTGCAACGCTTTAGCGGCAGCTTGCAGCTTTGCGGCATGTTGCGGGGTGCGGTTTTGTGCCACCAGCACCACCAATTGCAACAGTTGCTGCCATTCATGCCACGTGGTAAAGCTAAGCAGCATATCGCTGCCAATACATAAATAAATAACCGCCCCCGGGTTTTGCGCCAGCAGCCACTGCACCGTGTTAAGGGTGTAACTTTTGCCCTGCTGCTGCATTTCCCAATCGCTTATAACCATGTTACTAAAAAGAGGTTTAAAACAAGCGCACATTTGCAGGCGCAGGGCAGCAGGAGTGGCGCTTGCCTGCTTGTGCGGCGGCAAACCCGCCGGCATTACCCACACTTCGGTGGGGTTTACAGCCTTAATTGCCTGGCTTAACAGGCTTATATGGCCGGTGTGGGGTGGGTCAAAGGTTCCACCAAACAAAAGTAGCTTCATCGCGCTGTTTTCCCTGCTGCTTTCAGCAGGTCTGCATAGGCAGATTCCTTCTTTTTTTGCAAATACAGCACCATGGTGCCACCAATTACCTGCACCACTTCGGCACCGGTTGCCTCGGCCAAAGCGTTGGCGGCTTCACGGGCGGTTTCGGGGCTGGTTTCCAGCGTGCGCAGCTTTATCAATTCGCGCTTGGCAAGGCAACTTTGGGTGGCGGTTATCAGGCTTTGTTCTACGCCCTCTTTGCCTATTTGAAACACCGGGCTAAGCCCATTGGCCGCTTTGCGCAGCGCTGCGCGTTGTTTGCTTGTTAGCATAAATTACTCCTCTATATAATAGAATATGGCATTTTTTAGGGGTTACTCTTGGTTTAAAAACTGGGGCAATTGGCGCCCAAATTCTTCCAGGGCTTTTGCACGGTGGCTTATGGTGTCTTTTTCGGCAGCCGATAGCTGGGCAAAACTTTTGTTGTTTACAAAAAAGAGAGGGTCGTACCCAAAGCCGCCAGTGCCTGCCGGGGCAAAGCCTATGTTGCCTGCGCATTGGCCACGTGCCAGCAGGCTGGCACCGCTTGGCATTGCCAGCGCAATTACGCTAACAAAGCGTGCTGTGCGCTTTGGGGCCGGCACATTTTTTAATAGTTGCAGCAGCTTTTGGTTGTTGGCATCGTCGTTGCCGTGCCCGCCCGCAAACCGGGCCGAGCACACCCCCGGTGCACCATCTAACGCATCTACCTCTAAGCCAGAATCATCGGCAATGGTAGCAAGGCCGGTAGCCGCGCAAACCTCTTTGGCTTTAATTAGGGCATTTTCTTCAAAAGTAGTGCCGGTTTCCTCTGGGTCAACCGTTAGCCCCAATTCTGCCAGGCTTTTTACGCTGTGCCCCATGGCTTCCAGTATCCGGCGCATTTCGGCCAGTTTATGGGGGTTGTTGCTTGCTGCTACAAATTCCATAACGGTTATACCTCTTGTAAAAACAGCGCATCTACAAAGGCACCGGGGTCAAACTCCATCAAGTCATCAATGCCTTCGCCCACGCCCACAAACCGCACCGGCAGGCCCAGTTTTGCTTTAACGCTAATAACCGCGCCGCCCTTTGCGGTGCCGTCTAACTTGGTTAAAATAATGCCGGTGGCGTTTGCCGCCTCCACAAATTCCCGTGCTTGGTTAATGGCATTTTGGCCGGTTACACTGTCTAACACCAGCAGGGTTTCTACCGCTGCATTGGGGTTTGCCTTGTTTATAACACGGGTAATTTTGCCAAGCTCTTCCATCAGGTTTTTTTTGGTGTGCAAGCGGCCGGCGGTGTCGCACAACACAATATCCATACCTTTGGCCGTGGCGCTGGTTACGGCATCGTAAATAACGGCGGCCGGGTCGGCACCATCTTGGTGGCGCACAATGGGCACCCCGGCACGTTTAGCCCAAATATCCAGCTGCTCAATAGCCGCCGCGCGGAAGGTATCGCCCGCTGCCAACATTACTTTTTTGCCTTCTTCGGTATACAGGTGGGCCAGTTTTGCTATAGAGGTGGTTTTACCCACCCCATTTACCCCTATTACCAAAATAACCGTGGGGTGCCCTGCCAGGTTCATCTCGCTATCCGGCTCCAGCATCTCGCGGATAATATCCTTTAAGGCCTCCAGCGCATCGGCGCCGGTTTTAAGGTAGTTTTGGCGCACGCGCTCTTTTAGTTTTTCCACCAATTGGGCAGCAATATCGGCACCGGTATCGGCCAAAATAAGTTGTTCTTCTAAGTCTTCGTATAATTCGGGGGTAATTTCCCCGGCGTTAATCATTTGGCTAATGCTGCCAAAAATATTATCCCGTGTTTTTTTTAGGCCGGCGCCTAGTTTGTCAAAAAAGCCCATTGGCTACTCCTTTTTAGTATGTAGTGCCGTTTTTGCGGCCAATACAACCATGCTGCCTATGAACTACACAACGAATTATAGGCAACAAATGTTACAACAATGTAACGGCGCGCACAACACAGGCACCCTGTTGGCTTCCGCATCCATGTGCACGCAATATTATATCTGGCGGGCATTTCGGCCTGAAGAACTTCCACCGTGTGACTTTTAAGCAAAGATTCTTCACTGTGTTCAGAATGACAAGCGCTTTTTGTAAAACCAGCTTTTGCGCCAGTTAGTGTACAAGGGTGGCGTCTACCTCGGCCACATTTAGCCGCAGTAGCTTGGATACCCCGTCTTCCTGCATGGTAACGCCATACAAAATATCGGCTTCTTCCATGGTGCCACGGCGATGGGTAATAATAATAAACTGGGTGCGCCCACTAATGCGCCGCAGGTATTGGGCATAGCGCACCACGTTTACGTCGTCTAGCGCCGCCTCAATTTCGTCTAACACACAAAAGGGGGCGGGGTTTACGGCCAAAATGGCAAAATAGATGCAAATGGCAACCAGCGCTTGCTCGCCGCCCGAAAGCGCCGAAAGATCCTTGATGATTTTACCGGGTGGAGCCACCTCAATCTCGATGCCAGATTCAAGCAAATCTTCGGGATTAGAAAGGCTAAGTTCCCCCTGCCCGCCGCCAAATAGCTCGCTAAATATGCGGCCAAAGTGGGTGTTTATTTCGGCAAAGCTTTGGGCAAACATGGTGGTCATCTCGGCCGAAAGTTCGGCAATCATCTTTTCCAGTTCGGCCTTGCTTGCCTCTACGTCGCCCACCTGCTTTTTCAAAAAGGTGTAGCGCTCGTTCACTTCCTCAAATTCCTCTATTGCGCCTACGTTTACATTGCCAAGGCCCCGTATTTTGCCACGCAGCTCGCCTACTTCGCGGCGCAGCTCGGCAGCCGAAGTAAAGGGCACGCAAATGGCTTCGGCGGCCGAAAGGGTGAGCTCGTATTCCTCCCACAACTGGGCAATGGTGCTGTCGTAGCGGGTTTCTAGCGTGGCCTTTTGCTCGGTTAAGCGGGCAATTTCGCGGCCAAGGTCCTCACGCTCGGCGGTAATGGCACGCTCGCGGGTGGTTTGGCCGGTAATGCTGCCCTCTTTTTCAATGCGGCGGCCGGCCATTTCGCGAATACTCGCCTCAATTTCGGCAATTTGGGCTTTGCTTTGCTCGGCCTGTTGGGCCACCGCTTCTATTTGGCGGTTATTTTCTTCGTTTTGGTTTTGCAGCCGCTCGATATTTAGCAGCAGCGCAGCACGGCGGGCTTCTCCCTCGCCGGTGCGGCTGGTAAGGGTTTCAATGTTCTGCCTGTGCAGTTCGGCATCTCGCTGCAGGCCAAGGGCAGCCAGCCGTAGCTCCGATAGCTGGGAAGACAGTTCTTCTCGCCCGGTTAAAAAACTATCGTCATCGCCGGCAATGGCGGTAAGCTCGGTAGAAAGCACCTCTATTTCGCGGCCTCGGCGGCGCTGTTCTTCGGCAGCCTTGGCACGCTGGGCGGCGGCCTGCGTTTTGCTTTGCGCAAGGGTTTCGCATTCTTGCAGCAGGTTTTGGTGGTTGCGCTGCGCTACTTCTAGCGCTTGGTTAATGCGGGCAAGCTCTGCTTCGCAGCGTATTTTGTCGCCACCGGCGGTAATGGCCTCGCTGCCTGTGGCGGTAAGCTCGGCCGTCAGTTTATCCACCTCGGCTTTTACAGCATCTGTCTGCTGTTCAGCCTCTTGCTTTTTCTGCTTATACTCGGCCAGTTTGGCTGTTAAATCGGCAATTTCTTGCTTGCGGCTAAATAAACCGGCCGAGCGTGAAACTGAGCCACCCGTAAACGAGCCACCGGCGTTAATCACCTGGCCATCGCGGGTAACAATGCGGTTGCGGTAGTTTAGCGCCCGCGCCACGCGCGAGGCTTCGTTGATATCCTCCACCACCACAATGCGGGTAAGCAAGCTAGAGATGATATTCTCGTACCGGGCATCGTACTGCACCAGCGTGCTGGCGCTCACGGCACCGGCAGGCAGGCTGGCGGCGTCCAGCCGCTGGGGTTTTACGGTGTCTAGCGGCAAAAAGGTAGCACGCCCGCCGTTTGTTTCTTTTAAAAAGGCCATGGCGGCTTTGGCAGCGGTTTCGCCATCTACCACAATGTTTTGCAGCGCAAAACCAAGGGCGGTTTCTATGGCAACCTCGTACCCTGGCAGCACCGAAAGAATAGAGGATACCGGGCCAATTACCCCCCGCAAACGCCCACCACGGGCCGCTTTTATTACATTTTTAACGCTGTTCTGGAAGCCATCCAAGCTGTTTTCCAGCTCTTTTAGCATGGCAATGCGCTGCTGGGCGGCCTCGGCCGCACGCACAATTTCCCGCTCGGCGTCATCGGCTTGTTGCAGCGCCGTTTGGCGGGCTTGCAGTTTTAAGGTTAGCCCACCTTTTATATTGTCCAGCTTGGTCAGTTCCTCGTTGGTGGTTTGCAGCAATAATTCTGTGTCTTCCTTTTGCCCGGCCAGCACCACCAAATCTTGTTTGGTTTTTTCAGCATTGGCAATGGCCTCGCCCTCTCGCTGGGCGGCGGTGGCTTCGGCGGTTTCGGCCGCCGCTTCGCTTACCTTTAGCCCGGTAACTTCATCGGTTAAGGCGGCAAGGCGGGCCTGCACCTGGCCACGGCGCTCGCCCATGGCAAGGCTTTGGGTTTGTATTTCGGCCAGGCGGTTTTCCAGCATGGCAATTTTTTCGCTGCTTTCGGCATAGGCGGTTTCGGCCTGCCGTATGGCTGCATTATGGCGCTCCATTTCAGCCTCTATTTCGCCGGCGGCTGTGCCACTTTGGGCAATTTCTTGCTGTAGCTCGGCAATGCTGGCATCGTTGTGTTCAATATCGTTGCGCAGTACCGCTACACGGGCATCGCGCCCGCCCACTTCTTCTTGCAGGGCCCTAATTTTGGCGTTGGCCCGGTCAATATCCACAATAATGTGTTCAATTTCGGTTCTAATATCCTGCGTTTCAGCATCAATCGCATCAATCTCTCGGCTTTTGGCGTCGTAATCGGCCTGCGCAATTTCTATTTTGCGCTGCTGCCCACGCAGGGTTTCGTGGGTAGTTTTCACGGTGTCTACCCACAGGGTAACCTCCATGGTTTTGCGCTGGGCCGAAAGCTCTAAAAACCGTTTGGCCTTAGCGCTTTCTTTTTCTAGCGGGCCTACACGGTCTTCCAGTTCGCCCAAAATATCACGCAAGCGCAGCAGGTTTTCTTCGGCCGAAGCCAGCCGCCGTTCGGCCTCGGTTTTGCGGTAACGGTAGCGGGCAATGCCGCTGGCTTCTTCAAAAATTTCGCGTCTCTCGGCACTTTTTGCGCCCACAATTTCGGCAATGCGCCCCTGCCCTATTACCGAGTACCCGTCTCGCCCAAGGCCGGTATCCAGCAGTAATTCGTATACATCTTTTAAGCGCACACTTTGCCCGTTTATCGAGTACTCGGATTCTCCGCTGCGGTAATATTTGCGGCCAATAATCACTTCATCGGCGTCTACCTGCAGGCGGCGGTCGGTGTTATCTAGCACCAGCTGCACCGACGAAAAGCCCATGGCACCCCGTTTTTGGGTGCCACCAAATATTACGTTTTCCATTTTGCCGCCGCCACGCAGCTGTTTTACGCTGGTTTCGCCCAGCACCCAGCGTATGGCATCGGATATATTGCTTTTACCACTGCCATTGGGGCCTACCACCGCGGTAATTCCTTTTTCAAACACAACACGGGTGCGGTCCGGGAACGACTTAAACCCTTGTATATCCAGTGCTTTTAAATACATTCAGCCGTAGGCCTCCCTTATATAGTCTCTAGTCGCTAGTCTCTGGTGGTTGGTATTCGTTAAGGGTAAATACCATCCCCTTGCGCTTCGGCTCTTATGAAAATTCCACCGAAACCAATTTTGCTAAAAACCTCTTGTTATTCTAAGCCGAGTGAATCATCTTTATAAAGATGATTTGGGCAACAAACGCCCCGGAACAACAATAGCATGGTTTAAATATGCTTTTTGCAAAATTAATTTCTGCATGGCTTCTCCATTTACTGGAACTTTCAGAAAAACCCAAGCAAAATTTGCTTTAGTCGTCTTTTTCTAGCCCCATTAACACAAGGGCCTGTTTGGCGGCGTGCTGCTCGGCCAGTTTTTTGGTGTGCCCCACACCTTTGCCAATGCAGTTAGAGTTTAGATGAACTTCTACCGTAAAGGTTTTGTTATGGTCGGGCCCGGCCTCGCTGGTAAGCACATAGCGCACCCGTTCTTCTGGGTTTTGCTGCACTACCTCTTGCAAGCGGGTTTTATAGTCGTCCTCTGCTTTGGCTCCAGCACACACAAAGGGCAAAATAAAGCCACGGGCAGCTTCCAGCCCGCCATCCAGGTAAATGGCAGCAATCAGCGCCTCAAAAGCGTCGGACAAAATGCTGGCACGCCCGCGGCCGCCACTCATCTCTTCGCCCTTGCCCAGCCGCAAATATTGCCCCAGCTGTATATCGTTTGCAAAGCCGCACAGGGCAGCCTCGCACACAAGGCTGGCGCGTTTGCGGGTAAGCTCCCCTTCGGGCAGCTGCTGCCCCTGGTGAAACAAATAGTCGGCCACCACAATCGAAAGCACCGAGTCTCCCAAAAACTCCAGCCGTTCGTTGTTATCTATTTTGGTTTTGGCTTCGTTTGCAAAGCTGGTGTGGGTAAGCGCCACCTGCAACAGTGCAGGGTTTTTAAACTGGTATTGTATGGTGGTTTCTAGCTCGGTCATTCTTCTGCCTCCACCGTTTTTTGCTGGGCAATCCAGCTTTCAATGCTGCCCGCAACGTCGTTTTCGGCACAAATTTTTGCCTGCCGTATGGCATTTTTAATGGCCTTGCTGTTAGAAGACCCATGTGCCTTAATTACCGTTTTTTTAATGCCCAGCAGCGGTGCTCCACCATATTCGGTGTAGTCCATCTTCTTTTTAAAATTGGTTAAACCAGCTTTTAGTGCCAGGGCAGCCAGTTTGGTTTTTAGGTTTTTCATCATCATTTCTTTTATCATACCGCTAAACATTTTGGCCACGCCTTCGGTAAGCTTTAAAATAATGTTGCCGGTAAACCCATCGCACACCACAACATCGGCCACACCCGTGGGGATCTCCCTTGCTTCGATGTTGCCGGCAAAGTTTAGGCCGCTGTTTTGCAGCAAGGGGTATGCTTGTAGCTGCAAATCGGTGCCTTTGGTTTCTTCGGTGCCGTTGTTGGCAAGCCCAACGGTGGGGTTTTTAACCCCCATCACCTTTTCTTGGTAGGCGCTGCCCATGGCCGCAAACTGCACCAGCATTTCGGGGCGGCAATCTACATTGGCACCGGTATCTATTAGCAACCATGGTTTTTGCCCGCCGGGCATTACGGTGCCAATGGCGGCCCGCTTAATGCCCTTAATGCGTTTAACCAGCAGGGTTGCCCCCACCAAAAGCGCCCCGGTAGACCCCGCCGACACCAGCGCATCGCCCTCGCCATTGGCTAGCATTTTTAGCGCCACCGCCAGGCTCGATTCTGGCTTTTTGCGCACCACATCGGTAGCGTCGTCCTCCATCGAAACAACATCGGGCGCATGCACAATATAAAGCCCCTGCATGGAGATATTGTTTTCTTTTACGGCGGCTTCTATGGCGGGCTGCTGGCCCACCAGCACCACCTCTACGCCAAGCTCTTGCACGGCCTGGGCAGCGCCCTGCAGCGGTGCCAGCGGGGCATTGTCGCCCCCCATTGCGTCTATCAATATTTTCATGCTGTTAACCTCCAAAAAGTAGTTAAATAGGGGTAAGGGCACAATCAAACACCCTCCTCTTGGGGCGCCCTATTTACAAAAAAGGGCAAATAAAATGCTTTGCTTTTAGCATGTGTTTATTCTTGTCTTATCATAACGATGCCACCCAACAGTTGAAATTAAAAAATTAGAATCAATTCCCTGTGTCAGTGTGCTATTCCCCAAGAAAAAATATTTGAGCTCTTGGCTGCATTTTAGAACAGCTTTGTTAAGAGCGCAAGCAAGGAATCAAGGTCAAGGGCGTTTTCTTAGTGGCCATTGAACGACCAATGGCAGAAGTCGCCGCCCGCTACGCTCTTCAGGTGGTCGAACCAGTTCGCCCTATTCACCTAGCGGTGAATACCCCTGAGCAATCCGCCCCCGGTGGCGGAAGTGGATGGTGTATTACAGCATGGCAATGCGCTCTACTTGTCTTCCATGGGAATTCACCCGCTAAATGTAAACGGCCACAAACTGCTTCCCGGCTCTTTCCTTTGGTGATAAAAATTACGCTGCGAAATTCCCTATTGGCTTATTTTGGCAAAACACATCTTTTCAACTGTTACTTAACCCTAGCGGAGAAAGACTATACGGCTAACGGCCATCTGCCATTTTTCACCATCTTATTATTTTACCACCTTTTGCCATACAATAGGGGTGTTTTTTGTGTTTTTTTACACAAAATTTGCCTGCTACACGCTCATCTCGGCCAGCCATTCATCGGTTGCGGCCAGCGCACGCTGGGCAAGGGCGGCATAGCGCAGGCGTTTGTCTCGTATTTCTTCGCCCAGCGGGGGCAGCAAGCCCATGTTGGCCCCCATTGGCTGGAAATTGACATTTGGTGTGGTGATGTACTGCATAAGCGCGCCACACATGCTAACCGATGGCGGTGGCATATACGGTTTGCCTTGCAGCCCACGCAGCAGCGCACGGGCTGCAAGCAGGCCACAGGCCGCACTTTCCATGTACCCCTCAAACCCGGTAATTTGCCCGGCAAAAAACAGGTTTGGCCTACCCTGCAAATGCAGGGCAGGGGTTAGCACCTGCGGGCTGTTAATAAAGGTGTTGCGATGCATTACGCCATAGCGGGCAAACTCTGCATTTTCTAACCCGGGCACCATGCTAAACACCCGTTTTTGCTCGCCAAATTTTAGGTTGGTTTGGAAGCCCACCATATTATATAAGGTTCCCTCTGCGTTTTCTTTGCGCAGCTGCACGTTGGCCCAGGGGCGGTGGCCGGTGCGGGGGTCCCGCAGGCCCACCGGGCGCAGCGGCCCATACCGCAGGGTATCGGGCCCACGCTTTGCCATCACTTCCACCGGCATGCAGCCCTCGTACACCGTAAGTTTGCCATCAAACTCGTGCAGTTCGGCAGTTTCGGCACCCAGCAACGCCTCATAAAACTCTTCGTAGCCAATTTTGTTAAACGGGCAATTCAAATAATCCGCCTCGCCCTTATCGTAACGGGTAGCCGCAAAAATTTTATCCATATCCAGCGATGCCGCCGTTACAATTGGCGCGGCGGCATCGTAAAAAGCAAGCTGCTGCCCGCCGGTTAAGCCAGCTATTTGGTCTGCCAGGGCGCCTTCGGTAAGGGGGCCGCTGGCAATTAGCACAGGGGCATCGCCAAAATGTAGCGTGGTCACTTCTCCCTCTACCAACGTAATGCCCGGTGTTTTTTGCACAAGGGCGGTTACCTTGCTGCTAAAGGCGTCTCGGTTTACGGCAAGCGCCCCGCCTGCCGGTACCTGGCAGCTATCTGCTATGGGTAAAAGGTGGCTGCCCATGTGGCGCATTTCTTGCTTTAGCAGCCCCCCAGCAGAGTCCACCCTCATGGCTTTGAAGGAGTTGGAGCAAACAAGCTCGGCCAATGCGGGGCTGGTGTGCGCGGGCGAAAATTTAGCGGGTTTTTGCTCGTACAAGTTTACCTGCACGCCGTGCCCCGCCAGCCAAAGCGCGGCCTCGCACCCGGCAAGGCCGCCGCCAATAACGTGTACTGTCATCATCTATTTCTCCACGGGTTTGGTAAACCCGCACCCCTCTTTGGCGCAGTACAGCATGCCGTTTTTGCCACCTTTTTTAAACAGGGTGGCACCACACTTGGGGCAAATTTCGCCAGTGGGCTCGTCCCAGGTCATAAAATCGCAGTTGGGGTAGTTGCCACAGCCATAGTATACACGGCCTTTAGCACTTTTGCGCACCAGCATTTTGCCGCCATCTTTGGGGCAAAGGCCAGGGGTTTCTTGCACAATGCGGCGGGTGTTCTTGCAATCGGGGAAGCCGGGACAAGCCAAAAACTTGCCATAACGCCCGGTTTTAATCACCATGTTGCGGCCACATTTTTCACAAATTTCGTCGGTTTCTTCTTCCGGCACCTTCACCTTTTTGCCGTCCATGCTCTCCTCGGCTTTTTCAAGGCTTTTGGCAAAATCTTTATAAAAATTATCGATGGTTTTTTCCCAGTTGGCTTTGCCGTCCTCCACCTTGTCCAGGTTATTCTCCATATTGGCACTAAACTTTAAGTCTACAATATTGGGGAACTGCTCCTGCAAAAGGTCGTTTACTACAATGCCAAGGGCGGTGGGCATCAGCTTTTTTTGCTCGCGCTCTACATAGCCTCTATCCACCACGGTGGTAATAATGGGCGCATAGGTAGAGGGGCGCCCAATGCCATTTTCTTCCAGCGCTTTAATAAGGGTGGCCTCGGTATAACGAGGGGGCGGCTGGGTAAATTTCTGCTCGCTTTTTAAATCGTGCAATTTCAACGCCATGCCTTCTTCCAGCGGGGGCAAGGCGGTTTCTTTTTTCTCTTTTTCGTCGCTGGCTTCTTCGTACAAAGCGGTAAAACCATCGAAGGTAACCGTAAAACCGCTGGCACGGAACAAATAATCTCCGGCGGCAATGTCGGCCGAAACCGTATCCATTTTGCAGTCGCTCATCTGGCTTGCCATAAAGCGGCTCCAAATTAAACGGTACAGCTTTGCGGTGTCTCCGCTAATGCTTTTATCCACCTCGTCGGGGGTAAGTTCGGGCAAAGAGGGGCGAATTGCCTCGTGCGCATCTTGTGCATTGGTGGCACTTTTGCGCTTGTACACACGCTTTTGGCCATATACATATTTTTCGCCAAAGGTGCTGGTAATATAACTGCGCGCACCGGCAATCGCTTCATCCGAAAGACGCAGAGAATCGGTACGCATATAGGTAATTAAACCCACCGTGCCATGGTTTGCAATCTCCACACCTTCGTACAAGGTTTGGGCGGCACGCATGGTGCGGGTGGCGGTAAAGCCAAACCGGCGGCTGGCCTCTTGCTGCAGGGTAGAGGTGATAAACGGCGGGGCAGGTGTTTTTTTGCGGGTGCCTTTGGTGATGGATTTTACGCTGTATGGCTTGCCCTGTAGGCTATCGGTAATGGCCGTAGCCTGCTCTTCGTTTTTCACTTCCAGCTTTTTGCCATCGGCGCCGGCAAACAGGCGGGCGGCAAATTTTTTGCCGCTGGCCGAAAGCATGGCATCAATGTTCCAGTATTCATCGGGCACAAAGGCTTCAATGTCGCGCTCTCTATCTACAATTAAACGCACCGCTACGCTTTGCACACGCCCGGCCGAAAGCCCACGCCGCACCTTGCGCCACAAAAATGGGCTTAGCTTGTAGCCCACCAGCCGGTCCAATATCCGGCGTGCTTGCTGGGCATCAAACAAATCCATATCAATATGGCGCATGTTGGCCATGCCGTCGGCCACACCTTTTTTGGTAATTTCGCCAAAGGTAACACGGTTTTTGGCGGTTACATCCAGCCCCAGCAGGTTTGCCAAATGCCAGCTAATGGCCTCACCCTCGCGGTCAGGGTCAGTTGCCAGCAGCACGTTGTCACTTTTTTTGGCAAGGCTTTTCAGCTCTTTAATCAGCTTTTCTTTGCCTTTAATATTAATGTATTTGGGGGTATAGCCGTTTTCCACATCTATGCCAAGCTGGCTTGCGGGCAAATCCCTCACATGCCCCATAGAGGCCGTAACCTCGTACCCGGGGCCCAGATATTTACGAATTGTTTTCGCCTTTGCCGGCGATTCTACGATTACCAAAGTAGACATTCTTCACCTCAAAAATGAAATTCTTCTATTCAATAAACGATATACTTTCTATATTCATTACATTGCTGTATTGTAACTCTATTTTATCATGGCTGTAAACCCATGGGGGTTTCAAGCATAAAAATCAAAATATCCAAATCATCATTTGTCATTGTTATCCATTACAAGTGGTGTCATTCTGAGGGCGCTTTTGCCCGAAGAATCTTTATCATGTCAACTTAACTTAAAGAAAAGATTCTTCACTTCGTTCAGAATGACTTATGGGCAAGACCAAGAACGACCACCCCGGCGTTTCACGCCACCCTCCACAGAGGGGAATTTAAAAAATCAAACCCATCGCCCGCATTACTGCATAATAACAAACTGGCGCCCAGCAAGCTGGCGGCTAAGGCCGGCAAGTTCAAGCTCGGTAAGGGCGGCCATGGCGGGGCCGGGGGCAAGGCCGCTTTGCGCACAAATTTGCGCAAGGCCGGTGGGCAGCGCACCAAGGCAGGCTAGCACAAGCTGGGCAGTCTCGCTCACCTCTACAGGTGTTTCTTCTTCCAGCGCCGCCACCGGTTCAGGCACTTTTGGCCTTGCCACAGCAACCGGCAGTGGTTCATCGGCATCCTCTTCTTCAAAGGCCAGTTGCTCTAAATTTTCGGCAAATAAGCCAGGCTTTTGCGGGCGGTGCTGCCAATCTCGGGGTGCAAATTTTAGCAATGGCACCCCTTCGCCACTGGTTTTGGCACCATAACTGCCCTGCCCATACAAGGCCAAAATATCCTCGGCGCTGCCGGCCATGGCCGCCCCCTCTTGCAGCAGGGCGTTGGTACCGGTAGAAAGTGGTGAAAAAATGCTGCCGGGTACCGCAAAAACGTCCCGCCCATATTCGGCTGCAAAATTAATGGTGCTCATGGTGCCAGAGTGCCGCCGGGCTTCGGCCACCAGCACCCCGTGCGAAAGCCCCGCAATAATACGGTTTCGCTGCAAAAAAAATGCTTTCTCGGCGCCGGTGTTTATTGGGTATTCGCTTACCACGGCGCCGTAGCGTTCAATCACTTCTAGCAAGTTGCGGTTGGCAGCGGGGTAGCAAATGCCGTGCCCAAACGCAATGCAGGCAACAGTTGCCCCCTGGGCGGCAAGGGCAGCCTTGTGCGCCTCAGAATCGAGCCCGGCGGCAAGCCCGCTAACCACCACCATACCGGCAGCGGCCACCTGCTTGCCAAGCTCCTTCATCACTTCCACCCCATAGGCCGAGGGCTCTCTTGCGCCCACCATGCCAATGCAAAGGTTGCCGTTTAGCAGGGTGGCATCTCCTTTTATATATAGCACTGGCGGGGCGCTTTCTATCGGTTTTAGCATTTGCGGGTACAGGGGCGACGAAAAAGGAACCACCTGCACATTCTGCTTTTTTGTTTCCTCTAATAAGGGTAAAAAATCCTTAGGTTTTGTCTCTTTCAGGCGTTTCATCTGTTTGGGGGTAAGCAGCAGGCGCAATTTTGTGGTGTCGCGCTCGTCCCACACCTGCGCCGCCCCACCGGGGAAGGCCGCCAGCACCGCACCGGAGTTTTGTGCACCCGGCCCCAGCCCTGCGGCCAGCCACATCCATGCTTCGTTTGGCATTTCGCTCCCCTTTCGTCGTTCTATTTTACAACCAGCTTACTTCTCCGCAAAGTGAAACATCAGCACCGAGGCGGCTACCGCGGCATTCAGGCTTTCCATGCCATTTTGCATAGGGATATACACCCGCTTATCGGCCAGCGATAACGCCACTGGGCTAAGGCCCGCACCCTCGTTGCCAATAAGCAGGGCAAAGGGCTTTTGCAATGGTTCGGCGGGCAGTGGGGTGCCCCCCTCTAGCGCGGCGGCATAAATGGTTACCCCTTTTTTGTGCAGCGCCTGTGCAACCGGTGCAAGGGCCGCACTAGTTAACACCGGTATGCGCCCCACCCCGCCCATGCTGGCACGCAGGGCCTTGGGGCTATACGCATCGGCACTGCTGCCCGCCAGCACCACCCCGCCAAAGCCAAAGGCGGCAGCACTGCGCAGCACGGCACCAACATTGGCAGGGTTTTGCAAGTCTTCGCACAGCAAAATGCCCGCTTCGGGGTTTAAGTCTTCAATGCTGGTTGCAGGGGTTTTAAATAAGCAATACACCCCTTGCGGGGTTTTGGTTTCGCTTAGCTTATCGTCTACCGGCTGGCTAATAATAAACACCTGCGGGGCAAGCGATGCTGCCTGCGGGCAGCCTTTTAAAAAAGCCGCCGTAACAAAAGCCACGGTGGGGGCACAGGTTTCGGCCAAATCGAAGCAAAGGCGGCGGCCTTCGGCAAAAAACAAGCCTTCTTCGGCCCTAAAAGCTGCCGAAGTAGCGAGGCGCTTGGCATACTTAATCTTCTCGTTTTCCCGGCTGGCAATGTGTTCCAAGCTCATCTTCTCCCTTTATATGCCTTTCTTTTGCTATCGCTTAAAGCAGATTCAGTTGTGGCAGCGCCCGTGTACGCAAGCGCTATTGCAACTTAATTTACTCTCTAAATAACACGATACCCGCACACACATTGCGTGCGTGCGGGGCATATTTGTTAATTATAGCGCTTTTTTTGCAGTTTCCAGCAAAGCGTTAAAGCTTTCAATATCGTGTATTGCCATTTCGCTTAACATTTTGCGGTTTAGTTCTACCCCGGCTTTGCGCAGGCCGTTCATAAAGGTAGAGTAGTTCATACCTTGCGCACGGCAAGCGGCGTTAATGCGGGTAATCCACAATTTTCTAAAATCGCGTTTCTTTTGTTTACGGCCAATGTAAGCGTAGTTGCCGCTTTTCATAACCTGTTGTTTGGCCATTTTAAAATGTTTGCTTTTGCTGCCATAGTAGCCTTTGGCTAATTTAAGGGTTTTTTTCCTTCTTTTGCGCGTCATTACTGCGCCTTTAACTCGTGCCATATCGGTGCACTCCTTTTAGTTTTCATTAAAATGTGCGCTAAGCAAAAAACGTTGTTTGTGCAGCGCCGGTGGTTTTGCCAACAAAGTTTTGCTTAGCCGTAAGGCAGCATGTCTTTAACTTCTTTTTCGTTGGTTTTATCTACATAGGCTGGGGCACGCAGGCCACGTTTTAACTTGGTGGTTTTTTTGTTTAAGATATGGCTGCGGAAAGCGCTGCCACGTTTTACCTTGCCAGTTTTGGTAAGTTTAAAACGTTTTTTTGCACCCGAATGGGTTTTAATTTTAGGCATAGGGGGGTCCTCCAGTGTGTAAAATAATGGTTGTACTATTTATTCTGGCTTTTCTGCGGCGGGGGCTGGTTTTTCAGCCTTGGCCGGTTTCGAAGCCTCTTTCGCCACAATGGGCGCAAGGAACATTTGCATGCTGCGGCCTTCCAGCTTGGCTGGTTTTTCCACAGTGGCGTACTCGGTTAGTGCCTCGGCAAAACGCCGCTGCACCTCTAGGCCAATTTGGGGGTGGGCCATCTCGCGCCCTCTAAAGCGGATAGAGGATTTTACCTTGTCTCCGCTTTTTAAAAACTTAATGGCGTGCCCCACTTTGGTGTTAAAATCGTTGGTATCTATTTTAAGCGAAAGCCGAATTTCTTTGGTTTCAATTACTTTTTGGTTTTTACGCGCTTCTTTTTCTTTCTTTTGCTGCTCAAAGCGGTATTTGCCATAATCCATTACCTTAACCACGGGCGGGGCCGCCTGTGGGGCAATTTTTACAAGGTCCAGGTTCTGTTGTTCGGCCAGGGCCAGGGCGTCTTTGGTTGCCATAACACCCATTTGGCTGCCATCTGCGTTAATAACCCGCACTTCTTTGTCGCGTATCGCGCCGTTCATTTCCATCTCTTTTTTGCCGCTTGCTATGGGAAAGCACCTCCTTGCTGGTGGCTTGTACAAAACGAATGTGCAGGGCAGCCCACCTACAAGCCAATGCGGGGTAGCCCTATAAAATATAAAAAGGGTATGGCACTTATACACAGCCATACCCTACCGCTAACAACACACTGCCGCACAAGCATGTGTGGCAAAATTTTTGCGATATAAACCCGGCACTAAATGCGCACAAGGTGAGTATGGCAAGGCCATAACTGCTTTATTCCTTACCTACAATACCACCTGTGTGGGGGTTTGTCAAGTTTTTTAGGGGCGGTTTTTTAGCTGCAAAAAATTTTATATTGCTTTTACACCAGTTCAAAATCTTTTAAAACGGCACTAGGCCTGCGGGCCATCGCAGGGTACTTCCACCCCCAGCGCAAAAGCCCAAATAGTAAGGCGGCGCACCGGCAAACCCAGCTTTTTTTGCAGCGCCATTTGGTAAGTTTGCAGCTGCTTTTGGTAAGCTTCCACCAGCTCTGCCGGAGTTTTATTGCGGTCGGTTTTATAATCCACAATTTCGGCGGCATCGTCAAACAGCAGCACAGCATCGGCAATGCCCTGCACCAGCACCGGTTCTTCGCCCAGCTCTTCGGGCAAACCTGGCATTAGCTGGCTAGCCGGTATGGCAGTAATAAAGTCGGTTTCGCGCAGCACCTGTTTGGCCGCCTGCATGCGTACCCAAAGGGGGCTTGCAAAAAAGGCGTTCAGGCTTTCACGGTCTACCATTTCGGCCATATCCGGCTGCAAATAGCCTTCGGCCACCAGCCGCTGTATCTCCCCGGCGGGGTCTTTTTGGGCATTTTGCAGGTTGGCAAACTGCATAAAGGCATGTTGCACGGTGCCTTTTTCGGCGGCGGTAAGGCCGGCTTTATACATAAAGGCCGGGCGTTTGCGCAAGCTTGCCCCCCCGCTTTGCTTTGCCAGCGAGGACACGCTTACCTTTACCGGCACCTGGCTTAATGGCGCACGGGCGGCGCTTTGGGTAAAGGATTGCGTTAAGGCCTGCAGTAGCTCTGCGTCTGGCGTGGCGGTAAGGGCAAACGCTTTTTGGGTTTCTTCGCTTAGGGGGGGCGGCGCTTCTACCCCCATAATAAAGTTGCCGGTTGCCGCAAGGCGGGGCGGTATAGCGCCACCGGTGTAGGCAAGCAACGGCTCTGCCCCCGGGTGGCACAGGGCGGCGGGCACAATCCAATCGGCCATGCTGCGCGCCCGCGAAAGCATAAAGGGCTGGGGCAGGCCGCCAGCCAGCGCAGCCGCCTGCCCTGCCAGCAGTTTTGCGGGGTTTTTACTGGCAAAGGTAATAATCATTTTTTCTTTGGCGCGGGTAAGCGCTACATACAGCACCCGCATTTCTTCGCTCAACGCCTCGCGCTCTGCCCGGCGGCGGCCAGCCAGCGCCGGCAGCGTTGGGTATAACACATCGCCCTGCCGCAGCGCAAAGCCCAGCCCCAGGGCGGCATTCATCTGCACACGGGCGGTTAAATCCATTGTATTAAAAATATGGGCAGCATCGGCCAAAAAGCAAATGGGGTACTCTAGCCCTTTGCTTTTGTGGATGGTGATTACATTTACATGCCCCGGCAGGCCGGTTGCCACCGCCGCCGCTGGCCCCTTGCCGCTTTGCAAAAACCGCACAAAACCGCTAAGGCCACCCCGCCCATTGGCCGAAACCTCGCTTGCCCAGCCAATAAACCGCAGCAGGTTTTCCCGGCGGGCAGCGCCGCCCTCCATGGCACCCACCGCCGAAAGATAACCGGTGCGTTCTACCAATTCTTCGCACAGGCGGCCAGCCGAAAGCCCCCCTGCCATGGCACGGTAAAACGAAAGTGTTTGCACAAACTGCTGGCACTGCGGGCTGGTGCTTTGCAGTAACGCCCCCCAAAGGCTGCCTTCTTTTGTTTCGGCACGCAGGCGGGTCACTTCGTCCATGCTAAAGCCAAACAGCGGCCCCAGCAGCGTTGCTGCAAGGTTAACATCATCGCCGGGGTTATCTATGGCGGCAAGGGCCGCCGCCACCGGTAGCACTTCGGGGGTGTTCAGCAAATCGTCCCCCATGTCGCTTACCACCGGCACACCTAAATCTTCCAGCGCCAGCACATAGTTTTGCATGCGGGTGCGGGCACGCAGCAAAATGCAAAAATCTCCGTACTGGCAGGGGCGGGTGGCGCCTCCATCGTTCACCAGGGTGCCCTCGGCCACCATTTGTTTAATGCGCCCCGCCACATAGGCCGCATCGCCAAATCCTTCAGGGTCATCCAAAATACGCAGCTCAAAGCCGTCGGGGTCTCCCCCTTCGGTTCCCTGTATCAGTTCTTCGGTTTCATCATATTTTATTTCGCCCAGCTCGGGGCTCATTAAAGCACGGAACAAAAAGTTAACCCCACCAATAACCCCCTGCCCACTGCGGAAGTTATGCCCCAGCGAAAGCACGGCCGGGTGGCTGCCGGTTTCAAACGAGGCCCAGCTTTCTTTTTTGGCCAAAAACAAGCCCGGATTCGCTTTTCTAAACCGGTAGATACTCTGCTTCACGTCGCCCACGTAAAAAAGGTTGCTGCCTTCTTCGTTACCAAGGCATTCGTACAAGCGGCTTTGCAAATCGTTGGTATCTTGGTATTCGTCCACCATCACGGTGTCGTACCGGCGGCTTACCTGCCGGGCTATTTCGGTGCGCTCGCCGTCATCGTTTTGCAATAAGCGCAGCGCCAAATGCTCAAAATCCGAAAAATCCAGCGCCTTTTCTGCCAGCTTTGCCTCGTAGTATTTTTCGCCGTACAAAAGCGTAGCATCTACCAACACCTGCACCATAGGGGCGGCGGTTTGCAGGTCTTGCCTATATTCTTCTTCGGTACAGGCAAGGGCATAACGGCGCAAATCTACCACTATTTTCTTTGCGTCTTCACGCAGGTTTTTCACTCTATCTTTGGCCGGGCCTTCGTACCCACGCACGGCTTTTAGGGCCGCAAACTCCCAATTTGCGGCCATTTGCACCGCACGGTCCCAACCGCTATTGGCTGCCAATTGTGCCAAACGCTCGGCATTGGCAAGGTCTTCGGCCAAAACGGCGCAGTAGGGCACCAGGGCTTCGTCTTGGCTGGCTGTTTGCAGCGCCGACGCCAACAAGTTTTGCAAAGCCGCCGCCCCTTCTTGCACATAGGTAAGTAGCTCTTGCCCCCAGGGCGTTGCCACAAAGGGGGTGTTGGTTTTGTATTGCTGCACAAAGTGGGCCAGCGTTTTTGCCGGCTGGGGCAGGGTGCGGGTAAACTCAAATAAGCCCAGCACGGCTTCGGCGGCGGGCAGGTCGGTGCGGGCACGGCCATACAGGGCCGCAAAATCCGCAAAATCAGGGCGGGCATACATTTCTTCCATGGTATCGGCCAGCGCCTGCTGCGACAATTGCTCCAGCAGCGAAGGGTCGCCCACCGCAACATCGGGCGGAATGGCAAGCCGTGCAAAGTTCTCTTTTACCAGCTGCTGGCAAAAGGCGTCCATGGTGCCAATAAAGGCACGGCGCAGCAAAATGCGCTGTTTGCGCAAAAAATTGTCGTGCGGGTTTTCTCGCTGCTTTTCTTCCAGCCATATGCCCATGCGGCTGCGCAGTTCTTCGGCGGCGGCGTTGGTAAAGGTTACCACCAAAAGCCTGTCGGCCGGTATTGGGTTTTGGGCACGGGTAACAAGGCGCACCGCACGCTCTACCAATACTGCAGTTTTACCGCTGCCGGCGGCGGCACTTACCAAAAGCGCGCCGCCTTCGTCCTCTATGGCTGCCTGCTGGGCAGCCGTCCATTTGCGTTCACTCATTTTTTGGGCTGCCTCCAATAGTCGTTAGTTAAGGTCAAAGGTAAAGGAATATCCCCCTGCGCTTCGCGCCCCCCCTTTAGGCAAGGGGGTTGGCAAATAGTTGCTAGTTTGCTAGTTAAGGGCAAGGACGATGCTATTTTTTGGCACATGCCAAAGGAACTACTTGACTGGGGGATTGAGATGAAAAACACCTCAGAGGGGAATTTGACCAAAACCCATCACTCATCCAAAGCTTCCGCCGCAGGCTCAAACACATCTTTCGGCGCTTCAATTTTCGTCTCGTTCTGGCCGTCTTCGTGGCGGCAAGCGGCACGGTAGGGGCAATAATCGCAGGGGCGGCTGTTGGTTTCTACCAGCGGCCGGGCCGGGAAATAGCCCCCATACACACCACTGGCCATGCCAGCCAGCAGGGTTTCTACATGGCGTTCTATCTGCCCAATTTTGGCAAGGGCCGCCAGCTTTTTGCTGGCACGGGGTTTGCCGCTTTTATCAAACTTTACCGGCAAAAACAGGCCACCGGTATTATGGCTTAAAGCACGCAAAATATCGGGGTTATCCAGCAGCAGGCCATCTACCTGATACACCGGGGCCACCTCGCTGCGCAGGCCGGTGGCGGGGGCAGGGTCGGCCCCTACATACAGCACAGCGGCAGGCAGGGCACCGGGGTAACGTTGGCCACCATTTTTGCGCAGGGTAGCCATATAAATCATCATTTGCATATTAATGCCGCAGTAAATATCGGCCAGGTTAAACTTTTTGCTGCCGGTTTTATAATCGATGATACAAAGGTAGGTGGTATCCCCTTGGCGCAGCACATCTACCCTATCCACTTCGCCGGTAACCCGCAGCTTGTAGCCTTCGGGCGTTAGCACCTCTAGCGGTGGTATGGCATCCGGCGCATCGGTAATTGGCAGTTCCACCGCATCCAGCACAAAATCGCTCTCGGCGGCACTATCGCGCAAAAACAGCAGTAGTTCGGTGGTGGTTTGCTTAATGCGGTTTAGTATATTTTTTTCTCTTAACGTGGCACTACCAAGGTTTTCGGCAATAAATTCATCGGCATGCCGGCCCGCCATCTCGGTTAAGGCGGCATCTTCCAGTTTTGCAAAGGTTTCGCCGGCTTGGTTAAGCACTTGTTCCAGCACATAGTGCACAAAGGTGCCGCTTTCCATGGGCGAAAGCTCGGCCCGGCGGCGAGGGGTTACGCCCAAAATGCGCTCCATATAATACGAAAACCGGCATTGGTAGTACCGCTCGGTTTTGGTGGCCGATAAGGTAAGCGTATCCCCCACAATTTGGCGAACAAGGGCGGTGTCCTTCACCTTAAATTCGCCGTTGTTTTGCACCTGCGAAAGTAAACCCAGCCAGCTGCCCGCCTGTGGCAGGGGGCTTTGCCCCAGTGCCTGTTGCAGGGCGGCTGTTTTGGGGGTGTTTTCTCGGTAGATATTGCCCAATAAATCGAACGCGGCGGCGGGCGTTGCCGCCTGCGCCCGGGTGGGCAGCACAAGCGGCGGCGGGGCCAGTGCCGCACATATTGGTTTTAGGGCGGCACTAATGGCTTTGGGCGCGCCGCTGTGGCGGGTAGGCCAGCTAATGTGCAGGCCGGTGCGGGCGGTGGTTAACGCACGGTAAAAAAACATTTCTTCCAGCAGGGTGCGGTTTTCAAAGCTGCCGGGCATTTCTACCCCGCCGCTTACCAGCAGGTCACGGTCGGCGTGGGTAAGCAGGCCGCTATACCCTACCTGCATGGGGAACTCTCCCTCGGTTACGCCCAGCACAAAGCAAACTTCGGGGCTTGCCAGGCGCATACGGTCGGCACTGGTAAACACCGCACATTCCAGCGCTTGGGGCAGCTGGCCAAAATCGGTAGAGCGCACCAGCAGCAAAAATAAATCGTCATATTCGGTGGCGGGCAGGGCTTCTTTGCCTACCAGCAATTCCATCTGCTCCAGCAGCTCCATCGCAACATCCCAAGCGCGGCGGCGCTCGTCGGCAGCGGTTTGGGTACCCTGCCGGGCCAGCTCATTCTCAATGGCCTCGGCATGTTCTTCGGCATTAAACTTTTGCAACAAAAGATACAACTGCTTGCTAACCACCGCCGCTGTTTTGCCACGGCAACTCTGTATAAAATGCTCCAGCACCGGCACCACGGCAAGGCGGGTTTCTTCGGCCAGGGCAAGTTGTTCTTTTTGTTGTTTGCCAAAGCGTTGCAGTATACCACTGGGGTTGCCGGTAAAGGGGGCCCGCCAATCGGCTGCTTTGGGGCGCCAGGTATAGGCGTAGTTTTCTAGCGCAGCAAGCCGGGCCGGGCTAAAGCCACAAAGGCCGGTTTTTAGCAGCGCTAAAATGGCATCGGTGGTTAGGCCCTCGCGCAGCAGGCGTAGTGCCGCGCGTATAAACACCACCGGGGCGGTGTATTCAATAGTAGCCGGGGCATCGGTAAAATAAGGGATGCCAAACAAACCAAACGCGCGGCGCACGCTGGCTTCGTATAGAGAAAGATCGCGGCAAACAACGGCCATGCGGCTATATGGCATGCCTTGTAGCGCTAAATTATGCATGGCGGCCGCCACGTTGCGGGCTTCTTCCCAATCGGTATTATACTGGGTTACGGTTAGGCCCTGGGTGCTGGGCTGGGGTGGCAGTTGGTTAAAGGCCAGCAGGGCATTTACGCTGGCAAGCCCAGCGGCAGCACACCGCCGCTGCTGGTGCAGCACCTGTGGTGCCAGCACACGCTGGTTTTGCTTTTGTGCCAGCCCCACTAGCCGCTGGGCCGTGCGCCGCACCGGCGAAAACAACCCCAACCCTCCGTCAGTTTCGGTTAAATCATCGCAGCAAAGGGCAACATTAACCTCCTCGCAACCTTGTAGCAGGGCAGCAAGCAGGGTGTATTCCGGCGTGGTAAAACCGTCAAAATTATCGATAAAACAGGCTTTACCGGTAAAATAGCCGCAATCGGCTTTATGGGCAGCGGCGGTTAACCGATCTTCGGGGTCCATTGCAAGGCCGGCTATGGCGGCTTCGTACGCTTCAAAAATAAGGGCCAGTTCGGCCAGTTTTGGCTCGGTGTTTTGCAGGCCAATGCTGCGCAACACCGCCGGGGTAGCTCCTGCGGTTTTAAGTTCTTCAATGGTGGCGGCGCACATGTTGCAAAAAGCGTGGTTGCGGCGGTGGCGGGCAAAGCTGTTGGCCTCGCTGCCCAAAGCGTCTAGCGCACGGCGCACAAATACCGTGCGGGCGGCCTCGGTTAACACCGGGGTGGTTAGCCCGCCGCTTAGCCGCAGTATGCGCTCGGCCATGGTGCGAAAGCTTACCACCTCTACCATGCCGCTGTGCGCATCTCCCAGCTCTTTATACATCATTATCTCGGCCGAAGAGGAGAATTGCTCTGGCACCAAAAAGATGCTGGGTTTGTTTTGGGTTGCCCGCTGTTTAATGGCAGCCAGCAGCTGGGTGGTTTTACCCGTGCCAGAAACACCTAAAATAAGGCATAACATCTGCATTCTCCTCTCTTTTTTATATTTTACATGTTAAAGCGGGTTTGCTAAAAGAAGTGCCATAAAAACAAAACTAAAGGTGTTT
>JAJDJP010000018.1 GCA_030267215.1 Ruminococcaceae bacterium OttesenSCG-928-A16
CCACGGGTTAACAAACTGCTAAAGCGGGCAACGGCGTCTAATTTTACGGCGGTTATTGCGGGGCCGGGTTATGGCAAAACGCAAGCAGTGGCCCGTTTTGCCCAGCGCACACCGCACCGGGTTATTTGGCTTGGGCTAACCGGGCTGGATAACGACCCTATGCATTTTTGGACAACCTTTGCCGCCGCTTTGGCGTACGAGTTCCCCTTTGTAGGCAGCAGGCTTGTTGCCCCCGGCTATATACTAACCCAGCAAGGCTACAATGCGTTTGTGGCTGGCTTTGCCAAACAACTGCAAGCGGCCGGGGGCACTGTTTTGGTGCTGGATAATTACAATGCGGTTACCTCGGCCGAGGTGCGGGATGTTGTGCGTGGCCTAATAGAACTAAAGCTGGAAAACCTGAAAATTATATTGGTTAGCAACCAAAGAACCGATTTGTATATTGCCAAGCAATACTATAGCAGCCACACCCTTGTTGCCGGCGAAGATTTGCGCTTTACCCAAGAAGAATTGCTAACTTTTTATAAACAAAACGGCAAAAAAATAACCACGGCACAAGCCACGGCCCTATTGGCCGAAACCGACGGCTGGCCCCTTATTATTTACCTTGCCTGCCAGTATGCGCAGGCAAGCGATACCCCTGCGCCACCCTATGCTTTGTATGTAGAAGAATTATTTGAAATTGGCTTTTTTAGAGAGTATTCCTCCGCATACCAGCAGCTGCTTATAGGCCTTTCGTTGCTTTCGTTTTTTTCGCTTGAAATGGTAAAGCAGCTGGCCGGCCCCAATTTTGCCGAAGCCCATAAAAATATAGAAGGCAATATATTTTTTACCTATAACCATGGTACGCGCCTGCTTAACATGCATAAAATGTACCAAAATTTTTTGCAAAGTAAACAATACCTTTTGCCCGAGGCCTTTGCCACCAAGGTTTACCAAATAGCGGCCAGGTGGTATAGCAAAAACAATATGCCGCTAGAGGCCGCCCAGGCCTTTTTAATGGCGGGGGAATATAACCAGGTTACCACTGCGCTGCTGGCGGCCCCTGCAGTGCGGCGCACCAGTGCCTGGGCAAACCGGGCATTAGAATATTTAGAAATGCTGTCCCCCGCTTACCAAAAAGAAAACATACTGGTGCATTTTTGCAAGGCCTTTTTATACCTAAATAACCTGCAGGTAAACACCGCACACGGGCTTTTTACCACAATTAAAACCACGCTAGAAGCCGAAGCAACCAGCGAAAATGACCGCTGGGTTTTGGGCGAAACCTACGCAGCTTTGGCCGATATTAGCATGATGCAAAATAAAGATGATTTTGTGGGCTATTACATAAAGGCCCGCCAGTTGTTGCCGCAGGGCAGCAAACTGCACAGCCCCACCTTAATGATGGCCGGCGACAACGAGGTTTTTTACCTGCCAAACCACCAGCCGGGTGCAGTAAAACACATTGCACAATGCTTTTTTAAAGCGGCCCCCCACCGCGAGGGTTTGTACGGTGGGTATGGTTATGGGTTTGAATGGTTGTTTGCCGCCGAAGCCGCCTACCTTACAGGCCGCCAAAACACAGCCAGAGAAAACGCCTACAAAGCCATTTACAAAGCAATGGAGCATGCCCAGCACGACATTGTGACCAACGCCTATTATTTGTTAGCCCGCACCTATATTTTGCAGGGCGATATTAAAAAAACCAAAGAAAACTGGGAGCACGCTATTCGGTACTTAGAAGAAAAGCAGATACCCGGGCAGGAAGAAGCGGCCGATTTTTATACAAGCTGGTACCATTTGGTAACAAAAGCCCCGGGCAATGTGGCCCAGTGGGTTGCCCAGCCAGAGCGTGTGCGCTACATGGCAACACCAAGCAACAGCGGGCGCAATATTCTTATCCACACATGGTACCTGGTGGTAACCCAGCGCTACCAACAGGCACTGGGATATATAGAGCGCCAGCAGGATGTTGCGGAAAAGAAGGGGTTGTGGCTGCTGCGGCTGCGCAGTTACCTAATGCAGGCTATTTGCCGCCTGCACCTTGGCCAAAGCGATGAAGCGCTGGCCGCATTTTGGCAGGCTTACAGCATGGCCCACCAAAATGATATTACCACCCCTTTTATAGGGCTGGGGCAAAATGCGCAGCAACTTTGTGCATTGGCGGGGCGCAGCCAAACATATGGGTTTTCTAAAACATGGCTTGCCACCATTACCCAAAAGGCCGAAAATTTGGAAAAGCGGCGCAACAAAATTGCCAGTGTATATAGCCCCCAAAAAACAAAAAATACCCTGCCGGGGCAAAGCCTTACCCGGCGCGAAACCGAAACCCTGCAATATCTGGCACTTGGCATGCGCCGCGAGGATATTGCCCTGCGAATGGGGATTTCGGTAAGTGGGGTAAAAAGCCACATTGCCAATATATATAGCAAGCTGGGGGCGGCCAACCGGGCCGATGCGATACGCAAAGGCGCGCTTAGCGGCGAGCTTGCGCTACCGCAAGAAAAAGACCCGCCCGCAGAATAGCCGCTGCGGCAAAACACACTAAAAAGCAGCTACCTGTTTAAATAGGTGGCTGCTTTTTTGTGCCTTTTTATAACCATTGTTTTGGTACACAAACCATAAAAATGGCAACTATTTTTATAAGGCCCCCCGCAGTAATATATAACTAGGATAACTACGATTTGAACCAATTAAAATTAATTTGGGCTATTTACAAATACTTAAATATACAAACGATGAAATTTTTAAAGGAGACTTGTTATAGCCAAAATGGGGGATAAGCATGACACAAAAAAGCAATAAAAGTATAAGCAAAAAAGTGTTTGCTATTTTGTTAGCATGCGCACTTATTGTTACGGGTAGCTTGTCGGTTGTTGCGCTGGCGGTGCCTAATGTTTTGCCACAGCAAAACAATGGGGCTATTTTGCATGCCGAAACCATTACAACCAACGAAGTTTGGCAAAAAACCCGGCAACCGCAACTGCCAGCCCCCAAAACCTACACCCTGCCAGAATATGCCCCCGAAAAGGTGGCAATGGAAGAAGGGGTGGCCACACGGCAACCAGCCCAGCTGATAAATACTACCAATTATGAATTGGACCCTGAAATTTTTGAGCTGGTTGACACCCTGACCCTGCCCCTGGATAGCACCCTTGCCAAGCAGCAGTTGCTAGAAATACTGGAAGGGAAGGTGCTGCTGCGGTATTTTAACTACAACACACAAGATGACCCGCAAGACCATTGCCAAATTTTGGTATTGGCAAACCCAGCTACCGAAGAAGTTTTTGTTGTGGGCCTTAACCCCCAGCAGCAGGCCCCTAATAACCATGAATTTAAACTGACCATTATAGATGATACCGATACCGAAACCACCCTGGAAAACACAAACATGGTGGCCCACACCGTTACCCGGCAAACCAATGTTTTGCCCGAAGAACTGGCAAGCCTGCAGCAGCAAAGCTTGGTGGTAGAGGTGGTAGAAGAGGTAGAAACCCTAGCTGCCACTACAAGCAGCACTATAGAAGCCGAACCCCCGCAGGCCGGCAGCGATAGCCTGCCTTTGCAGCAAGCAGATACAGCGCCGCAAAGCGCCGAACCCCAAACGGTGGCCACCTTACAGGGCCCCGCCGTGGTAGCTTTTGCCAGCGGTAACCTGCTGGGGCTGTTAAGCGCGGCAGATGCGACAAGCAGCGATGAAGCATTGCCGCCCGAAAGCACCCAAGGTGAAGATTTGCAACAAGCACCGGTAGAAAGTGAGCCGGTGGAAGAGACGCCGCCCGAAAGCACGAACAGCCAACCCGAAAGCGTGCCACAACAACAGCCACCGGTGGCTTCTAATGTTGCGCCTAGCCAGCCCCAACAAGCAAAGCCCGGCAACCAGCCGCAGCAAAATACGCCAGCAGAAGAAACCCCCGAAATTACCTATAACATTAATATAGTAAGCGAAGAAAACCTGGACGGCAGCCAAGATACCCTGCCACTGCCCGCCGGCAGCATGCTGGTATACAGCGGTGTTTTGCAGGCCCCCATGCCCAGGGCAACCGTTACGCCGGCCACCCTTAATGGCAAAAAAACTGCCACCAAAGTAAGTGGCACCGCCGATATTTTCCGCATTGATTTAGATATTGGTGGCGCAAACGGCACCGGTACGTTACAGGGTTCGCCTGCCGATGTTGTGGTTGTTTTGGATATGTCTGGCAGTATGGACGAAAGTGGCGGGCGCCGGTGGAACAAGACCAAAGAAGCACTGAACAGCATAGCCGACGGACTTTTGAGTACCAATGTTGGGCATTCGGTTGCTATTGTTGGGTTTTCTTCTCAAGCCTATTTGGGCGGTAAAAGCGCTGCTGCCCACCGCACCATTTGCCCCTTTACCAGCAGCAAATCCACCTTTACTAACAGCTACAGTAGCGCTGCCACAGCCGTTGGGCTTATTTCTGCCACGGGTGAGGTTAGGGGCAGTGGTACCAACAGCCACGCGGGCTTTGTGGGTGCGCAAAATTTGTTGCTACCGCTCCAAAACAACGGGCGCCCCAAGTTTATAATTTTTATTACCGATGGTGCCGCCAACTACTATTACACCCAAACCTCGCCAACGTTTGTAGAGTCTACCATTGTTTCGGGGCCAGAAGATTTAACCGCAAATGATAGAACGATGGATGTTGCCGGCCCGCTTAAAAACATTGCCACCATTTACTCTATTGGTGTAGATATTAACCTGTTTAACATTACCACCCAGGCACGATGCAAAGATCTGCTGGACCGAACGGCGTCCAACGCTTCTACCGGCAGCCATGTGGTATCGGCCGATGGCTTGAAAGCATTGGTTACCAACATCATGAACTCGCTAAACGATAGCCCTACTACCATTACCCATGGCACGGTAAAGCTTACCGATAATATGAGTACCTATGTAGAGTATCAGCCGTCCTATGGTATAAAGGCGTATCAATCCAGCAACAACGGTGCCAGCTGGAGCAACTTTACCGGCACCGGCCAGCCCACTTTTAGCGGCAACAAACTTAGCTGGAGCATTAACAATTTTTCGCCCGCTATGAAATACCGGGTAACCTATTATGTACGCCTAAAGCCAGAGCATTACGGCAAACAAATACATAAAAACCAAACCAATGGCGCAGCCCCTGCCAGTGGTACCGATGGTGTTATTGCAAATGGAGACACCTTTTTAAGCTCGGATGCAGTGACAAAACAAACGGTGCTGGTGCCCACGGTATATGTGCCCCAAACCATTACAACGCCAGCCACCCTAACAGCAAGCAAAACAGCCACCGCTGTGCCCGGGCAAGATGGTGTTTACGATATCACCCTGCTTATATCGGGCACGCCAAAACTAATTAATACCGGCGGTGTTGTTACCAAGCAAGAGCATACCAGCGTTACCCTAACCGACCCTATGAGCCCTTATGTAAATTATTTGGGCAATGTGCAAATGCGGGTGGCCCAAAAAGGCAGCAGCGTTTGGGGGGTTATTTCCAGTGGCTATGCATATACCCCTAGCAACCAAACAAGCAGCTGGGTTATCCCAAACTTTTCTTCCGATAACCAGTACAAACTTACCTACCGGGTAAGCGTAAAGCCAGAGTATGCCGGCCAAAAACTGCACAAAGACCAAACCAGCGGCCGCACCCCCACCACAGGTACCGATGGTGTTATAGCAAACGCCTATACTCGCATTCAATCTAGCTTGGTTGCCGAAAAAGAAATAATGGTACCCACCGTTTTCCTCGATAACCAAATTTCGGTTACGCCGGCTACTATGGCGGGCAGCAAAATAGCCACCCCGGTAGAGGGTCAAAACGGGTTATACACCATTTGCGTAACCGTGCAGGGGCAGCCTAAAATAACCGTTACCAACGGCGAAATAACCGATACAAACGATCATACATACGCCTACTTGGTTGACCCCATGAGCGACTATGTAGACTATATTGGCAATGCTTATACGCAGCGTGCGCCCGCTGGCACCGAAGAGTGGGAGGATATTACCGGTACTCTTGCAAACCAAGGCATAGTTTTTGATACAGATAGCAACTCGTTGCATTGGCTATCGCCAAACTATAGCTCTACTTACCATTACCGCTTATTTTATCAGGTACAGGTAAAGCCACAATATGCCGGCGCTAAGCTACACGCAAACCAATCTCCGGGCGAAACCGGAACCACACCGCCCCTGCCTGGCACCGACGGTGTTGCCGCCAATAAGCGCACCTATTTCATATCCGATATTATAGGCGAAACGGACATACTGGTGCCAACCGTGTACCGAGCCCCCGAGCTTGTAACCCCGCCCAGTTTGGCAGGACACAAAACTGCCAGCAAAATTGAAGATGGGGATTATGAGTACGATATCTCGGTGGTGCTAACCGGCGAAAAGAAGCTGGAAAATGGCTACGGAGGGGATATTTACACCGACCATGGCACCGTAACCCTAACCGACCCCATGAGCGACTACGTAATGTACCTTGGCAACCCCCGCTTAGAAGTAGCCGACAAAGGGGCAAGCAATTGGCAAGATGCAAGCGATGCCGGAGAATACGACTTTATTGAGGATACCGAAACGCTGCAATGGGTTATCACCAATTTTAACAGCGAAAAACAGTACCGCATTACCTATACCGTAAAGGTTAAGGCCGAGTACGAAAACAAAGCGCTGCATAAAACCCAAACCCATGGCGATAACCCGGAAGCTGGGCTGGATGGCGTAATTGCCAACAAGTATACCTCGGTTTCGTCTAGCCTGTTGCCGGCGCAAGAAATTTTGGTGCCTGCCATTGGCGACCCACAGCCAATAGTAAGCGGCGGTGCTTTATATGGGCGCAAAACAGCCTCCCTTATACCAGAATCGGACGGAAAATTTGAAATAAGCCTGTTTGTTACCGGCGAAAAGCAAACAACCGTTGCGCTGGATGGCACCATAACCGAGCAAGAGCACCAGCAGGTAACCCTAACCGACCCCATGAGCGAGTATGTTGATTATGCCGGAAATGCAGCCCTTTGGGCCGCAGAAAGGGATACCGAAGAATGGGTTTTGCTGGAGTATGAACCCAGCTATGATGAAGATACCGCCACCCTTGTTTGGGAAATACAGGATTTTTCGTCGGACAAGGATTACAAAATTACCTACGAAGTGACGGTAAAAGATGCCTACGCCGACGCCAAACTGCACAAAAACCAAACCAGTGGGCAAAACCCCACCACCGGCACCGATGGCGTAGTTGCCAATGGGTTTACCACCCTTTCTTCTACCTTGGTAGAAGAACAGGAAATACTGGTGCCTACGGTTTACCGCGGCCCTATTGTTATAAGCGATGGCTCGCTGGAGCATTTAAAAACCGCCACCCCCGTAGAGGGCGAAACCGGCCAATTTGAAATTACGGTTTGGCTACAGGGAGAAAACTACGCCACCGAGGGATACAATGGCCGCTACGAGCGAGACCATAACTTTGCCTACGTGGTAGACCCGATGAGCGAATACGTAAATTATTTAAACCAGTACACTATTTACCAGGCCCCAAAAGATACCGAGGACTGGGGCCCCGCTACAGATAGCTTTGTTTCGGAAACAGCTACCCCGGTGCCGCAGCTGGAATGGTATGTATTATCATTCGACGACACCCAGCAATACAAACTGGTGTACCTGGTAGAGGTTAAGCCCGAATATTACGGCCAAAAATTACACCAAAGCCAAACCAGCGGGCAAACCCCCCAAAAGGGCGAAGATGGCCTTATTGCAAACGGCTACACCACGGTTTATACCGAAATTATAGGCACCGAAGAAATACTGGTGCCAACCGTTTATGTAGCCGAGCCCGGCCAGCCCCTTGTGTTTACAAAGGTAGGGCGCAACGGCAGCACCCCGTTAGATGGTGTGGAATTTGCCCTGTACAGCTGCACGCAAGGCGGCCAGCCCGGACATGTTCACGATATATTGGCCGTGCCCGGCAGCTGTTGGGCCGCCACTGCCCCGCAAACCGCAACCAGCCAAACCGATGGAAAGGTAGACTTTGGAGACCTGCCACTGGGCGAATTTATGCTGGCCGAAACCAAGGCCCAAAGCGGGTATGCCCTGCCAAGCGGGCAATGGTTGGTTACCGTAACCAAAACCGATATTACCTTTACAGCCCGCTACCAAGGTGCCGACCCACCCCCCGCTTTTAAACAAGCAGGCGGTGTTTACACGGTGGCCAATTATCAATACGATGAGCTGCCAGCCTCGGGCGCAGGTGGCATAGTGGGCACCACCCTAGCAGGCATTGCGCTATTGGCGCTTATGCTAACCGTTTATTGGTTGAAATGCCGACGAAGGATAAAGCTGGCAGAGGGCACTTGTGCAAATGGTGCGGCGCAGCACAATGCGGGCTTTACTTTACAACGGTACACAACATATACGCAAAACAACACTAACAAAAGAAATGGGGATACGAAATGAGTAAAAGAATTCACAAAAAAGTATCGGCCTTATTGTTGGCCGCATGCATGGCACTGGTTCTTGTGCCGTCCATGGTATTTGCAGGCGAAGCACCACCCGTAGAAGCACCGGTTATGCCCGAACAAGGCACGCTGGTTATCCACAAATATAAAATTGACGACCCCGGCCAAATTTTGCTGGGTACAAAACCAGGCGTAGAAATTACCGACGGCAGCCTGGACACTTACGAGACGCTTTCGGGCATTGAGTTTAGCGCCACCAAAGTTAAACCTGCCGAAGACGGAAGCTACCCCGAAACCGCCGCCAGCGTAGTTGCAGAAGATTTGGAAGGTACGCCCGTTACTGCTACCACTGGCCCCGGCGGCCTTGCCACCATGGCAGATTTGCCCGCAGGCGTGTACCTTGTTAAAGAAACCAACAGCGGCGGCTACGCACCTATTGCGCCATTTTTGGTGCAAGTGCCCATGACCAACGAAAACGGCAATGGCTGGCTAGAAACCGTACACGTTTACCCCAAAAACCAAACCATGAACCCAAGCAAAAAAGCCGATGGGGAAAGCTATGACCCGCTGAACCCCGAAGCGAAAGATAGCATCGAGTGGACAATTCATGTGCCAATTCCGGTAGATATGAGCGCAGTAACCGTTTACAAAATTACCGATGTTATTGATGACCTGCTAGAACTTGACACCACCGGCACCGTGAAGGTAAGCACCGTTGCCGCGCGCGACGCTGCTGCAGACGCCGGCACCCCCGTGGCCGACACCAACTATAGCCTGGACCGCGCCAACAACACCCTAACGGTAGAGTTTAATGAGAATGGCATTGCCTACCTTGGCCAGCGCTATGCCGCTAACGAGCCTTATGTGCGCGTTGTGTTTAGCACCAAACTTACCGCAGATGCCCTTGGCAAATTGATTGACAACCAGGTAACCTTCGATTTTACCAACGACCTTGGCGATTTTAGCAAACAAATACCCCCTGAAGAAGTACCCCAAGTTTACACCGGCGCTATTAAAGTAAACAAAACCGACAAAGAAGGCGGCCCGTTGGCTGGCGCAACCTTTAAGGTTGCCACCACATTGCAAAATGCCAAAGATGGTATTTACCTAGAAGACCACGAAGGCAACGAAATTTCGGCCACCACCAACACCGATGGCGTAGCCATTTTAAACGGTATTTCTTACGGCGCTGCTGGCGACAAACCAGACGATGAAACCAAACACGGCAGCACCAAGTTTTACCTGGTAGAGGTACAAGCCCCTGATGGCTACAACCTGCTGCACGAGCCCATTGAAGTTGGCTTTAACTACGAAGCCGTTACCGACCTAGACGGAAACATCATCAACTTTTTTAACAACGGCAAAACCAGCGGTGGAGAACTATGGAAAGTAGTAAACACCAAAGGCTTTACACTGCCCGAAACAGGCGCCGCTGGTATCATTCTATCCACTGCTGTGGGTGTTGTGCTGCTGGGCATGGTAATTGTTGTTGTGGCCCGCCGCAAACTTAAACAAGACGACGTATAATAAACCGCTGTTTTAACAGCTACAATGCACACCACTGCTAAACCGTAAATAAAACACATGTAAAGGCAACCCCTGCAACAAAGCAGGCTGCCGAAACCATTGTTTTAAAAAGGTTGTAAGGGGGGCAGGAATGCCCTGCCCCCCTTGCAATATTAAAACCCACAGCAAAGGGGGATGTAAATGAAAAAACGCGTTATCAATATCTGCCTTGTTTTGGGTACGGTTGCGGGGCTTTTGTTGTTGTTTTTTCCGCACATCAGTTTTTTGCTTGCTGGGTATAACCAATCGTATGTTTCGCAGCAATACAATGCCAGCCTGCAACAAATGGACAAAGCCACCCAGCAGCAGAGCATTGAAAATGCAAAAGAGTACAATAAAAGATTATTGGGAGATTCGATTGAAGACCCCTTTTTGGCCGGAAGTGGAAAAGTTTTGCCCGAGGATTACCTGACGCTTTTAAACATTAACGGCACCATGGGGCAAATAAAAATACCCAAAATAAAGGTGGACCTACCCATTTACCACGGTACCGACGACGCCACGCTGCAAAAAGGCGCAGGCCATTTAGAGGGTACCTCGCTGCCGGTGGGCGGCGAAAGCACCCACACGGTAATAACGGGGCACACGGGGCTTTCTTCGGCAAAAATGTTTACCGATCTTGTATCTTTAAAGCTAGGCGACGAATTTTATATTTACGTATTGGGGCAAACGCTTGCCTACCGTGTAGACGATATTAAAACAGTTACACCCAACGCCGTAGAGGATTTACGCCCGGTTATAGGCAAAGAATATGCAACCTTAATTACCTGCACCCCGTATGGCATAAACAGCCACCGGTTGCTGGTGCGTGGGGTGCGCATTCCTTACACAGCACAGCCCAATGGGGCGCTTGCCAGCGTACCCACCGCCATTAGTGCCGAAACCATTTTGCTGGTTGCCAGCCTTTCGGCCTTGGGCATACTACTTTTGCTGGCCGGTATTGTTACCGCCCGGGCAAAACGCCAAACACGCCGTAAAAAGCGGCTATTATATGCGAAATTTCACGGTATAAACTACCGAATAGATAAAAAGGGACGCTGGATGTATAAAAATCCTGATATCCCGGATGATTTGCCAAAACCCAGCACCCGCAAAATAATAAAAAGGGGGAACCACAATGCGTAAAACAGCCAAATATTTAGTAGCTGCCTTGTTGTGCCTTGCGCTGCTTTTGCCGACGGCCACGGTGTTTGCCGCGGGCGAAGCCCCCTTGCCACCCAATGAAGGCACCCTTACCATACACAAATACACCCTGGCTAATATGCAGGACGCCGGCGCAAATGGCAACGGCACACTGTTGCCGCAAATGCCCGAAGGCGCACAACCTATAGAGGGGATTGAATTTACAATTTGGCGGGTAGACGCAGGTGATAACCCCCTGCCCGAAACAGCCGCCGAAGCAAAACAATACCTGGTGCAAAGCTCTGCCGTTACGGTTACCACCGGGGCAAATGGCACCGCCACACTAAGCCTGCCCCGCGCCCTTTACTATGTAGAAGAAACCGGAAGCGAAGGCCGGCTGGCAAGCAGTGCAAACCCGCAAAGTTTTGTGCCCTGCAGCCCCTTTTTGGTTGCGGTGCCACTAACCAGCCCCAGCGGCCAAGGGTGGATAACCGACGTGCACGTGTACCCCAAAAACCAAGCCTTGATGATTGATAAATTTGTGAACGAAGCCGGTGACAAAGATTATGATTTTGCGAACATAAACGCAGCAAAATATAAACCGGTGCCCATAAACCAAAATTTTGGTTGGACAATTGTATCCTCGCTGCCGGCAAAGCTAGGCGAAACAAGCGGGGAACAGTATGAAATACAGGATGTTTTGCCGGGGCACTTTACCTTTGTGCCGGGCAGCGTAAAGGTGTATTCTACACCGGCGCTGCACACTGCCTGCAGTACGGCACACATGTTGCAGCAAGGCCAGCACTACATTCTTACCTTTGATAACGCTACCAATAGCCTAACTGTACAGCTTACCCAGGCCGGTATTGCGCTGCTACAACAGCGCTATGGCGACGTTGCTGTTAACGACCGCTTTTTGATGATTAAATACGATTGCCAGCTGAACGATACCGCTCCCTACGGGGTATCTTTGCCCACCGGTGCTACCGTTAGCTATACCAAAGGCGGCACCGGGCTGTTTGGCGGCAGCACCCCCACAGCCAGCGTTACCACTAGCCACGTTGCGTGGCAGCCGGCTGTGCACACTGGCCAAATTAGGGTAACCAAGGTTACCGGCCTGCAACAAAATATTTTGTTGGCGGGGGCCAGTTTTGGCCTTGCCCCCACCCAAGCCGATGCCTTGGCGCAAAACTTTATTGCCACCGGCACCACCGGGCAGGACGGCCGCCTTATTTTTCGTGGCCTTGCCTATGGCCAGCCCGGAGACCGCTGCCACGAGAACTCTAACAACACCAGCTACTGGCTTGTAGAAACCCAGCCGCCAGAAGGTTATATTGCACTGCCCGGCGCAACCGAGGTTACCTTTAACTACCAAAAGGACGAAGAAACCGGGCAGATATACTTTGCGCTGCTAACGGTGCACAACCAGCCCATGGCCGAAGACAAGCAGCCCATTACGAGCGGTGGGCAGGGCGAAACTGGCGGCAATACCGATGGTAATACCGGCACCAATGGCAAAGCCCCCAAAACAGGCGATACCAGCCGCATAGCCCTTGCTGCCGGGCTGCTATTGGTAAGCAGCGCTGTGTTTATGGTGGTTTGGCGCCGCAAAAAAGGCCAAAACAAACCACAGGCTTAACCACTTTTTAAAGGCAGGAGGGATGCCACAATGAAAAAAATACTGGGAAATCTGGTTATATTTTTGGTTGCCATTGTTGGCGTTGGCCTGCTTGTTTACCCACACCTTGGCTTTTTATTGGCGCAAAAAAATTCTTCGTATGTAATACAAGAATACGACAGCACCCTGGCTAGCATGGATGATGCTGAAAGAAAGCAGCAACTGGCACAGGCCGCCAGCTATAACAGCCAGCTGGCCGGCGGCATTGTGGCCGACCCCTTTGCGGCAGGTGATACTGCCGAAAACGAGGAATATACCTCGGTGTTAAACCTTGGCGGCGGCATGATGGGCCATATACGGGTGCCAAAAATCAACATAGATATCCCTATTTACCATGGTACTGCCGGTGCCACTTTGCTGGCTGGCGTTGGCCATTTGCAGGGCAGTGCACTGCCGGTGGGCGGGGCGGGCACCCACTGTGTGCTTACCGGCCACACCGGGCTAGACACCGCCAAAATGTTTACCGACCTTACCGAACTTGCGCTGGGCGATGAATTTTATTTGTATACCATGGATGAAGTTTTGGCCTACCGAATAGACCATATTGTGGTGGTAGAACCAAGCGACACCACCCATTTGCAGCCGGTGCCCGGGCAAGAATATGCAACCCTGGTTACCTGCACCCCTTATGGCATAAACAGCCACCGGTTGCTGGTGCGCGGCACCCGGGTACCTTACACCCCGCAGCAGTTGCAGCAGGCAATTGCCCAAACCAAAGCCGTGTTAAGCAAAGAGGCCCTACTGTTTATGGTGGGCGTGGGTGCCTTGTGTGTGCTGGTGCTGGTTTTTGTGGTGGTAGTGGTGCTAAAGCGCCTGCGCAAAAAACGCCGCCGGGGCACCTATAAAGCCGGCAAACGGTAACGCTTGCCGGGCAAAACACACCTTTATGGGCAGCTTGCAGCACTTGCTTATTTCATCAAGCAGCTCTTTCTATACCCCCAAAAAATGCGGTAGTGTTGCCCTTAACAGGGTAACACTACCGCATTTTTGTAAACTTTTTGGTTTGCTGCCGGGCCCATGGCCTTGCCACCCGGCTGGCAGGCAACAAAGGGAAGAACACCCCTTTATTGGTTCTTTTTTTTGTATTGCTGGGGCGAAACCCCAAACTCCTTGATAAAAGCACGGTAAAAGCCGGCATAATCGCCAAAGCCGCAGCGCAGGTAGGCCTCTTTTACCGGGGTGTTGTTTAACATGGCGGCCTGGCCAATGCGCAGCCGCCGCAGCAGCACATAATGGTACAACGAAGTGCCCATTTGCTTTTTAAAACTGTGCGCTAAATGAGAAGCACTGTAAGAAAACCGCTCGGCCACCTGCTCTACAGCAATCGGCTCGGTGCATTTCTCGTGCAGGTAAGTTAACACTTCCGATAGCCGGTTGGCATCGCCCTGCAACATGGCATCGGCCCCTTTTTCGTGTATCAGGCGGTTTATGCGCACCAGCAACACCGCAAGCAGCGCCGCACAAGATATTTCGGCGTTTAGCCAAGCTTCGTCATGCTCTTGCACAATGGCGGCAAAACCCTCTTGCAGGGCGGCGGCTTCTTCGGCAGGTAGGCGCAGCAGGTAGCTTTTGTTTTGGTCTGCTTGTTTAAAAGCAAAATCAATCTCGGTATCCTGCTGTTTTAAAAAAGATAAAAACCGACGTGTAACCCACACGCTATGGCGCCCAAAAGGGCAGCCCCGGGCTTTTAAAGTAGCGCCCACCATGGCACCCGCCGGCACAAGCAAAATATCGCCCTCGCGCACTTTATAATATTGGTCTTCTACCCAATATTCGGCAGTGCCCTGCGTAATAAAAAGCATTTCATAGGTTTCGCGCACGGCCGAAGCCACCTGCTCGGCTTTTTCTACCTTAGCAAAGCTGGCCTGATAATCCTCTTTTCGCCGAAACTGGGTTGCAACCATGTTGAGCCTCCTAAAATACACCAAAAATTGTATACCAGTTATTGTACAAGAAACAAACCATAAATGCAATGCAACGTGTAAAATTGGCCAAAACCCTTATGCTTTAGGGCGCCCCCTGCGCCCCAGCAATTGCTTTGCCCCCCGCAATAAAGAAACAAAGTTAAGGGCAAATACCCCTAGCATCAAAAGGCTGCACCACGCTACCCAGCCGCTGGGCTGGTATATCATAACAAAAGCCTGTGCCAGCAAAAGCAAGCTGTTTAACACAATTTTGGGTACCGAAAAATTAATGTGGATAAACCGGCGGGTATTTAGCGCCCGCACCACAAATACCAGCATGTAGCTAACCATGGTGGCAAAGGCGGCGCCGTTTACCCCAAAAAAGGGGATAAGCGCAGCATTTAAAATTAAATTGCTGCCGGCACCCACCATCATGGTAACCAGCGAAAGGCCGGACCTTTTTTCTACCATATAAACACTATTTAAAAAGGTAACCAGGCAAGAAAATATGGTGGAAATAATAAGAAGTGGCACATACCTCCAGGCTTCGAAAAAGGCGGGGGCTACCAAAAACCGCATAAACAATTTGCAGGTTAAAATAAGCCCGGCGCCCGCCACAAACGATACCCCCATTAAAGCGGCAAATATCTGCGAAAAAAACTTTTCACGGTCTTTTCCCTGGCCATCGGTAATGGCCGAAAGCTGCCAGGCCTCGGTAAAAATGGTGGTAAAAATAGCCACTACCGAGGGAAGTTTGTTGGCTGCGGCATATAGCCCGTTGTACTCGGTGTTCATCATGTAAGAGATAAAGAACCGATCGCTTGCGTTGGTAACCCACCAAAACATGGCGGCTGGCACCAGCGGCAACGAGTATTTAAGCATGGCCTTGTACAAAACTTTGTCGAACCCTTTAAAGCGCACATACTGGTGTAGCCGGGCTACCAAAAACAGGCCCACGGCGCTTAGGGTATCGGCCGCAATTATAGAAAGCAGGTACCCCGTGGTGCCCATTTTTAGCACCACCAAAAATAGCACATTAAACCCAACTGTGTAAGCAGTAGAAAGAATACCATCGATAGCGTAGAGCCGCAGCAGCATTTTTGCCCGCACAAATTGGCAGCATAGGGTGCGCAGGCAGCTCATTAACACATACAAATACAAAAACGGCAGCTGCCCCTGCAACACCGTAACCTGCCCAAGGGCCGGCCACAGCAAAAGCAAAAGAGAAAACCCGCTAAAAATAGCGGTTAGCCCGCCGGTAAATACCCCCTGCTTAGAAACCCCCTTTTCTAGCCCAAAGCGTATAACAGCGTTAGAAATGCCAAGGCTTACCAGCGGAATAAGCAGGTTGGCGCAAGCGGTAACAATATCTACAATGCCGTAGCTTGCCACCGCCAGCACGCTGGTGTATAACCGGGTAAGCAAAAAGCTAAGTATTTTGCTAGAAAACGTGCTAATGCCAAACAGCGCCGTGTTAGAAAGCAGCCGTGTGTATTTGTTCTTTTCCCCTAAAGCCAACACAAAACCCCCAGTTTTGCCGGGGTGCCCCGGGTATTATGCGGCAACCAGTGGCAAAGCCCTAAAGCGGGGGGCTTAGCCATGCTACCAAACAGGTTATAGTATACCACAAAAATGGCCCTAAAACCCACCCCAGCACCCTGCTTACAAGTGTAACCAAACGGCCTTTGCATATCAATGCCAAATTTTTACCAAAAACGTGTTAATTTTGTGCTGTGCCAAAATATAAACCGTGGCTGTTTTTGCCAACTAAATAAGGGCCGCACCGCTGCAACCCAACAAGGCGGCCGCAACGGG
Organism: Ruminococcaceae bacterium OttesenSCG-928-A16; assembly: GCA_030267215.1. Lineage (GTDB taxonomy): Bacteria > Bacillota > Clostridia > Oscillospirales > Ruminococcaceae > JAAYCI01. Next base: position 16,522 of record JAJDJP010000018.1, read on the forward strand.
CAACGCCCTTTATTCCCACTAAGTGGGCTCAATACCCCGCCCCGCTGCGCTTCCTTGTTCGTACTCGGTGATACCCCCGTAGTCTCTGCTACAGGGTAGTTTATTTTAATAAAAAGTAGGTTACCCCCGGGTTTAACCCCACCCGTTTATCGGTAATTTTGTAGTGATGAAAAGTGTTTTTAACCATGCTTTTTAGGGCGGTGCCCCGGCTGTAGCCGTGGGTTACTTCGGCCATGCGCACGCCCTTTGGCAGGCCTTCTAAAAAATCAATCAACTGCATTTCGGCTTCATCTACCGTTAGGCCGTGCAAATCGATACTAGCTTTTTGGCTGGTGGGCAATTCTTCAAAACGCATAGGGCCTCCTTGTGGCAAAATAAAATAATACTATCATATTAACAGAAAATTAACTATTTCCCAAATAATTTTGCAGAATATAAATAAGCCCCCACATTATTTGGGCCAGCACTCAAATAATGTGGGGGGGAGTACTTTATCCTTAAGTTGGTTGTAAGCTAAAAACGGATGCAGTGCACAGAAACTAGCAAACCCACAAGGACGCATACGGTAAAAAATGCAAAGTGAAGAAAAGGGTATAGTGCAGTTAACGCCGCAATAATTTGCCTTACAGGCGCATGCCGCCGTTAACGGATAGAACCTGCCCCGTAATATAACTGCTTTCTTCACTGGCTAAAAATAGGGCAGCGTTGGCAATTTCTTCAGGTTGGCCAAGGCGGCCCAGCATGGTTAGCCCGGCAAATTTATCCAGTAAATCTTGCGGCACAGTTTTCAAAATATCAGTCATCACATAACCGGGGGCAATGGCGTTGGTGCGCACGTTGGCGCCTTTGCGGGCAAACTCCTTCGCCCAAGTTTTTGCCATGCCAATAACACCGGCCTTGGTGGCGGCATAGTTGGTTTGCCCTATGTTGCCGTACTCGCCCACCACCGAGGAAATATTGATGATGGAACCGTAGTTGTTTTCCATCATGGCAGGGCCAACCAAGCGGGTGATGTTAAACACACCTTTTAGGTTAACAGCTATTACAGCGTCCCACATGTCATCGGTCATTTTTTGCACCAGGGCATCGCGGGTAATGCCAGCGTTGTTTACCAAAATATCAATTTTGCCGTATTTGGCTAAAATATCCTTTACCACCTGCTCGCAATTTTTCACATCGGTTACATTTAGCTTCATGTATTCTACGCCGGCGGCTTCAAAAGTAAGTGGGTTCATGTCACCGGAAATAACGGTGGCTCCCTCGGCGGCAAAGCGCTTGGCGCACTCGCCGCCAATGCCGGTAGAGCCACCTGTAATTAATGCTACTTTTCCCTCTAAACGTTTGCTCATGTTTGTGTCCTCCTAAAACTTCGTTTTTACCCAAGGGGGCTTATCACTTTAAAGTCAGGTTCCCCCGTGGAATGGCTTACCACGAGGGAACCTGGATACCACTTGCCATAGTGCTGTACACCGCTGTGGCAAAGCTAAGTGTAAATGGATGGATTATTGGCGCAGCGCCTTGCCGGCGGCCACAATGCGTGTAGCCAGCCCTTTTAGGTTGCCTATACCCTCCTCGTCATCCAGTGCATCCATAGCGCCACCTTTGCCAGAAACACTCACGTTCCAGTAGGTGTTGCCTATGGTAATAAGGTCGTTACAACTAGCCCACAAAAGCAGCTGGGCAACGGCAAAGGTGTGGCCGGTGCGGCGTGCTGCTGTTACCGGCGCAAATAGCTTGCCGCTCCAGGTGGTGCCATTCCAGGCGTAGCCAGTGCCCTTTTCTTGCATGGCACTTTTGGCCCACCGGCCAGAAAACCCTGCCCGGTCCATCACGGCCTTTAGCTCGGCGGTAACCGATGCATGGTATACAGGAGTGCCCATCAGTATGCAATCGGCTTCGGCCATCGCGTCAAAAATGTCGCCAAAGTCGTCCAACACAACACAACGGCCGGCCTTAACACATCCATAGCAGCCGGTGCAACCACGCAGGTTTTTGTCGTTTACCCGTATAAATTGGGTTTCGGCACCAAGGGCTTCTGCTTCATTTAAGACTACTTTAAGGGCTGTTTCGGTGTTACCACCCTGCCGTGCGCTGCCGCACAATGCCAATATCTTCATACCAGTTATCTCCTTAGTTATAGTGTGGTAATAAATGCAAAAATGGCCGCCGCATGTTGTGCAGCGGCCGAAATATCAACTGGTAAAATTATACCTTCACAGTTTGATGCAGGTCAATATCCTATACTATTGGGGAGTGTTCGATTAGCGTTTTATTAAGGATAAGATAAAGTGCTGTCTCCCCGCCTCCAGCGGGGAGACAGCACAAGAAACTTATTTCCAGGAACACAATTTGTCCACTCTCTACTATTGTTGGTTAGCCACGTCCGTTGGTAATGGGCGGGGCAACTTCGTCGGCCTTGATGGTACGAATATACTCTGGCACTACATGGTCGGCGCCGTCTACGTTTGTAAACTTAATTTCGTACAAATCTTGCATGGCCTGGTGGTCTTCGGGGCGGAAGGTGCGCATGCCGCTGGGGCTGTCAAACTCCATGCCTTCCATGGCAGCAATCAGCACGTCAGGGTCGGTAACACCGTTTGTTTTTTCTAATGCGGTGCAAATAGCCATAGCTGCGGCCATGCCACCCGAAGTAAAGAAATCGGGGTTGCTGCCATATTCTTCGTTGTGGCGTTTTACCAGCCAATCATTTACCTCGGTTTGGGGCAGGGTGGGGTAGTACACACAGTAGCCAATAGCGCCGGTTGCGCCTAGTGGAAGCATACCTCTCAGCTGTGGAAGATCGGGCGCGCCGGTGGTAACGGTAATGCCAGCGCTCTCAAGGTCCAGCTCCATTAGCTGGGTCCAGGGGCTGTTGGCGCCCGCCCAAGAAACATACAGGTAATCGGGCTGTTTGTCTTTAATACGCAAAAAGTAGGGGCTAAAGTCAGAAGCATCTACCGGGGCGTATTCTTTGGCAACAACGGTGCAGCCAGCAGCTTCCACGGCGGCCACAAAGGGGTCTACCATGCCGTAGCCGTAGGTGCTATCGGGCGCAAAGCAGGCAATGGTGGCACCGGGTGTTGCTTTGGCAATAATAGCGGCCATGGCTAGGGCATCTTGGCCAGAAGTACGCCCGGTGCGGAAGATATACTCGTTCCAGTTTTCGGCACTAATGATAGAATCGGCGGCGGCCGGCTCTACCACGCAAACAGTTTTATACTCTTCAAACAGGGGCAGGCAGGCAACGGCATCGCCAGAAGAAGCGTAGCCGGTAACAATTTCAACCTTGTCTTGCTCCAGCAGTTTCATGGTGCGCTCTTTGGCAACATCGGGCGTGTTGGTGGTGTCTTCCCAAATAATCTCAATGGGGCGCCCAGCCACAACGTTGGTTCCGCCGGTCATGTACTCCATGCCCAGTGTAAACCCTCTTTGGTAGCACTCACCATAGTCTTGCAATTGCCCACTTAGCGAGCTAATGGCTCCAATTTTAAGTACTTCGCCGGTGGCGGCGGGTGTGCTGGTGTTTCCGCTGGCGGGGGTGGTTGTAGGTGGCGGTGCCGGTGCTGCGCCCTCGCCGCAACCAACGGCCAGCACAGAGAGCATGAAAACTGCCATAATGAGTGCCAAGCTTTTCTTGAACATAAAATGTCCTCCTTTGTTTAGGTGCCTTTGGTTTGTGTACAGTTTATATGTGCTCCACCTGCCCACTTGGCAGGTGGTTGTCACCAAATAGTCGCTAGTCTTTAGTCTCTAGCAGTTAGTCAAGGGCATCCCCCTGTCAGGTTGGTTCCTCGCCCGTCATCCCCTTGTGGAGACAAAGGGCCAAGAAATTCGCTCATTTCCTCTCGCCCCCTTTGCACCTGCAAGGGGGCGAGTGCCTGTGGCACTGGGGGGATTTTTTGCCTTAACGAAAAAGCTTTAATAATATGTCTGTTTTTTTGCTTCAAACCGCAGCTCTTCACGGAAATCTGGGTGGGCAATAGCGATTAAGCGTTCTACCCGCTCTTTTACCGAACGGCCTTGCAGCGAGGCAATGCCGTATTCGGTAACCACATAGTCCACATCGTTGCGTGATAGAGAGACAACCGAGCCCGGTTTTAAAAGCGGAACAATTTTGGAGATGGGCACGCGGTCTCCGTTTTCGTTTTTAACGTTGGCGGTAGAGTATAGCGCAATGAAGGATTTGCCCCCCACGCTACGCTGCGCACCAATGGCGGTATCGGCTTGGCCACCAGTGCCCGAAAATTGCACCGGGCCAATGGCTTCAGAGGCACACTGCCCAAAAAAGTCAATCTCCATGGTGGTGTTAATCGAAACCATTTTGTGGTTTTGGCCTATTACACAGGGATCGTTGGTCCAGTTTCCATTTTTCATTACAATAGAGGGGTTATTATCCATAAAATCGTACAATTTTTGGCTACCCATAGCAAAGGTGCCCACAATTTTGTGCTTGTACAATGTTTTCATCGAGCCATTAACAGCGCCGCACTCCACAAGGTCTACCATGCCATCGGTAATCATCTCGGTATGTATACCAAGGTTGCGCTTGCCTTTTAGGCCAGCCGCCAAAGCATTTGGTATGCCACCAATGCCCAGCTGAATGGTGGAACCATCCTCGATGCGCTCGGCAATATACTCGGCGATGGCTTTGTCCTTGTCGGTAAAGGTGCCCTCGGGTATGGCGGTGGCAGGGTAATCCACCTCCACCAGCGCGTCAATTTCACTAATGTGCACGGTGGCATCACCAAAGGTGCGGGGCAGGTTTGGGTTTACCTCTACAATAACAAATGCACCCTCGTCAATGGCCTCGCGCTCGTAGGTAACACTAAGCGAAAGGCTGAGGTAACCATGCTCATCCATAGGGCTGCAAGAAGTTAACAGCACCAGGCGGCGGCCATCTTGCTTGCGGGCAAAGTTGCGCTTTTTAAAGGCAAGGCTTAACCGCTGGGGCACGTGGCTGGTGTTAGGGGCGGCCCCCGCCTTGCGGCTGGCCGCGCCATAAAACCAACTGTTGGCAAAAATGCTGTCGGCGTAATCGGGTTTTAAAATATAATCGTACATACCTACTGGCAGGCAGCTGGTTAAATCGCAGCCTTTTACGCCACGTTGGGCAATGGTATGTATGTTGTTCAGCAGTTCCACTGGTTCGGCTGCACCAAGCCCGGTAATAATTACATCGCCCGATTCGATTAGCTCCAGTGCCTCGGCAGTGGTCTTTTTCTTTTGGGAATATTGCTCTTGTATAGTGCTCATGGCGTTGCCTCCTGTATTATTGCCAATTGTATAAAACGATGCTAACAAACCAGTGTTTATTATTGGGCTTTACCCCACTGCACAATGGTGCAGCCAAAAACATAGCCGGTGCCTGCGCCTACCAGTGCGCACAAATCGCCATCTTTTACCTTGCCCTCTTTAATGCCGTAGTTTAGCGCCAGCAGGGGGTCGGCATGGCCGCAGTGGCCATCGTCCCACAAAAACACGGTTTTTTCATGGTCGATACCAAGGGAATCCATTAAAGCGTAGTGGGCGCGGTTGCCAATGTGCACAAGGCCAATAAAATCAATGTCGCTGCTTTGTATGCCGTTGCGTTTGCAGGCAAGGTTTACTGTTTTGATAAAATCTGGCAACGAGCGCTCGCCCAGCCTCTTTTTCATACCGGCGCCATCGGGTAGGGTTAGCAGGCTAAACCGGCGTGTTTTTTCAGGGTCCTTTGCCATCTCCTCCACCATTTCTTGCGTTAGGGGGTTTAGGCTGCCGCCGGTAACCCCAATCACGTCATCGTAAAAAGAAGAATCTGTAAAGATACCGGAATCCAAAATCAGGTTTTGGTCATAGTCTCGGCGCAGCAGGGCGGCAAAGGCGCCAGGGCTCATGTTAAACATAAAGCTTTGCAGGGGGTCTTTATAATCTACCAGGCTACAGTTGTTGTTGCCGCCGCACACCAGCACATTTTTTAGGTTTTTGTCGGCATACATCATCTCTTTGGCTATTTTTAGCCCTAAAGGCAGCCCTGCACACCTAAAGCCTAAATCCCATGCATAGGCGTTTTCGGCGCCAATTTCATTTTGCACTTTTAGGGCAACTGTCCAGCAAATGTACTCGGCGTAGGTTTCGCCGGCGTACAAAATCATGTCGATATCCTTTGGGTCGAAGCCAGTTTTTTCTATTAGCTGGGTGGCACATTTGGTAGCCATAATGCCGGGTTGGTCATCTGGCCCACCCACATGCTTTTTGTTTATGCCCATCTTGTTGCGCAGCACATCGGCCGGCACATTTACCAGCGGGGCAAGCTCTTCTGCGGTAATAGTCTGTTCGGGTGTGTACAACGTATAATCTACAATTCCTACTTTAAAATTCGGGTCCAACACAATAACCTCCTTCATGTTTGGCGCATAATACGCGAATTTAGCAATATAAATAAATGAGATTTACCGCAGGGCTTGCTCTGCGCCCTCGTGCGCTTTGGCCACGAGAGTCTATCCCTTTTGTTATGCTGCCTTGTTGGCCGTACAAAATGGTTTCGTGCGGCTCTTACTTCGCAGAATAATAATACATGAATCACTAATCACTTTATGCTGTTAGAATAGCATGCACTAATTCCAATGTCAATAGAAATTTTTATGTTATCACTATAAATACTATTAAAGCAAAAAATAATATGTTAAAAGTGTACAATTTTTTTGGTGAAATCCACAGGGCGAAATCAATTGACAGTGGAACAGATGGCATGCTAGAATCATTTTAAGTAATAACTGATTCACTTTTTACTTACTTCGCGAAGGAGGATGAAGCGGCAATGGGTGAGATATTGCTAAGAACCGAAGATATTTCGATCCAGTTCGGGGCGTTAAAAGCAGTTAACAAGGTTAGCATATCGATAGAAGAAAACAAATTTACCACCATACTTGGCCCTAATGGTGCGGGTAAAACCACCTTTTTTAACCTGTTAAGCGGCCTGTACAAGCCAACCGAAGGCAAGGTGTTTTTTAGAGACAAAGACATTACAGGGCAAACACCGCAAGAAAGAATTAAAGAGGGGATTGGCCGCTCGTTTCAGCTTACCAATGTGTTTCCTAAGTTAACAGTGCGCGAAAACGTGCGCCTGGCAGCCCAAAGTGCTGCCAATGTGGGTTTTCGATTGTTTAAAAGCTACAAAAGCTATGCAGAGGTTAACGCCCGCAGCGATGAATTGCTGGAACAGGTGCTGTTACACGACAAAGCCCCCCTGCGCGCTAGCGAGCTTACCCACGGCGAACAACGCAAGCTAGAGCTTGCCATGGTGTTGGCGCTAGAGCCAGAGGTATTGCTGCTGGACGAGCCGACGGCAGGGATGTCGGTAGAAGAGGTGCCGGTAATGATAGACCTGCTGCGGCAAATTAAAGAAAAAGGAACCACCATTGTGCTGATAGAGCACAAAATGAACATGGTTAAAGCACTTTCAGACAAATTGATTATTATGGTGAACGGCGAGTTTTTGTGCGAAGGGGACCCGGAAGAAGTATCCCGAAACCCCGAAGTTATGGAAGCGTATTTGGGAGGGGGTGTTGTCAATGTCACTGCTTAAGGTAAAGGATTTGGTATCTTACATTGGCCTATTTACTATTTTGCAAGGGGTAGATGTGGAGATACAGCAGGGCGAAGCCATTGCCATTTTGGGGCGCAACGGTGCGGGCAAAACCACCTTTTTGCGCACCCTGATGGGGCTGGTAAAAACCCGCAGCGGCAGCATAGAGTTAGACGGTGTTTCGCTGGTGGGCACACCCACCCACAAAATAGCGCACATGGGCATTGGCTATTGCCCCGAAGACTATGGCGTATTTGATTCCTTGAGTATTGAGGAAAACCTGTTGCTGGCAAAACACAAAGATGACGATGCCACCGCCGAGCGCATTGAGTATGTGCTGGAGCTTTTCCCCGATTTAAAGCTAGCTTATAAACGCATGGCCCGCACCCTTAGCGGCGGCCAGCGGCAAATGCTAAGCGTGGGGCGGGCTTTGGTAAACGAAAACAAACTAATTTTAATTGATGAGCCCAGCAAGGGGCTTGCCCCGGTGGTAATAGAAAAAATGGCGCTGGCGCTGAAGGAAATTTCGAAAAAATCTACCATTGTGTTGGTGGAACAAAACTTTAACATGGCCTGCGCCGTTACCGACAGATACTACATGATAGACGAGGGGCGCACCGTGCACAACGGGCAAATTTGCGACCTGATTGACGACAAGGAATTGCAGCAGCGCCACCTGGGCCTATAAAGCCAAAAAGGAGGAACGATAGAATGGGAAACATTGTAACCCTTTTGTTCAACGGTATTTCAGAGGGGTGCCTCATTTTTCTAATGGCTTCCAGCCTCTCGGTTGTGCTTGGGCTAATGGGAGTTGTAAACTTTGCTCATGGCACCCTGTTTTTGTGGGGTGGGTATGTTTACGCCTGGATTTATAACTGGACAGGAAATTGGCCATTATCCATTTTAGCCGCCGTTACGGTTGGCTTTGGGCTGGGTATTTTATTCGAAAAAATATTTATCTCGCGGGTATACGGTAATATGTCTGCCCAAATAATGGTTACGCTTGGCCTACAAATTGTGTTTACAGAGCTGTGCCGCGTGTTTTGGGGTGCCCAGCAAATAACCGTAGCGCGCCCGTCTTTCCTTTCGGGGGTTTCTAACTTTGCAGGCATCACCATTGTGCATTACCGCTTGTTCCTTATTGTTGTGGGGGTTGTGGTAACGGTTGGCGGGCAGCTGGTACTTACCAAAACCCGCGTTGGTATGATTATCCGCGCTGGGGTGCAAAATTCCGAAATGGTGGATTCGCTTGGTATTAACATTAAGCGCTACTTTACCATTGTGTTTGCCATTGCTGCGGCGCTGGCCGGGCTTGGTGGGGCACTGTACTCGCCGCTTAACGGCACGCTAAACAGCAATATGGGCGCTGCCAACCAGCTACTGGCCTTTATAGTGGTGGTTATTGGCGGCATGGGCAGCTTTATTGGCTCGGCGCTTGGCAGTTTATTTTTAGGCATTATGGTTGCCGTTATTGGCTGGGTTTTGCCCGATATTTCGCTGGTTGCACCGGTGTTGATGATGGCGCTTGTGCTAATTTTTAAACCCAAAGGCCTGTTTGGATTGGCGGTGCGAAAATGAGGATAAAAAAACAAACACAAATTAAAAAGAACGGCCTTATCATTCGGCTGGCAATTATTGTAATTGCCCTTGCCGCACTGGTAATATTGCCAAACTTTTTGTCTGCAACCCGCATGACGATGATTAGCCGGATTATGGTATTTTCGGTGTATGCCATGGCGTACGATATCCTGCGCGGGTATACTGGGTTTATCCACCTTGGGTTTGCGCTGTTTATAGGCGGCGGTGCTTATTTTGTGGGCATTTTGTTTGTGCGGGTGGCAACCAGTTGGCCCATGCTGCTGCTTGCCATTTTGGGCACAGTTGTCTACTCTATTTTTTGGGCGCTGTTGGTGGGCAAGGTGGCGGCGTCGGGTGGCTCGGTGCTTGCCACCGCCATGATTACTATGGCCTTTGGCGAAATTATGCGTAACATGATGGAGCGCTGGCGCACCGTTACCAATGGCGCCGATGGCCTGAACTACAAAACGCCCTTCCCGTTTAGCAACCGCACCTTTATGTATTACCTTTGCTTTGCCTTTATGGTTGTTATGCTGGTGGTGCTGTTCCGGTTCATCAATTCGCCCACCGGCCGTGTGCTGCAAGGCATACGCGAAAACGAGCAACGGGCAGTATTTTTGGGTTACAACACCAACCGTGCACGCACCATTGCGCTGCTAGTAGCAGGCATTGCCGCCGGGCTTTCGGGCATTGTGTACGGCCTGCTTAACCGGTTTGTTAACACCGATTTGCTGAATATGCAGATGACCTATAATGCTATGCTGTACTCGTTAATTGGCGGTACCGGCACGCTATATGGCTCTATAGTGGGCAGCACGGTGGTCATTTTCTTCCAAGATTTACTGCTGAATCTGCGCTCGCTTCACCCCATTTTTGAGCGTTGGCTGCTGTTTTTTGGCGCATTGTACATTGCTGTTATTATGTATATGCCCCAGGGCATTGTTGGTTTTTACAACAGCTGGAAAGAAAAGCGCATGCATAAAAAAATGGCGCAAGGTGCTGTTGTAAGCCAAGAAAAACAATAGATTACCGATAACCCCTCGTATAGTTTAGAACCACAAAAGCAGCCCCGCCAACCGGCGGGGCTGCTTTTGTATAAATATGGAAACCAATTATTTTTTGGTGTCCGGCTTTTCTATAAATAAGCCCTTGTCAAAAATATCCATCATGTCGTCTACTACACGGTACAGTCGTTCATCGTTTAGTGGGGTGGGCGGCCCAAAGGTAATATATTTGTGGGCCAAAAAGTTGCTGGCACCCATCAAAACATAGCTGGCTACTTCTAAATTTACCGGCCGCACTTCGCCGGTGCGCACGGCATCGCCCAACCGTTTTTCGTACTGTTTGCCAAAATCATCATAATAATCAATAAAAAGCTCTGGCGCAACAAATAAAGACTGCCACACGATGGAAAAAATGGCGGGGTTTTCAATGCAAAAATCAAAAAATAGCTTCATACCCTCCCGCTCCATAGCGCGGCGGCTATCAAGCTCCATACCGGCAAGCTGCACCGCAATATATTTGCGCAATTTGCGCCCATATTGCAACACCATGTATTTATATAGGCTTAGCTTGTCGGTAAAATAAATATAAAAGCCACCAATCGAAATCCCCGCGCGCATCACAATTTCGCTAACGCTGGCGCTGTAGTAGCTTTTTTCGGCAAATAATTCTTCGGCGGCCTGGCATAAGCGGGCCAGGGTTTCTTCGCCTTTTTTTGTTTTGGGCTTTGCTTTTAGCAAGCTATCTGCAGTGGTGGTAGATGCCATACCCACAGTCCCTTCTTTCGTTAAATTTGCGCCAAAAACCACATGAAATATGATTCTACATTCATGTAATTATGGTACCACTTGCAGCGGTGGCTGTCAAGCAAATATAAAGGCGAAATTTGCTGGTTTATGGGCTTTTTTGGTGTGCGCATGCGTTTTTTAAAATGGCTTAAATGCCCCCAAATTTGCCGCCACTGGCTGGCAATACACCTTTACCCTACATAAATACGATACCGCTGGCAACGAAATAAGCTACACGATAGATGAAAAGCCGGTGGCTGGCTATGGCAAATTTGTAAACGGGTATAACCTAATTAACACCTACGGCTATACCGATGGCCAGCGCCCGCCCCAAACGGGGGACAGCACCAACCTTGTGCTAGCCATAAGCCTAATGGCCCTTAGCCTGGCCTTAATGGTGGCAGTGTTGGTGGTGCGCCGCCGTGCCAAAAGCAAACACCGCCATGGCTGGTAGTAGCAGGCCAGCAACCCTTATACCCTGTTAGCTTAAAATAAATACCCAATAAAAATAATTAAGGGCAAAAACCCGCAACCAGCTTTTAGCTGGTTGCGGGTTTTTATACCAAAAGTATTTTTTAATTATTTTATACACATATTTAAAGCGGTACAGTGTAATAAAGCTTTATAGGGCGCTATTTTTGCGCTTGGTTTAACAGCCGAATGCAAAGATAGGATAAGTAGGGCGACGCCGTTTTTTTCTGCCCAAAATCCCATCCTTTGCACTTTTGGTAAACCGATTCAGGCACGAAAAGGCCATCTGCATTCTGTTTTTGCCGTATCAAATCCAACATTTCGCAAAACCGGGCATCGGTTTTTACAAAATCGAACTTACTTAAAAGGCTGGTAACGCTTACAATGTCGTACCATATGGCGGGGGCTTTCAATTTGCGAAAATCGGTACCCATATAAAACATATACGGGTGCCGTTCAAGGCTGTTCTCCCACAAAGAAAGAAGCACCTCTGTTCCGTTTTTTACAATATCGCTGCTTTGGTACTCCTCAATTTCAGATAATAACCGCAGCATAATAAAGGTTGCATATGGGCAGCAATCGCCTTTTCGCCCTGGGCCTCTAAAGGTGCCATGCTCCTCCGACACTGCACAGGGGAAGCCCTGCTTTTGGTACAAGCCAAGCAAATGCGTTACCCCCTGCCGAATATGCTGCCGATAGTTAACCTTGGCCTTAAGCAGCGCCATTAGCAACAGGGGTGCGTCGCACAGGCACCAGCCAAACACATCTTCGCCTTTGCCACCGTAATGGGGCGGGATATTGGTTTTTGATTGGTATACGCCGTTTTTATCTTTGTGGCACATAATTTGGGCAACGGCGCTTTCAATTTGGGGTACATCCGTGCCAAACCCAATGTCAAGCAAAAATAGCAGCTTGTGTATAGAGAGTTCGGGGTCTTTATGGTTTTTAACGATGGTATTATGAAAGTCAGTAATATCATTTAGATAAGCCTGAATTTTAGGGTCTTGCAACGCTTCTTCTTTTAAGGTAAGCAAATCATCTTCGTTTTCGTTTAATGCATGTAACCGAATTGCGTATTGCAACCATGGCTCGCTTATGGGTAATAGCTGCTTAAACATTCCATCGCCTCCCTTTTAAAAACCACATCTTTTGGTTATTTTATCATAGGCGGGGGCATAACCCAAGCTTTTTTATTTACAGGCAATTTTTGTATAGAACAACCATTTGGCGGGTGTTTAGCGGCCTAAAAATAAGCTTTGCACAGTGGGCTTGCATATATATGTAATGGCAAAGGTAAAAGAACAAATAGCCTACGTGGCAAAAGGGATGCGGCAATTGCCTCATCTCTTTTCAGTTTATAAAGGCATACCCACACAAAATGTAAAGGCCTTGTTATGGCAAGCATGTACTCAAAGGCCTGTTTTGCTATAAATTTGCATTATAAAGCACAACAGAACCATTTTAAATATAGGTGCCACCCCCTAAACCCCAGTGCAGAAGAATGCCCAAAATATGGTAAACTACATGCAGCAGAGTTTTTTTGAATGGGGGCAATAAAATGGCAGACATAAGGGAACCGGCTTGCCACTGTGGCACAACAAAGGTAAAACCATTTTTTAAATGGAACACGAGAATGCATGGTTTTAAAAGGCGAAATGCCAAAATTAGTCTATCTTTAGTAGGGTTTTAGAAGTAAAAATTGTGCAAAACGCCAAAAAAATAAAAATTTTACAATTATTTCGCAATGTTGCAAAAAAGCTACGTCTAATTATATAGGCAGGCAAATCTGCCCCTGGGGGGAACGTATATGAAAAACAAGAAAGAGAAGCACGTAGTAAGCCTTATAAAAAAAGCCGTTAAAGGCAATAAAGAAGCATTTGGCGCCCTGTATGAACTGAAAGCGCGGGAAGTTATTTATTTGTGCCTGCGCGAGATGGGAAATATTGAGGACGGAAAAGATGCTGCGCAGGAAGTTTTTATTAGAATGCACCAAGGCATTACCAGCTTGCGCAGCCCCCAAGCTTTTAACGTATGGCTTAATCGTGTAATTTTGTCCACATGTAACGATATGAGGCGAAAAAACATGAGGCAACCGATGAATGCATACGATGATGCGCTGGAAAAAGAGATTATTGTTGATTTTACCAGCGCAATGCCGGCAGATTTTGTGGAAAAAGAAGAAAACCGCAAGCTGATTGTAGAACTGGTAGATGCCTTGCCCCCCAAATACCGCCGGTGTGTATGGCTGCACTACTACCAAAAATTAACCTATGCCGAAATTGCCCAGGTGCTGGATATACCGCAAGACGCAGTGAACAACAACCTGCGTATGGCACGGCAATATTTAAAAGCCGAAATTGAAAAAAGGTATGGAGATTACCACAATTTAGCGGCTGTACCTGCTGTGGCAATGGGCCCGGCTTTGGTAGAGGTATTTAAAAGCTCGGCTGCGGCCGAAGTGCCCAAAGCCCTGTTGCAAGAGTGCCTTGCCAAAGCAAGCCTGGGTGCAGGTTTGCCGGTTGCAAAAGCAGCAATGGGCACCGCAACCAAAGTTTTGGTGGGCCTGCTTACAGTTGTGTTCACAGGCACGGTGGCCTTTGCGGCCTATGCAGTGCCCTGGCAAACCCTGTTTGCCCCCCAAACTAGCAACACGCAAAGCCAAATTACCGCCCAAAGCCAAATGGCCCAAAGCAGCCCGGCATTGCCCACAACGTTGGCCGGGCAGGTAAACCTGCCCACGCAGGCAGATGGCACGCCGGCCAAACTAGCGCAAGACGCACAAATTGTGCTATTGGCCCCAAACCAGCAGCAGGTGGCAACGGCGCCGCTTTTGGCAAACGGTAGCTTTATGTTTACAAATTTAAACCTGCCCCAAACAGGGGCCTATACCCTGCGGGTTGTGCAAAACCAGCAGGGTAGCGGGGTAATGGTAGACGACCTGATAATTACCTTAACCGAAGATGGAACATGGCAGCTTTAGGCGGCGGCACCCTTAGGTAAGCGCCAATTAAATGCCAACCATGTTTGCCGGCCTTTATGGCGGGCGCCTTTGTTGCCTCTAACAACTGTTTTGTGTAGCCGCAGGATGGTGGCACCCCCCAGAGCCACCCACCTTTGCCAACCCAAAATGGTTTATCTGAGGATAAATTTCCCGATGTAACAACGCCGGGAGCATTATCACCTTCTAGCCCGGCGCGTGTGTGCTGGCCTGCCTCCCCCAGGGCGGGCTGCACACACGCCGCCATGGGCGGAAGGGGATTTTGAAAAAGTAACGAATTTTTGTAATTTTTTTTGACCGGGTTTTGACCATGCCCATCTATAATGAATTTCAAATAAACCAATTTATCGTTTTATCGCCATAAAAACCACAAAAGCAAAAGCAAAATACTTAGTGTTAAAGGGGAATAACAATGCAAACAAAAAATGGAACACGAAAATCTAAAAAATGGCAATTGCGCATTTTGTGCCTTGCCATTTTGCTGGTTTTGGTAACCGGGCTGGGTTTTTCGGCCTTGGCACAAGGGGATAGTGCCGGCCCACAGGCTAGCACATCTACCCAAATGGTAGAGGAAAATGCCGGCTCCTTGCCCGAAGGCGAGCAAGGCAGCCCTGCGGCACAGCCAGAGGGCAGCGAACAAGCTGCCACCCCGCCTGTAGAAGAAAATACCACCTCTTTGCCACAAAGTGAGGGCGAAGGGGATACCACTGCGCTACAGCCAGAGGGCGACGAGCAGCCGCTGCTTGCAGAAGCACAAATGCTACAAAAGGCGCCCCGTATGGCGGGCGATGTAGTGCTAACCAAATTTACCGTTGCGCCCACTGCCACCGCGGCAGAAAACAGTAGCACAGCGGCATACAATACAGCGCAAGACGTTAACAATGTTTTAACGGTGCGTGGGGTATACAAAATAGACGGTACAGAGACCGTTACCGATGCACTGGTAGAAATTACCCTAACCAACAAGGACCTTGAAGGCTATTTAGCCCAGAAAAAGGCTATAAGTATTTTACCACCAGCGAAGAAAACGTGGGCTGGCCCGAGGGCAGTGGCAACCGAACCATAACCCCCACGGCCGATGGCGTAAAGATTTCGTTTACAGTAAGTGGCGGCGGTGGGGATGGCGCCGGCTTTACCATTGGCTTCCCCTTTGATAAAGAGAATTTTTACGGCTGGCTACCCACCGGCAAATTAATGGCAGAAATTACCACCGGCGGCGATGTAGCGGGTGATAACCTGCGCACTGTAACAGCCGATGTGGTAGATAGCGCATCGCTTTCCTTTGCAGCCTCGCAAACAGGCGAAATAAGTGCCGGCCAGCAGGTAGCGCTTATGTTAGATGCCCGCGCCACCTACCAAAATAGTGTGAAGTGGCGGCTAGAGCCGGGTACCAGCCTGCAGGTGGTGCTGGAATACCCCACCGGGGCACAGCTTACCCTGCCTGCTAGCCCAACCTATGGCACCGGGGCGCACACGGTAACAACCATTAATGACACTACCGAGGCCATTGTGTGGGAGATGGGGACGGTAGACGAAAATGGCTTTGCCACTGTCCCCCCATGGGGCAGCCACTATAGCGCCCGGCGGCTGAGTTATGAGACCGTTAAGGCAATTAACCTTGTTTTTCCTGAAGAGGGATTTAAAAAAGACGATACCCCGGCGGTAAAGGCCTATTTTGAGTATACACTGGCCGGCACCGATACCCCGGTGCGCAAAGAAATAACCCTTAATTTTAAAATTACCGATGGCTACGTGCATATGCAGCCGCTGAATTTAGCGGTGGAAAATTACCCTGCCATTTTGGACATTGACGACCCCTTGGTGCTTGGGTCTTATGCGCCAGTAACCACAACAGCCCAAAATGGTGGCAGCCTGCCGGTGCCGGGCACCTGCCTTACCTGGTATAACGATTCTACCGGAGAAGGGCATAAAACCAATTTGGGTGAGATACGGTTGCACAATATCGGTGTACGCTTCCAAAGCAAAATGGTGTACTACATAGCAAGCGACCCGGCAAACGAAAACGAGCAGGAAACGGTGCGCACAGTGGTTTACTATGCCCCCGCTGCCGCCACAGCAGGAGGCTATCGCGCAATTACTTTGGCGGCCGCAGGGGTTGTGCTTGCTGCGGGCGAATATATAGATAAAGTTGAAGTGTGGCCGCTGAACAACGACATTGCCGAAACCGTAACCCCGGCAAACGAGCAACTGGCGCTGCCGGTGTCTGCCGGTATCTATATAACAACCTACTGTTACTCGTGGGAAGGGGGGAAGTTCCCCAATGGTGACGATATTGAGCAGGGAGACTGGACCCATTTGGCCGTTGGCCTAAAGTGGAGCGGGGAGAGCAGGCCAGACGACCATACGGTGCCCGAGGGGGCGACGATAGAAAAAAACCCTGAAACCGGCCAGCCGGCCACCATTACCATGCGCAGTAAAGATACCCCTAAAATTTTTTACGGCCACCATGTTATTGCTACCACCACAACCTTGGCCTACCAAGATGGGCACAACGGCAGCAAAACGCCGGGCCAACAATTTGATGTAAACTTAACTTTAACGAACAGTGCAACAGTATCAAGGGTAAACGATGGATGGGTGGACCCCATTATTTATTATGTGCCGCCCAGCAGCATCGAACTGGACGTTACACAACCCCTTGCGGTGGAAGGGAAACCGGATGCCACCGTTACTGCCGAAAAAATAGAGCTGGATGGAAAACTTGCCTATAAATTTGAGGTGAAAGGGCTGGCAATTGCCCGTAGCTATACGTATACCATCCCGCTTACCTTAAAAGTTAAGCCGGGCACGCTGCCCGGCAGCTATGCGCTAACCAGCTACCAGGGCAGCAGCGGGCTGCTGTTTGGCACTTCGGCCACGCCCCACAGCCTGTATTATGGCTATACTATAAATGAAAATAATTTTTACAAAGACATCAACGACCTGGACAATAACGCCGATTTTTGGCAGGGTAAGGACTATACCCCTTACCTGCGAACAGCTAGCGGCCCAACCATGGTGGTTTCTTTGCTGCCTAAAATGGACGTGGTGCCGGAGCTATTCAACAACCTGGCACAAGAAGGCACGGGCGAGTGGCAGAACGTGAACACCAACACCGAAGCCCAAGCCACCGTGGCCACCAGCGCCACCGGTAAGGGAGAGTTCCGCCTTACCATTGCCAACAGCGGCAACACCTACCTTGGCAATATTCGGCTGCTAGATATTTTGCCCTTTGTAAAAATCGAAGATACCCTGCCCGAAGGCACGGCGCTAAACCCCGACGAAGATAAAGGCAGCGAGTGGACAGCCGTGCTTAAAAATGCGCTGGAAGTAATTGTTTACGATGCGGAAGACAACGATGTTACAAGCGACTTTAGCGGCTGGAGCGTACGCTACAGCACCAACGGCAACCCATCTTATAATGGTGGCGATGGTGGCATTGTGCGTATTGGCGATGCCGATTTTGGCGCTGGTACTACAGCCTATGTTGGCGCAAAGTCGTTCTTGTTCCAGTCGGGCAGCTTCCGTTTACCCCCGAGCTACCAGCTTGTTATTAAGGGCACGGTAGCGGCCCCGGCAGGTGTAACCGAAAATGATGCCGGCAAGGTGGCCTATAACTCTTTTGCTGTGCAGGCCTACTACTATACGGCGGCTACCGGCACTGCCGGCCAGGCCCCGGCAGGCGTAACACAGCCCACCAAGCAAAAATTTATTTTGGTAGATGGCATGGATGGTGCCATCGTTAAAAGCACCAAAAGTGGCTTTGTGTTTAAAGATTTAGACCACGATGGCAAATACACCGAAGGAACAGACGAACTTTTTGAAGATGTTGAAGTGGAATTGTGGCGGGCAGATGCCGACGGCAACCCCACCGGCCTAAATTATGTGGCAAAAACCAGCACCGACGCAAACGGCCAGTATGAATTTACCGACCTAAATGCGGGCGATTATGTGATTAAGGTAATAAACTCTGGCGGCGAAGCGTACCTGTTTGCGCCGCAAGGGGCTGATGGAAATGCCACACTTTCGCACGTAAACAGCGCTGGTGTGGGTGGCAAATTTACCCTAAAAGCAAGCGAACAACTTGAGGCGCCCACCAATGCAGGCATACAAGCGGCCAGCAGCATAACGGTAGAATTTAGGGAAGAAAGCAGCACCGGCACCCTGCTAAAAACGGTAACAGTGGCTTATAACGATGCAGAGTATTCAGCGTATGCTTCGCCGCTGGAAATGCCAAATGGCAGCCTAACTGCCGGCACAGCACCCTTTACCCTGCCACAAGATTACCAGCTGCAAACCCCCGAAGATGCCACACAAACCTACCAGCTAACCTGGCCCGTGCCCAGCCAAACAATAGTGTTTGTGGTAGAAAAAGAAACCTATGCACTAAGTTACCAGTTAAATGGCAGCACTAGCTACCCCACAACCCCCGCAACCATTGCCACCCAAAACGTGGCGTGGGATAGCGTTATTACCCAAGCCAGCAGCTATGTGGCGGCACCAACCCGCCATGGTTACACCTTTGGTGGTTGGTACACTGCCGATGATTTTGCCGAGGGCAGCGAGTTAGCAGCAAGCGCCGTAATGCCCAAGGCGGCCGTTACCCTGTATGCCAAATGGGTGGTAGAAGAGTATGCCATTACCTACGATTATGATAATGGCACCGCACCCGAAGCTGCCAACCCAACCAGCTATACTGTAGAAGATTTGCCGATGGACATTGAAAATGAACCCACCCGCACTGGCTACGAATTTAAGGGCTGGACGGACTCTAACGGTGAAGTGCCTGAGCTGACCGTTACCCTTGCCGATGGCGACTATGGCGACAAGAACTATGTAGCCAATTGGGACGCTAACGATTACACCCTAAGCTTTGATGGCAACGGCGGCACCGGCAGCATGGCAGATGTAACCGTTACCTTTGATGAGGAAACCACCCTGCCTGCCAACGAGTTTGAGAAACCTGGTTACGACTTTGTTGGCTGGAACACAAGCGCCGATGGCACCGGTT
>JAJDJP010000019.1 GCA_030267215.1 Ruminococcaceae bacterium OttesenSCG-928-A16
TGCTGACCAAAGCCAGCCACAAGAAGTGCAACCAGAGGAAAAATTAGAGGAAGTGGTTGTTGCACAAATAGAGCTGCCTGTGCAGTGGCAATGCGCCGAATATGACGCCGAAACCGAGGGTGTGTATACGTTTGTGGCTGTTTTGCCAGAAGGTTACAGCTACGATGGTACCCTGCCCACCGCAACCGTAAAGGTGCAGGCAGCCGAAACCTTGGAAATTGACTATTTTTATGGCACACGCAGCCCGGTTTTGGTGCGGGTGGTGTATGCCAAAGGGGTGCCAATTGAGCAGCTTACTTTGCTAAGCCAGGTAAGTGTGCGTTTGCAAAACGGCACCGATGCCGATTTGCCCATACAGTGGCAGGCACAGCAATATAACCCAGATGAAGATGGAACCTATGTGTTTACAATGGTTTTGCCGGAAGGATACCTGTATAACCACACCCTGCCCTGTGCAGAGGTTGTGATAGGGGCCGACCCGCTGGGCACAAAATAAAAAAGGAGGCACAGCGGTATGAAAAAACAAACAGCAAAAAAACCAACACGCTTAATCGCTATGGCTCTTGCGGCCTGCATCAGTGTTTCGGGCCTGGTGGTGGCCGGGCAGTTACAAGCGCAAGCAGAAGAGACCGGCCGGCAATATGGCACGGTTTTGATAAATAATGGCGCAGCAATTAACTTTATAAATGGCAGCTTTGAAGAGCCGCCTATTGGCAGTTCATTAAATAAACCGATTACAACTACCCCCGGTACACCATTTAAGCCGGGAGGGGTACAAGCCAACGGGGGGGATTCAGAGGCAGTATTAAAAGCAGGGTGGAACCAGTTCTACGCAAAAAATGCAATAACCACCAACGATTACACAACCCTGGAAACCACCTTTGTGCCCGGCTGGGCTACCCGGCCAACAAACCCCAACAGCGAGGAGCCGCGTAGGTACTTTATCGAGATACAACACAAAAGAAGATATAACAGCGGCAATTATACCTCCAGTGGCCCTGCGCGTCCCCACAGTGGTGACCAATATGCAGAGCTTAACGCAGATGAAGCCGGCACCATTTACCAGCTGTGCAACACAGTGCCGGGGCAAAAGGTATACTATACCTTTTACCACACCGGCCGAAACGGCGAAGATGTGATGAACTTTTACCTGCGTGCACCGGGGAATACCACCACGCCCCACATACTTACCTGTGCCGACGAAAGCTATGATTGGTACACAAAGGGTGCGGGTAAAAACACAACCTCGTACACCGGCAGTGGTACACCGCACCCGATAGACCAAGGCTGGGGCTACTATGTGGGCGCCTACTATGTGCCCGAGGGCCAAGAGATAACCGAGTTTGCGTTTGAGGCGGTTTCGTCTTACGGCGGCCAGAAATATATTGCACAGGGCAACTATCTCGATGATATCAGCCTGTTTTATCCCTCGTTTTTAAAGGTGGACAAAGAAGTTATTACCCCGGAAAGCGGTGAAAGCGGGCAATATGCCTCGGTGGGAGACACCGTAACCTACCAAATAACCATTACCAACATCGGCGAAACTGCAAGCAGCTATGGTGTGTTGATGGACAGCCTGCCCAAGGGTTTTATACTGGATGCGGATAACCTTGCCGACACAGCCCAAAGCCCGGTTACCGTTGCGGTGTACGACGCAGAGGGAACCCTGATAAGCACACAGCGCGGTGGGGGCCTTGCCACTTTTAATAAATTAACCGCCGACAAATACACCACCGGCACCCTGCGTGTAAACTTTGGCCGCGATGCAAAGGCGGCGTTACCGAAGGCAGTACCATGGTTTTGGGGCAAGAGCTACAGAACAATGTGGACGAAGTAAACGGCGGCTGGCTGGATATTGGCGAAACCGCTGTAATTACAGTAGAAGGCACTGTTGGCGGCGAAGGCGTTGAGCCGGGCGACATTATTACCAACCAGGCCGGCGTAAAATATAACGATCGAGACCTTGAGCATATCCAGGGCAACGTTAGCGCCTATAACTATTCGCCTTTGGCCAGCTTTACTTTAAAAGATTACGGCATTGTAAACGGGCGTGTGTGGGTAGATAGCGACAACGCTGGCACCATTACCGAAGGTGAAAGGCTGGTAGCCGGCGCCACGGTAGAAATGGTAGACGAAAACGGCAACGTTGTAAACGATTTGCATGGGAGCCCGCAGGTAACCACTACCAACAACGAAGGTTACTACACGTTTAAAAACATTGTGGCCGATATTTACTATATACGGTACCAGCTAGAAGGCTACCAGGTTACCCAAAATGTGGTGGCGGCCGAAAACGGCAACAAAGCGGTAAAAAATGGCGAATATGCCATGATTGGCCCGCTGGACTACAGCCTCTCGCTGGATGACAGTGAATTGAGCCAAATTATGTATTTGGGGCAAAACATTGGCGTGCTGCCGGTGGTTACGGCCGCCAAGGCAACCCAGGTGCCGGGCAAAGACCCACAACAGGGTACGGCAGAGGCACCGGCCCAGGTAACCGAAGCAGAACCCTTTAACTATGTTATTACGGTTACCAACCATGGCACCAACGCAAACGATGTTATTACCGGCGCGGTAGTGGAAGACACCATCCCTGAAGGGCTGATTATTGATACCGATGGCATTACACCTGCCGGCTGGGTTTTTGGCGAAGATGAGCGCACCATAAAATGGGAAGACCAAACCTTTGAAATGGGCAGTAACCTGTATACCATTCCGGTAACAGTGGTGCCCAGCAGCGCAAAACAAGCCATTGTATATGTAAATGCCGCCACTGTAACGATGGAGGAGCGGGACGAAGAAACCGAAACCCCGCCCATATATAATAAAGTAGAACCACCCGAGATACAGCTTGTTAAATCGGCCGTGGTAACAGGGCCAAACAATGAAGAATTATCTAAAGAAGACGGCACCGAGCAAGCACCGGTTTCGGTTTATCCAGATAATAAAATTACCTATACCATACGAGCAACCAACCTAGATGGTAACTCGATTACGGGCTTTACCATTGAAGACAAAGTGCCGGATGGCCTGCTTGTAGCGGCCGAAGATACAAGCCCCCCGGGCATGACGGTGGAGCAACGTGAAGACGGAACCTATGTGGTTTGGCAAAACCAGGCCCTTGGCCCTAACCAGCACCGAGACTATGTTTTTACCACAACGATAGACCTGAACAAATACATAGATGGGCTTTTGTACCTAAACACCGCAACGCTTATTCCGCCAGAAGGGTGGGATACCGAGAATTACCCAATTGAGGACAGCAATACCACCCACCATCAGCTGGTGGCAAAGGTAGCGCTTCAAATCACCAAAACCATCAATCAGCCCTCGGCCGAAGACGAAACCTTTATATACCAAATAGATTATGCCCCCGAAGCAGGCGGACAAACAAGCAAAAGCTTTTATGCCACCATAACTGTGCCCGCGGGCGAAACAGCTACTACCATTTCGATTTTAGAACTTACCCCCGGGCAATATACCGTAACAGAGCTAGACAGCAACTGGCGGTATGCCATTGATGAAAACGCTACCCCCCTTACGCAGGTATACCCGCTAAACGGGCACAACCGCACCGGCACAGCAAACTACTTAAATAACAGAATTTTGGATACCTGGGTAAGTGACAAAGCCAGCGTAAGCAACCATATGGATGACATATGAGGCAAAAGAGGGATAGCACATGAGAAAAATAGGCAAAATCTTTTCTAATATTTTGGTGGTTGTTTTGGTAATAGCGGTTGGGGTGCTGGCAGTACCAAGGCTGTTTGGGGTAAAAATGTTTTCGGTATTAAGCGGCAGTATGGTGCCAACCTACCAGGTAGGAGATTTATTGTACGCGGTGCCAACTCCCCAGGCAGATATTCAGGTGGGGGATGCCATTTCGTTTGTAATAAACGAAAACCTTACGGTGGTTACCCACCGGGTAGTAGAAATAGACGCGCAAAACGGCTATTTTTACACCCAGGGGGATGCCAACAACATACGGGATGGCGCCCCTGTTTCTTACAAAAATGTGGTGGGGGTGGTCAAATTCTCTATCCCCAAAATTGGCTACCTGTTTATGGCGCTAAACATACCTTTTTGGCGCAATATTATGCTGGCGGCACTGGCTGTTTTGCTGCTGGCAACCATAGTGGCAAGTGCCATAAAACCAAAACCCAAGCCTAAAAAAACTACACAGCCATACAGGGCAAAAACGGCGGGAGGTGAAACCCTTGCAAGAGAAGAAAAGAACGAAACGTTACACAAGAGATACAACTAGGCCTGCAAAAAAGGCAAGGCCGGTTACCTTGGCACGCCTTACAGCGCTGCTGGCGGTGTTTTTGGTGGTGGGGCTTACCTTTGCGCTTATGGTGGTATCTATGCAGGCCGTAACAAACCCGTTTCGTATGGGTACAGGCGGGGTAGATATTCCCGAAATTGTAACCTCTACCCCCGAGGGAAAAATAGAATGGGGTGCAAACACAAAACAGGTAAGCTTAAGCAACACCGGCAATGTGCCCAGTGTGGTGCGTGCCATGATAGTGCCGCAGTTTAAAATTGCCGATACCAGCAATTTTACACAAGGCAACCTGGGGCAGCTAACTAGCCCGCTTGGCAACACGCTTGAGGTTGGAGATTTTGTGTTGCATTTTGCCGAAAGCTTTGATGAAACCGGCCAAAGCGACAATTGGTTTTATAAAGATGGATATTTTTATTATAAAACTGTGCTGCAACCCAGCGGCACAACGGCCACCAACCTGCTAATGGGGGTAACCCTGAAAGAAGGCATTAACCCGGCCGACTATGAAGGCGTGGAAGTGTATGTAGATGTGCTGGCCGATTGCTTACAGGCAGTAGGCGCGGCACCGGCCGAGTGGGGCATAACCGTGCAAGATACTGCGGTGTTGCCTTAAATAACAAAAAAGGAAGGTTAAACAATGAATATGAAAACCAAATTCAACGGTAAAAAAGTAATAATCTTTTTGTCAATTCTTGCGCTTCTTTCGGTTTTGGGCATGGGTGTAACGTTGGCGCTTTTGTCTACCACAACCAACACGGCCAAAAACCATTTTATGGTGCTTGGCAGCCAGGATATTTCGGCGGAAGTAATAGAGCCATTGTGGACAGAGGAAGTGCAGGAAGCAGCGCTAACAATGGTGCCGGATGCAGCGGTGCCAAAAGACCCGGCCGTTACAAACACCAGCGAAGCAAAGTTTGATGAATATGCGGCCCTGCAAATTATTTTTACAGATGGAAAAGGGGATGCGCTGAACGAAGAGGATTATGCACGGCTGATGGATTTGCTGGAGATCCAGTACGATGCGGAAACCCCTGGAACCAATTACAACACTAACTGGGTTTTGCAGGGGGCTGCCCAAAATGGTGCTATTTATGTTTATAACGAAGTATTGCCGGCAGGCGAAAGCACCGAGCCCATTTTTACCAGTGTTACTATTAAAGCTTCGGCTACCATAAGCGATATGGACTGGATACGCGATACCCTGGAAGGCTTTGATATTTGCATAGGGGGTGCGGTTATGCAGGCACAGGGGGTTACCCTGCCCCAGGCCGAAACCGAACTAACCGCCCTGTTAAGCAGCACCTAAGCAAATACTAAAAATTAATTTTGTTGTAACAATGCACCATGCATCAACCAATATATTTTGTAAGGAGAATAGAACATGCTTATGAAAAAGACAAGAGGAAAAAGAAACTGGATTATACTGCTAAGTGTAGTGTTGGTAGCGGCTTTGGCCATTGGCACCACGCTGGCCTACCTATCGGTGCAAACCGATGCGCTTACCAACGGCTTTACCTTTGTTGGCGCAGACCCAAAGGGCGACAATGACATGAAAGCAAAACTGACCGAAACCGACTGGAACGAAGACACTTCGGGAAAAAACCTTGTGCCGGGCTCCGAAGTGAAAAAAAACCCCGTTATCACCAACACTTCCGACGTAGAAATTTCGGAATGGGTTGCGCTTAAAATCACCTTCCAACGGGGAGACAATGGAGAAGCCCTTACCGACGCCGAATTGGAAGCCCTGCTAGAGGTGGTTTCGATTGACTGGAACACCACCGACTGGAGCGAGTACGATGGAAACGGTGCCGTAGATATTTCGGACATTTATTACTACAATACCCAACTTGCCCAATACGAAGAAACCAGCCCCCTGTTTAGAATCGTTACCATTAGCGAGGCTGCCACCAACAAACAAATGGATGCCTTGATAGCCATGGGCGGTTTTAACATTTATGTAGAGGGCGCGGCCCTGCAGGGCGATATGGGCGGCACCACACCTTTTACCGATGCAGAAGAAGCCAAAGATGACCTGGCAGCCTTGTTTGTAGAAGTTGAACCGGAAGTTGAAATTTAAATAAAAATATAGCCTTAGCAGGCAACACGGAGGAAGTTATGAAGACGAAACGCAACCTTATTATTGCAAGCACCGTTATTTTGGCGGCCATGGTTTTTGTGGGCACCACGCTGGCCTATTTTTGGGACGAAGCGAGTGTTACAAACGAATTTACCACGGCAGCCGGCGTAGACATTGACGTGGACGAGCCCAACTGGAACCGTGAAGATGGTGAAGATATTACCCCCGGCGATGTGATTTCGAAAGACCCCACTTTGTCTAACCTGCAGGACGATGTATATGCCCGTATGGTAATGGCCATTGTGGATAAAGATACCGGCGAAGTGATTACCGACCAAGACCGCCTAGACAAAATATACTCGATGCTATTTTACAGTGAGGATGTGTTGCAGCCCGATGGCAGCATAACACTGCCCGAGCCAATGACAGCCGATGAACTGGCAGTATTGCCGCGCATTAACCCCCTGTTTGTGCTGGATGATGGGCGCACAGGCGAAGGCGTTTACTACTTTAATTACGATGGCGTACTTACCAAAGACGATGAAGGCATAGCTTTGTTTACCGGCCTTGTGGTGCCCACCAACTGGACCGGTACCGACATGACCGAAATTGGAAACTTTGACCTTGTAATTAAGGGCCAAGCAATACAAACAGCCAATATAGATAGCGCCGAAGCTGCCTACACAGCCTTGGATACCGAAATTGAGAATGCACCTGTTGAGCCTTAACAAAAATGCAGGCAGTGTTCTGCCCGTTGTACACGGGCAGAACACCAAACCGAGAAAGGGGAAGATGCGAAAGTGTCATCAAAAAAGATTTTAGCGGGCATCGTTCTGGTCTCGGTACTGCTTTGCGCTTTTACGGGCGGCACATTGGCTGCTTGGGTAAAATCCGATGCAGCGGTAAACTTAATTACCACCGGCACCCTGCGCGGGGAAGTGGTAGAAGATTACCAAAAACCCGAGAGTGTGTTCCCGGGCGATACAGTTAAAAAGGTTGTAGATGTAAAGAATACCGGAACATCTGCCATGGTGGTGCGTGTAAAGATAGAGAAACACTGGGTGGTAAAAGAGGGCGAAGCAGAGCTTTCTACCGATGCTATTGGCATTGTGTTTAACACCCTTTATTGGGTAGATGGCGGAGATGGTTATTACTACTACAAAGGTGTTTTACAACCAGGAGAAACCACGCTAGAGCCACTTTTTAACGAGTATACGCTAAGTGCTGCGGTTGGTAACGAATACAAAAACCAGGACGCTGAAATTGTAGTAACGATGGAATGCCTGCAAGCAGAGGGAGATGCCATTGTTTCGGTATGGGGCAAAACCCTAAATGAAATTGAGGCAGGCGCAAATGGGCCGGCATTATCGGTGCCCGCACCGGCAGAGGACGAAAGCAGCAAAACCAATGCGGCCCCAGCCCTGGTTACCTTTACCGGCGAGGGAAGCGGGTTTATCTTCTACCCAGAGGATACCGACCTTTTTGTTAATTTTAAAGACCTTATGCCGGGCGTAAGCTACGAAAATAAAATTGACTTAAAAAATACAAGTGCCGAAGGAGTGGAATTGTTTTTACGTGCCGAATATATTGACCAAATAGAAACGGACGCAGAAACACTGGCCCTAATTAACGAATTGCTGCAAAAATATGCCACCATTACCATTACGCACAGCAATGGTACATTGGTTTATAAAGGCGCGGTGTGGGGCAACTATGTGCAAGATTTGCAGGGCGATATACCAGACACCATGAAGAACGATATCAGCCTGGGCATTTTTGCCCCCGCCCAGGAAGAAGACCTTGTGGTAACGCTAGAGCTTTCGCCAGAGATAGGGAACGAATACCAATATCTGCTGGGGAAAATACACTGGATTTTGACCGCGCAGGGCTTTGAAGAACCGGACCCTGATGAGATAATAATAGACCCCGAACCAGTACCAGAACCCGAACCAGTGCCAGACCCCGAACCAGCACCAGACCCCGAACCAGCACCGGTTGCTACACCTAAAACAGGCGACACCACCCTTTTGTGGGTTGCGCAAATTGGGTTGTTGCAATTATTGGTTGTTTTGGTGGTGCTGTACATAAGGCGGCGCAAGCAAGAAAAAGAAAACGGCTAACGGCATAACCATGCAGTATGCTATATGTTGTTAAACAAGGCGGCAGAGATAAATTCTCTGCCGCCTTGTTTATATAATTTTTTGTTGCAATAGTAAACGCTTACCATGCTTAAATACCCAAGTACGCTTTGCGAATGGCTGGGTTTTTTAGCAACTCACCGCTTTCGCCCTGTAATTCCACCCGGCCGGTTTCTAGCACATAGCCACGGCTGGCAAGTTCTAGGGCTTTTACAAGGTTTTGTTCAATCAATAACATCGAAACCCCCTGCCCTTTTAAGGTTTGCAGTATTTCAAATACTTCGTTTACAATAATGGGGGCTAGCCCCAAAGAGGGTTCGTCTAAAATAAGCAATTTGGGCTCCATCATCATGGCGCGGCCAATGGCCAGCATTTGTTGCTGCCCACCGCTTAGGGTGCCGGCTAAATGGTGTAAGCGAGTTTTTAAAATAGGGAAAGTATCCAGCGTCTTTGCCAGCAAATCGGCCCGTTTTGTTTTGGTGCGCTTGTTATAAGTGCCCATAAACAAATTATCTTTTATGCTGAGGGTGCCTAAAATGCCACGCCCCTGCGGAATGTGTGCAATTCCCATTTCAGCTTGTTTATAGGGAGGGATTTTGGTAAGGTCTTTGCCATACCACTCTACTTTTCCCGTTTTGATAGGAAGTGCTCCGGTAATTATCCGTAGCAAGGTAGTTTTACCCGCACCGTTAGAGCCAACCAGCGCCACAATTTCCCCTTCATTCATCTCAAAGTTTACGTCAAACAAAACTTTTAGGTCGTCGTAGCCGGCATTCAGGTTCTCAATTTTCAGCATATGCATTTACATAATCCTCCCCTAAATAAGCCTTAATAACCTCTTGCTCATTCATTACTATTTTGGGGTCGCCTTGGCTAAGCAGGGTACCTTCGCTTAATACCACAACGCGGGTGCATAGCTTGCTTACCGCTGCCATAACGTGCTCTATAAATAATATAGTTACCCCCTGCTTGTTAATTTTTTTCACAAATTCTATCGAGTCATCCATCTCGATGGGGGTAAGACCCGCAAGGCATTCATCCAGCATTAATATTTTGGGGTTAATGGCAAGGGTACGCGCCATATCCAGCCATTTTCGTTTTTCGATAGGCAGCTTGCTGCACAGGGTGTTGGCAATATCGTTAAAACCTACCATCTCAATAATTTCATCGGCTTTTTCAGCTGCCTGCTTCATGGTTTTGGTGTGCAGCATGGCAATGGTGTACACGCTTTCCCACACGGTTAGGTTTAAAAATGGGCGAGGAGACTGAAAGGTGCGCCCTAGCCCCAAAAAGGCACGGTCGGCAATAGATTGTTTTTTTAAAAGTGTGTTGCCCTGGTATAAAATATCGCCTTTGTCTTGCACATATACGCCGGTAATAAGGTTAACACAGGTAGATTTACCCGACCCATTTGGCCCAATTAAGCCTAAAATTTCCCCTTCAAACACATCGAAGCTAAGGTTGTTGATGGCGTGCACACCGCCAAAAGATTTATCCAAGTTCTTTATTTCAAGAATTTTATTTTCGTTTTTCATTTTGCTTCACCGCCTGTTTGTTTGTTTGCTTTGCGGCTTTCGAACCGTTTTTGTAGTCCTTCGAAAAGAGAAATTACCCCATTGGGGCGAAACAAAACCACCAGTACCATGGCAAGGCCATACATAGCAAAGCCGGCACCGCCCCCACCAAAGTTACTCAGATAATAGTTGGAAACTTCCAACATAGGTACGCAGATAAAGGCGCCCAATACAGGCCCCCAAATGGTGCCCATGCCCCCTAATATGGCCGTTACTGCAATGCGAATGGCCAAATCGTGCGAAGCTACCGAGTTGGGATCGATGTATCCGATTTTAAAGGAATAAAATGCGCCGGTAACCGACAGCAATACAGCGCTGATAATGAAGGCGATTAGTTTCATGCGGTGGGTGCGCACACCTAAAGACTGTGCGGCGTCTTCATCTTCGCGTATGGCGCGCAGGTAATAGCCAAGTTTTGTTTTGCTTATAATTGCCGTAATTAACACAATAATAAGCATCCAAATAAAAGCAATGTAATAAAAAGGAACTTCTGAATCGAATCGAAGTTGCCAAAAATTGTTGCCGGAACTCATTTTAAGCGAAACACCCTGCGCACCGCCGGTAAGGCTGGCAAAGTTAAAAATAAGCTGACGAATAATGGATGTGCAAGAAATGGTTGCGATGGAGAAAAATACACCACGCAGTTTAAGCGTGGGCGCACCAATGGCAATGGCCAAAACGATGGCAATGGCCACACCGATAAAAATGCTAACCCAGGGGGATGTGCCAAAGTTTGTGTTTAACAGCATGGCGGTGTATGCGCCGATACAAAAAAAGGCAGGGGATGCCCATGAAGTTTGACGGCCGAAACCACCCAGAATATTCCAAGCGGTACCCATGGCCGCAAAAAAGAATACTTCGATAAAGACGCGCAGCAAATAGCCACGGGTTATTATAAGAGGCAGTGCCATGCAAAGCACTATAAAGCCAATGGCAATGGGGTGTTTTGTGGCTTTGCGCAGCAAAGATGTTGGTTTTTTCATGCTTTCCGCGCTCCTTTCCCAAATAGGCCAAATGGCTTAAACATTAGTACTAATAGTAGCACAAGGTCTATGGCTACTTTGGCCATTTCTAAGTTTACATAGCCGCTAACAAAAGATTCTACCAAACCAATAATAATACCGCCTACCATGGCACCCTTTATATTGCCAAGGCCACCCAGCACTATTACTGTCATGGCAATAGAAGAAAAAGGTGCGCCCGCAAGGGGGTATACAAAAAAGATAGGGGTAAGCAATAAACCTGAAATACCGGCAAACACGGTGCCTAGCCCAAACGCCAAAATATAAATAACTTTAGTGTTTACGCCAAGCCCGGTCGCAATGGTGCGGTCTTCGGCGGTGGCGCGCATGGCGCGGCCAATGTCTGTTTTATTTAAAAAGAAACTCATTAAAATTACCAATATCAGCGCCGCCCCAAAAGCAACCAGCCGCGGAACTGAAATAAAGTTATCTGCCAGTGAAATGCTGGCAAACTTCAAATCGTTCGAAACAGCAAGGCTGCGATAATCTGGCCCAAAAATAAGCTGCGCAATGTTTTGCAACAGGTACGAAAGCCCCAGCGTTAGCAAAATATAGTTGCTATCGCCCTTGCCTATTACTTTATAAATGGTGGTTCTAAAAACCATAAGCCCAAACAAAAACATAATAACAGCAACGGGCAAAATTAAAACATAAGGTGCTGCCCCCGGTGTTAACAGCCCGTATAGCAGCAGGGTTGCATACATGCCAACCATCAAAAAATCTCCTTGTGCAAAGTTAACAATTTTCATAACGCCGTGCACCATGGTTAGCCCTACTGCAATTAAAGAGTAGACCCCGCCAATCATCAGGCCGTTTAAAATAACCTGTACCAATTAAAAACCTCCTTGATAAAAAAACCGGATATAGCCAAAATGCATATATCCGGTTTTGCAGTATTTTAACCAGCGAACGGTTCTAACGTTAGTGGGTTAATTACGTTGGTAGAAGCATATTCTTCCGGGAAAACCGTGCGCAGGCGGCCATCCTGCCATTGGCCCATCATGGGCGAATGGCCAATGTTACCAACATTGCGGCCATTTTCATCAAAAGCGCTGTAGGGATTAAACAAGGCAAACCATTCGCTGTTTTCGCCGGTAAGCTTCATCACTTCATCGCGCACAACGGTTGGGTCGGTGCTTTGTCCGTTTTCAAGCGCCTCGGCAATCATCATGGTGCAAATAAAGGCGGGGCCAACCTGCTCGGCCATAAATTCATCGTTGTGGCTTTCCTCGTATTGCAGGCGAATATTATCGTAAAATTCGGTGTTGTCCTGCACAAACTTTGCATCCCATAACCAAGCGTTAATGCAGCAAATTCCATCGGTGTCGCTGCCCATGTCGTTTACCAACGAAGGCCAGCCAAGGCCGCCGCCGCTGCCAATAATAATGGGTTTGTACTGCATGCTTGTCATGGTGCTAACCAACAGCTTGGTGTCTGGCACATAGCTGGCGGTTAGCAAAACGTCTACCCCGGCATTTTTTAATTTGGTAACAATGGGGCTTGCATCCGAAAGGCCGGTGGAAGGGTAGGTTTCCTCAATGGCAACTGTTAGCCCAGCTTTTTCGCAGTTTTCGCGGTTGCCCTTGGCAACATCTTGCCCCCAAGAGGAGTTTTCGTACAGAATACCAATTTTCAAATCTTTGGCTTCCAAACCCATTTTTTGCGCCAGATATTGCAAAAAGGCAATCATTTGCTCGCTTTGCTGGCCGCCTGTGTTGCTGGGCTGGAAGATGTATTCGCAGCCTTGCTCGGTAATGCTAGAGTTGGCCGCCGTGCTGGCCAGAGCCGGTATTTTGTATTTTTGCAAAATAGGCAGCATGGGCAGCAGTGCCGAAGAAGTAGGGTTGCCCACAATACCCACAATGTCATTGTTGGCATCCAGCACACGCTCTAGCGCTAGGGCCGATTGGTTTGGGTCGCTGGTATTGTCAATTAGCACCAGCTCTACCTGTGCGCCGTCCAGTGCCTTAAT
Source organism: Ruminococcaceae bacterium OttesenSCG-928-A16 (assembly GCA_030267215.1). Taxonomy (GTDB): domain Bacteria; phylum Bacillota; class Clostridia; order Oscillospirales; family Ruminococcaceae; genus JAAYCI01. Next base: position 13,069 of record JAJDJP010000019.1, read on the forward strand.
GCCCCCGTTTTCATTAATGTATTTTGCGGCAAGCTCGGCGCCCTGCACCGTTTGCCGGCCAGATTCGGCGTTGGCGCCGGTAATACAACCGGCAACCCCAATTTTTACGGTTTTTTGGTTGCCTGTGCCAGCGGTGCTGGGCGTTGCTGCCCCGTTGCTGGCTGCTGCGCCGCCACCTGCCGAGGGGGTTGCATTGCCTGTGCAAGCCGCAAAGGTGGTAGCCGCCAAAACCGCCGCCATCAATAATGCCAGTTTTTTGCCAATCTTCATAATCCTACACTCCTTTTTTATGGTCGCTATTTTTTGTGAGACACAGGCTGCCTTGTGGCTGCAAAAACCAAATTATAAAACATATGCCAAACCTGTTGCTAAAATGTTATCACAATATTTTCCAGAATACAATATAATAAAACATTTTCGTATAAAATTACAATATTATCCAGGAATTAATGTATAATTAGCACAAAAAAATTATACTAAAATTATAAAAACAACAACATGTATCTATTTATTTAATTACAGAATCAATTTATTTTGGTAAACTAAATCAAGCTTCTCTTGCAAATTTCTTTAGTATTGGTTATAATTTCGCCAACAAGTCGAAAAATCAGAAAATTTTTACAACAGGTAGGCTATAGGATGTTCTAAAACTGCAAAAAAGGAGTGATTTTATGCGTTCACAAAGTTTTTCGGAAGAAGCCATTGACCACCGCAACGCGTTGCTGTACCCTATGGGGGTGCGGCCAGAAGACACCACCCGCCCGCAAATTGCCATTATTAATGCGTGGAACGAACTAAACCCGGGGCATTACCAGTTTAAAACCGTAATAGAGGATATTAAAAAAGCGATATATGATGCGGGAGGTTTGCCAATAGAGCTGCCTATTACCGGTATTTGTGATGGTATTTGCTCGAACACACCGGGAGACCGCTATACCCTGCCCAGCCGTGATGTGGTGGCCATCGAGATAGAGTCTCAGGTAGAGGGAAACCAGCTGGATGGCATGATTATGCTTGGCAGCTGCGACAAGGTTGTACCCGGCATGATGATGGCCGCCAACCTTTTAAATTTGCCGGCGGTTATTTTTACCGGCGGGTATATGCAGCCTGGGCACTATAATGGCAAAATGATTACCCTTACCCACACAAAACAAGCATTTGCCGCCTGGCAGGCCGGCAGTATAACCCGGGAGGATTATAAAGGGGTGGTGCAAAATGCTTGCCCCACAACCGGTGCCTGCCCATTTATGGGCACCGCCAACACCATGTGTGCTTTTGCCGAAGTGCTGGGATACTCTTTGCCGGGCAACGCCAGCGTTGCTGCCAACAGCGCCGAATGGAAAGAGATGGCCAAGGCTGCGGGTGCAAAAGTGGTAGAGCTGGTGCAGAAGGATTGGCGCCCAAAAGAGCATATTGCTGAAAAAAACTACCTGAATGCAATTGCTTACATTATGGCAACTGGTGGCTCTACCAACAGCGTATTGCACATGCCGGCGGTGGCACAACAAGCCGGCATTGCGCTAAATTGGCAGCAATTTGATACTTTGAGCAAAAAAGTTCCACTTATAAGCACCATTTACCCCAGCCATCCCACCTATTCGATGCCGGATTTTGACCGGGCCGGTGGCGCGCGCGCTGTGTTAAAAGAGCTTGCCAAGGCAGGCCTTGTAGATACCAGCGCCGAGGGCATTTGCGGCCCATTAAGCCAGATACTGCAACAGGCCGAAAATAAAGATACCGATGTGATTCGCCCGGTAGAAAACCCCATAGCCCAGCAGGGGGGCGTGGCTATTTTAAACGGAAATATGGCAGCGGGTGGCGCGGTGGTTAAATTTTCGGCCGTAAAAGAAGCTGCGCTGCGCTTTCGTGGCCCGGCAAAGGTGTACGAATCGGAAACAGAGGGTTGGCAGGCTTTGTTGCGAGATGAGATTGTTGCCGGCGATGTGGTGGTTATTCGTTACGAGGGACCCAAGGGTTCGCCCGGGATGCCGCACCTGGAAACCTTTATGGCCGCAGTGTGTGGTAAAAAGTTAGATAGCGATGTTGCGCTGGTTACCGATGGGCGGTTTTCGGGTGCAACAAGGGGGCTGGCCATTGGCTATGCCACCCCCGAAGCTTACGACGGGGGCGCCCTTGCCATTGTGCAAAATGGAGATATGATTTCGATTGATATTCCGGGGCGCACCATGCAGCTGGAGGTGGGCGAGGAAGAAATTGCCCGGCGGTTTGAACATTGGAAACCCCTGGAAAAAGAAAGCCAAGGCTGGCTAAAGCTTTATAAAAAGATGTGTTCGGCTACCAACAAAGGGGCAACTGTTTTGGAATAAAAGGCAACCTAAAATAAAGTGGGCACACATAAAAGAAGGAAATCCTGTAATAAGGATTTCCTTCTTTTATGTGGTGTTTTGGGTTTGTTAAAGTGGCCAAAGGCGCAATTTTACACAGAGAGCGTTGCGACGCTGTCTCTTACCACCAGCGAAACCGGTGTTAGAATTTTGACCGGGTGGGTTTCGGCACCTTTTATTTGTGCAAATAAGTTGCTGGTAGCAACCTTGCCAATTAAGCTGGGGTTAATGTTTACGGTGGTTAACGGTGGCGAAACATACTGGCTTTGCTCAATGTTATCTACCCCCACCACGCTTATATCCCCCGGGGTAGAAAGCCCGTGCTCGGAAATAGCGTGGATGGCGCCAAGGGCCAGATGATCGTTAAAAGCAAGCAGCGCAGTAGGTAGTTTTTGCCCGCTGTTTAGCATTTTTGCCACTGCATTGCTTCCGCTTTCGTAGTCCCACTCGGCTTGTAAAATATTTTCTTTGCGCAGCGTAAGCCCTTCTTCTTGCAGGGCAACAACGCAGCCATTCATGCGGTCTATGGTCGATTGATAATCGGCAATGCCCTTAACTACGCCAATGTTGCGGTGGCCTTGCTCTATTAAAAGCCGGGTGGCCTTGTAGGTGCCATCAAAGTTATCGGCCCCAACAGAAACAATATTTTTATAATAATTGTTTACCAAAACGCAAGGGATGTTTTTTTGGATCGCTGCGTCCATTATTTCTGGCATAACGTTGCTTACAAAAACAATGCCGGCATAGTTACTTGTCTGTATTATTCGTTCAAAATCATCTTCAGAATTTAAGGTTAAATACACTAGGCTATAATTGTTTTCGCTGCACTGCTGCTCGATAGTATAAAATAACGAGGCATAGAACGGTTGGGTAATGCGGTCTCCGTTATGGTGGCTTTTAGGCAGCACAAACGCAATCGAGCCCTCTAGGAGGGCAAAAGGTTTGTTTTGGGGTGCGGCGCTGCCCAGCACAACGCTGCCTTTTCCGGCTTGCTTTTCAATTAAGCCGTCGTCTACCAAAAGTTGCAGGGCTTTGCGTACGGTGGTACGGTCCACCTCGTATATTTCCCCAATCATATGCTCCGAGGGAAGCAGTGTGCCTTCTGGGTATTGGTTGCCCAGTATTTGTTCTTTTAACGCCGTGTATACTCTAACATAGCGGTAAACCCGGCTTACGGGTTGGCTCATACATCCGTCTCCTGTTCTGCTTAAAATAAGCTGTGCCCACAAGTGGTAATATTTTACAACAGGTAAGCAAGCACCTATGTTATATTTTAACATACATCCGCAATAATAAGCTAGCCTAAAACCATTTTAATACATTTTTATTGTGGTGGCGCAACCAAATGGACAACATTCATTAAAATATAGAACTTGGTGAACATTCCCCGATGCAAAGAGGGAATGTTCACCTTTTAGGGAGATGAATGCTGTGTAATATTTTAGCGGCAGGCCTCAAGCATTTCTCGCATTAATTCTGGCGTTAAGGGGCGTGGGTTACAGGCAATATGCCCGGTTGTTTTTTGAATAACCTCTAAAATGTCATCCACAACCGGGGGGGTGTTGCCCCAATAAGGGGTTAGTGCTGTGGGTGCACCAATGCTTTGGCGTAGCTCCTTAACTCGTTCGATAGCGGCTAGGGCGTTTTGTTGGCTGCTGGCAGCGGTATCCGCAACGCCCATTATTTCGGCAATTTTTGCATATTTTTCGGTAGCGAAGGGCAGGTTTTTCTCCATGGAAGCGGGTAGAAAGATGGAGCAGGCGTCGCCGTGGGGTATTTTATACATGGCCCCCACCGGTTGTGCCATAATGTGCGCAATACCAATGCCAGCGGTAATAGCACACCCCCCCAAGTAACTGCCCAGCATCATGTTGCCTCTGGCAGTTAAATCTTGTGGGTGCTGCACAGCCTGCAATAAATTCTCATTAATCAATTCAATGGCTTTTAACCCATACATTTCCGAAAAAGGGTTAGCGTTTAACGAAACATACGATTCTATAGCATGGCTCAGTGCGTCCATACCGGTAGAGGCGGTTAAGCTGGCGGGCAGGCTTAGGGTTAGGGCGGGGTCTAAAATCACAATATCGGCAATCATGGTGGTGTGGTACAAACTTTTTTTAAGCCCGTTATAGTTGTTGGTAACAACGCTTGTTTTGGTGGCCTCGGCCCCGGTGCCAGAGGTTGTTGGCACGGCAACAAACAGGGCGGGCTCTTTGGTAACGGGGCGGCCGTCCATCTGGTAATCTTCTACATTGCCGCCGTTTGCGGCCAGCATGTTAATAGCTTTGGCGGCGTCTATAATGCTGCCTCCGCCCAGGGCAATGGTTGCTTCGCAGCCTTCTTTTACATACAGGTCTCGGCCGTTATTAATTACATGTAGGTCTGGCTCGCCTTTAAGTTCGCTGTACAAAACCGCTTCAATGCCGTTTTGTTTTAAAGATTCTACGATTTCCAGCGACTCTTTTGCCCCACTGTTGTAGCTTACAAACAGCACACGCTTGTAGCCGTACCAACCTAAAATTTGTGGTAACTGGCTAATTGTGCCTTCTCCAAACAATACCTGGCGGTTATTTACAAATTCAAACAAAATAGTTCCTCCGTTTCATTTTTAAATTACATGTTGCATACAAGTGCTTCAATAAAATATATAATATATCTTCAAGAAGAAAAAAGCAATGCCTAATTTATACAAAAATATTATTTTTTTATAATTATTATATATAATTTCAGTTTAAATTAGGCGGATATGCTGTAAAATAAAGAATAATATTGTGAATATGACGAATTTTAATAAGAGTATTGAAAAACTTTTTGTGTGTGCTATAATTTTTAAATAGAATAAAAATCAATACAGGTAAACAACTTGTGTTGTTGATAAAAAACGGAGGGTTTTGAAATGGATACCTGCTTTTATTGCGAAAAAAACGAAAAATTAGATAGCTTGATGATTCCGATTGTGGAGTTAGAGTATAGCAATGTGTATTTAAACCGAGACCAAAAGCATAAAGGGCGTTGTATTGTGGCGCTAAAACAACACAAAACAGAATATTTTCAGCTGGACTCTACACAAAATGCTGGATTTTTTGCCGAAGTTACTACCGTTGCCAAGGCCCTGCAAAATTTATTTAACCCAGGTAAAATTAACTACGCAACGTTTGGAGATTTGGTACCCCATTTGCACGTACATGTTGTGCCTAAATACGTTGATGGTTTACAATGGGGTGCCCCTTTTGATGATAGTGTGCCAAAACAGCTTTGTAGCGAGGCCGAATACCAGCGGTTGGTGCAACAAATTGAAAAAGAAATTGAAAACTTGCGGCAATAATCAAAACAATAAATAAACTAAAAAATAAGGCGTGGGTAAATACCTACGCTTTATTTTTGTACAATTATGCACACCTAAATATTTTTTAAAGGGTTAACGAACAACCCCATACAGTTTTTTGTGTTTTTATTAAAGAGCTTGTTTATTTAAAATTGACTTTTAGGAAACTTTGTTGGAAAATGGAAACATAAATTAAAATTTAGCGCATTACCGCTGGGGGCACATTTATGTATGTTGGGCCAAAAAACATAATTGGTGGGTAGATGATGGGAAACAAAAAAAGAAATGCTTTAATAACAGCGGCTGTAGGTGGCGATAATTTTGCTGTAGAAGAGCTTTGCCGGCAAAACGAGCAAGGCGTGCTTTACCTATGCATAAAATTAATGGGCAATGTTGCCGATGGCGAAGATGCCGCGCAAGAATGCCTGATGATTTTGCATAACAAAATAGCAACGTTGCAAAGCCCGCAGGCGTTTTCTTCGTGGTTATACCGTATTGTGGCCAACCAGTGCAACCTAATGAAAAGAGAAAAAGCCAAAAAGAAGCTTGTTTTGCTGGAAGATGACGACAGCCTAATGGTAGAGGTAAGCACAGAGAACCTACCCCACGAAGAGGTGGAGCGGGAAGAACTTCAAACCCTCATTCGCCAGGCTATAAACTCTTTGCCAGAAGATTGCAAGCTTTGCATTGTTTTGTTTTATTACGAAAACCTGAAGTATGAAGAAATTGGCAAGGTTTTAGGCGTAACTGCTACCGATGTTGGAAACCTATTGGTAAAGGGCAAAAAACTAATACGCCGCTATATTGAGGAAGCCGAGGAAAAAGAAAACCGCAAATTTGGGGCCTTTTTGCCGCTGCTTAAACCCGCCCTTGCGCAAGATGCAGAGCAGCTTACCAAGGGCCGGTTGCGGCTGGCAAAACCAGAAAACAAAAAAAAGAAACCGCCCTTTATTTTTAAATGGCATTTTGCCAATAAAATGGTTGCGGTGCTGTTAAGCGCGGTAGCGGGCACCATTTTTTTAACCAGTGGTAACCACAATCTTTCGCTGCGTGGCCTGCCCAATGCAGGCGGTGCGCCGGCGGGTGCTGCCACAAACAGCGGCACCGGTGGCAAGGGCGTGGTAGCGGGCGGCCCGGCGCAAAGCACCGCCAATGCCACACCACAAAGCAATGCAGGCACCGCCAGCAGCACTGCCGCGGCACCGGCAAGCACAGTAAATGCAGGCACTACCCCGGCAACAAGCACAAGTGGCACCGGCCCTAAACAGGTGCAAAACCAAACCCCACAAAGTGTTGGCGCACAACCAGAAAAAGACTGCCAGCTGCAATTGGGCTGGTACGCCAAAGGCACGGTGCAAAATGCCGGGGTTACGGTTTCTAGCGGCAACGTGCCTGCCGGCGGCATGGTGCAGGTGGTTTTTTACGATGATTTGCAGCAGGTAAAACAACAGGTAGAGGTTGCCGCCAACGCACAGGCCAGCATACAAAACCAGCACAGTGCACAGCAGGCCATTGCCTATATTAAAAATGCCGAGGGTGTTACCCTGCTTTCAAAATCGGTAGATTTAAAAATATCGGCGCAGCAGGCCACCCTTACACTTACGGTAACTGGCCCCGGCACCATGCAAATAACGGCCACTGGTTTTTCTCCACGGTTAAATTTGCTGGTGCTGTATGCCAATGGCCAAGAATTTGCGCAAATTACCTTTGAAGAAGGAGGAGAGTACAGCGGCACGGCCACGGTGCCACAGCAGGCCGTTATAACCGCAAAGCTTTTTGCCGCCGAAGATTACCCCAGTGGGTTTTGTGTGCCAAGCAACCCGATACAAACCTAGGTGGTAAACATTGTTTAAAATAAGCAAAATATAATAAATAAATTAAAAAAGCCCTTGAGCCGCCTGAATAGCGGTGTTTCAAGGGTTTTTTTGTTTAATTTTTATGCGATAAAAAAATAAATTTACAAAATTTTCAATAAAATCGACAAAACTTGCATCTTATTACTAGAGGTAAAATTGCCTGCACAAAAAATTAGCAGGCCAAAATGGGAGGATGGCTGTACCATAATTGATAGTTCAAGCATGTTTTTTTGGGGGTTAAAACAAGCCCGTAAAAGTTTTTACACTAAGGAGAGATTAGCATTGAAACCGAATAACACAAAACGTGGCAAGCTGCGCAAGCCTATGGCATTTACACTGGCAGCTGCGTTATTGCTAACCGTGTTTTTTGCGGTGCCGGGCACTGCGGCTACTGCCGAAGAAGTTGTTAACAGTAGCCTGTTGCAGCAAGAAGCTACCCATACACAGGCAGATGCCCAGCAAATAGAGGCAGCCCTGCCAGAAGAAGCCACTTTGCCAGAAATAGTTGCCGGCCCAGAGGGCGAGGCGCCAGAAATGGCAGAGAACCTGTTTCGGCCATTGGCAACCGGCACAGAATATGAATTTACCCTAGAGCCTGCTGTGCCCGGGGGCGTTGTGCCTATTGGCATTGAACATACGTTTAGCAGCATGGGGCAGTATACCTCTGTGCCCGAAATGGAACCCGAGGACGCGCCCCTTTACCGGGTTGCCTTGCTGGCGGTAGCCCCGCCTGCCGATGGTACCTATACCGATACCACCGGCGAAGAAAGCTTTACCCCCACCTATGCCGATGAGGGCCTTGTGTACAACGCCACCTACATTGTGCAAACCACCGAGGACGATGGCGAAACCTGGGTAGATGTTGAGGGCACCGAAACCGAAATTGCCTTTACTGTGCAAGAGCAAACCTACTTGCTAAGTTTGCTGGGCATGGTTAACAACCAAATGAAATACGATACCGAATTTGAATTTTTGCTGGGTGTTTCGGTAGATGTAAGCCCGCAGGCAGTGGGCGGGGTGCAGTTTGCGCCCTATGTTGTTGGTGTGCAAACCCCCACCGGCGGCCTGTATGTTTGGGCCGAGGGCGATACCGCCTTTACCCCCGAAAGTGCCGACATTGGCAAAGATTATGTAATAACCTACGGTGTGCGCAAAAGCATTGATGATGGCGCTACCTGGCAAGAAGTACCCGATGTGGAGGGCACACGCACCGTTAGCGTGGCCAGCACCAACATGGTGCTGGACGAAATTACCAGCGACAATGTGCGTGTAAAAGATTTAAAAATAGACATTACCGATGGTACCCCCGGCTGGGATGCCAACGATAACCCGGGGAACGACTCTGCCTTTAACAATAAAATTGTGCGTAGCTTCGATGGCGTTTTGTACAACCTTACCTTTACCACCGAAAGCGCCAACAAAGCCGAATATAAACACGGGCGCCTGTACTTTGAGGCCACCCTGCCCGTTACCAAAGATAAAGCCACCTTCGACACCAACGCCATGGGTTTAATGGACGTTACGCCGGAGTATATGTGGCAGCTAGTAGAAGAAAATGGAACCCAAACCCTAAAATGGTATTACGAGCTAAACACCACCACCAACGATACTGACGACGAAATTTACCCCTTCCCCAACCAGGGTACGTTTCCGGTGCATGTGCTGGTAAAAGCCATGAACAATGGCGAAGAGTTGATACCTACCTTCACCGCTTCGGTGGCATACACCGAAAACGACGAGATTAAAACCAGCGGCACCTACGATACACCGGCGGAAAAAGCGGCCGACCCGGTTAAGGTTTCGGCTGCGCCCAACTATAATATCGAACTGAGAAAGGCCAGCGATTCTCACGTTGGGGCTATAGATGTCTTTGACTTTGGCACCGGGGACAGCACGGCGCTGAACAAGGATGCCGGCAAAGTGTATGGCCGCCTGCAGGGGTATTCGGTAGCACTGCAACTATACAACCAAAACAAGAACAAGGGCCTCAAGGGCATTGAGTTGCCCAGTGGGGACGTCACCTTTGATGTCGACCTTTCTGCCCAATTTGTGGGGAGCAATGTCCCCAATACCAACTATGGCCAGGTAAAATCTCCACTGGTGTGGGCTTATGGAGGTAGTACGGAGTGTATTACATTAAACGGTAGAGATATTTCTAAATATGGGTATACATATTTGCCTAACACTTCTGCTTTTGAAGCTAAAAACACCGGGGAATTTCAGGCTACTCCACCAGACAATTTTGTGCAGACTGTATGGAATGGCGGTAATTGGTCTGCGGTACAAAATAATGGCACGCTATCAGTGACTGTCAAGGACTATATTGTTAATCCACTTTGGTTCCCTAGTGGAGGTAAGGGGAGCGATGCAGCTACTAAATATTACTATGATTGGGAAACCGAAGGGGTACAGAACATCGGCACATTTTCGGTGGGTGCCCTGTATTTTGTGGTGCCGTTTGGCGGCGAAACAGGTCGCGCCGATGAGGAATATTACCCCAATAAATATGGAGAATCTAGCGGCTCAGTACAGACTGTAGTGCAAGCCACTAATCTGAAAATGGAATCGGTGACTGGGGAACCCTTCACCACCGATATGCAGGAAAACCGGAGTGACGATAAGCTGGAAACCAGCGTTACATTGTTGGTAGGCGGGAATTATATCAATTACTGTATGTATAACAATCCCGCAAAGTGGGCGGCTACTGGTCTGGATGGAGTAAGAGAAGGCGAGGACTTTCATGCTGGCACTGATAGCCAGATGGTAGGAGGTAAGCTTGCTATTGGGTATGGCTCCTCCAACAGAGCGGAAGGTGATTTAGAAAACTCTGCTACAGCCACTAACCTTTTGCTAAAGTTTGATGATAAAGCGCTAGAAATAGACAAAGACTCGCAACTTGAGTATCATCCGAATACGGCTATCATGGTTGTACCAGAATCGATAACCCATCTATATGCAGCCAAGCTGGATGGCAACGGTTGGGTCAGCGATGCCGAGATGGGTATGACTAATGAGAAGGATCTTGTCTACTATGCTACGCTGGACGAGTTGGAGGAAGCAGGTAAGACCTGTGTCGGTATCTTGTCTGAGGTGCGCCTTCCCAAGGATGCGGCGGATTATGCCGTTCATCAGTTTTGGATACGCGCATTCTTTCACGTTAAAAATGACACCAGCCTGGCGGGCGGTACCTATATGACAACTAGTGTCAACAATGTGTGGCGGCGTCCGGAGTATCTGGCTTATTTAGAGGAAAATGGTGGTACCTTCCCCAGTAGGCTGGATATGGCGGCTGGGGAAGACCATGCTGTGGAGCCCACGATAAAAGACAATAAGAGGAGCTATGGGAAGGCCATCTACGACGACACCGGCTACCACCCCGTTACCGGCGGCGAGCCATACTGGGGCGATACTTTATACGTTGTGCCCTATAAAGCCACCATAACCAAACAGGTGGAACAAAAAGATGGCGCCGGTGCCCAAAAACTGAACTATGACCTTGGGCAGGGGCAAACCGTAGCCGATTTTGTGCTGAACCCGGCACTGGTGGTAGGCGGCAGTGGCGAATCGGACTTTACAACCGATATCACCATTCAAGACACCCTGCCCGCCGGCACTACCTACAAAACAGGTAGCGCTACTTTGGGCGGCACCTACACGGCAAACGCAAACCCCGGCTTGCCCGGCACTGTAACGGGCGGGCAAGAGCTTGAGCCGGAAATTAACTTTGAAGCCGACGGTAGCCAGGTGCTAACCTGGTTGCTGCAAAATCATTCGCTTACCAGCCCTGTTCCGGCTATCCGCTATAAAGTGGATATTGACATGAGCACCACCGCAGGCACAGTGTACCTAAACACTGCCACCATTAGTACCACCGAAGATTTGCGTGTGCACAAGGGCGAAAACAGCAACCTTGCCACCGCTAAAATTCAAATTAACGTCCCGGCTTTGCTGGTGCTTAAAAAGCGGCCCGATAAAATTTTTATCGACCCCAACGAGCTAATAGGCTATACGCTAGATTGGACCAACAACGCCGCCAACGCCTACAATAACATTGTGCTGATGGACTCGATGCCGATGGCGGGCGATACCCGTGGCAGCCAGTACACCGGCAGCCATACGGTAGAGGAACTGAAAATCACCTTCCCGGCGGGCAAAACCAATGCCAACTATGCGTTTTATTATAGCCTAAACCCAGAAACAGCCGAGCTAACCTCGGAAGATTTAACCTATACAGATTTTGCGGGAGATACCTGCACCGTGCTGGAGTATACCTGGCAAAAAGCAGAAATTGCCCCCGATGGCACCATAACCGGCGCCAATGGAAAAGAATTGGCGGCATGGGTAATTTTGGGTAACCTTACCAGCAAAGAAACCCTAAAAGTACACATCACCATTCAACCGCACGAAAACAGCCCCGGCGATAAATATGTAAACGCTATTTCGGCGGGTGGGGTTTCCTCCAGCGCCACCGTTTACACCATCGACAGGCAGGTTGCGGGCACGGTTTGGCTAGACACCAACTACAATGGCCGCCGCGATGCTGGCGAAAAGTTGTTTGGCGGTGTAACGGCTACCCTGCTTACCTTAAACGATGCCGGCGAATGGGTTACCCCCAAAACGGCTTCGGGTGTAGAAATAGCCCCGGTAATAACCAATGCGCAGGGTGCCTACTTTTTTGGCAACCTACCCGCTGGCGAGTTTAAAGTGGTGTTTAGCAGCACCGAAGGCGGCTGCGATTTGTGCGAGTACAAAACCACGCTGCACAAAGCCGATGGCGTACCCGGCAGCCTTAACTCGAAGGCCGAGGGCCTGTACCGTGAAGAGGATGGCCTGTTGCACCAAGGCGAAATTACCACCATTACCATGCCCCAGGCCGCCGAAATGGCCACCAGCCCCCATGTTGTGCGCTACCAAGATATGGGCTTAATTGAGCTTGCAATTCCCGATAAAGACTACAACACGCCCGATATTGAAAACGGCGATATTGTGCGGGTAGGGGACATTATTCCGTACAAAATTACCTATGGTAACGATGACACGGTGCGCAGCTCTACCGTAACCATTGTAGACGTGATTGACAAAGGCCTAACGGTGGTGCAAAACTCCATTTCGGATAATGGCGTATTTACCCCCGATGAAACCGGGGCCACTGGCGGCACCATTACCTGGGTGCTGGAAGATGTTGCCCCACTTACTTATAACGGCTTTGTTTCGTTTAACACCGTTGTAAACGAAAACGCGGGCTTTGCCGTGCAGGTGCTTAACCAGGCTACGGTTACCTATAAATATAACAATAGCGCCCAGCCAGAAAAAACCTACCCTGTAGGGCCGCTTAAAAACCCCCTAAGCCCCGACGATTTGGGCATGGTGGTTGTTAAAAGCGCAACCCCCGCCAGTGGCAGCAAGGTAACAGTTGGCGATACCGTTACCTACAGCCTTGCCATTAAAAATACCGGCAACGCAACTATTCCTTTTGGCGTAGTGCGAGATTATATTCCCCTTGGCACCACCTACACACCCGGAAGCGTAAGCAACAATGCCAAATCTGCCGGTGTTTACGCACCTCCCCCAGGTCCGGAAGGCGCGGGGGCTACCCCCCAGAGCACCCGCGCCTATGTAGAGTGGGTGGTGGAGGACCTTGCTGTAGGCGAAGAACGCATACTCACCTTTGCGGTAACCGTAAACCAAGGTGCCCCCGCCACCATAACCAACGTGGCACTGTATAACAGTACCCCCCAAAACCCCGGCACCCCCGGCACAATTGAAACCGAGCCGGAAATTCCCACCAACGAGGTGGAGCATATTTACGAGCCTATTGTTGGCCTAAGCGTGCTTAAATCTTCCACCCCCGAAAGTGGTACCATTGTGCCGCTGGGCTCCAATATCACTTATAACGTTTCGCTGCAAAACACCGGTAACGAAGACCTTCCCTATACCGTGGTGCGAGATTATATCCCCGAAAACACCACCTATGTGCCGGGCAGCGCTAGCAGCACGGCCAATACCCCCGGTGCTTTTGTAGAGGCCACCGCCGAAACCCCCGCCTATGTAGAGTGGGTGGTGCAAAACTTGGCCGTGGGCGAAACCAGAGAGGTAAGCTTTGAAGTTACCGTAAACCAAAATGCCGCCGGTGCCATTAACAACACAGCACTGTATGGCCTTGCGCCCGAAGACCCAGGTGCCCCCGGCACAATAACTACAGAGCCTGCCAACCCCACCAACCAGGTGGTGCACCCAATACCGGTGCCGGGTTTAAGTGTAACAAAATCCTCTAACCCCGAAAGCGGTGCCGCTGTAGAGCCTGGCTCCGATATTATCTATAGCATTACGCTGCAAAACACCGGCAACGTGGCCATTCCCTACACTGTGGTGCGAGACTATATCCCCCACAACACCACCTATGTGCTGGGCAGCGTTAGCAGCACGGCCAACACCCCCGGCACTTTTGTAGAGGCTACGGCCCAAACCCGCGCTTATGTAGAGTGGGTGGTGCAAAACTTGGCCGTGGGCGAAACCAGAACGGTGCACTTTGAAGTAACCGTAAAGCAAGATGCCACCACTGCCATTAACAATACGGCGCTGTATGGCCTTGCCCCCGAAAACCCCGGTGCCCCGGGTACCATAACAACAGAACCGGCGCTACCCACCAACGAGGTGGTGCACCCGCTGCCGGTGCCAATTGCCCCCGAGGAATTACCCACGGCAGGCAGTGGCAACCAGCCCGTTACAGGCGACACCAACCAAATTGGGCTTGCCATTTGTTTGTTGGTAATTTCGGCCATTATAATAGCCGTTATTACCACGCACAAAAAGCGCAAAGCCAAGGGCCGCCGGTAACCCCCTGCCATAGGGCAGCAGCCCTGTTTAGGCTGTAAAAGAACACCCATTTTGCCTTTAAAAGCGGGGAATGGGGCTTGGGGAAGTGGGGCTGTAGCCCTCTTCCCCATTTTTAATAATCAATATTTTGACGGTAATAGAGTATTTTTCAGAATGTTGCTTCTCTCAAAATATTGCTGTCAGCTTGTCAAAAAAGTGGTCTTCACTTTTTTGACAAGCTAAACAGGGCCGCTGCGAAATGCTGTGGCCCTGTTTTGGTTGTTATATTTTTAGCTATAGCAAAACCACACCATTTGCTTACAATGCAGTAAAAAAACAACCTTATAGTTAGGTAGCCCATGGCAAGGCAAAAAAACAAACCAAACAGCGGCAAATTTGCCAGCCCGCGGCAGTGTTGCTATAATGCCATTAGCAGCTTTGCCACTTATATTTTGTTTTTTTAAAAATATTTTTAAATTTTAACACGATACTGCACGCAAAGCTGTGTCTATATTAGTAGAGGGCATTCAATGTCTTCTATTCTGGGGGAAACGGTAAATGAAAGATAAAAAACTTTTAGCGCTGGTTAAAAAAGCAATTAAACAAGACCAAGCAGCGTTTGAGGCTGTGTGCGAACAAAAAGCACGGCAAATTATCTTTTTATGCACCCGAGAACTAGGTAACCCGCAGGATGGAGAAGATGCGGCGCAAGAGGTGCTGCTGCGAATGCACAAAAGCATCGCAACCCTAAAAGCGCCCGAGGCGTTTAATGTTTGGTTAAGCCGCCTAATTTTTACCACCTGCAGCAATGTAAGGCGGGGTAGTATGAAGTTTGGGAACACCATAGATATTGACGATACCGAAGGGCTTTTAATAGAAGATACCCTTGTGGTTTTGCCGCAAGATTATGCCGAAGATGCAGATGCGCAGCGCCGGCTGGTGCAATTAATAGATGAACTGCCGGAAAAATACCGCAGCTGTGTTTTAATGCATTATTATCAAGAGCTAAGCTATGCCGAAATTGCCGACGTGCTGGGCATTAAAAAAACGGCGGTAGATAACAACCTGCGCATGGCCCGCAAAATTTTAAAATTAGAGCTGGAAGACGAAGCCGCCAAAAGCCAGCCCAAAGGCACCGCCGGCCTGCCCATGGTTGCATTGGGGCCGGTGCTTACCAAGGTGCTTCAACAAACAGCCAACGCCACGGTTACGCAGGCCGCTATTAAAAGTTGCCTTGTTGCGGGCGGTGTGTACACTGCGGTAGCCAGTGGCAGCGCAGCCAGCGCCACTGCGGCGGCTGGTTGGGGTATAAAAAAAGTGTTGCAGGCTATTGCTATTACGGCGGTGGTTGCGGTAGGGGCTGCCGGGGTGGCCTACGCGGTGCGGCAAGCACAACCTACCCCGCCGGCTTATGCAGCGGGTACCCAAAATAAAATTACCGGGCAAATAGTGCTAGATAACACCGATGTATTAGACCCCACCGCCCAAAATGGCCTTGCCGGGGTAGCGGTGCAGCTTGTGCTGGCCCAAAACCCCGCCACCGTGGTGCACACCACCCAAACCCAAACGGGCGAAGCCGCCGGGCAGTTTAGCTTTAGTGGCTTTGCCGCCGGGCAATATAAAGTGCGTGTGGTTTTGCCGGCGGGGGCGCAGCCTGCTACGGGGCAGCCGGCGGGCATACAACCGGTGCCCCAAACCCCAAATATCGAATGGTTTGTGCAGCCCAGCATTACCCCAAAAGATGGCACCGAAAGCGCAAATAGCAATGTAGATAGCTTAGTAGAACAAAGTGCAACCAGCGTGCCGCCGGCAGAGGAGCCAACAGCGCCGATGCTGGAATTTGTGTTTGAGAACGACGATACCCAGCTGGGTGCCCAGCCGGTGGTGCTGCAAATACCCACCACCATTAGCGGCGCAGTAAAACCAACAAACGAAAGTGCAAAACAAGATGTTGGCTACCTTGCTGTGCTGGCCGGCCTAGAGGTAGAACTGCGCGACCCGCAGGGCAAGCTGCTGGCGGTATCTAGTGTACAAAGCAACAGCACCTATTTATTTACCAACCCCATGATAAGCCAAAGCGGAACGTATACGGTGCACATTAATAACCACAACGGCAGCCAGTTGCAGTTTGTAAACGAAACCGAAGAATTTTACCTTGCCCCCTTTGAAGTAGAGGCGATGGAAGAGCCCGCCGCATAAATATAGCAACCAAAAATGCCTGTCCTTTATTTTAGGGGCAGGTATTTTGGTTTTTGTTTTTTTATGATAGCAGGGTAAAAAATGACCCAATTTAGACCGCTTAATGTTATGGTGCAGTTACAATGGGCCATAATGCGTAGCCTGCAAACCCTTGGCGATAAAATGTAGGTGAGAGTGTCTATTACACAAAAATGCCAAAATAATACAAAAAACATATGCAATTTGCACAAACTTTAGCAAAAAGCAAAAAAATAACACGATGCCCCAGCAGAGGATGTGTCTAATAGAGTGTTAGGCTGTTTTACGCCTGTAAGGCAAAATAGCACAAATCAAAACATCCAAAGCTTGTTATAATAAAAAGGTAACAAAAGAAAGGAATAAGGGGACTGTGAGTAGAAAAACCAGAAAAGTAGGAACAATAAGCGTTGCGGTTTTATTAATGCTGCTAATAACCCTAATGCTACCGGTTAGCATGCTGGCAACCCAGCCAGACGAAACCCTGAGCGAAAGCCTGGCACTGGCCAGCGCCGCACAACAGCAAACCAGCATTCAGGAAGAAGTATTGGCGCCAGAGGAGGAGCAACAAAGTGCCCCCCTGGCCAATACAGAGGATTTGCAGCAAGATGAACAGGAAGAACTTGCATCTGTGCCGGTAGCCAGCAAACAAGAGCTACCCCACTTAGTTGTGCCCCAACAGCAGGCCGAAGAGATAGCCGAGCAGCCTGTACAAAACCAGCGGGCTTTTGTGCCCTTGGCCGCCGATGGCAGCATTGTTATTTATTGCTATTTGGTAAACGAGCAAGGCGAAATGATTGCCGCCGATGGCACCCCCTTGGCCGACCAAACCCAAAAAACCATTATCGAAACCTATAATTACGAGCATAATGGGCAGGTGGCTATTCCGCTAAACGAAGAAATTGCGGTGGAGCAAATTAGTAACCTGCACGAAATTTACCAGTTTATGCCAGAGCTTTCGGAAGATAACCCGGCAAATGCGGTTACCCTAACCGAAGAAGCACCGGTAAAAGAACTGTATTTTGCCTATGTGGCAAAACGCAACGTAACCATACTGGCAAACCTGCCGGGTTCGGTTTCGTATACAACACAATATACCGAAAAGCTAAGCACAGGCGATACCATTAGTATTAGCGGCTTGCTGGCCCCCACTGCCCCGCTGCTAAACCTGCCTGCCGGCCGCACTTTGTTGGGCTGGGCTTATACGCAAACAAAGGCAGATACCCAAGAAGAAATTGACCTGGAAGTGGACGCTGCCCTTTTGCTAAAGGATGAAGACCTTACCCTGTATGCGGTTATTAGCCCGGGGCAAACGGCCACCATTACGGTAATACCATTTTTAGCAAACGGCATTACGGGCGAGCCTATTGATATAAATGGCAATGTGGTTACCAGTTTTGAAGACGTTGTTTTGTTTGAAGACCAAGCCTTTTTACACAACCTTTATGGCGAAACCGATTTGGCAATAGGCGGTAGCTATACAGTGTTAAACAGCGTGCGCCCGGTAGCCTTAAAAGATATTACAATACCAGGGCTAGATAACCCACGCAATGGTAGCTATTATATTAGGCCTGTGCCCGATAACCCCATAGTGCCCTTTACTAATAAGGTAGAAAACCTACAGGGCGATATGGTAATGTACTATCCCTTTGTGTTTACCCAGTACAATACCTTCCACACCAATATACCCGGGCAGGCAGATGTAACCTTTGATGCCTATACCGGCTATACGGGTAGCCGCGCGCGCCCGGTACACGGCGATGGGGTTTCGTCTAACAGCCAAATATATTTGTATAACAAAGGTGGCACCTCGGTACCGTATGCCGGCAAGGTTTTGGCAAGTACCATAGGCCCCACCGGCAACCCAGAAGGCTATGTGCAAATTGGTTGGAGTACCGACCCCGCCAGCACGGGCAACAACGTGCCCGGCACCGAAGGATATGACCCGAACTTTGTGGTGGCCAGCCACGAGCTAATTGCCCAACAGCCGTACGACATGGATATTTATGCCATTTGGCAGCCCAAGGCTACCCCACAGGTAAAAGTAAACATTGTTGCCTACCTTGTAAACTCTAAGGGGCAGCCTATTACCACCAGCGGCGCTTTAATAGAGTTTGACGATGTGACCGACCCGGTGGAATTTGCCTCTAAAATTGTGCCACTACCGGCCGAGGTTGTGCAGCAGGCAAACAATGGCCTTTCTACCAGCACCGATTTTAGGCCCAACATTATCCAAAATGTTACAGCGCCCAAAACCTTAACCAATAAAAAGGTGCTGCCCCTTGTTACCTATAATTATGTGGCAAATGCCTTTGTACACGGCGGCACCAAAAGCCCCACCACCGCCTTAATTAAAGAAGATGGAACCATTTGGAGCACCGATGGCACCACCGAAATGACCATTTATTTTGGTTATCAAGGGCCGTCTTCTATAACTTGGCACACCAACTATCCCGCCAGCAGTGGCTTTACCAACGTTAGCAACTATACCGTGCAAACTGCTGGGCGTGCAGTACAAACCGAGTGGAGCACAGCCAAGTTTAAAAGTACCGTGCCCGCAGCGGTAGATGGCTATATTTTTGCAGGTTGGAGCACCTCGCCCGATGACACAGTGGCATATTACCCCAACAAAGGCGATACCACCAACTATGGATATAGAAGAATAGCAATAGGCGATGGCGCGATGGATTTATACGCCATTTGGGTGCCGGCTTCGCAAACAGGTACCATTCGCTATATTCCTATTTTGGGCAACACGATTGCCTCTGCGGTAGATAAAGATGGGCAAACCATGCTTATGGGCAATTTTGAGCCAGACCATATTAAGCTGGGAGACCCCATTCGGGAAGATACCCAGATGCCGCTGGGGCACCAATATTACCCCTACGATTTGCCCGATACTTACACAGCCGACGATGGCTCGGTATACAGCCGTGTAAAATATACAGTTAGCAATAATAACATGGTGCTTTACACCACCGATGGCACCCGTATAGAGCAAACAGTAACCGATGACAATGCACTGTTTAATGTAAACCCAATAGCTTTGCCAGCCCAACCCGATGGCCTGGTGATGGATGTGTATGTGCTTTATAACATACAAAAAACGGCCACCATATACGCCAACTACCCGGCCGATGCTGCTATATCGGAGAGTGCGCAAACGGTAGACGTAATTTCGGTGGGGGTAGGCTCTATCGGCTATGTTCGTTGGCTAAACCAAACGTTAGAGGGCTATAAGTTCCTCGGTTTTTCGGAGCAGGAAAACGACCCCGCTAACCTGTTTGGTTTGGGCAATAGTTTCCTTATGCCCAACCGAGACATTACCCTATATGCCCAGTGGCAAAAAATAAGCCCCAACCCCGAAAGAGGTACCATTATGGTGGTGCCCTATCTGGTGGATGACGATGGCTTTGCGCTGGATGCAGATGGCCAGATTGTAGCAAGCTATGTAAAGGCACAAAAAATTAAAACCTTCCAACACCACGATGGCGGCACTTACGAGCTTGCTTTGGATGCCACTTACTACCCCTATGCCCATAACTTTAATGGCGAAACCGGCGGCCGCTACCTGTATGTGCCCACCAGTGTAGAAAATAGTGCTGGCGATAACGGTGGCGAAACCTGCCCCGGTTGGCATTTGCACACCAATAATAAGGACCCCATTGTTTACTACGGCTATGTGTTTAGAGAACAAACCTACACCATAACCTACGATACTAACCTGCCGGCAGATATTAGCGACACCCCCGGGCGATTATATTGCAGAAAACAATATTTTTGCAGAGGGCGAAGAAGTTTTAGATGAGCTGGCTTACTATCCAGAGGGATCGATTCCTGAGGATTTGAACTACTACTTTGCCGGGTGGAGCGATAAGCAAAACTGGGCCGAGGGCGACCCCCTGTACCAGCAAGATGGAACCACGCCCTTTGTAATGCCCGGCGAAGACACCACCCTGTATGCAGTTTGGCTACCCTACTATACGGTAACCTTTAAACCCGGGGCAAACGGTGTGCTGGCCGGCATGGCCGCAGGCGAAGAGTTGCTATACACCAAACTGCCAGGCGGCACGGTGGTGGGCACTGTGGTTACCCCGCCAGAGGTAACCGCCAATACCGACTATACCTTTGCCGGGTGGGCACCTGTTTATAACCCAGATGAGGCCCTAACGGGGCACCTGGTGTTCGAAGCCACCTATACCTATATTCCTCCGGCTTCGTCCGAGCCGGTGTCTTCTACTCCGGTATCTTCCACGCCGGTTTCGTCTGCACCTGTTTCGTCTACGCCGGTGTCCTCCGCTCCTGTTTCGTCTGCGCCGGTTTCTTCCGAGCCAGTGTCTTCGCAGCCGGTTTCTTCTAACCCGCCTGCCCCTGTGCCAGAAACCCCGCAACCACCGGCCGCTTCTTCCAGCAGTTCCCGCAGGGTTGTTATTTACTACCCCCCTGTGCCTGTAAGCAGCAGTGCGCCAGCACCAAGCAGCAGTAGCATACAGGTAACACTGGAAGTAGACTCATCCTCCACCCCCGAGCCAACCTCCCTACCCCCGGTAGAAGTGCCGCTTGCTCCTGCTGGTTCGGCATGGTCTTTGCTCAACCTCATTATGTCTATTTTGGCCTTGCTTGGCGCAGTTTGCTTGCTAATTGGTGCCTTTATGGGCCGCAAAAACCAAGAGGACGACGAGGATGAAGAGGAAGAAAAACTGCAAAG
>JAJDJP010000002.1 GCA_030267215.1 Ruminococcaceae bacterium OttesenSCG-928-A16
TTCTGGGGGATTTTATATCTCTATTCTATCTTCGCTATATTTTATAACAAAAACAGCGCAATTTGTTGCAATGGCAACATACTGTGCTGTTTTTTTGTGCTATGCTAAGTGCGCATTCAAATATTTAAATTGGGGCCATGTCGCCGCATAAGGAGAATTGTATGAACACCAAACAAAGAATTTTGTGGATTACCCGCACCGCTATTTTTATTGCGCTTTTGGTTGTTGCCCAAGGCTTTTCTAAGCCGCTGGGGCAATATGTAACCGGCTCGCTCGTTAACCTTGTTCTTATTTTATCGGTGCTGCTGGGCGGGCTTGCCAGTGGTGTTACGGTGGCAGCCTTGTCGCCGGTATTCGCCTTTTTTTTAGGCATTGGCCCGGCGCTGGTGCCGGTTATTCCGTTTGTAATGCTAGGCAATATTGCTTTGGTGGTGGTGTGGCACTTTATTGCGGGTAAAGCAACCCGCGTTTTGCCCCAGTACCTTGTTGCACTGGTGGTAGCGGCCCTTGCCAAGTTTTTAGTGCTGTATTTGGGTGTTGTTGTTTTGGTGGTGGGGGTGCTGCTAAACCTGCCCCAGCAGCAGGCAGCGGTGCTGTCTGCCACCTTCTCGTTCCCCCAGCTTATTACAGCCGGCATTGGCGGCGCGGTTGCCAGCCTTATTGTACCCATCGTAAAAAAAGCATTGCGCCAAACCCGGGCCGCCATGTAACCGCCCTACCGGCTTGCAAGGCAAGTACAAAACATCGCACTTTTTTACACAAATTAAAAAACTTGACATATCATTTTAACCTGTTATACTACTACCCATGCGTACGCGGAGGTAGTAATTACCGGATAAGCGAGCTCTTTTTTGGCACACCAATGCCAAAACGGACTTTGTTTGTCCGGCGTTTTTTTTGCCGACCCATTTGGCCTTGCTTTCGCTAACAAAATAAGTGAAAGGACGCACAACCAATGCAAACCAAAACCTTTAAACCCATTGCAAAACAATTCGTTCAATACACCATTCCCGCCGTTTTAGGCATGGTGGTTTCTTCGCTTTACACCGTGGTAGACGGCATATTTGTAGGCCGTGGCGTGGGGGATATTGCCCTGGCCTCGGTAAATATTGTGTACCCGTTTATTATGTTGCAAATTGCTGTTACCATGCTGGTGGCTGTTGGCGGCGCCAACTTGTTTTCTATTAGCCGGGGCCGGGGGCAGCACCAGCTTGCCAACAATTATTTTTGCCAGGCGGTTTCTATTGCAGCGGTTCTTTCGGTTGTTATAAATGTGGGGGCCATTATTTTTAGCGCACCGCTTTGCCGCTTGCTGGGCGCCAACAGCCAGCTACTGCCCGGCGCGCAAAGCTATTTGTTTTGGGTGGCATTGTTTGGCATTGTATATATGCCGGGGCTGGCGTTATCTATATTTGTGCGCAACGATGGCGCCCCAAAGTTAGAGATGGCCGGCACCATTTGCGGTGCACTAACCAACATTGTGCTAGATTGGTTATTTATTATGGTTTTTGGCTGGGGCCTGCCCGGCGCAGCCATTGCCACCGGTATTGGCCAGTGTGTTTCGGTGGTTATTTTTTGCACCCACCTGCGCAAACGTGCAGGCGGTACCCTGCGCCTAACACAGCCTAAAATGCACAAAGCCGAAGTGAAAAAATTGCTTTACAACGGCCTACCCTCTTTTTTAATGGAGTTTAGCCAATCGGCCGTTACCTTAAGTTTTAACATGGTGCTGGTGGCACGCATAGGGGCAGCCGGGGTATCGGCTTACAGCATTGTTATGTATGTTTGCTCTATTTTTAACATGGTGCTTATTGGGGTAACGCAAGGCGCGCAGCCCATTTTAAGCTTTAACCATGGCAAGGGCAAAACGCAAAATATTAAAACCATTTACCACCTGGGCACCACCACCTGCGTTGCTTTAACCGCACTTTTTTATGGGGTTGTGCTGCTGTTTGGCAAAAACCTTGCCAGCTTGTTTGCCCCCGGCAACACCCAGCTTATTAATAACGCCTATAGCATGATGCGCCTGTATTTCCTCGGGTTTTTCCCTATTGGCATTGTGTTAATGAATATCCTCTGGTTCCAATCTACCGAGCGGGAGGCGCCTTCCATCATCATCTCGCTACTGCGCTGCATTGGCTTTATTCAGCTGTTTTTGCTGGTGCTGCCACTGCTTGGTAGCAATGGCATTTACCTTGCCTTTTTGGCGGGTGAAGCTTGCCATCTGCTTATTTCCGAGGTTTTTTTAAGAAAATTTCCACTTACAATAAAGGCACCGCAAAAGCAAACTGCTAAACCTGTTTAACCTTCCCACACCATGCGGTGCTCGGTATACCCGTTATTTGCTTTTGTTGCGGCAATGCTAAACCCGTTTTTTTGGTAAAAGCGCACCGCTTTTTCGTTTTTGGCATACACATCTAACTCTAAGCGGCCATACCGTTTTTGGCAATGTGCCAGCAATTTTTGCCCAATGCCCTGTTGTTGATATTCGTTTTTTACAAATAGCCCCGCAACAAAAGCCTGCCCTGCAATGCCCACAAACCCTTTCACAACGCCCTCTTGCTCAAATACAAAAACCTCTGCTTTTGGTATTTGTTGTTTGGTTTCGGCGTAGGCATTTTGCCAATAAGCATTGCTTATAAACGAGTGCGCCGTTTGGTTGGCACTTAGCCAAATATCCATAATCGCATCTAAATATTGCGGGCTGTATTCTTTAATCAAAATAATCGCTTCCTTTTTGCAAGTGCACACAAAACCGGGGCTGCCCATTTGGGCTGCCCCGGTAACGTTTTTGCTAATTTTTTGCCCAGCACAACAGCTTTACGCTACACTTGTTGCTCTTCCTTAATATCTGGGTGCAGATGCCGCTCGCTATAATGATAGGTTTTTTCCAGCATCATGTCCTTCACCTTCATTAGGCGAATTTGAGTGCTGCGCTCGTTTTCGTCCAGCTTCATGGTAATATACTTAATATTTTCCTGCATCTCGGGTATCATCACATGCTCTAGCGCATTTACCCGGCGGCGGGTTTTTTCAATTTCGGCCGCCATTAGCTGGCAGCCTTTTTCAATTTCGGCCAGTTGTAGCAAATCTGGCAGTACATCGGCAAGGCTTTTCACCGCATCGTCCAAATCTGCCGTGGTAAAGCTTAGCCCGTACGAATACATGTTGTTTTCATCGGCACTGCGGGTTTGGTAGGTAAATTGTGGTACCCGCACACTCATTACATTGCGCTCGCCCGCTTCCAGTTCTATCTTTTGGCCGGGGGCCAGTAGGGCGGTATCTAGCATTGGGGCGGGCATGCTGGCCCGGGCCAGCGCAAAGTTTTTGGCCGAAGCCGAAAGCCCCGCCTCTACTTTTTCGCGCAGGGTTCGGTTTTGGCGCACCAGTTCTAAAAATTGGCGCATCAATTCATCCCGTTTATCCTTTAGCAGCTTGTGGCCGCGGGTGGCGGTAACCAGCTTGCGTTTTAAACGGGTAAGCTCCATGCGGGTGGGGTTCACCTGCTTTTTAGCCATTCATACACCGCCTTCCCAAAATTGGTTTTACTCTTCGGTGGCGCGGGCGCCCTCATCGTAGTACATATCCAGGTATTCATCGTTAATACGGCGCAGCTCGCTACGGGGCAGTATGCGCAGTAGCTTCCAGCCAAGGGCCAGGGTTTGCTCAATGTCTCGGTTTGCATGGTAGCCTTGGTTTACATACTCTTTTTCAAAGGCATCGGCAAACTGGGCATATAACAAATCAATGTCGGTAAGGGCAGCTTCGCCCAGCACCGTCATTAGCTCTTTGGCGTTTTTACCACGGCTGTAGGCGGCAAATAGCTGGTTCATGGTGTTGGCATGGTCTTCACGGGTTTTGCCCTTGCCAATGCCCTTGTCTTTCAGGCGGCTAAGGCTGGGCAGCACATCAATGGGCGGCTGCAAGCCTTTGCGGTACAAATCTCGGGCCAAAATAATCTGGCCTTCGGTAATATAGCCGGTAAGGTCGGGTATCGGGTGGGTTTTGTCGTCTTCGGGCATGGTTAATATGGGTATCAGCGTAATCGAGCCAGCACTGCCCTCCAGCCGGCCAGCACGTTCGTACAGGCTGGCAAGGTCGGTATACATGTAGCCGGGGTAGCCACGGCGGCCCGGCACCTCTTTGCGCGCGGCCGAAACCTCGCGCAAAGCATCGGCATAGTTGGTAATGTCGGTCATAATAACCAGCACATGCATGCCTTTATCAAAGGCCAAATACTCGGCGGCGGTAAGCCCCATGCGCGGGGTAGCTATGCGCTCTACCGCAGGGTCGTTTGCAAGGTTTACAAACATTACGGTACGGTCAATGGCTCCGCTTTCTTTAAAGCTATTTACAAAAAAGTCCGATTCTTCGAACGTGATGCCCATGGCAACAAATACCACGGCAAAGGGCTCGGTGGTGCCACGCACCTTGGCCTGGCGGGCAATTTGGGCCGCCAGCTGGGCGTGTGGCAACCCACTGGCCGAAAAGATAGGCAATTTTTGCCCACGCACCAGGGTGTTCAAGCCATCTATGGCCGAAACCCCGGTTTGAATAAACTCTTGCGGGTAGGTGCGGGCGCTGGGGTTCATGGGCAGGCCGTTAATATCCCGCCGGAACTCGGGCAAAATTTCAGGCCCGCCGTCTTTGGGGCGGCCCAGCCCGTCGAATACACGAGACAGCATATCCTCCGATACGCCAAGCTCCATACTGCGGCCCAAAAACCGCACCTTGCTATTTTCTAGGTTGATGCCGGTAGAGGATTCGAACAGCTGTACAAGGGCGTTGCCGCCGTCAATTTCCAGCACTTTGCAGCGGCGGGTTTCACCGCTGGCCAGTTCTATTTCGCCCAGCTCGTCGTAGCTTACATCGGTTACGCCACGCACCATCATTAGGGGGCCTGCTACCTCTTCAATTGTTCTGTATTCTTTAGGCATCAGAGTTCCTCCTCTTTTTGTTTTTGTGCCAGCGCATCAATTTCGGTGGCCAAAGCATGGCGGATACGCTCGGCTTCGGCGTTGGCTTTTTCGTTTGGCACATATTTAAAGCGGCCAATGGCCTCGCGCACGGGCAACTTAACAAGCCCGTTAATGGGCAAGCCTTGTGCCAATGCCTTGTTGGCCTCGTCGTAGTAATCCAGCACCAGGCTCATCAAGGTGTATTGCTTTTCCAGCGGGGTAAAGGTGTCTACCTCGTGGAAGGCATCCTGATGCAAAAAGTCTTCACGCACGCTGCGGGCGGCTTCCAGTTTCAAGCGGTCGGTAGCCGAAAGCGCGTCCATACCTACCAGCTGCACAATTTCTTCCAGTTCGCTTTCATCTTGCAGCAGCAGCATAATACGGCCACGTTTTTCCATCCAGTCTCGCTTCACTTCGGCATCAAACCAGCCGCCCACTTCGTCTTGGTACAACGAATAACTGGTAAGCCAGTTGATAGCCGGGAAATGACGGGCATAGGCCAGCTGGGCATCTAGCCCCCAAAACACCTTTACAATGCGCAGGGTTGCCTGGCTCACCGGCTCCGAAATATCGCCACCGGCGGGCGAAACCGCACCGATAACGCTAAGGGCACCTTCGCGCCCCTCTTGCCCAAGGGTGGTTACCCGGCCCGCACGCTCGTAAAATTGGGCAAGGCGGCTGCCAAGGTAAGCGGGGTAGCCTTCTTCACCGGGCATTTCTTCCAGCCGTCCGCTCATCTCACGCAGGGCTTCGGCCCAGCGGCTGGTAGAGTCGGCCATCAGCGCCACGCTGTAGCCCATATCTCTAAAATATTCGGCAATGGTAATGCCGGTATAAATCGAGGCTTCACGTGCTGCCACCGGCATATCCGAGGTATTGGCAATTAGCACGGTTCGCTCCATTAGGCTTTTGCCGGTTTTAGGGTCTTTCAATTCGGGGAACTCGAGCAAAACGTCGGTCATCTCGTTGCCACGCTCGCCACAGCCAATGTACACCACAATATCGGCACTGGCCCACTTGGCAAGCTGGTGCTGCACCACTGTTTTGCCGCTGCCAAACGGGCCCGGCACGGCGGCGGTACCACCTTTTGCCAGCGGAAACAACGTATCGATAACCCGCTGGCCGGTAACAAGCGGCACATCGGGGCTAAGCTTTTGGGCATAAGGGCGGCCACGGCGCACCGGCCATGTTTGCATCAGCCGCAGCGGCACCTCGCTGCCGGTATCGGTGGTAATGGTGCCCACCGTTTCTTCTACGGTATAATCGCCCTCTTGTATTTGGGTTAGGGTGCCCACCACACCGGGCGGCACCATAATTTTATGGCTTACAATGTCGGTTTCCTGCACGGTGCCAACAATGTCTCCACCTTGCACGGCGGCACCAGCGGCAAGCACCGGCACAAACTGCCATTTTTTCTCGCGGTTTAGGCTGGGCACCTCTACCCCACGCTGCAAACGGCTGCCGCTTATGCGTTTAATTTCATCCAGCGGGCGCTGTATGCCATCGTAAATGCTGGCAATTAGGCCGGGGCCAAGCTCCACGCTCATGGGGGCACCGGTGCTTTCTACCGGGGCGCCGGGCGCAAGGCCGCTGGTTTCCTCATATACCTGTATCGAGGCCCGCTCACCGTGCATCTCTATTACTTCGCCCATCAGCCGGCTATCGGCCACCCGCACAACGTCGAACATATTTACATTGCGCATACCGGTGGCAATAACCAGGGGCCCTGCCACCTTTTCAATAATTCCTTTGCTGTTCATGCTGCTTTTCATTCCTTTCTGGCCTGGGCAATCAACATTCCCCAGCAAATTCACACAAGCAAAATCATCGCCCTTATGCCCCTGTAGTAAAATGGTATTGTAAACTATTTAGCTGGTTGGTAACCAAGGGCAAGGGCGCATCGTTTGGCCATTTACCACCAAATGGTTGCATAGCAACGGTTTGGTTTGGGGCTTGTTTACTAAAAGCACGCTACTTATCATCAAAGATAATATCGGACCCAACCGCCTGCACCACCGATTTTTTAACCTGTGCTATGCCCACCCCGGTGTTGCCCACCGCCCCCGGTATGGGGATAATGGCCGGCAGTGGCAGTTCACGGTATCGGTCTACCTCTTGGCCCAGCTGGGCATACAGTGCCTCGGTAATATAAATAACAGCGTACCCGCCCTCGGCAAGGTTTCGCAGCTGCCGGGCAGCGTTGCTCCCGTCGTCTACGGGGTAAATATCCATCCCTACGCTGGCAAACCCATAAATGCTGTCCTTATCGCCTATTGCGGCTATTTTATACATAGGTTTTACGCAACCTTTCCCGCAGGGTTTGGGCTGGCAAACCATTTATTTTGGCACTAAACACCAGCCGCACCAGGTTAATTTCGTTTTCGCGCGCCAGCACATAGGCGGCCAGCGGCTCTATGGTAAACAGGTTGTTTTTTTGCGGCCGAATCAGCTCAATCAGTTCATCATCGCACCAGCGCTCGAACGCCGCCAAAGAGGTTTTCAGCTCCTCTATGGCATTTTGGTATGCTGTGCCATGCAGCACTGCATAAATGGCAGCCATATTTTGCGCGGCCGCCGCTGCCAAAGCAGGCACATTAAGGCTGCCTACCGGCGCCAGCACTCGCTCAATAAACTCTGGCTTTTTTTGCATGGCGCAGCAACGCACCGCCGCCTTTATGTTGGCAACATCCACCGTTAGGGTTGCATACTGCTGCAACAACTTGCTTGTGCTTTTTTTGCCTGCGGCATCTATGGCAAGCAGGGTGGCACGGTCTATCACAATATCGCACAGTTGGCCGTTGCTAGTATGGGCCAAAACCTCGTACGCTTCTTTGCCGGCCGCTGCCATGGCATCGGGCAGGGTGGCAAAGTTATGCTCGGCGGCAGCGGCAACAATGGTGGCAACCTCTATGGTGCCATGCTTTAAAAAATAGGCTTCGTTTTCGGCACTGCTGTTGGCAGTGTAAGCAAGCTTAATAGCCGCTTTTAGGTTGTGGTAATCGTTCGCCAGCCTAAACACGTTAAACAAAGATACATCGCCAGACAGTTCCCCCACAAAGCTCCAGGTGCGGTCCATTTCAAACGCAACCAATGCTTCGGGGTTACCGGGGGGCAAATCAGGGCTGCCCCAACCTTTGTTTGCCAGCAATGCAAACACCTCGGCGGCGTCTTTTGCCTCCACCAATCGTTCTACATCCTGCGCAGTAAGCAAGGTTTGCTCGTTATTATGCACACGGGTAACCGCGTAAATATATTGTTCCTGTGCCAAACCGGCTCCCCCTTTCTTGCCTATTTTTGCTGTGTATAGGGCCTTTTACGCAAACAATGTTTGCTGTATTAAATCCACAAATTCATCGCGGCGGGCATTAAACATGGCCTCAAACGAGCAGTTTTCCTCAATATCGCCATACTTTAGCACAAAGCCGCCATCAATGGGCCGTGTGCTGGAAGAAACCAGCAAAATGGCCCCTTTGGGCAGCGCCTCGGCCGCTAGCTTTAGCTTAAAAAAAGCAGGCAGGCGGGCATGGTCGTGCTCGTTTAGCAGCATTTCGCCGCTGCCGGGCTGGGCCGCTTTGCCCGCCAGCACCAGCAACAGTTCAAAATATTCATCGGTGGGCAACTGTAGCAAAGCCTGCCGGGCCTTTTCCAGTGTTTCGGCCAAAAGTTGCTGCTTTACCGCCAGCGTGCGTTGCCGCCGCTGCAGCTGCATGGCCGATTGCTGCGCCTGCTGGATATTCTTCACATCCTGCGCCGCCGTTTCGGCTATCTCGGCCGCTTTTACGTCGGCGGCGCTTTCGGCGGCGGCAACCATCTCATCGGCTTCGGTTTTTGCCCGCAACAACAGGGCCGCACTCTCGGTGTCAGCCTCTTGTTGTATTTCTTGCAGTATTTTTTCAAGTCCGCTCAAGGTGGCTCCTCCTTTTTAGGGTGCTTAGGGATATTCCCTAAAAGGTTAGCTTACAGCGCCATGCCGGCAACACCGTTTACCGCAATAAAGCTAACCAGCACCGCCAAAATGGCATACATTTCCACCATTACGGGGAACAGCATAGATTTACCGAATTGATCGGGCCGTTTGGAGATTAATTGCATACTGGCAATGGAGGTTTTTGCCTGGTGGATGGCCGAGATAAAGCCTACAACGGCAATGGGCAGGCAGGCACCAAGGTAGGCAAGGCCTTTGGCAATGCTCATGTTAAAATCGCCCCCGCTAATGCCAATGTTGCCCATGGCAATAACCGCAATTAAAAAGCCATAAATGCCCTGCGTAGCGGGCAGCAGCTGCAACACCAAAACCTTGCTAAATAGCGAGGGGTTGTCGGCCAAAACGCCGGCACCCGCCTGGCCCGCCATACCTACACCTTTTGCCGAGCCCCAGCCCGGCAAAAGCGCTGCAAGGGCCATTCCCAGTACTGCAAAAATAATTCCCAAATTAGACATATTGTTTTCCTCCTAAATTTTGGTTTTTACAACTGTTATAAACTATTTAACTAAATCCACATCTACTCTTCGCCAATTTTATAGTGCTTGGTGTGCACCGCAAAGGGTGTAAACTTGCGGCCCCCGCCCTCGTAAAATTTGCCAAAAAACTCAATGTATTCCAAGCGGTTAGAGTGCACATACGCCCCCAGCACATTAATGCCAAAGTTCATGGTTTGGCCAGCTGCAAACACCAGCACAAACACAATAATACCGGGGATGCCGCCACCGGCCATGCTGCCAAGCTCGTTCATAACCGAGGCAATTACCCCGCTGGCAAGCCCCAGCGCCAATAACCGTGAATAGGATAATGTATCGCTTAACCAGCCCGATAAAATGCTGTACACCTCGTAAATGCCTTTTAAAATGCGAATAAACCAGTTGCGGCTGCCCCGCCCTGCCGTTAGCACAATGCCCAAAACCGCGGCCCCGGTAATGGCAAAGCAAATGGGCGAAACAAGGGGCGGCAAGCTAAGCTTAAAGCCTGCCAGGTTGCCAAACATGTCGGACCCTGCCAGCACCAGCACCAACGGGTACCACGCCATAATGGGGAACACAGTATCGTACAACACCCCGGCCTTATCGCCATTTTTAAGGTTGGTAGCGGCTTTCATGATATAGCCCGCAGTAAGGTGAATTATACCAATGCCAAGGCAAATTACCAACATCAACATCGGCTTTTCTTCAATATAAAACAAGATGGGCGGTATGCCAACTTCCTGCCCAAAAAAGGTTTTAGAAACCACGTTTACCACATTGCCAAAATAGCTGGAGAACACCACACCCCAAAAGGTGGTAAACACACCGCACCAAAAAAACATGCGGATATTTTTGTTCCAGTTTGGCTCCATATTTTTAAAACGCAACAGGCAAATGCCACACACCACAACCATAATTAGGCCGTAGCCTGCATCGCCAAACATTAACCCAAACATGGCATAGTAAAAAAAGGCCATTACTCCGGTGGGGTCAATGTCGGTTTTAGCGGGCATGCTATAGCTTTCTACAATCGATTCTGTAGGCTCGCTAAAGCGGTTGTTGTGCAGCTTTACCGGGGGCTCGTCGGTTTCTTCCACGGGCTTTATTTGCACATTGCAGGTAAAGGTTTCTTCCAGTTCGGCCTGTAGCGCCGGTGCGGCCTCTGCCGGGATATACCCCTGCAACATAAACACGTGTTTAGACTGCATCAGCCGGTCTATCATGCCGTATTTTTCGGCGCGCATGGTTAGGTGGTCTTCCAAAAACCGAATATCCTCGCGCCGGGGGCCATAACTGATGATTTCTTCGGTGGCGTCCTCTATTGTTTGTTCGGCTTGTTTTTTCTGTTCTTCCAGCTGCTGCATTTTTTTAGCAGGCGGATGATGCGTAGGCGACGCCGGCCGTGCAAACCCAATGGCACGCAGGGCGGTTTCGGCCTCGGTCGCTTGTTTTTTAAGCGCTATGGCGTATAGGGTTGTTTGCTCTTTGGTGGCCAGCACCACCTCTATATGCAGCGCTTCCAGCTCTGGCGCTACTTCGGCCAGCTGCTTTTCCAGCTCTTGGGCAGTGTGCTTGCCCTCTATTGCGCCCACAAACACCGTTGTTTTTTTGGTGCCTTTAAAGGTTTGTGGTACCGGCAGGTTTTGCCAGTGGCTTAATGCCTCGCGCTGGGCTTCTATGCGTGCCAGCTGCGTCTGGGCATCCTTTTTGTCTTTGTCCAGCTGCAAAACCCGCTGGGCCACCTTTAACACGGTATCGCTTTTTTTGTAAAAAGAATCTGCCACCGGCAGGGCAATTTCCTCGCGCCCGTGCAAAAAGGCCAGCATTGGCTTTTTTTCTTCGTTGTAGCGGTTAATAATTTCCACTGCCTTGGCGGCTACCTCGGCATTTTTTTCAAACAACAAGCGGTTGGCAGAGGTATCGCTTTTGCCAAAAACTTCATCTTGTACGGCAATACTGCTAATTTCTACAGTGCCGCGGCGTTGCAACAGCTCCATCATTGGTTTTCGGTTTTTGCGCATGGCGCAAATGGTTATTTGTTCCATTGGCAAAATTGCCACACAAAGCACCTCCCCTCTAAAATGGTTACATGGGCGCATGCCCTTTTGTTAACAGCTATCATGGTTATTTTACAAGTGCCTTTAGCAACAAGTTTATGGCCTGTGGCTGCTGCGCACGGGCCTTTTGTTCCAGCTCTTCCATTTCGGCGCCAAGGGCTTTGCCGGCCTCTTCCAGGGCGGCGGCACTTTGCATATGGGCGGCGGCTACTGCGGCAGCGGCGGCCTCTTTGGCGGCATCCAGCCGGGTTTCCTCGGCTTTCAGTGCTTTATTGTGGGCATCATCGGCAAGGCGGGCCGCCTGTGCACGGGCCGCCTGCAATGTTTCTTCGGCTTTTAGCTCTGCCTGCCGTACGGTTTCAATTACGTTTTCTGCCAAAACCCTTCACCCCTGCTTTTATTTTTACCGGTTGCTGTGCGGCAACCTTTTCAATTAATCTCATAAATTCGTGGTGTTTTTTTTACCAAAAGGCAAACCCACAAAACACCTTGCACTAATAGTAGCAAACTACCACTAAAAAAACAAGGAAACAATTATATTTTTTAGTGGTTTCAACTAATACATGCCGGCCAAAA
The DNA here is from genome assembly GCA_030267215.1 of Ruminococcaceae bacterium OttesenSCG-928-A16. Lineage (GTDB taxonomy): Bacteria > Bacillota > Clostridia > Oscillospirales > Ruminococcaceae > JAAYCI01. The sequence continues at coordinate 12,050 of JAJDJP010000002.1, forward strand.
GGCAAGCAGATGCTTAATACAACTACTATTTACCATTTTAAAGCCCACTGCCACCGCAACTGCACAGCAGTGCTTAAGGGTGGCCCGATAACGTGTTTTGTTGTTTTGAATAGAAAAGATCTGGTTTCATTTCCCGCCTTTGGCAGGGCACAAAACTTAAAATTAGCTTTTTAACAACACAAAGAGACATTTCCCAGTGCTTTCATTCGTTGCAAGCCGCCTGCGGCAATGCTATAATGGTAAAGTATTTATGTGGTAACGGCATTTAAAATGGCCGCGGCCATTGGCAGCAGGTTTTATTTGCCAATACACCGTTTGTATTAAGTGGGTACACATGCGCACACTACACAATATAAGGGAGCGGTTGCCATGAAATTATTTATCGACACTGCCAACGTAGAGGACATACGAAAAGCCAACGAGATGGGTGTAATTTGCGGCGTAACTACCAACCCTTCGCTAATAGCGAAAGAGGGGCGCGATTTTGCACAGGTAATTGCCGAAATTGCCGGCATTGTAAGCGGGCCCATTTCTGGCGAGGTAAAGGCCACCACCACCCATGCCGAGGGGATGATACAGGAAGGGCGCGAAATTGCCAAGATACACCCCAACATGGTGGTTAAAATACCCATGACGGTGGAGGGCTTAAAGGCTACCAAAACCCTTGCAAGCGAGGGCATTAAATGCAACGTCACCCTTATTTTTAGCGCAAACCAGGCCCTACTGGCGGCCCGTGCCGGCGCCGCTTATGTTTCGCCTTTTTTGGGCCGGCTAGATGATATCTCCACCCCCGGCATCGATTTGGTGCAAACCATTGCCAACATTTTTGCCGTGCACGATATTGACACCGAAATTATTACCGCCAGCGTGCGCAACCCTATCCATGTTACCGATTGCGCACTGGCCGGCGCCCACATTGCCACGGTGCCCTACAGCGTAATAGAAACCATGACCCACCACCCGCTTACCGATGCCGGCATTGAAAAATTTAAACAAGACTACAAAAATGTGTTTGGAGAGTAACCCATGACAAAACAGGAAAAACACCAGTTGCAACTTGCCGCCTGCGAAATACGCAAAGGCATTATTGACGCTACCCACGCCGCAAAATCTGGGCATCCGGGTGGCAGCCTTGGCGCTACCGAAATTTTTACCGCCCTGTATTTTAAAGAGATGAACATTGACCCCCAAAACCCGAAAATGGAAGACCGTGACCGGTTTGTCCTCTCGAAGGGGCACTGTGCGCCAGGGCTGTATTCCACGCTGGCCAACCGTGGTTTTTTTGCGGTGGAAGATTTGCTTACCCTGCGCCACATTGGCAGCCATTTGCAGGGCCACCCCAACATGCAGCTTACCCCCGGGGTAGACATGAGCACCGGCAGCCTGGGGCAGGGGGTTTCGGCGGCGGCGGGCATGGCACTGGGTGCCAAAACCACTGGCAAAACAAACCGGGTTTACACCCTGCTGGGCGATGGCGAAATTGAGGAAGGCCAATGCTGGGAAGCTTTTATGTTTGCCGCCCACTACAAGCTGGATAACCTTTGCGTCATCATCGACGTAAACGGCCTGCAAATTGATGGCCCCACCGCCAAGGTGATGAACGCCGAGCCTATAGACAAAAAAATGGCCGCTTTTGGTTTTAATGTGCTGCGCATAAACGGCAACAGTTTTGAAGAACTGGAGGCCGCTTTTGCCAGTGCCCGTGCCACCAAAGGCATGCCCACCTGCCTTGTGGCCGATACCACCAAAGGCCGCTGTGTTAGCTTTATGGAAAACCAGGCCGGCTGGCATGGCAAAGCACCAAACGATGACGAACGCCTGGCCGCTTTGGCCGAACTAAATACATTGCAGCAACAACTGGAGGGCGAAGCGAATGGCTGAGGAAATAAAGAAAATTGCAACGCGCGAAAGTTATGGCGCCGCTTTGGTAGAGCTGGGGCACCAACACGATAACCTTGTGGTGCTGGATGCCGACCTTGCCGAGGCCACCAAAACCCTGCTGTTTGCCAAGCAGTTTCCGGCCCGTTTTTTTGATTGCGGCATTGCCGAGGGCAACATGATGAGTGTGGCGGCGGGGCTTTCTACCTGCGGGTTGGTTCCGTTTGCTTCTACCTTTGCCATGTTTGCGGCCGGCCGCGCGTTTGAGCAAGTGCGCAACAGCATTGGCTACCCCCAGCTAAATGTAAAAATTGGCGCCACCCATGGCGGCATTAGCGTGGGCGAAGACGGCGCCAGCCACCAATGTAACGAAGATTTTGCGCTGATGCGCTCGATACCCGGCATGACGGTGATATGCCCGGCCGACGATGTGGAAGCCCGTGCCGCCGTAAAGGCTGCCTATGCCCACCAAGGGCCGGTATACCTGCGTTTTGGGCGGCTGGCGTTGCCGGTGTTTCACAAACAAGAAGGCTACCAGTTTACCATTGGCAAGGGCGAAACCCTGCAAGACGGAACCGACCTTACCATTATTGCCACCGGCCTAATGGCCTACGAGGCCCTAAAAGCAAGCGAAGCCCTTGCCGCCGAGGGTATTAGCGCACGGGTAATTAACATGCCCACCATTAAACCGCTGGATACCGAGCTGGTGCTAAAAGCCGCCGAAGAAACCGGCCGTATACTAACCGCCGAAGAGCACAGTGTAATTGGTGGCCTTGGCGAGGCCGTGTGCGCCACCCTTGCCGAAAACACCCCGGTACCGGTGCTGCGCGTTGGCATTAACGATGAATGGGGCCACAGTGGCCCCGCCGCCCAGCTGCTGAAAGACTTTGGCCTTTCGGCCGAAAATTTGGTGGTTAAAGCAAAAGAATTACTTAAAAAGTAAAAACCTTACATGGGCATGGGGCGGCTGTTTACAGCGGCCCCATGCTGCTTATGTTTATCTATATCCGTAACTTATCATTTTAAAACAGGAGGAACCCCCATGGATAGCAGCGTACAAAAGGTAATGGATAGTTTAGAAGCCAACAACATAAAACCTTATTTTGTAAAAACCAAGCAAGAGGTTGCACCCCTTGTTGCGCAAATACTAAACCCTGGCGATGTTGTTACGGTAGGTGGCTCGGCCAGTTTGTTTGAAACCGGCGTAATAGACCACCTGCGAAGCGGGCGTTACACTTTTTTAGATAGGTATGCCCCTGGCTTAACCGAGGAAGATATTGACGAGATTTATTGCAACGCCATGAAAGCTGATGCCTACTTTTGCAGCAGCAACGCTGTTACCCAAAATGGCGAGCTATATAACGTAGATGGCAAAGCAAACCGCATTGGTGCCATTGCTTATGGCCCCAAAACCGTTATTATGGTGGTGGGCACAAACAAAATAGTGGCCGATTTGGACGCTGCCATTCACCGAGTGAAAACCATTACCGCGCCCGAAATATGCCAGCGGCGAAATATTAAAACCTATTGCCGGGAGAAAGGGCACTGCCGTTCTATTGCAAACGGCCAGCCCGGCATGACTGCAGGCTGCGGCAGCCCCGAACGTGTTTGCTGCAGCTATTTGGTAACCGGCAAGCAACGAACCAAAGACCGGATAAAGGTAATTTTAGTGGACGAGAGTTTGGGGTATTAGCGCAAAGTAAAAACACACCTCTTTTGCCGTTTAGCAAAAGAGGTGTGTTTTTTGGCTTGTATTCATAGAATATTCTCTTTTTTAGCGTAGAAATTGCACGCCACTACCGCAAAAACCGGTTGCTCCAAACCCCGGTTAACTTACCTTGCTGCAAAACATGCCCTTCCATGGCTGCCTTGGCCCTTTGTACCGGGTTAACCCGTACCCCCTACCCTGCCTTACGCCGCCATTGGTAAAAGCGGGGCTTGTTAAGGTAACCGGCTCCCACATTTCTCGCTTGTTCATGTTTCCTTCTGGCTTGGGGCTTTGGTGGGCAAAACACCCAGCTTTTTCATGGTGATAAAAAAGGTGATGGAAAGCGGAATGGCCGAGCCTATCCAGGCAAGGGGGTTTGCAAAACAGGCCCCCGCAAAGCCCAAAAAGCGCACCAGCACAAGGGCAGCAGCACTGCGCATTACAAGTTCTATTACACCGGCAAGGGTAGGCACAAAGCTTAGGCCAATGCCCTGCAACGTGTAGCGCATGGTAAATAAAATACCCAAAATAAAGTAGCAACTGGCCGTAATGCCCATGTACGTTTGGGCAAGGGCCACCACCTCTTGTTGGCCGGGGCCTACAAACAGGGTTACTATTTGCCCGCCAAACGCAATAAGCAGCACACCCATTACTACACCGTAAGCCACATTTACCGCCGTGCTTTGCAGGGCACCTTTTTTAATGCGCTGCATTTTGCCGGCACCATAATTTTGTGCCGCAAAGGTACCCACGCTTACCCCCACCGAGTTTAGCGGCTGGGTTGCAAATTGATCGACCTTGGAGGCGGCGGTATAAGCCCCCACGGCAGCGCTGCCAAGGCCATTTAGCACCACCTGCAACACCACCGCCCCAATGGCAATAATAGAGTTTTGGAACCCCATGGGTAAACCCGCCGCAAGCTGCTGGCGGCAGCCTTGCCAGTTAATTTGGTTAATATGGGCATAGCGCACCAGCACCGGCATGCGCCTTACAATGTACACAAAGCAAAGGGCACTGGCCAAAAGCTGGGCCACCACCGTTGCCACTGCGGCACCCGCCACCCCCATGCCGGCATATAAAATAAAAATATAATCTAGCACAATATTGGCTACGCAAGCCACCACTAAAAACACCAGGGGCATGGTGCCATTGCCCAGTGCCCTTATAGAGTTTGCTAAATGGTTATACAACAGCGCCGCCCCAATGCCCCAAAAAATAATAACCAAATACATGGTGGCATCTTCCATTAATTCTGGCGGGGTGTTTAACCAGCCCAGCATAGGGCGGGTTAAGGGCACAGAAATGGCGGTTAACACCACCGTAATAATGCCGCTTAAAAACAGCCCATTAATAAAACTTTTGCGCACACCGTCGCCATCGCCCGCGCCAAAATGCTGCGCCGTTTTAAGCGAAAACCCACTGGTAACCCCCTGTGCAAAACCCACAATAAGCCAGCTAAGGCTACCGGTGCAGCCAACCGCTGCCAGCGCCTGCACCCCTATTGTGCGGCCTACAATAAAAGTATCGGCCATGTTGTAAAACTGCTGAAAAACATTGCCCAACAGCAGCGGTAGCGCAAACAACAAAATTTGTTTTAAGGGCGGCCCCACTATAAAATCGTGCATTTTTCTGTTTGCTTTTTGCTGCATATAAACTCACTTTCCTGCCAAAACATTGCGTACATTATGCATAATAGGTTTTAAAAACAGCCGGTTTTAATAGGGGCTTACCCCCACGCCCCTATCAGCGTGTGGCAACAATGCCAAAAGCGCAAACGTATCCCCTTGGCGCAAGCGCAAAACCCATTACGCTTATTTAAACCTGTTACAAAAACTGCCGGGTACTGTAGGCTGTATCGCAAACATTTTACCACTTAAGCCATGAAATACAAGGGGCTTTGCCATATTCATAAAAATATGGCAAAGCCCCTATATTTAACGCTTATGCTATGCTGTTTTTTACCTATTTTACCCTGTAATGCTCGGCTTAAAAACATCCTTTTCGGTTATCACCATCTGCACCGGCTTATCTAACGTGCCGGCCGGCAAAACAGGCTGCAACAGCTGGCCATAACACAGGCACACCGCAAAGCCACCGGTGGTGGCAAGGTAGCGGTCGTAATATCCGCCGCCGTGGCCAAGGCGGGTGCCGCCGGGGGCAGCCGCAAGGCAGGGCACCACAATAAACCCCAGCTGCTGTGGTGGCACAAGCGGGGCTTTTTCGGCAGGCTCTAAAAGGCCAAAGGGGGCTGGCTGCAGCTGGTTTAGCGCGGTTATTTGCCGTGCCTGCATTTGGCCGCCGCCCAAGGTTTTGGGCACACAAACCTGTTTGCCTGCCACAAGGGCAGCCTTGATAAAGGCATGGGTGTCAACCTCTTGCCCTATGCTAACATAGCAAAAAATGGTTTGTGCCGCCTTATACTGCGGCAGGGCCAACAAGGTTTTTGTAATAGCTGCCCCGGCCTGCCCGGTGTAATTGGGTGTAAGGTTTGCCAGCTGCGTTTTTATCTTTTTGCGCAGGGCCGCTTTTTGTTCTTGCAAATCCAACAGGTTCCCCCTTTTTTTGCCAAAGTGCTGTGCCTCTTTTAAACGGTTGCATTCCGCTATTCAGCCGATTTAAGCGATTCTACCATGTCTATCTTTTTAAGTTTGCGTGCCATAACCAAGCTAACCGCACCGTTGGCCAGCATGGTAAACAAACCCGCCCACACATAGCTTAGCGGCTCTATAATACGGCGGAACATCACCTCGTCAATTTCGGCTGTAACAATAACAAAGCGATGCAGGAAAATGCCCCCCACTAAGCCCACCGCAATGCTAATAAGGGTAAGCAAAACGTTTTCTCTAAAAACATAGCCCGCTACTTCGCCATTATAAAAGCCCAGCACTTTTAAGGTGGCAATTTCGCGCACCCGCTCGGTAATATTAATATTGGTTAGGTTGTACAGCACCACAATGGCAAGCATGGCGGCCGCGGCCACAATTACCCAAATAACCTGGTTCAAGCTTTCCAGCATATCATCTACCTGGCCGGTCATGCTTAGCACACTGGCCGCGCCGGCAACGCCACGGGTGTTTACAAGCCCCGATAATATTTCGCTGTTGCTTTGCTGGGTGCCGGGGTTTAGTTTTAGCAGTGCCGTTTTAAACTCCGGCGGTTGTTCAAACACTTTTTGGTAGGTGGCGGGCGTCATGTACACATAGTTAATAATATAGTTTTCCATAATGCCAACCACCGTTACCGGGGTGGTTTTTTCGCTGGTGCGGCCCAGCTCTATGGTATCGCCTTCCTCTATTTTAAGGCGGGAGGCCAGCTTTTCGGTAACCACTACCCCTTCGCCCTGCGGGAAGGGAATGCTGGCCCCGGTTTGCCGGTTTTGAAAATGCACAAAGGTATCTATTTCTTCGGGGGTTTCCATGGTAAAGGCGTTCACCGTCATGCCGGCGCTGTTGCCATTGGCCGATTTTGCCTCAATCGCATCTTGCGAAACATACATGCTTTGCCCCAGCGTTTGCAGCTCTTTGTTCAGCCGGGTATCGGCAGCCCCACTGGTGGCATCCTCGGTGTACACCATCATATCGTATTTATCAATTACGCCGTACTGCTGGCCGGCAATGCCGGCAATCGAATCTTTTAAACCAAAGCCTGTTAGCAGCAAGGCGGTACAGCCGGCTACGCCAATCACCGTCATAAAAAAGCGTTTTTTATAGCGGAACAGGTTGCGCACCGTAACCTTGTGGCTAAAGTTCAGCCGGTTCCAAATAAAGGGGGCGCGCTCTAACAACACGCGTTTGCCCGGCCGGGGGGCTTTGGGGCGCATAAGTTGGGCGGGCACGCTGCGTAGCTCGTTATAACAGGCGGCCACGGTGGCAAGGGTGGTGCACAGCACCAGCGCAATAATGCCGCCCAGCGCCAGCCCTATGTGGGTGGCACGGTTTATGTTGGGCATTAAGTACATAATTTGGTAGGCAGCCCAAATAACACCGGGGAAAACATAAAACCCGGCAATAACCCCCACAATGCTGCCAGTTAGGCTGGCAAGCCCGGCATAAAAAATATATTTAAAGGCAATGCTACCCTTACTAAAGCCCAGCGCTTTTAGGGTACCTATTTGGGTACGTTGGTCTTCCACCATACGTGTCATGGTGGTAAGGCACACCAGCGCCGCCACCAAAAAGAAAAACACCGGGAACACCTGCGAAATTGCGTCGATACGCTTGCTGTCGGCATCAAAACCACTGTAGCCGGGGCCTGCGTCTCGCCCGGTTACGTACCAGGTGGGTTTTTCAAGGTCGTCCAGCTCTTTTTGGGCGTCCTCTATTTTTTCGCCTGCTTCGGCCAATTTTTTCTCGGCATCGGCCTTTTCTGTTTCATACTCCAGCCTGCCGTCGGCCAGTTCCTTTTCGGCGTTGGCCAAGGTTTTGCGTGCCTTGGCCAGCTCTACCTTGCCTTCCTCTATTTCGGCACGGGCGGCGGCTAATTGGCCTTCGGCGGCATGTAGCTGCCCCCAGCCGCTGTCCAGCGTCGCTTTGGCGGCGGCCAGCGCCGCTTCGCCTTCTTGCAGGGCCGGCAGGGCGGCATCCAGTTCCGCCTGTGCGGCCTCTAGCTGGGTTTGTATACCCGCCACCGGGGCATTTACCACTGCCAGCGCTGCGTTGTAATTATCGTACCCGCCCGCCGCAACCAGTGCATCGGCGGTATCGGCAGCGGTGCGCAAACCGGCGGCTTGCTCGGCTTCGCCCTGTAGCTCTAGCCCATTGGCAAAATTGCGCAGGCCGGCTGTAACCTGCCCCATGCCCAGTATAAAGCCCTCTTCAGCCCCTGTGCGCTGGGCCCGAAGCTCCTCTAATTGGGCCTGTTGTTCCGGCGTTAGCAAACCCTGTTGCTCCAATTCTTCCAGTGGTGTAATCGCAGCATCTAGCTGTTGCATTTGTGCCGGCAACTGGCCCAACACCGTAAGGTTGGCCTGTAGCTCGGTTAGCATTTGCCGGGTTTGCTCTAGCTGGGCATTGGCAGCATCGTAAGCTGCCTTTTGCTCGTTAAAAGCAAGCAGATTATTGTCGTATTCCGCCTGGCCAGCCTCTAGCTGGGTACGGGCGCCGGCCGCAGCGGCGGCCCCATTGTTCAGCTCGGTTTCGCCATCATCCAACTTTTTTTGGTTTTTTGCAATTTCGGCTTTGCCCTTGCGTATTTCGGCCTCGCCATCGGCAATGGTTTTTTCGGCATCACCCAGCTTTTCATCGGCTTCTGCCTGTTTTTCGGCCAGCTCTTGCCGGGCGTCGTTTAGCTTGTCGGTACCTTCTTTTTTAATATCATTGTACCGCACGGCGGCACGCTCTTCGCCAAAATCTTCCAGCGTTTCAATGCCGTCATCTACCAGTTGGGTGTATTGCTGCGAAAAAGCCGAAAGCTGGCTAGCGCCGGTGGCGGCAACCAATACTTCGGTGTAGTATTCGCTATCGAAACTGCTGGGGGGCAGGTACAAAAACATATCCAGGGTACCATCGCCAATATTGGTGTTGCCCCGCTGAAAGGTGATGTAGTACGGCGACACCGCCAAGCCCACCACTGTAAAGCTTTTTTCGGCTAACAAATCGGTGGTATCTTGTTCATTTTCGGGGGCCAGGGTAAAGGTATCGCCTATCTTATATCCTTGGGTTTTAACGCTTCCGCTATCGGCCAAACATTCGTTTGGGCTGGTGGGCATGCGCCCCTCGGTAAGTATCACCTGGTTTAAGTATTCAGGGTTATCGGCGCTGGTATTGGCCGGCAGGCCATGCAGCCGCACAACATCTACGCCGTCTTCGGCCTGCATTAACACATCCAGCGTGTAGGAGGGCATTACCTGCTCTACCTCGGGCAGGGCACGCAGGGCGGTTATATCGTCCTGTGTAAAACCAAAGGTAGAAAGCAGCCTAAAATCCATCAGCTGCTGCTGATGGTAATAGTGGTTGGCAGTATTTCGCATATCGGGCCCGGTGGCTTTAAGGCCTGCATAAAACCCGGCGCCCAGGGCTGTTATGGCAAAAATAGCAACAAAGCGGTTTAGGGTAGATTTAATTTCCCTAAAAATATTTTTTCGGTAGTTTTTTCGTATCATGCCGCCCTCACCATTCTATTTCGTCTACCGGCGTGGGGTGCGGGTTTAGGGTTTGTTTGCGTATTTGGCCATCTTTTACGGCAATTACCCGCTGGGCAATTTGGGTAATGGCGTGGTTGTGGGTAATTACCACCACCGTCATGCCCGATTGCTGCGAAGTTTGTTGCAATAATTTTAAAATGGCCTTGCCGGTGCCATCGTCCAGGGCGCCGGTGGGCTCGTCGCACAATAGCAGTTTGGGGTTTTTGGCAAGGGCCCTTGCAATGGCAACACGCTGTTGCTCGCCCCCCGAAAGCTGCGCCGGAAAGTTATTAACCCGGTGGCCTAGCCCCACCTGCCCCAGCACGGTTACAGGGTCTAGCGGGTTTTTACAAATTTCGCTGGCAAGCTCTACGTTTTCTTTGGCGGTAAGGTTTTGCACCAGGTTATAAAACTGAAACACAAACCCAACATCGTGCCGGCGGTAGCCGGTTAGCTGCTTTTGGTTGTAGGCCGAAATCTCCTGCCCATCCAACAATATTTTTCCGCTGGTGGCGCTATCCATGCCACCCAGCATGTTTAAAATGGTGGTTTTGCCCGCCCCCGAAGGCCCCACAATTACGCAAAACTCTCCTTCTTCAATGGCAAAGCTTACATCGCGCACGGCGTGGGTTTCAATTTCGCCTACCTTGTAGGTTTTGGTTACGTTGGCAAATTCGATAAAATGGCTCATCGCCATCCTCCTTTTGGCACTTTATATTCACCCAAAAAATGGGGTAGTTTAGTTAACATCCTTAACTATTTAATTATACCATCTTTATTGCTTAAAATACGAACAAGTTGTGAATTTTATGCGACAGAAGTATGGAAAGCCCCGCTTATAACACAACGGCAAAACAGCCTTTTGTGCAATATAAAACAAAAGCCGAGAGAATTCTCGGCTTTTGTTGGCATTGTATTTGCCAGATGTTATTTTTATATATCCCCACCAACTGGTGTGAAAATGGCACTGTTGCCAAGGGCAAAGGTACCACCTGCCGCTAGTTCAAAATGCAGCTTGGCAATGCCAAGGTCTATCCATTCGCTGTCGGTTTCGGCCGCAATTTCGGCACGGGCCACCCCTTTTTGCCAGCTAAAGCATACCGGTTGCCGGTTAATGGCCGAGGGCGCTTTGCTGGCCGCCGTTACACCATTTACAAACCAGCTTGGCGGGGTCAGGTCGGTCTCCATCATTTGCTGAGGGGTTTTGCTGCTGCGGTGTGCCACGTTGTACACCAGTTTTTCTTTTACGGTTTGCACTTGCTTTACCAGCCCCACCACAATAACAGCCACCAATTGCTGCCCCGGTTGCAGGGCGCGGGTTAGGGTTTTGCGGTTAAAGGTGCCGCCCACCCAGCAGGTGCCAAGGCCCAGCTTTGTGGCTTCTAACACCAGCTGCTGGCCGTAGTAGCCCGCTTTTTCTTTCAGGTGAGGGTCGGCTTGGTTGCCAACCAGCATAAAAAAGCTGCGCACGCCACTAAACATGCCGTAGCTTGCGGCAAAACCACCAAATAAGGTGCCGCCTTCGGCCACAAACCGAATGGCCAGCCCACTTTTGGCATTTACACGCTTAATTTGTTGCTGCAACAAGGTTTGTTTTTCGGCCGGCACCGGGCCGGCATAGCTGCGCCTGCTTATCCGGCGGTCTATCGCTTCTAAATTGGTCACAAAACCACCCTTTCAACGTAAAATATCCGCTTACCTTTTAACTCTATTCTACACCATTTACGCCTGTTTAAAAACCCCTATATGCCAAAATCCCCGCCATATTAAAAAATATGGCAGGGATTTTAAAAACGGAGAAAATAAAGAAGCAAGCGAATGCACAAAGGCCGCATACATAAGGTATGCAACTGCCGTGCATTTGCGCAGCTGACGCCGCTAGGTTCCCCTTGTTACAGGCAAGGCAAAAAGAAAGGCGGGCAAAGCAAGGAAGCAAGCGAATGCACAAAGGCCACATACATAAGGTATGCAACTGCCGTGCATTTGCGCAGCTGACGCCGCTAGGCCCCCTTAATTTTTGCCTTGGGTTATTTCATCTTTTTGTGCAAGCCTAGCGCCTTGGTAAGCTCTATTACTGGTATGGGCACAAACGCAAGAGCAAGCGCAATTAGGTACATAAGCGGGGGCAGCTGGGTAAGGCCAAAGGCAACCGCAACAGGGGGAATAAACACAACTAGCAGTGTTAGCACAATAGAAAGTGCGGCGGCACCATTTAGGTGTTTGTTGGTAAACGGCCCAATTTTAAATAGAGATTTGTTGGACCGCATGTTGAACGAGTGGAATACCTGGGTAAGGGCCAATACCAAAAACGCCATTGTCTCGCCGCTTTGCGCATCGGCTAGCGAGCCCATGTTCCAAAAATGGCCCAGGGCAAACCCAACAAGGGTTAGGGCACCAAACATAATGCCCTGCAAAACTACCTGAACACCCATGCCGCCGGCAAAAATACCTTCGTTTTTGGGGCGGGGGTTTTGCTTCATCACATCGTCTTCTACGGCTTCGCGGCCAAGGGCAATGGCGGGCAGGCCATCGGTAACAAGGTTAATCCACAATAGCTGCATCGAAAGCAGCGGGGTTTCTTTCCAAATTAAAATGGCAAACAACACGGTTAGCACTTCGCCAATATTGGTGCCCAGCAGGTAACCAATTACCTTGCGGATATTATCGTAAATGCCACGGCCTTCTTTTACGGCGTCTACAATGGTGGTAAAGTTGTCGTCGGTTAGGGTCATATCGGCGGCGCCCTTGGCAACGTCGGTGCCGGTAATACCCATGGCGCAGCCAATATCGGCTGCTTTTAGGGCAGGGGCATCGTTTACACCGTCGCCGGTCATCGCCACAATTTCGTTACGGCTTTGCCAGGCTTTTACAATTCTAATTTTATCCTCGGGCGAAACACGAGCGTACACCGTAATGTGGTCCACCTGCTCGTCCAGTTCGGTTTCGCTCATCTGGGCAAGCTCGGTGCCGGTAATGGCACGGTCGTTTTCTTGCTGTATGCCAAGGTCCTTGGCAATGGCGCTGGCGGTAACCACGTGGTCTCCGGTAATCATTACGGTTTTAATGCCAGCCTCACGGCACACCTTAACGGCATCCCGCACTTCGGGGCGGGGCGGGTCAATCATGCCCACAAGGCCCATCAATATCAGGTCAAACTCTACGTTTTCGCTGTTGGGTTTTTGGGGTACTTCGTCTACCACTTTATAAGCAACCGCCAACATACGCAGTGCCTGTGCGCTCATCTCGTCATTCAGCACACGGGCTTTTTCAATATTGCCGGCAATGCAGCGGGGTGCAATCGAATCGAACGCGCCTTTGGTGATAACCACTTTTTTGCCGTCTATTTCGCAAATTACACTCATCAGCTTGCGGTCCGAATCGAACGGTACCTCGGCCAAGCGGGGGTATTTTTCCATCAGTTCTTCTTTGGGCATACCGTTGTTGTAAGCCGCCAGCACAATGCTGGTTTCGGTGGGGTCTCCCAAATGCTTCACGCTGTCGCCCTCTACCGCAATGCTGCCATCGGTGCAAAGGGCGCCGTACATTAGCAGCTTGCGCACCTCTTGGCTGTTGGTGCCGGTAATGGCTTCGGTTTTATCGGTTGCATCATCGTAAGCCTGCACAAGGGTCATGCGGTTTTGGGTAAGGGTGCCGGTTTTGTCGCTGCAAATAACCGAGGCCGAACCCAGTGTTTCTACCGCAGGCAGGCGGCGAATAATGGCGTGCTTTTTAACCATGCGCTGCACGCCAATGGCAAGCACAATGGTAACAATGGCGGGCAGCCCTTCGGGAATAGCCGAAACCGCCAGCGAAACCGCTACCATGAAAATATCAATAATGCTCATATCGCTGCCAAAAAAGCCAAACAAACCCAGCCCAAAAATGCCGGCGCAAATAATAAGCACAATAATACCCAGCACCTTGCTAAGCTTTGCCAGCTTTTGCTGCAAGGGGGTGACACCTTCCTGCTCGTCGTTTAGCAGGCCGGCAATACGGCCCATTTCGGTTTGCATACCGGTGGCGGTAACCACATAGCGGCCACGCCCATATGCCACCGAACAACCCGAGTACACCATGTTGTGGCGGTCGCCCAGGGGGGCGTCTTCTTTTACAATGGCATCTGCTTCTTTTTCGGTGGGTACACTCTCGCCCGTCAGGGCCGATTCTTCACTACGCAGGCTGGCCGAAACAATCAGGCGGCCATCGGCAGGGATAAAATCGCCGGCTTCAATTAGTACAATATCGCCCGGCACCACATCTACCGAGTCGATTACAACCTCGGCGCCACCACGCAGTACCCGGGCATGGGGTGCGCTCATTTCTTTCAGCGCGTCCAGTGCTTTTTCGGCCTTGCTTTCTTGCGAAACGCCCATAATGGCATTGGCCACCACAATTAGCAAAATAAGCACAGGTTCAAAAAACTCTTTGCTATCGTGCCCGTTTAGCGCTACTACAAAGCTAATAACGGCCGCAACCAGCAGCACAATAATCATAGGGTCTTTAAATTGGTCTATAAACCGGGCCAGCATCCCCTTTTTCTTTTTAGCGGTAAGCTGGTTTTTGCCAACTTTTGCAAGGGTGGCTTTTGCCGCGCTCTCGGTTAGGCCGGTGGCGGGGTCGGTTTGCAGCTGCCGCAGCAGTTCAGGCACTTCTTCGCTGTAGGCTGTCATGTTCATTACTCCTTGTTTTTTAAAGTAAGGTTTTTTGTGGGGCAAGGGTCTTTTATTTTTTTTGTTTAGGCGGCTTCATATATTGCATCAGTTTGCCACCGGGCAAACACAGGCTTTGCTCTACAATGCTGTATACCATGGTGCGGGTGGGCAGTTTTACGGCGCTAATGCCCCGCAGGCCAAGCAAAAGCACCCCCGCTGTTTGCTGCGGATACCGCAAGGTTAGGGTGCCATCTTCTACCCCTTGTTTTATAAGGGTTTGCAGGCTTTGCCCTAGCAGTTGCTGGCCTTGCTGCGCCAATAGGCTTTGCTCGTAAAATTCGCTTTCTGGCACTGGCAGGCAGTCCACATCATCGGCCAAAAACTGGTCTATCAAATCAATATACAATTCAATATAATCGGCCAGTTTTTTATAAAAATTGGCTGTTTCATCGGCCAATATCAAGGATATCCGCTGCTTTATCTCGGCTTCTACCTGCTCTACCACAGCGTTTATCATCTCGGTTTTAGAGTTAAAATAATAGTAAAAAACCCCTTGCGCAACCCCTACCCGCTTTACAATATCCGAAACACGGGTCTTGTCAATTCCGTTTTTATCAAACAACTCTCGTGCCGCCAAAATCAGCTCTGCGCGGCGTTCTTCGGGCGCTTTGGTAACGCGTGCTTTGGGCTTTGGCATTTGTAACCACCTCCCTTTCTGTTTGGGCTTTTTGGGGTAATTTTGTACCGCCTTACCAGTATACAAACTGACTGATTAAATGTCAATAGTCAGTCAAAAAATATTTTTAATTATTGGTTGACATTCCTCTTTTTAAGCGGTAGAATAAATATAGTTGATTAGCAATTGCTAACCAGCTATTATTATCCTGGCGGGTTAGCGTTTGCTAACACGCCAATGCCCTGCCATTAAAGCAAAGTTTCTTTCCTCAAAACTAAGGAGTTGTTTTTATGCATCATTCTGCAGTTGCCCATGCCCACATGCGCCCCAGCAAGGGCGAAGCACGCGTACACGGGGCACAATTGCCTTTTGCGCTGGCTACCCCCGGCCAACCGGTGGTGGTGGCGGCGGTGCGCGGCAAAGATGATACCCGCCGCTTTTTAGCAAACCTTGGCTTTGTAGAGGGGGCAACCGCTACCGTTGTGTGCGAAAACGGCGGCAACATTATTGCCAGTGTTAAAGATGCCCGTGTTGCCATAAGCCAGGCCATGGCCATGCGTATTATGGTGGGCTAATTTAATATTGTATAGTATTGGTGGTAAAAATAAGGAGGAAAAGGTATTGAGAACCCTGCGAAACGTAAAACCTGGCGAAACCGTTACGGTTGCCAAGCTAAACGGCGAGGGCGCCCTAAAGCGCCGCATTATGGATATGGGCGTTACCAAAGGCACCGAGATATATGTGCGCAAGGTGGCCCCACTGGGAGACCCTGTTGAAGTAACCCTGCGTGGGTACGAGCTTAGCATTCGTAAAAGCGAGGCCGAAAATATAGAGGTAGTATAACTTTTATTTATTGCCCAGCCAAGTAAAAGGGCAATAAACAGGATATGCTGCGTAAAACATGCCAAAGGCGCGCAGGGGCTTTGCCCCAAGCATCACCTTTTATTTTTAGCCCATTGGTTAGCTGTTGCTAACCGCTATGTCTTATTAACCTAGGAGGCACCCCAATGAGCATTACCATCGCCCTTGCAGGCAACCCAAACAGCGGCAAAACAACCATGTTTAACAACCTAACCGGCGCTACCCAATATGTGGGCAACTGGCCCGGTGTTACGGTAGAAAAAAAGGCAGGTACCCTGCGTGGCAACAAAAACATTACGGTGATAGATTTACCCGGCGTGTATTCGCTTTCGCCCTATACCCCCGAAGAAATTGTTACCCGCGATTATTTATTGCACGAAAGCCCCGGTGCCATTTTAAACCTGGTAGATGGCACCAACCTGGAGCGCAACCTATACCTTACCACCCAAATTTTAGAAATTGGGCTGCCGGTGGTGGTGGCCCTGAACATGGCCGATATTTTGCGCAAAACCGGCGATGTGGTGGACATAAATAAATTAAGCGAACAACTGGGCTGCCCTGTGGTAGCAACCAGTGCCATTAAGGGCGAGGGT
Source organism: Ruminococcaceae bacterium OttesenSCG-928-A16 (assembly GCA_030267215.1). GTDB lineage: Bacteria > Bacillota > Clostridia > Oscillospirales > Ruminococcaceae > JAAYCI01. The sequence goes on from JAJDJP010000002.1 coordinate 28,539, forward strand.
ATTATTGCTGCGGCCGAGCTTGCCGCCAAAAATGCAGGCCAAAAAACCTTTATGGCAAGCCACCGGTATGCAAACGATATTGAGGCTGCCTTAGCCGAAATTGATGGTATTATAGCAGGCAAAGTGCCTGCTAACCAGCAGCGCTGGTATAGCATTAAATTGTTTGAGCGTGACGAAAAAGCCCTGCAAGAGCTTGCCCTGCCCACCGCTAAAACCGGGCAAATTAGCCGCATTATCGAAACCATAGAAAACGAATATGATGACGACAGCGAAAGCATTATTACCAGCGAGCGCTACACCTTTATTGCCGGCGTAATGAAGCAGGCTGTGCATAAAAAACAGCACGGGCTCACAACGTCGGACAAAATTGACCGTGTGGTTACCAACCGCTGGCTGGCGTTGCCTATTTTTGCCGTTATTATGCTGGCTGTATACTATATTTCGGTAAGCACAGTAGGCACCATAGTAACCGATTTTACCAACGAAACCCTGTTTGGCGAGTGGATTATGCCCAGCCTTGCAAGCTGGTTAACCGGCCTTGGCACCGCCGAATGGCTGGTTAGCCTTGTGGTGGATGGCATTGTGGGTGGCGTGGGCGCTGTGCTTGGGTTTGTGCCCCAAATGGTGGTGCTGTTTTTGCTGCTTGGCTTTTTAGAAGATTGTGGCTATATGGCACGTGTTGCTTTTATTATGGATCGCATCTTCCGCAAGTTTGGCCTTTCGGGCAAAAGCTTTATTCCCATGCTTATTTCCAGCGGTTGTGGTGTGCCCGGCATTATGGCAACCAAAACCATCGAAAATGAAAAGGACCGCCGCATGACCATTATTACCACCACCTTTATTCCCTGTGGTGCAAAACTACCCATTATTGCCCTTATTGCGGGCGCTATTTTAGGCGGTGCCTGGTGGATGGCCCCCTTAATGTACTTTATAGGGGTAGCCGCGGTGCTGGTATCCGGTATCATTTTAAAGAAAACCAAGCTGTTTGCCGGCGAGGCTTCGCCCTTTGTAATGGAGCTGCCGCAGTACCACTGGCCCGCCCTTAAAGGCCTGCTGCTGCACATGTGGGAGCGGGTGCGTTCCTTTATTGTAAAAGCCGGCACTGTTATCTTTGCTTCTGCTGTTTTAATTTGGTTTTTGGCCAGCTTTGGGTTTAATGGTGGTTTTGGCATGGTAGAGGCCGAAAACAGCATTTTGGCTGTAATTGGCCGTTTTATAGCCCCTATTTTTGCCCCGCTTGGTTTTGCAGATTGGCGTGCCGCCGTGGGTACTATTTCGGGCCTGGTTGCCAAAGAAAACCTGGTTAGCACCCTAGGCGTTTTATACGGCCTTGGCGAAGAAGCCGAGGGCCTTGGCCTGTGGCAGGCCACCATGGCTATGTTCCCCAATATTGCAGGGGCCATGTCGTTTCTTATTTTTAACATGTTATGTGCACCCTGCTTTGCTGCCATTGGCGCCATTAAACGCCAAATGGCCAGCACAAAATGGACGCTGTTTGCCGTAGCCTACCAAACTGTTTTTGCTTATGTTATTTCGTTAATGGTGTACCAGTTTGGCAGCCTACTTACCGGCGGGGCCTTTGGGGTTGGCACCGGTGTTGCCGTTGTGCTGCTTGCCGTCTTCTTATTCTTGCTACTGCGGCCTGCGCAAAACCCTTTAAACAAGGCCGCAATGCAACATTAATTTTATAAACACACTGTTATTTCCCCAGCCCAAAGGAGGGCAAAACCATGATTCCTACCATCATTATTATTGCAATTATTGCGGTGGCGCTGTTTTTTGCTGTTCGCCGCATCTCTAAAAAAGGCGGCTGCGATTGCGCCTCTTGCGATGGCGCTTGCGCCAGTTGCGGGCAGCACATGCCCACCACCACAAAAAAATAATTGCACCACAAAGCAGGTGCCTTAAAAGGTTGCCAAGTTAAGAAAACCCACTGTCATTCTGAGCGCAGCGAAGAATCTTACCAAAAGATCCTTCACTTCGTTCAGGATGACATTTTCTTAAAGCAACCTTTTAAGGCACCTTTTTATACTTAGTAAACTTCAAAACTATTCGGTTTTAAAAGCGTGAAGCCGTTCGAGCACTCACCCTATTGTATGTAAGCAAGCGTGGCTTTACCTTGCCGCAGGGGCAGCTTACTGTTCTCCCCCGGCTTCGTGCAATAAACGCTGGCGTTCATCCCACAATTTCCGAGAAAGGTCTACATAATAACGGTGGGGGTTTTCAAAGCGTTTTACTTCTTCCCACAAAAGGTCTACCTGTTGCATGCAGCGTGCGCGTATATCGGCCAGCGGCGGGCTTTGGTACACCAGCTTGCCATTTTGGTAAATAGGGGTGGATAGCAGCACCGCCGTGCAGTTGGTAAAGGTTTTTTGCTTCCAGGTTTCTACGGGGTCAAACAAAGTAATGCCGTTGGTGGCATCCACCTCTTCATCAAACATGGTAATATAATCGGCCATGGCTTTGCCGGTGGCATTATCGTAAATGCGCCACAGCTTTTTTAGGTGGGGGGTGGTTATTTTGGCGGCTGTTTCGCTTACCTTTATTTTGGGTATATAGGCCCCGTTCTCTTTTACAGCGGCCAGCTTGTACACCCCGCCAAACACCGGGTCCGATTTCGATGTGATTAAATTTTCGCCAATGCCAAAGCTGTCCAGCTCGGCGCCTTGCAGCAGCAAATCGCGCACAATGTATTCATCTAGCGAGTTAGAGGCGCAAATTTCCACATCGCCATACCCGGCTGCCTCCAGCATTTTACGAGATTTTTTGGATAGGTACGCAATATCACCCGAGTCTATCCGAATGCCCTTAGGCCGAATACCACGGGGTTTTAGCACTTCATCGAACACCCGGATGGCGTTGGGTATACCGCTTTTTACCACGCTGTAGGTATCTACCAGCAGCATGCAATTTTCGGGGTAAATTTCGGCGTAGCGCTTAAAGGCCTCGTACTCGGTAGGGAACATTTGCACCCAGCTATGCGCCATGGTGCCGGCGGCAGGTATGCCAAATTCTCTATCGGCCATTACGCAGCTGGTGGCTGCCACACCGCCAATATAGGCGGCACGGGCACCATACAGGGCAGCATCGTACCCTTGCGCACGGCGGGCGCCAAACTCTAGCACGGTGCGGCCGTTGCAAGCACGCACCACCCGGTTGGCCTTGGTGCAAATTAAGCTTTGGTGGTTAAAGGTAACCAACAGCAGGGTTTCTATCAGCTGGGCCTCTATGCAGGGGCCCTCTACCGTTAGCATTGGCTCCCCGGGGAAAATCGGCGTCCCCTCTTCGATAGCCCACACATTACAGTGGAAGGAGAAATTGCGCAGATAATCCAAAAACGGTTCCGAAAATTCGCCTTTGCTGCGCAGGTAGTCAATATCCGCCTCGGTAAAGCCAAAGTTTTCAATTGCCTCTATAAACTGGGCAAGGCCTGCCATAATGGCAAACCCGCCATCGTCGGGTATCTGCCTAAAAAACATATCAAATACTGCAATTTTTTCCTGGTACCCATCCTCAAAATAACCGGCTGCCATGGTCAGCTCGTAAAAGTCCATCATCATGGTAAGGTTGCGGCTCATCTTTTCAGTGTTCATAGTAGGCCTCCATAAAATAGTTGTCATTCTCTGGTAGCTTGTGGTTAAAGAAGGATAGCAAGGGCTATTAACAGGTAGTTGTTAGTTACTAGTTAAGGGCAAAAAAACAAAGAACTAGTTTGCTTTTTGGCAAATGTTAAAGGAACAACTTGACTGGGGGATTTTTCCCAGCTAAAACCAACTTATCGCCTATCCCGGTCATCTCTACCCTTATTTTGTGGCGGGCGGCGGGGTGGTTGCCCACTGGCCTTGGGCTGGTTTTGCAGCTGCGGCTTTGCCCCCTGCGCCGGCGGCCTTTGGGTGGCTTTTGCTTGTTGCTTTTTATTTTTGTTGGCACGCGCCACCCAAAGCACACGGGCAGCTATTGCCAGCACAAGCACCACCAGCAATATTTTAAAGGCTACCGTACCAAAAAATTCGCCTATTTTTTGCACCCCAAACAACACCCAGTTTCGGTTTACATCCTGCGATACCAGCAGGTTTGCGGTGCCAATTTCTTGCCCTTCTAACACAAGGGTAACCGTACCCACCACCTCGCCCTGTTTTAGCGGGGCCGACAAATACTCTGGCAGATGAAAGTTTTTAATAATGGTGTTATCGTTTGCGCCGTTGGGCAGCACGGTTTTTAAATCGCTTTCGGGCATTAGGCGCACGGTGGTGGTTTCGGTAGAATATTTCACCCGTATTTCGGTAATGGGCTTGCTTACATCCAGCGCGGCACGGGTACTAAAGTTTGCAAACACCCATTCGTACAGCTGCCCGGTTTCGTACAAAGCCGGGCGCACCTGTGTATACTGCTTTTCGGCTGCCAGCGCATCGGCTGCATTGGGGCTGTTTAGCACAATGCAGTAGTAGGTTACGCCATCTTTTACCGCTTTGCTGGCAAAATTTTGCCATTCGCCCAGGCTGCCGGTTTTGCCCGCCACCACCGAGCTTGCAATGGAATTGAATTTTTTAGCGTAAGGGTCGCTAGCCACCAAAAAACGGTTGGTGGTAGCAATATAATACGGGGCCGGGTGGTTGTGGGCGGCCATTTCGTAACTGTTAGACGACGCAATTTCTACCAAAACCGGGTTTGCCATAAAGGCTTTGGTTATTAGGTACATATCGCGGGCGGTGGTTATATTATCGGTAGAAAGCCCGTTTGGGTCTGCAAAGGTAGTGCCGGTGCAGCCCAGCGCTGCGGCTTTGCTGTTCATCATGTATAAAAAGTTGGGTATATACCCGCCCGAAACATGCTCGGCCAGCATCAGTGCTGCCTCGTTGGCGCTGGGCATTAGCATGGCATGCAAAAGCTCGCGCACAGTAAGGGTTTCGCCTTTCCATATATCGGCATTCGAGGCATTTTTGCCGTACAACTCATCAAACACCCATTGCTTGGCGGTAACCGTTTCAGCGTCCAAATCCTGCACTTTTTCTATCGCCACAAGGCAGGTCATCATTTTAACAAGGCTTGCCATTACCAGCGGGGTATCGGCATTTTTTTGGTACACTGCCAGGTCAGAATCCCCATTTACCAAATACACCGCTTCTGCCTGCACATCAAAATCTGGCTGATATAACGAGCCTTCGGCCAGAACCGGCACAAAGCAGTACACCACCAACAGGGCGCAAAGCAGCAGCCCAAGGCCTATTTTTGCTATTTTGTTTTTATGGGGTTGTTTTTGCACAGGGGCGTCTCCTTTAAACAGGCTTTGTTTTGCTTATTATGTGCCCACCGCTACGGCTGAAGGGCATGTGGTTGGCTATAAAGGGCGAGCTAACCGCCCTCTGGCGATCTTCGTGTCTTCCCTCGCGCGGCTGCAAACCATCTTGGTTTTGAATTGATTCTAGTATAGCAAAATGGCTATTAAAACGCCACATGCTATGGTAAATATCACAAAAACCGAAGGAATAACTCCTTCGGTCTTTTTCAGTTAAAGGCCGGGGTTACCCTTGCCACCCCGGTGGGCGGTCATCTTTGGCCGCACGGATAATCCCCTCTAGCTTAGCGGGCAGGGCCTTTTGCTCTTCCCGGCTTAGGCCTTCGGTTTCTATAGCGGGCAGTATTACCATGCGCACAGTGCATTTTTTCATGCGGCCTTGGTTGCCCTCTAGCGCTTTATAGGTACCATCTATGGCAATGGGTACAATGCGCACCTTAGCCTTGGTTGCCACCCGCACAATGCCCGCCTTAAACTCGCCCATTTCGTCCGCCTTCGAGCGCGTACCCTCGGGGCATATAATAAGCGAAGAACCGGATGCAAGCAGCGCTTCACAGTCTTTTAATACCGCCACCGAGGCCCTTACATCGTGCCTATCTACATATAAACAGCCCAGCAAATTCATCCAACCACGCAGCAGGGGCACCCGGCTTAATTCTTTTTTAGCCAGCAATGCCCGGGGAAAATCCAACCCCGAAAGCAATACCGGAATATCGAAATAACTTTGGTGGTTGGCTGCAAAGGCTACTGCTTCATCGGTGGGGGGCAGGTTTTCGGTGCCGGTAACCACCAGTTTTACCTTGGTATAACGCAGCAACACGGTTGCCCATTTTTTTACCTTTTTGCGCACCAATTGCTGTTGTTCTTCCACACGGCCTTGCTTGCCCAAGCTCTTGGCTTTAAAATACTCTGGCAAGCTTACAAATAAATAGGCAAACAACCAGCCAATCCAAAAAAAAGTTCGCAGCATTGTGGTTCCTCCTGGTGTGCACTGTTTTGGGGGGTTATTATAATGGTACGCTTTAACAGCCAGCATCTAGCGCACACAAGCACTGCCATACACTGGGCTGGTTTTTAATTTAGCAAACTATATTATACACGGATTGGGGCTATAAGTTCAACCATAGCAAAACACAAAGGGCACGGCTTTGGGCCATGCCCTTTTATAGCAAAGCTGCTTTTGCCGCGGCATTTTAAGTGCTTTTTTATGCGGCATATAGGTACAACACTTGTATTAAACACCTTATTCTGCCAGCAGGGCCTGTGTCATCTCGGCCAGGTTTTTAAACACATGGTCTGGCACAAACTCGCTGGTGGCCAAATCTTCCCGGGTGCTTTCGCCGCTTAGCACCAGCGCCGTTTGCACCCCGGCACGCCCCAGCGCAATATCGGTATATAGCCTATCGCCCACCATGCACAACTGCTGCACCGGCAGGTTAAAGCGCTGGGCGGCCATTTGGGCAATAAGGCCGTTGGGCTTGCCCACCACTACATCGGGCAGGCGGCCGGTGGCGGCTTGCACAAAAGCAATTACGGCACCAATATCGGGGATATACCCACCCTGCACCGGACAATTAAAATCTGGGTGGGTGGCAATGTACGGCAGCCCTGCCCGCACCGCATTGCACAAATTGGTTAGCTTTTGATAGGTAATGCCGGTATCGAACCCAAGCACAACCGCTTTGGGGGCGGCGGTGTTTAGCTGGTATCCTTCGGCGGTAAACTGTTCTTCTAAACTTGGGGTGCCCACCAGCAAAAGCTGCTTTGCAAACCCATTTTTTCGCAGGTACAGCAGGGTGGCATCGCCCGAGGTAAACATTTGCTGCGGGCTTACCTGCACCCCAAGCCCCGCCAGCTTTTGAATATAGGCCTCCCCGCTTTTAGAGGAATTATTGGTTAAAAAGGTATACGGAATGTTTTTTTGTGTACAGGCCGCTAAAAACTCTGTGGCGCCGGGCAGCAGCTTGTCCTCTAAATAAAAGGTTCCGTCCATATCCAACAAAAACAGCCGAACCTCTGAAAGCTTTCGCATAGCACAACCCTCTCCTTTGGCTTTTTGCGCATTGTAGCCGGCCAGTACAAGCTGTGCAGGCAAGCTTTTGGCTTAAATAGCTACGCCTAGTATAACACAGCCACGCCCGCAACACATAAGTGCAAACGATAAAATTGCCTTATACCCTACCTTTGGTGTACAATAGGGCTATTGATTTTGCGTGCAATTTACACGAAGGGAGACCGCTAATTTTGAAAGCCAGCATTGTACTGCCCAACCTAAATGGCGCTGGTTGGCTGCAGGGTTGTATCGAAAGCCTGTACGCCCAAACCGAGCAGGATTTTGAATTGATTGTTGTGGACAATGGCTCTACCGATGCCAGCCTTGCCACCGCCCGCAGCTATAAAGGCCGCCCCGGCTATACTTTAATAGAAAACACCGAAAACACCGGGTTTTCGGCGGCGGTTAACAAGGGCATACAGCTAGCGGCTGCCCCCTACGTGCTGCTGTTTAACAACGATGCTTTTGCCGAGCCGGATATGCTGGCCCAGCTGCTGCAAACCATGCAGGCCCACCCCAATGCCTTTGCGGTGCAGTGCTTAATGCTGCGCCATTTTGAGCCGCAAAAGGCCGATGATGCCGGCGATTACATGACCCTTTTGGGCTGGGCCTGCAAGCGGGGCGATGGCCTGCCCGCCGCCCGCTACCAAAAACCCCGGCGTATTTTTTCTGCCTGCGGGGGGGCCGCCCTATACCGCCGTGCCTTTTTTGACGAAATTGGCTTGTTTGACGAAACCTTTTTTGCCTATTTAGAGGATGTGGATATTAGCTGGCGTGCCAACAACCTGGGCTACAAAAACTATTTTTGCCCCACCGCCCGCTGCACCCACATTGCCGGGGCCACCACCAGCGGCACCACCGGCGCCAAATACAATAACTTTAAAGCCGTGCAAAGCGGGCGCAATAACCTGTTGCTGCCTTACAAAAATATGCCGCTGGTTATGTTTGTTTTAAACCTGCCCTTTCTTATTCCGGGTTATCTTATTAAAACCTTGTTTTTTCACATTCGTGGGTTTGGGGCACCTTGGCGCCAGGGCATGCGCGAGGGCTTTGCCGCCTTTGGCAAAATAAAAAAGCCCCCTTTTTACTGGAAAAACCTCTTCCACTATTTTTGGGTAGAGGGCAGCATGTTTGCCGGCATGTTTGTGTATATCGATTACCGCATCCGGCGGCTATTTCAAAAATAAACAAAATAATTTGTGCATAAAAAGCTCCCCTTGCTTGCCAACAGGGTAAACAAGGGGAGCTTTTGTGGTTATGTATTGGCCGTTTTATGCCTTGGCAGGGGTAGCTATTGGGCCAGCCAGTTCTTGTTGCACATCGCCCTGTGCCGTTAGCAACACCGTGTTTCCCTCGGCATCTTTAAAGGTCATGCTGGGGTATTTTTTTGCCATATACTCGTTGGGGTATACCTTGTCAATCCATACCTCTATAAAATTGGCAGGGGGGCTGCCTTTTATACGCTCGCCCTCGCGGTAAACCGCCACCGCCGAAAGCGCCAAGTTAAGGGCCAAAAAGGCCGTAAAAGCAATGGTAAGGGTTTTGCCAAAGGTGTTGGGTATTCGCTCTATCATCTCGCTCATCCAGGGCCAAAAATGGGTTAAAAACAGCAGCCCCATAATGCCCCAGCCAATTCCATACTCCAGGTTAATGCGCCCGCCAAGGTTTAGCGGCATGTCGCTATAATCCCAAGAAGTACTGCCAAACATAATCTGCTGCACCCAGCTGCAAATATATTCAAACCCCATGCCCAGCAAGGCGCTGGCTAAAAATATAATAAAGCCATTTTTTTTGCGGTAGCGGTATAATATTACCGAAAACAGTACCGCGCCAAACCCATACACCTGGTTAAAAGGGCCATATAGCATGCCGCTGCGCCGTTGTATCTCTCCGGTGCCAAAATATACGTATAGGGTTTCCCACAAAACACCAATAACGCAGCCAAAAATAAACACCCACAATATTTTGTAGATATTCATACCTGCCGCAAAGCTTTTTTCTCCCTTATTCACGTCTACATGTTTATACCAGCGGCGTTTTTTTCGCTTTTTGCGTTTTTCAGGGGGTACGTCCTTTAAAACAGCTTCCACCCCTTCTTCCAGTTTTTCTTGCGCTTTGGCAAGGGTGGTTTCTGCGGTTTCCTCCACCGTTTCTATGGTTTCTCGTAAATTCTTTTTTTGTGGTTCTGGCATGCTCTCTTCCTTTCTGCAAAGCCGGGTGCTTTAAGCTGGCCAAAGCAACCTGTTTTGTTTTATGTAAAAAAGGCAAATGGCGCCTTGGGCAAAAGCAAACTATAGTTACATAAATATTTTAAAATAGTAGCATATGCCGCCCAAAGTATCAAGCCGTGTTGCGCTGCTTTTTTGCATTTAATTGCACCCAAAAACCAGCCAACATACCAAAGCATATCTAAATTAAAGGCCGCAAACAAACCCTTTGCAAAAATAGCAAAAGCACAAAATACCAGCCTTTTAAAGGGCTGATATTTTGTGTTATGTATAAGTTTTAACGCATTGTTTTAGCTGTTAACTATTTCTTTCGGTTTTTAACCGCCTCTATGCCAACCGCGTTGGTGTGCTTAATTTCATCCCACTTGGCTTGCTTTTTAAACAGGCAAATAATGCCAATGGGCACCCAGCTTAGCAAAAAGAACGCAAAAAACAAAATACCTTTGCCGGTGCCACGCAAACTGTGCCCGCGGTTTAACCAAACCACCAGCATAGCGCCAAGGCAGCAACCCACAAACGCCAAGGCCAACACACCCAGCACCAGCCAAACCGCTTGCGTAGCTGGCATTATTCTAAAGCGTAAAATACCATAAGCGCTAAAAATAAGCGATACCGCACCGCACACAAGCGAAACCATTTGCAGGGCCGGGGCCATGTAGGTAAGCGCCATATCCAACGCTACCCCGCTGCGTTTTTTAAACGCATGGCTAAATAAGCTGCCCAAATAAATTTCCATACCCTGCACAAACCCGGTGCACCAGCGCCGGCGCTGTTTCCAGCTTTGCCCAAATTTTAGGGGCAATTCGTCGTACACAACAGCGCCCGCCACATAGTGCACCCGCCGCCCCGAAAGCACGCACTGGGCAGTAAATTCGTAGTCTTCCGTCATGGTGGCAGTGTGCCAGCCGCCTAGCTGTTGCAGCAGCCCAACCGACACCATGTACCCACTGCCCACCACCAGGCTAGAAAGGCCCAGCGCCTCGCGCCCGCCGTTATAAAACTTGTTTACCAACCAGTAATAAATGGCATAGCAAACCGTCATAAAACTATCGCCGGGGTTTTTGGTGTCTCGGTAGCCTTGGGCCACCTCTACACCGCTTTGGTGGGCATCGTTCATTTTTTGCAAAAAGTTTGGGTGCACAAGGTTGTCAGAATCGAAAAAGCAGATGGCGTCGTACTCTCCACTTTTCATCAACATATCTACAATTTGGGTAAGCACCTGCCCCTTTACCCGTATTTCTCCCTCAGGGTCAAACACCAAAGCACCATGGGCAAGGGCAACTTCTCGGGTATTATCGGTGCAGTTGTTGGGTGCCACATAAATATCAAACAATTCTTTGGGGTAATGCTGCGCATGCAGGCTCTCTAGCAAACGGGGTATTACTTCAGCCTCGTTGCGGGCGGCGCTAACCAGCGCAAACCGTGTTTTTGGGGCCACCGTGGGCGGCACTGCCGGCTTTTTTAGGCCAAACGCCGCAACAAAAACAAAATATACACCATACAGGGCAAAAACGCCCCCCACAATCATCAATGCATTCATCAATACTTCAAATGTATGCGGTGTCACAAGTATCGCCCCTTTACAATATACAACAACAATTGTGCCGCCTAAATTGTCGCTTGTAATTTTTTTATTTACTAGCTTGGTAACTTGCCTGCCCTACGCAGGCCAGCGGGTAAACCCGCCCGCCAAAACCCAAATGGTTTTTGGGCTGCTAACTATATAACGAAACAACCAGGAAAAAGTCGTCAAAAATAATTAAAGTTTTTTATGCCTGTTTAAAAAAACGCCTTGTTTTGCCACAAATGCGCCTTATTCAAAGGGGGTTATCTACCCAGCAAGCAGCCCGATAATACTTTTTACCTGTAGCCGTGCCGCACCTAGTATACATGGGTGTACACTGTTTGGCAAATAGCCCTGCCACGCAAAAAGCCGCCAAGGCAGCAAGCCTTGGCAGCCCAATAACCAGGTGCCCGCCCCATAGGCAAACAGCTATGGTTTGTTGTGCACTATGCCAGCTTTGGTTTTTGGCTAACGCCGGCTTTTTCTAGCGCTAGTACCAGCAGGGGTATTAACACAATTTGAATAGCAATACCCGGCAGCCCTTTTACAAACAGCCCGGTAAAGAATATTTGGAAGGAATAAGCGCTGCCGCCCGCCAAAAACATTACGGTTTGCAGCAAGCCATAGGCCACACGCCCCGCAAGCATGGCGCACAAAAGTGCCACATAAATATTCAACTTAAAGGTGCGGTATAGCAGGCCGGCTATCAGGGCATAGGTGGCAAGTTCTACCAGCATACCCGGCAGGTACGGGGCGGGTGGCATGCCCAAAATAAGGCTAGAAAGCAGCGGTGTTAACACCCCGCAGCCCAGCCCCCAGGCCCAACCGCATAGCAACCCGCACAATAACACCGGGATATGCATGGGCAAAAGAATAGACCCCGCCTGTGGAACAGAGTGCAAGAGTTGTGGCAGCACAAGGCCAATGGCTACGCATAGGCTTGTCATTACCATTTTTTGTACATTGTTTTTTTTCATTGTCGGGCGCTCCTTTTTTTGCTTTAATGCTGCAAAAAACCACAAAGAGACAGGCTTTACAGCCCGTCAACCTTCGTGGTTTTTGGTTTGGTTATTGGCCCGCACAACAAACAGCACACCTTTGGTTGTGGGCCATACCTTCGTGGTATGGCTTTTGTTATGCCGGCAGTTTTGTTATTGCTTTTGCTGGTTGTTGCGGTAGGCAAGGTAGCTTTCTAAAATAATAGTAGCGGCTACCGCATCCAAGATTTCTTTGCGCTTTTTGCCATAGGTGCCGGTTTCGCTTAAAATACCCTCGGCACTTTTGGTGGTGCTGCGCTCATCCCAGTATTCTATCGGTATATCAATGATTTTTTCCAGTATCGCACCCAGCTTACGGCTTTTAGCCGCACGGGGCCCTTCGGTGCCGTCCATGTTTACCGGCAGCCCAATTACCAGCATGCCCACCTCAAACTCCCGGGTGGCATACACAATTTTTTCGGCCGCTTTGGCCATGCTTTTTTCTTGGATGATGCCCACCGGGCTAGCCAGTGTTTCGGTACGGTCGCACACGGCAAGGCCGGTGCGCGCGTCGCCATAATCCACCGCCATAATTTTCATAGGGGGTTACTCCTTTATTTGGGGCTGGGCAGGCTTCGGCCTGTCCAGATATCGGCTTTATGGTACGGGATCTATCTGCTACGAGCTCATCTGGTTTTTTATTTCTTCAACTACACAATCCTCTGCTAAATCATAAGGGAATGGATCTAAATCTTCCATACAATTATTTTTGACATCGTCAAGCCTGTTTGCAAACTCAATAACAATAAAAGGCTTTTCTGCAAACAGCACCTCACAAACACGATAATAACAGCCTTGATATTCAAATACTATTCGGTTCGAGGTGAATTCTTCTTTATTATTTTCGATAATAGAAGTAATGTGGCTTGGCCGGCCAAAATTCGTTTCTTTTGCCCCTAACTGCTTAAACACAGCCTCAACAAAGTCTTTTCTCTCTTCAAATTCAATTCTTGTAACTTTATCATAAGGCCACATACCTGCCTTCCCTCCTACTTTATCAGTGGTTTCATGGTGGGAAACAACAGCACGTCCCGTATCGATGTTTCGCCGGTAAGCAACATCACAAACCTATCCACCCCAATGCCAATGCCGCCGGTGGGGGGCATGCCGTATTCCAGCGCAGTTAAAAAGTCTTCGTCTACGCCGCTGGCCTCATCGTCGCCATGCTGCTTCAAAAAGTCCTGATATTCCAGCCGGGTACGCTGGTCAATCGGGTCGTTCAGCTCGCTAAATGCATTGGCGTATTCGTGCCCGGCAATAAATAGCTCAAACCGCAGGGTGTACCCGGGGTTTTGGGGGTCTTTTTTCGCCAGCGGAGAAATCTCGACCGGATGGCCGGTAACAAATGTGGGCTGGCGCAGGTTTTTCTCGCAATATTCCTCAAAAAACAGGTTTAGAATGTCCCCCTTTTGGTGGCGTTCTTCGTAGGCAAGGCCACGCTCATCGGCCAGCTTTTTGGCGGCTGCGGTGTCTGGCAGGGTATCAAAATCTACCCCGGTTATTTCTTTTACAATTTGGCGCATGCTTACCCGGCGGAAAGGCGCCTCCAAATCCACATCATCTTGCCCAAACCGTACCAGGGCTTTGCCGCCCAGCACCTTGCGGGCAACGGTGCGCATCATGTCCTCGCACAGGTTCATCATGCCCTCATAATCGGTGTAGGCCTGGTATAGTTCCATCATGGTAAACTCGGGGTTATGGCTGGCGTCCATGCCCTCGTTGCGGAAGTTGCGGCCAATTTCGTACACACGGTCGAACCCGCCCACAATTAAGCGTTTTAGGTATAGTTCTAACGAAATACGCAGAAACATATCAATATCCAGCGTGTTGTGGTGGGTGGTAAACGGGCGGGCGGCAGCACCACCGGCCTGTATTTGCAGCACCGGGGTTTCCACCTCCATAAAGCCGTGGCTATCAAAGTAGCGGCGCATCTCGCTAATAATTTCGCTGCGCATTTTAAAGCTTCGTTTCACCTTGGGGTTCACAATTAAATCCAGATATCGCTGACGGTAGCGCAGTTCTTGGTCTTTTAACCCGTGCCATTTTTCGGGCAGGGGCAGCAGGCTTTTGGCCAGCAGCACAATCTCTTCGGCCTTAATCGAAATTTCGCCCATTTTGGTGCGGAAAATTTCGCCCTTTACGCCCACAATGTCGCCAATATCAAACTTTTTAAAATCGGCGTAGGCCTCCTCGCCAATATGGTCTTTCCGGATATACATTTGAATGGTGCCGGTATCGTCGCGCAAATCGGCAAAGCTGGCCTTGCCCATCACGCGTTTACTCATCATGCGGCCGGCCATACAAGCTTTAGGGCCTGCCTGCCCCTCTTCCACATCTTTAAAATTATCTTTTACCGGTTGGGCAAAGCTATCTTGCGGATAGCTGGTAATTTGAAAAGGATCTTTGCCAGCCTGCTGCAACTCTTTTAATTTGTCTCGTCGAATGGCCACCAGCTCGCTGTAAGCTTGTTCGCTTATCTCTTCGGCGGCATCCGCCAGGGCGTCGGCCACCTCTGCCGCTTTGTCTTGCAGGGCATCTACCACTTGGCTTGCCTGTTCTCTCAAATCGTCCTTTTCCATCTCTTCCTCCTGCATGTATACACATAAGCGAAACATCACCGGGGATAGGCAAGCGATGTTTTGTATATGCACTTTAATTGTTGATAGTATAGCACAAAGCCACGCTCTATGGCAAAGCAAAAAACAGGGCTGCCTACAGCTTTCTGCAGGTGCCCCGTTTGTTCAACTATATATTTTAACAGTTTATAGCTCCGATTTAGAAATTTCTAAAATTTGGTAAGACACAACTGCGCCAGAAGGCAGAGTAACCTGTACCTTGTCGCCCACGCCACGGGTTAATAGCGCCGCACCCACCGGAGATTCATCGCTAATTTTGCCCGCCAGGGGGTCTGCCTCGGTAGAGCCAACAATATCATACTCGTCAATATCGCCGTCGCCATCTTTTATTTTTACATGGCTGCCAACCGAAACATGCTCGGTAGTCACTTCGTCTTCATCGATTACACGCACGTTTTTAAGCATGGTTTCCAGCTCAACAATGCGGCTTTCTATCATGCCTTGCTCGTTTTTGGCTTCATCGTACTCGCTATTTTCGCTTAAATCGCCATATCCACGGGCCACCTTAATTTTTTCGGCTACGTCGGCACGGCGCACAGTTTTTAGCTCATTCAGCTCATTTTCTAGCTTGGTAAGGCCAGCATAAGTTACCAAGTATTCTTTCTTTTGCATTTGTTTGGCTCCTTTTCAGGCAAAATCCTCTATCCCTTTGCCCTATTATATAATGAAAAAGCGGCAGTTTTGCCGCTTTTTCATTGCTGCATTGCTACAACTATTTGGTTATTATAGTATACCGTCCAAGCATTTGTCAACCAAGGGGCCGCAGGGCAAAATAATTTTATTGTTTTTGCTTTTTTGTGCCTGCAAGCTTTACATTGTTTACCCCCGCTATAAAGCAGGGGTAAACAGGTAAATATATCATTTTTTTGCTTGCAATACCCTTGGTGTTTTTGGGGGCAAATAGGCCTATTCTTCGTCGCCTTTGTCCACAAAAATCTTTTTGGCTTCGGCCACTACTTTGTCCTCCAGGTGGGCAGGCAGCGGCTCGTAGCGCACAAAGGCAAAATCATAAGTGCCACGGCCTTGGGTTAACTGGCGCATATAGGTGGTAAAATCGTGCATCTCGCTTAGCGGCACCTCGGCCTCTACACATTGCAGGCCTTCGTCGGTGGGGTTCATGCCTACTACCCGCCCACGGCGCTTGTTTACTTCACCCATTAAGTCTCCGGTATTATTTTCGGGCACATTGGCCTTTAGTGCGCCAATTGGCTCCAGCAGCACCGGCGATGCATCTGGCAACGCAGCACGGTAGGCCAGCTTTGCCGCCATTTTAAATGCCATCTCCGAAGAATCTACCGGGTGGTAGCTACCATCTAGCAGGGTGGCTTTTAGGCCCACCACCGGGTAGCCGGCCACAACGCCCCGCCCAACGGCTTCACGCAGGCCTTTTTCTACCGCCGGGAAAAAGTTTTTAGGCACACTGCCGCCAAATACTTTTTCCTCAAAAACCATCTCGTCGCCCTCGGTGGGTTCAAACTCAATAATAACATCGCCAAACTGGCCGTGCCCACCGGTTTGCTTTTTGTGGCGGCCTTGCGCCTTTACTTTTTTGCGCAGGGTTTCGCGGTAGGGTATGCGTGGTTCGCTCAGCTCTACCTCTACACCAAATTTGGCTTTCATTTTGGCAATAACAGCTTCCAGGTGTTGTTCGCCCAGGCCGCTAATAACCTGTTGCAGGGTTTCGGGGTCTACACGGTATTCCAGCGTAATATCCTCTTCGGTTAAGCGTTGCAACGCGCCCGAAATCTTGCTTTCGTCGCCCTTTTGCTTGGGCCGCAGCGCCATGCTGTAAGTTGCATGCGGAAACGCCGGCCCCTCTATTTTTACCACCTTGCCCGGCGCACACAGGGCATCGCCGGTTTTGGTGTTGCTTAACTTGGTAACAGCCCCCACATCGCCCGCCGTAATTTCGGCTGCATCCAGCTGTTTTTTACCCTTCATAAACAGCAATTTGCCCAGCTTTTCGGCTTCGCCGGTGCGGCTGTTTACCGCGGGGGTATCGCTTTTTAGCACCCCACGCACTACCTTTACATACGATAACTTGCCCACAAAAGGATCGGCCACAGTTTTAAACACATAGGCCACCAGCGGGCCGGCGGGGTCACACTCTACCAGTTCGGTTCCGTTATCGGTTATGCCCTCTACCATAGCGCCACGCTGGGCACTGGGCAGCAGCTTTTTCATGTAGCGCAACATCATGTCGGTGGCTTCTAAGGTGGTAGAAACCCCACACAACACCGGTGTAATGGCACCGGTTTTAACGCCAAGCCGTATGCCCTCGGTCAATTCGTCTTGGGTAAACTCTTCCCCTTCAAAAAACTTTTCCATCAAAGCTTCGTCGGTTTCGGCCACAGCCTCGTACATCGCTGCTTTCAAGCCTTCCAGCCGGTGCCCCATATCTGGCACCGGTACTTCGGTGGGGGTGCCCGCCATGTAGCTATAGGCTTTGTTTTCTACCAGGTTTACATAAATTACGCTTTTGCCATCCATGTGGGGTACCACAACTGGGCAAACAGAGGGGCCAAATTCAGCTTTTAATTGCTCAAACACTTTATAAAAATCGGCATGGTCGGCATCTAGCTTGCCAATATACACCATGCGGGCCTTGCCGTATTTTTCTGCCAAGCTATAGGCTTTTTGCGCGCCCACGGTAACGCCCGAGCGTGCCGACACCGCAATAAGTACACTTTCTACCGCCATAATGCCTTCATATTTGCCAAGCTCAAAATCAAACAAACCGGGCACGTCCACCAGGTTCATTTTTACACCGTCGTACTCTAAGGGTGCAACGGCCGACGCCAGCGACACATGCCGCCTAATTTCTTCCGGGTCAAAATCCATTGTGGTGTTGCCTTCTTCGGTACGGCCAAGCCTGTCGGTTGCTTTGGCAGCAAACAGCAATGCTTCTGCCAGCGACGTTTTGCCCGAGCTATTATGCCCGGCAATCATAATATTCCGTATTTTGTCTGGTGTGTGGCTCATAACCTGTTTTGTCCCCTTTTTGGCCCATAAATTATAAAGCGCGCCTTTGGCTGGCAGGCACAAACCGTGCCCGGCAGGCCGGGGTGGCTTTACGGTGGGCAACTTGGGCCCGTTAACACTACCATTAGCAGCATGTTTTTTGCCGCCTTTACGCGCCTTTTGTTGGTGGGCTTTTGCCAAATGCGGTAAGCATTTTTTAACCGCCCTACCAGAAATGCACGCAAACCCGCAAAAAAACCAATGCATTCCATTTGTGTTAACAGGCCTATTTGTTATAAGCAAATGTTATCACATTTCACCAATTATGTCCAAGTTTTTGTTGTAAATTTTAATGAAAATGACGTAAAAAATACAGCCTTACTTTTGTGCAATGTGTTGAATTTTAATTTTTAACTTGCACCGCTTTGCTGCGTGGCCCTTTAAAAAAGCAAGCAAATAGCCGGTAGCCCGCAAAAGGGCCATCATAAAATTGTTGGCGAAAAAGCCCTGCGGTATAGTATAATTATAGCTGGTACACACGCTTTTGTGCTTGCCGGCAAAATATGCCGATGGCAAGCGGTTATAAAAAACTCCCCTAAATAATTATTTAGGGGAGAAACGCATTACTTGCCGTTTTGGGCCACAATGATAAATCTATGCTCTAGGTCCAGCACGTTGCCATGCTCCTTAATGCTTTGCTGGCTGGCGGCAAAAAGGTGCTTTTTCATAATGGCTTTATAATCCCACCCTAAACAACCATGCTGCCAACGAAATTGCAAATGAGAAAAATCCCAGCCTTCGATAGCGTATTGCTCCTCTTCCAACCATCTTTTTTTAAGTTCTTCATGCTTCATCGTTTGCCGCTCCCTTTTATATATCCATTGGTTAAAAAGGCACAACACTTTAAATAGCTGCTATTACTCGGCACAACCAGCTATTTAAAATATTGTGCCGAGCAGTTACCTCGATGCAGGAGCCTGTATTGTGAGTGATACCAAACCCGGCCCCCCTTGTTGTCTGATAGTTTTATTATATTGCAGCGTTGCTTTACATTACATAAAAACCGTGCAACCACTGCCAAACCACAAACATAATTTTATAAGGAGGATACATTTATGTCTCAACTTGCCCTGTTTGCTTTGTGCCCCGCCACAATATTGGCCGACCTTGAAGAACGAGAGGACACCCAACCCGTAGAGGTTTTTGAAGCCTGCCTTGCGCTGGAGCAGGACACCACCCTGCGCTTTGCAGAGCCAACCCCCACAGGTGGCAACGTGTACCCGCCTATTTTTGATTATTTTGATGTGGAATTTGATATTGCCCCCTCGATAGAAGGCGAATACAGCAACCTGCTTTCGTACTGGCAAGACAACACCAGCATGATGGACGTGCAGATATTCTCTTACCCCACCAGCCAGCGCCTGCTGAATATACTAAACAGCGAACCCGACCTTGCCGCCGTTGCCAAATATATTGCTGCCGATTGGGAAGTGGACGAGGCCGCCCTGCTGCTGGGGCTGCAAAACCTTATTTTTGCGCTGGGCAAGGTTACCCCCCAAAAATGCCTGCTGTTTTTTATTGCGTAAAACGTTAGCACTGCGGGCCACAAACCACCCTTGCAGTTTGGTGCAATAAATAAGAGGACACCTACCCCCGGCAGTTGGTACAATAATTACAGAAAGCGAGGCGGATGGTTATAGACTGGCTTACTGGCATGAACAAAGCACTGGATTATATTGAGGAAAACCTGCAGGATACTATAGACCCGCGGCGAGCCGCAAAACTTGCCTGCTGTTCGTTTTATCACTTTACACGTATGTTTGGCTATGTAACTGGGGTGCCCTTGGCCGAGTATATCCGCCGCCGGCGGTTAAGTGCGGCAGCGTTAGAGCTGGCCAGCAGCAATGTAAAGGTGATAGAACTTGCCCAGCGATACGGATACGATTCGCCCACAGCATTTAACCGGGCATTTAAAGCTTTGCACGGGCTAACCCCCACCGGCGCACGCCTGCCGGGTGCCAGCCTAAAGTCTTTTCCGCGCATCAGCTTTCAATTATCTATAAAGGGAGATGTGGCAATGAATTACAAAATTGAAGACCGGGGCGCATTTAGCATTGTTGGGTTTAAACAGTGGGTAAGCGTGGAGGACGGCGCCAACGTGCGCGAAATACCCAAAATGTGGGCAAACCTTACCCCCAAAAAGATGCAGGAGCTTTGTGCCTTGATGGAAGGCGAGCCTATGGGCATACTGGGTGTTTGCGCCGATATGCACGACAATGGGTTTGATTACTACATTGCTGCCACAAGCAAACAGGCCGCTCCTGCTGGTATGCAGGGCAAAGATATCCCGGCCGCCACCTGGGCTATTTTCGAATCGATAGGGCCGATACCGGGCGCGATACAAGATGTTTGGAAGCGCATTTACAGCGAGTGGATGCCCACCAGCGGTTACACCCACGCCGGCCTGCCAGAACTGGAAGTATACCCCGATGGCGACAACACCAGCCCCACTTACCGCTGCGAGGTGTGGATACCCGTAACGAAAGCCTAGTGTAATTTAAAGAAGAAAACAGCAATGCCCCTGCCGATTTTACCGGCAGAGGCATTGCTGTTTTTTTAAAGATGAGAAAGGCTCTTTTTTTACAACCGGTGTTTTGCCTTTTCCTTTTACTAGCAACTAATGGCTAGTTTGGCGGGTTGGGTATTACAATGGCGCACACAAGGTAAGCCCAAAAGCCTGCCGTGCCGGCAAACGCCAACACCACTGCGGCCAGCCGCACCAGGGTGGGGTCTACATCAAAATACTCTGCAATACCGCTGCAAACGCCCGCAATCATGCGGGTGTGGCCTTTGTATAAACGTTTGGGTTCCATAGGCATCTCCTTACATCATTATTTTATTTTTGTTTAAAAATAGGGGTTAGTTGCTAAAAGAAAGTTTGATAGAGCCCAGGCCGCACTCTAAATCGTAATACGGGCTATTGGGGTTGCCAGTGCCACCGTTATTGCCGCTGTTTTTACCCTGGCCGGTAATGCTATTGCCGTCCAATTTTATCGAGCCAAGGCCCACTTCGGCATGCCAGTTGTAGCTAGCGGGGCGCTTAAGGGTAGCCGTAACGCTGCCCATATCACAATCAATTTCCAGGCTTTCGGTAATGTCGCCTTCTAAAACAGTGCTGCCCATATCGTTGCTAATGCTGGCTGCCCGCCCGCTAAAACCTTGCACCTTGGTGCTGCCCATGTTGGTAGAAAATTCGGAGCTTACAGCCGAGCAATTTTTTACAACAATAGCACCCATGTTCACTTCTAAGTCCAGCTCCTGTATGGCAAGGCCGGTAAGGGTCATTTCACCCATATTCAGCTCGCCCTCCAGCTCATTCAGCTGGGCAGGCAGGGTAATGGTAAAGGTGGTGGTAACGTCTTCCCCGTTTAAAAAGAAACGGTTGCGCCCACTCATCCACTGCTGGTACAGATTTTCATCGGTAGATTTTATCTCCCACTTGCCTTCTTCAAATGTGCTGGTGTAGGGCATATTGCCATCTACCGCCAGGCTGGCCTCGGTGCCGGCAACAATTACCACATACCCGGCCGAAATATCCACCTCCAGCTTTTTAAGCTGGGCAACATTTACCGTGGCTGCGGCCTGCCCGCCTTGCCCTGCCGGTGCCGAAGGCACTGTGGGCGCTGCCGGTGCCGAAGGCACTGTGGGCGCTGCCGGTGCCGAAGGTGCCACCGGGGCAACCGGGGCCGAAATAACCCCATTGCCACCATTGCCCCACCGTGCGCCCCACCCGCCGGGTGCATCGCCTAGCTCGTACCGCTGGGCACCATTATAATACACTATTTTACCCTGCGAAATATTGAAGGAACCCGGGCGCCCGCCCATGGCAAACCCCACCGCCGAAACGCACACCCCGGCCAGCAATAAAACCGAGCAAAAAATTAATAACCCTTTATGTTTCATGGTAACTACTCCTTTTTGTTTTGCCTGTTGCCCTAAAAAATAGATTTAACAGCGCGGGTAATGGCACGCACGGTGGCAGGCACCACTTTTTTAAGCGCCCAGGTGCCAAACCAAAAGGCCAAAATGCCCAGCGCCAGCAGCACAATGGCCACACCCATGTTAAACAGGCCGCCGCCCACATTAAAGGGCAGCATAAAAAAGCAGGCGATAAAAACCGCAACGGCACTGGCAATAAACACAACGCCTATAATAACAGGCACCGCCAAAACAACCACCAGGCTTATAAAAAGCGCAAACACAACGCTAAGGGCCGCAAGCCACAAGGGCGAAAGCACAATAAGAAGGAGGATAAGCAGGCCTTTGTTGCGCTCGGTTTTGGGGGGCGGGGCAACGGTAGCCGCCTGCCCGTTGGCATAGGCGCCGCCCGCACCGGCAGGGTAAACCCCACCAGGGGATACCGCCGGGCCGGCATTTGCCGGCGCTTGCTGCCTGGGCACGCCGGGCGCTGCCGGCGGCTGCCCCAGCGGGGCAAAGGGGGCTTGCCCACCTGCGGCGTTTGGGGCGGGCACCAGTGCTGGTGCAGGTTTGCTGCTGGCTGCCGGGGGTACCCAGCCTTCGCCATCTACCCCAGAAGAAGCCCGAATGTCGGCGGCTATTTTTTGGGGGCTGCCCAGTTCGGCCATCACCTCGGCTTCGTGTTCGGGGCCTGCATCCTCAAAGTACATGGTAAAATATTGCAGGGCAGCCACCCGTTCATCGGTGCTAACGCTGGCCAGCTCCTGTTCTAATTCTTGCAAAAACTCTATTTTATTCATTGTGCAATCCCTCCGAACAACAGATTCTCTATTTTTCCCCTATACACAACCCATTCGGCCCGGCACTCGCTTAGTTTTTCTTCGCCCTTGGGGGTTATGGTGTAGTAACGCCTGTTGCGCCCGGCATACTCTTGGTCGTAGGCGGCAAGGTGGCCGTCCTTTTGCAAACGCCGCAAAACAGGGTACAGGGTGCTTTCGCTAATATCCACAACATTTCTAACATCCTGCGTTATTTTGTACCCATAGGTATCTTGCTGGTGCACCACGCTAAGCACCAGCGCATCTAGCAACACCGCGCCTGTATTAAATGTCACACTTGTTCATCTCCTGCCCTTTGGTTATTGGGGTATTTTTTCGCAATATCATGGTTGCAAGTTAAGCTATTATCAAAACATCATTGTTTTGTTATCAATATTATATAGAGTATAATATTGGTTGTCAATATATTATTGTAAAAATTATTTTTATTGCCGTTTGTTCACGTAAAACCAGCTTATTCCATGCTTTTTAACCCCTACAAACAGGCCTCTTTTAAAAAAACACGCGGCCTCTCTATTTTTAAAAAGCAGATAAATGTATCTTTGCCAAGGACACAAACGTAAAAAAGCGCTTACTTTATTGTTAAAAAGTGATAAATTAAAACTACGCCGGCAAAATTCGGAAATATTCATTGAAAAACAGTAGTTTGTGGGCATATTTTTGTTGCCTTTTGTGCATTGTACTTTTAAGCCAGAAATGGTAAACTTTTAACAATATCCGCAAAAGCTTAAATTTGTTTGCCCACCAAAAACATTTTTGCAACTGCGGAAAACAAAAGGAGGAGCGATAATGGCAAGAGTGTACAATTTTAGTGCGGGCCCCAGCGTGTTGCCGCTGCCGGTGCTGCAAAAAGCGCAAGCCGACCTTGTGGAGTATAAGGATAGCGGCCAAAGTGTGATGGAGATGAGTCATCGCTCGAAAAATTTTGAAGCCATTATTGCCGATACCGAGGCACGCCTGCGCCGGGTGCTTGCTATACCGGCAAACTATAAAGTAGCCTTTATACAGGGCGGCGCTACCCTGCAATTTGCCATGGTGCCGCTTAATTTAATGGGTACTGGCCAGGCCGATTATTGGGTTACGGGTAACTTTTCGGGGCTGGCTGCCAAAGAGGCCGAAAAGTTTGGCAAGGTAAATATAGTGGCTAGCTCTGCCGAGGCCAACTTTACCTATATACCAAACCCGGCCGATGTGCCCGAAAGCCCCGACGCAAGCTATGTGCACATTTGCCAAAACAACACCATTTTTGGCACCCGGTTTACCCAGCTGCCCAAAACCAAAGCCCCCCTTGTGGCCGATTTATCTAGCTGCATTTTAAGCGAGCCAATAGACGTAAGCCAGTATGGCGTTATTTATTTTGGCGTGCAAAAAAACGTTGCCCCGGCTGGCATGGCGGTGGCAATTATCCGCGAAGATTTGCTGGGTAACGCCCCCGCCAACACCCCGGCCCTGTTAAACTACAAAACCATTGTAGATGCCGACAGCATGTACAACACCCCGCCCACCTGGTGCATTTACATGATGGGCCTTACCCTGCAGTGGATAGAGGAAGAAATTGGCGGGCTTGCCAATATGCAAAAGTTAAACCAAGAAAAAGCCGCCGTTTTGTACGATTATTTAGACAGCCAAAGTTTTTACAAAGCCCCGGTACAAAAAGAGTTTCGCAGTTTGATGAACGTTACCTTTACCGCCCCCACCAAAGAGCTGGACGCCGCATTTTGCGAAGGCGCCGCCAAAGAGGGGCTGGTAAACATTAAAGGCCACCGGCTGGTGGGTGGCATGCGTGCCTCTATTTACAACGCCATGCCCAAAGCCGGGGTAACGGCCCTGGTTGCTTACATGCAAAAATTTGCCGCACAGAATGGAGGCTAACCCATGTTTATCATTCAAACCCGTAATAGCATTTCGGCCAAAGGGCTCGAGCGGCTGCCAAGCTCTTTGTTTACCATAGAAGACGATGCCGAGGCACCGCAGGGCGTGTTGGTGCGCAGCGCCAACATGCTAGAAGACACCCTGCCCGAAAGCCTGCTTGCCATTGCCCGTGCCGGTGCCGGCACCAACAACGTGCCGGTAGAGCGCTGCACAAATGCCGGCGTGGTAGTTTTTAACACCCCCGGCGCCAACGCCAATGCTGTTAAAGAGCTTGTGCTGGGTGGCCTTGTGCTGGCCAGCCGCAACGTGGCTGGCGGCATAGCTTGGGCCAGCACCCTAGCCGGCCAGGCCGACGCCGTGCCCGGGCTGGTGGAAAAAGGCAAAAGCAAATTTGCCGGGCCCGAGCTTGCCGGCAAAACCCTGGGCGTGGTAGGCCTTGGCGCCATTGGTGCCAAGGTGGCCAACATGGCCACCCACCTGGGTATGGAAGTGCTGGGCTACGATCCCTTTATCTCGGTAGAAGCCGCGTGGAACCTTTCGCGCAGTGTAAAGCACTGCATTAATTTGGCCGATATTATTACCAAAAGCGATTATATTTCGCTGCATTTGCCGGTGAACAAAGACACCAAAGGCATTTTAAACACCGAAACCATTGCCCAACTAAAACCCGGGGCCCGCATTTTAAACTTTGCCCGGGGCGAACTGGTGGATAACCCCGCCATGTTGGCCGCCCTTAAAAATGGCCGGGTTGCCGCCTATGTTACCGATTTCCCCAGCGATGATTTAATTGGTAAACCGGGTGTGGTTTGCATTCCGCATCTGGGGGCTTCTACCCCCGAAAGCGAAGAGAACTGCGCCTTAATGGCTGCCGAGCAAATGAAAGACTACCTATTAAACGGCAACATTACCAACAGCGTAAACCTGCCCAACATAAGCCTGCCCCGCACAGGCGGCAGCCGTGTATGTGTGGTGCACCAAAACACCAAAGGCATGCTAGCAGGGCTAACCGCTGTTTTAAATGGCGCCGGCCTAAATATCGAAAACCTAACCAACAAAAGCCGGGGCGAGGTTGCCTACACCATGCTGGATTTGGCCGACCACCCCGCCGATGCCGCGGTACAGGAAATTCAGGCATTAGAGGGCGTTATTAGGGTACGGGTGGTATAAAAAACCCGGTAGCAGGGCAACCCATGCCAATGTTAGTGGTTGCTTTTCGCCCATACAGGGCGGCTTCAAGGCATAATTCTCGCTTTTTTGTCAATAAATAGCAAAAATTAAATAACGTAAATACGTTATTTAATTTGAAATTGTTTAAAAAGAATTGACGGAATAACGTGCGTTTGGTATACTTGATAACGGTAGAAGTTGAAATAAACTTTTGCCGCCAAATTACCAGGTGCTATACAAAAGAACCATATCAGGGTGTGTGGCGTTGTTATTCTCTGGGGGAAGTAACAACGGCTTTTGTATCGCACCTGGTAAATTTAATTTATTGTGGAGGAATTACTGATGGCAGATCAAAACAACGCGTTCGACAATTTAACAAATACCCCTGATTTGACTGAGCAGTTCGACCAAACCGACATTCAAAACAACAAAATTTTGTCTCTTTTCTCCTACCTCGGCATTTTGTTTTTGGTGCCGTTGCTTGCCGCAAAAGATTCTAAATTTGCTCGTTTCCATGCAAACCAAGGCATTGCGCTTTTCATTTTGTCCATTGCGCTAAACATTGCTTCCTTTATTCTGGGCATTATTTTTGGCCTAATTAAACTTAGCTTTGTTGCCACCATTATTAGTTGGATGGTTTACGGCGTTATTTTGGTACTGGCTATTATGGGTATTGTTAGCGCTGTGCAGGGCAAAGCAAAAAAACTGCCCATTATCGGCGGTATCACCATTTTAAAATAACACCTGTTAGCTTATACTTACAATTACGCTAGCCCCTTGCCTTTGGCGGGGGGCTTTTTGTTTTTTAAATTTCATGTGGTTCCGCCCTTTATTTTTGGTTGTCGTTTATTTTTCGTGGTATACTATAGCTAAATCTGTACATCGTTTAGTTTGTATTTTTACACCACTTTATTACAGGAGGTTATAAATGATTACCAGAGACAGCACCCTAAAACAGGTTTATGCCCACCCGGTTGGCAAAGATATTTTGGATATTTTACTGCGCCGTGCCGGGCGTGGCCCCGGTTTTATTCAAAACCCCGTGGTGGGGCGGCTCACCCTTTCTTCGGCAGAGGTATTGCTGGGCAAGCTGGCAAAAGGCAAAACAGACACCCTTGTAGACACACTGGTGCGGCTGATGAACCAGCACGATGAAACCCTGCCGGCCCCACCCCAAAATATAACCCACAAATGGTGGAAAGAGGCCGTGGTTTACCAAATTTATCCACGCAGCTTTCAAGACAGCAACGGCGATGGCATTGGAGACCTTGCCGGTATTCGCCAGCGCATCCCCTACCTAAAACAGCTGGGGGTAGACGTTGTGTGGCTCTCCCCTATTTACGATTCTCCCAACGACGACATGGGGTACGACATACGCAATTACCAAAAAATTATGAAGGAATTTGGCAACATGGCCAGCTTTACAGCGCTGGTAAACGCCCTGCATAAAAACGGCATTAAGTTAATGATGGACCTGGTGGTGAACCATACTTCGGACGAGCACGAGTGGTTTACCAGCGCCCTGCAAAACCCCGAAGGCCCCACCAAAGATTATTACCTGTGGGCCAAAGGAAAAACCGAAAACGAGCCCCCCAATAACTGGACAAGCTTTTTTAGCGGCCCCGCCTGGAACTACTACGAAGAAACCGGCGAGCACGCCCTGCATTTGTTTAGCAAAAAGCAAATGGACCTTAACTGGGATAACCCCAACCTGCGCCACGAAATTTACAGCATGATGAACTGGTGGCTGGACAAAGGCGTGGACGGCTTTAGAATGGATGTTATCACCCTTATTTCGAAGGACCCCACCCTGCCCGATGGCAACGAGCTATTGGGCAAAGCCTTTGGCATACGCGGCATAGAGCATTACTTTTATGGCCCCCGCCTGCACCAATATTTGCAAGAGATGCGGCGCGAAAGCTTTGGCAAATACGATGTTTTTACCGTGGGCGAAACCCCCGGCATTGGCATGGAAATGAGTAAACTACTTACCGCCGAAGAACGGGGTGAGTTGGATCTCGTTTTCAACTTCGATGCCGTGGACAACCCCGGCCAAAGCCGTACAAAACCCTATGTGTACGATTTGCGTTACCTAAAACCCTACTTGTTAAATTGGCAGCAAAACTACGGCAACAACTGCTGGCCCAGCCTTTTTTTCGAAAACCACGATAACCCCCGTATGCCCAGCAAGGTAACCCAAAACCCCGCCTACCATATGGTGGTTGCCAAACTTTTGGCCGTGCTGCAATTCACCCTAAAAGGAACCCCATTTTTATACCAAGGGCAAGAGCTTGGCATGGCCAACACCACTTTTAACAGCATTGAGGATATACGGGATGTGGAAGGAATAAATTACTACCACAAACTGCTGGAGCAAGGTGTAGCCCCCAACAGCGCCTTTGCACAGGTGGCCTGGGGCACCCGAGACCACGCCCGTACCCCCATGCAGTGGAGCGAAGAGCCAAACGCCGGCTTTACCACCGGCACCCCCTGGCTTGCGATAAACCCAAATTACCTGTCTATCAATGCCAAAAAGCAAACCGAGGATCCAGACTCTGTTTTTGGTTTTTATAAGCAGATGATTGCGCTGCGAAAACAAAACCTTGCCTTGGTGTATGGTGCATTTAACCCGGTTTTCACCAAAGACAAAAACACCTTCTGCTATTTCCGCACCAGCGAGGAGGGCAAGTTTTACGTGGAAGTAAATCTGACCGAAACCGAGCAAAAGCGCCCCGGTGCCCTTAGCCCCACCCAGCATTTTGTGGCGGGCAACTATGGCGGCGTAACAACAACTCTGCGCCCGTACGAGGCCAACGTGTACCAGGTGCTGTAAATAAACTACCCCGCAGCAGAGATTACTGGGTATTTCTAAGCACGAGCAACGAAGCGCAGCGGGTGGGGTATCCAGCCCGCTTAGTGGAAATAAAAAAGGCAGTGGGTACAATATGGTACCTGCTGCGCCTACAAAAAACCGCCCAAGCAATGCGGTATTGCTTGGGCGGTTTTTGTTTTATTCTGTTTGTTCGGGTTTGGCAAGGCTTTCTATGCTCAGTTCTTTCAGCTGTTTTTCCTCCACCAAGTCGGGGCAGCCGGTCATCAACTCGCCCGCATTTTGCACCTTGGGGAAGGCAATTACATCGCGGATGGAATCTTTGCCCAGCATCAGCATCACCATTCGGTCAAAACCAAACGCCATGCCACCATGTGGGGGCGCACCGTAATGGTAGGCGTCCATCAAAAAGCCAAAGTTTTGGCGGGCGGCTTCTTCGGTAAAGCCAAGGGCCTTAAACATGCGGGCCTGCAACACCGGGTCGTTAATTCGAATCGACCCGCCTCCCAGTTCCATGCCGTTCACCACCATATCGTAGGCTTTGGCACGGCAAGCACCGGGGTTGGTTTCTACCAGGTCCAAATCTTCTTCTTTAGGCATGGTAAAAGGGTGGTGCTTGGCCACAAAACGGCCGTCTTCTTCGCTGTACTCAAACAACGGGAAATCAGTCACCCACAAAAAGTTGAAGGTACCTTCGGGAATAAGCCCCTGCTTTTTGGCAATCTCCTGCCGCAGGGCACCAAGGGCGGCAAACACAACATCATCGGCATCGGCCACCAGCAGCAGCACGTCGCCGGTTTCGGCCCCGGCGGCGGTGCGCAGGGCTGCTTTTTCGTCGTCGCTCAAAAACTTTTCGTAGCTGCTGGTTTCGGCATCGGCGGTAAGGCGCAAGTAGGCAAGGCCTTTAGCGCCGTAGGTTTTGGCGGTTTCGGTCAAGCGGTCAATCTCTTTGCGGCTCAAGGTATCGGCAAGACCTTTGGCGTTAATAAGGCGCACGCTGCCACCGGCGGCAATGGCGTTTGCAAACACGCCAAACTCGCTGTTTTTCACCACATCGCTTACGTTGCAAAGCTCCAGCCCAAACCGGGTGTCGGGTTTGTCGCTGCCAAAGCGCTCCATGGCTTCGCTGTAAGGCATGCGCAAAAACGGGGTGGGCACATCTATGCCCAGCACCTTGCTAAACACCTCTTTCACAAGGTTTTCGTTCACGGTTTGCACATCTACTTCGTCGGCAAAGCTCATTTCCATATCAATCTGGGTAAACTCGGGCTGGCGGTCGGCCCGCAGGTCTTCATCGCGGAAACACCGCGCAATTTGGAAGTATTTATCGAACCCCGAAAGCATGAGAATTTGTTTATACAGCTGCGGGCTTTGCGGCAGGGCATAAAACCGGCCCGGCTGCACCCGGCTAGGCACCAAATAATCTCGTGCCCCTTCAGGGGTAGATTTTATTAGTACCGGGGTTTCCACTTCTACAAAGCGCTGGTTCAAATAAAACTCCCGCACACAGGCCGCAATGCGGCTGCGCAGCACAAGGGCATTGTGCAGGTTTTCGCGGCGCAGGTCCAGGTATCGGTATTTTAGGCGCAGTTCGTCTTTTACATGCAGGTCATCACGTATTTCAAAGGGTGGGGTTTCGGCACCACTTAGCAGACGCAAATCGGTAACAAACAGCTCCACCTCGCCGGTAGGCAGGGCTTTGTTTACGCTCTCTCGCTTTTGTAGCGTACCCTGTGCCATCACCACATATTCGGCCCGCAGGCTGGCTGCTTTTTCAAACACGGCTTTGTCGGTTCCATCGCCAAAGCTAAGCTGAATAATGCCGGCGGTATCCCGCAAATCGGCAAATATCACGCCGCCAAGGTCTCGGCTTTTGGCAATGCTGCCGGCCACCGTAATGGTTTGGCCCACCAGCCCCACGTTAATTTCGTCGCTGTAATGCGTGCGCCGCAAATCACCCATCTTATCCATTGTTTCCACCCGTTTCTAGTTTTTCGGCCTTGCTTAAGCCTTTTGCCTGTGCAGCAATATAACCGCCAGAAGTGCCTATAATGCCCACCGAAGCAGCATTAGGCCCATAAACAGTGCTAAAAAAGCCACTTGCACCTTCGGCCAGTACAATTTCGCTTTCTTCTCTGGTTTCCATGTTTTTAAGCACTGCCTTGCCGCTGCTAACCTCATCATCGCCCAGCACCACGGTGTAGGCGGCATTCAAACGGCCGGCCGCCTTCATTTGTGCTTTTACACTGCGGTTTGCAAGGTCATATTCCGCCGGGAAGCCAGCATTTCGCAAACCTGCAACCAACAGGCGGGCGGCTTTGCGCCCGGCCTCGCTTTGGCCTACCGCATATAAAAGGGGGCCTTGTTTTTCCTCCGGCAATTTGCCTTGTTCCTCCATTAGCATTAGCAGGCGCTCTAGCCCCATACCATAGCCTACGGCGGGGGTGGGCTGGCCGCCAAACTGCTCTATCAAACCATTGTAGCGGCCCCCAGCACACACCGTGCCCTGGGTACCAACTCCTTCAGCAATAAACTCAAACACGGTATTGGTGTAATAATCCAGCCCGCGCACAATGCGGGGGTTTATCACATAAGCGGCATCTGCCTCGGCTAGCAGGTTTTTCACTTCTTCAAAGTGGGTAGTGCAATCTTCGCACAAATAATCTAACATTACCGGGGCACCCGCCGCTATTTTTTGGCATTTTTCTTCTTTGCAATCCAAAATACGCATGGGGTTCTTTTCTAAACGCTGTTTGCAGGTGGGGCAAAGTTCTTCTCGCTGGCTTTCAAAATATTCCCGCAGTTTTTGGTTGTATGCCGGGCGGCATTTGGGGCAACCAATCGAGTTGATTTCCAGCGTAATAGAATCGTTCACGCCCAGTTTTTTAAACACATCACGTGCCACCAGCATGGTTTCCACATCGCTCACCGGCTCGTGGGTGCCAAAGCACTCTATGCCAAATTGGTGAAACTCCCGGAGGCGGCCTTTTTGTGCTTTTTCGTACCTAAAGCAACTTTGGATATAATAGCTTTTGAGCGGCAAAGGGCTGCTGGCAAGCAGGCCGTTTTCCAGCACGGCACGGGCCACGCCGGCGGTGCCTTCGGGGCGCAGGGTAATGCTGCGGCCACCCTTATCCTCAAAGGTATACATCTCTTTGGCCACAATGTCGGTGCCATCGCCCACGCCACGGGCAAATAAATCGGTGCTTTCAAAAGTGGGCAGCCGCATTTCGCCATAGCCGTAGCCGCGGGCAGTGCCACGTATTACATCCTCTATATATTGCCACTTCCAGCTGTCCTGCGGCAGCACATCCTGCGTGCCGCGTGGCCGGGTATATTTTAGTGCCATTGGGGCCTCCCATCAATGTTTTTGGTTTTTTGTTAGCGTATAACAGTATACCTTATTTACTGGCTGTTTCGCAAGCTTTGCGCTTATACTTAGCAAACTTGTAAACCGGTAATAAATATAAAAATCCGGCTCCTATGCTTGCCTAGGAGCCGGATTGAATTTTGATTAATCTACGCCACAAATATCGGCATTATGCATTCTTCGGGTTTACAATATCGCGCCAATCCAAATCTCCGCGCTCCAACCCGTGTATCAAAACCTCGGCGGTGGCAATGTTGGTTGCCAGCGGAATACTGTGCATATCGCAAAGGCGCAACAGGTTCATCTCGTTTGGCTCGCCGGGTTTGGCGGTAATGGGGTCTCTAAAAAACAGCAACAGGTCAATTTCGTTGCAGGCAATGCGGGCGGCAATTTGCTGGTCGCCTCCGTGCGTGCCCGACAAAAACCGTTGCACCGGCAAGCCGGTTGCCTCGGCCACCATTTTGCCGGTGGTGCCGGTGGCAAGCAGGGTGTGCTTGCTTAATATGCGCGAGTACGCCGTGCAAAACTGCACCATTAATTCCTTTTTAGAGTCGTGGGCAATTAGGGCTATATTCATCTTGCCGTCCTCAACTTTCTGCAATAGTATGGCTGGGTTATTTTGCGCCAATTTGGCGTTTGTTGTACAGGATACAAACCAGATTTTATCGAATAACCAGCGGTACATCGTGCCCGGCTATGCGGTGGGCAATGGCATCAAACACTTGTTTTTCTACGCTGTTTTTAGGTAAAGGGGTGCCGGTTGCGCCCGCTTTTAAAATGGCGCCGCTATCGGGTATTACCCCCAAAAGCCTTGCCCCAACAATGTCTATCGCTTCATCTAAATCTCTTAAAACGCCGCTGTTTAAAATTTGTTGGGGGTTTACTTTGTTTAAAATTAACCGCACAGTGCCTGTTTCTCCCGCACCCAGTTCATCGGTTACCAGGCGGCCATCGCGCAGGGCAACGGGGTCGGCCGTAAGCACCAGCACCACACGGTGTGCCACCGCCGTTGCGGCACTGTATGCCGCCCCAAGGCCAGCGGCAGTATCTATCAAAATATAATCGAAATGAGGGCGCATTTTGTTGCAAAGCACCCGCAGGTTTTTGGTGGTAATAACCCCGCCCGCATACGGTGCAGAAATAACCGACAACCCATTATAAGCAGAGCTTTGCACAATAGCCTTGTTGGGCTCGCATCGGCCCGAAAGCACGTCCTCTATATCGTAAACTGTTTGCCCGCTTACGCCGGCAATAATGTCCACGCTGCGAAGGCCAGAATCCAGCTCGATGAGCAGCACACTTTTGCCAAGGGCAGCAAGTGCCCCGCCCACCAAAACAGAGGTGGTTGATTTTCCGGTGCCACCTTTTCCGGACACAAACGCAATTATCAGTGCATCCATAGAATAAGGGGTACCTCCGAAAATAATTTGTTTGCTGTTCTGAATAATTGTAGCACAAATAGAAGGGGTTGCACAACCATATTTTTGTATTTTTAGCTAAAATTTTACATAAAACACAGTGCAAAGTTGTGCCTTTGCATAAATATCGGCTATTTATAACCTGTTTTGGTACAATTTTTCTGCCAAAAAATGGGCATTTTTCACTGGCTTACAAATAGCCAAAACGGGTAATTTTTGCACGATGCCCCAGCATTCGCATAAAAATAGTGTAAAAATTTTACCAAAAGTATGCCTATGTGCTTTGGCTAAGTTAAAACACTAGCTGCTTTGTGCCAGCACACTGCTTTGGCTGGTTTGGCTGTTGGCCTCGGCGGCATATTGTGCACCTTGAATAAGCTGAAACTGCACCAGCCGGGCAATAAACAGCACCAAAATAATGCCCAGCAGCACCGCAAGGGCAATGGTGCGGCGTTTAAAGCCACTATCTTTTTGTTTGGGCTCCATTTTTTTGCACCTTCCTAAACTATTTTACAGTATACCCAGGCGCACCAGCGTGTTATACAATGCTGCCACCGGCAAGCCCATAACATTGTAATAGCAGCCATTAATGCGCGGAATAAACCGTGCCGCCGCACCCTGTATGCCATAGCCACCAGCTTTGTCGTACGGTTCATCGGTTTTTGCGTACGCCACAATATCGGCGGGGGTTAGGGGGGCAAATTCCACCCCTGTAGTTTCGGTAAAAGCGGCGGCGGGCGGGTTGGTACCCGGCTGGTAAATACACACGCCGGTGTGCACAAGGTGCACCCGCCCCGCAAGGGCGGTTAGCATGGCAATGGCTTCGGCTTGGTTTGCGGGTTTGCCAAGGGCGGCACCGTCCAGCTCCACCACTGTATCGCAACCCACCACAACGCTGCCGGGGCTTGCACCAAACACTGCCGCCGCTTTTAGCTGCGCCAGTTTTAGCGCCAACTGTGCCGGGTTGGCAGCCTGCACGGCGTGTTCGTCCACCTCTGCTGTTTCTACCACAAAATTTTGTGTTACCAGCTGCATTAGCTGCCGCCGCCGTGGGCTTTTAGAGGCCAATATAATTGCCATTACACCCCACCTTAAACTATTTTATGCGTTTTTATCGAATTTTTGTTTTGTTGTACAAAAAGATAGACAGCGCAATAGTGATGATTTGCGCCACCGAAATGCGCATGGTAAACCCAAAACTAAGCTGAAGCACCGAAAGGTTTAGCACAAAAGGGCTATCTGGGTTAAAGCCAATGCCATCGGCATAAGAAAGCCAGCGCAAAAAGCTAATATTTTGGCAAGCCGAAGCGAGCATAGCACCCACCACAATGCCGGCCAACAGGTAAAAGATAAGCAATAAATTTCGTTTCAATTTCATAACTACCCCTTTTTCAAACTTTTTTATTTTACCCCGGTAGACCCAAACCCGCCCTGCCCACGCTCGGTATCACTCAAAGCATCTACCCCCACAATTTGGGGCAGCAGCACCGGCATGCAAACCAGCTGGGCAATGCGCTCGCCGTGGTTAATTTTTATTGTTTTGCTTGAAAGATTGACCACCAGCACCGCCACTTCGCCACGATAGTCCGAATCGATAACGCCAACGCCGTTTGCCATGGCAAGGCCCTGCTTTAGCGCCATGCCACTGCGGGCAAACACCAGCGCCACGGTTTCGGCATTGGGTAGCTCTATAGCAAGGCCGGTGGGCACCGCCATGCGCTGCATAGGCTGCAAAACAATGGGGGCATCGCAGCAGGCGCGTAGGTCTATGCCAGCAGCCCCTGCTGTGGCTTGTTGTGGTATTTCCGCATTGGGGTGAAGCTTTTGTATCTTTAATTCCATAGTTGGTAATCCTCCTAAATAGTCGCAATAATCTGTCAAAATCAAAGGCAAACACCCGCCCCTCTCGGGGCACCCTCTTTAAAAAGGAGGGTTAATCAGTTGCTTCATTTTGCCATATATCTTTCATTATAGGCAGTAAGCCAAAATTTTACTCAATGGTCTGCCCTGTGCCCTCTTTCATAAAGAGGGTGGCTGGCAGAGCCTGACGGGTGTTTTACGCTGACCGCCGTACGCTATCAAAAAATCAAACCGCCCATAATGGATGCAGTGCAAGGAAGCAAAAAAATGTGCAAGAGCGCATATACTTATATGTAACCACCACACATTTTTGCAGATGACGACGCAGTGCGCCATCAAATAATCAAACCGCCCATAATGGATGCAATGCAAGGAAGCAAAAAAATGTGCAAGAGCGCATATATTTATATGTAATCGCCGCACATTTTTGCAGATGACGACACAGTGCGCCATTATGGGCGGCTTGGCTACTCTTCTATGCCTTTGTAATATAACCCCCGGGTAAACAAGCCTTCGGCCTTTTGCCGTGCCACAAAACCGTGTAATACAGTAGCCACCTGCTGGGGTGTTTCATTGGTAAAATACAGCGTAACTTCGCCGGTAGGCACCTCGTGCAGGCGGTCGGCCATCCACAACGGCACCGGGTTTAAAATGGTGCGCACATCGTCTCGGCACAGCAGCGGCATTTTTTGGCCCTTGCGGTCGGTTAATTCGCCTTGTTTTTGGCAGGCTGCACAGGTGGTAATGTTTTTTATGGGGCAGGCACGGGTAATCATCAGCGGCATTTTGCCGTAACCCAGCAGCGTAAACTGCGCCTTGCCCTGCAGCTGTGGCGCTTGCAGTATGCGCTGCATTTGCCGCAGCGTTAGTTCTGCCGAAAGCGTAACCACGCTACAGCCAGCCACCACAGCCTGGGCTGCCGAAACCACGTTGGTAATATTTAGCCCAAACCCACCACGCATAGGCAGGCCTTTGCACAAATACCAGTGCGCTACATTTTGCACTTCGTAGCCTTTAAAACCCATCTGCTTTGTTTTTTGTATAGCCGCAGCTGCACGCTCTTCACCGTTGGCAAATAGCACCCGTGGCAACCACAACCATGTTTTTGCGCGCAGTTCTTCCGGCACCTTTTCGGCTTCAAACAGCGGCAACACCAGCTCATCGCACTGGGCCGCCATTTGGGGCGGCAGCTGGGCCACATGCTCCAACCGGGCACAAAGGGCGGCCGCTTTTTGCGGGGCTTGTTTGGTATCGGGCAGCGCTGCCAAAGCGGCAAACAGCGGCCATTGTGCCATGGGCAGTAAGGGGTTTTGTGGCAGGGGTTGGGGTTCTTCCCGTTTTTGCAGCAGTTCTTCTAGCAAAGTGCGGCGCAAAGCGCCCGCTACGCTACCGGGCAAAAACAGGCCACCGGTATCCAGCGTTATTTCTGCTGCATAAAAGGGGGTACCACCGGTTTTAGCAAGGGCTGTTTGCAACGCTTCTGTTGCCGCTTGCTGGGCGGGCTGCAAAGGCCCCGGCACTGCAGCTTGCACGGTGTGGGTGCCATCGGTAATGGCAATTTTGCCCCCCGTTTGGTTTAAGGTAAGGTTTATTTGTACCGGCACACGAGGCATTTCGCGGCGGTATAGCTCGCGCGCTTTGGGTAGGGCCGTTTTGGCAAGGGCGGTATCTTGCCCGGTGCGGGTGCCAAACATAGCGCCGGTAATTTGGCCATTAAACCAGCCACCGGTAAAGCCGCTGCGGCTAAAAACACCCTGCAATAGCTTTTCGTCGTACACTTCGCCAGCCAGCGCCTTGCGGGCGCTATCCACCACCACAGCGCAGTATTCTGGCCCACGCAGGCGGCCCTCTATTTTAGCGCTTACCACCCCCATTTGCCGCAGGCGGGGCAGGGCTTTTAGCACCGAAAGATCTTTAAGCGAAAGATGATGAGCCTCTGGGTTTACGGCTATATCTGGCTGGTTTTGGCCGGTAGCCGCAGCACTAAAGGGCAGGCGGCAAGGCCCGGCACAGGCCCCCCGGTTGGCACTACGGCCCCCTAAAAAGGCGCTCATATAACACTGGCCCGACACGCTAACACACAGCGCCCCGTGCACAAATACCTCTAGCTCTATGGGGCTTTGGGCGGCAATAGCCGCTATTTCTTCTGCCGCAAGCTCGCGCGATAATATCACCCGGCTAAACCCCAGCGCCGCCATTTGCTGCACCCCCGCCAGCGAGTGCACGCTGGCCTGCGTAGAGGCATGCAGGGGCAACTGCGGCACCACCTGCTTTGCTATTTCGGCCACCGCAAAATCCTGCACAATCACGGCATCGCACCCGGCGGCAGCCACCTGCCGCAGCACCTCTTCTACCTTGGTTTCTTCGCCGGGCAGCACCACGGTGTTTACAGCGGCATACACCTTGCAATTGCGTGCATGGCAAAACGCCACCGCTTTGGCAAGTGTTTCGCCCGCAAAATTGGCGGCGGTGCGGCGGGCATTAAACCCTTCAATACCCAAATAAACACAATCAGCGCCGCTGAAAACAGCGGCGCGAAGCATTGTTTCGTCCCCAGCCGGGGCTAAAATTTCGAACGGGGGATTTGCCATGGTACCACCTTTGGTTTGCTAAACGCCACACAACATTTTACCAATACCGGTGCCGGATTATTTTACCCCTAGCACCGCTTTTAGTGGCAAACGTAGCGCCTAAAAATCTTCTATCCCCATCTGGCCATCCAGCGGGGTTATCTTCTCAACTTCTTTGGGCTTTTCTTCCCGTTCCGGCACGTTCAGCAATGGTTTTTGGGCCGGTTTTTCTGCATTTTTTTGGCCCAGCGCCTCTAGCTGGCGGCGCAAATCGGCAGCCTCTCGCCGGTATTCTTCGGCGGCAATTTTAGCTTTAGAGGCCTCCTCCAAATAATCTTGCAATTGGGCACGCATATTGTCGGCCCCGCTGGCGTTTTTAGCCGCCTGGTCCAAATATCCAAGCGCAGTAATTACCGCCGACGAAGTTACCGAAGCATTGGGTGCCTCGGCCAAAATTTCTTTCATATCGGTGTCCAGCTTTTCGGCAAGGCCCAGCAGATACTCGGCTGAATCGTTGGTGGAAACAACATAGCTGGAGCCACAAATTTCTAGCCTAACTTTATGAGAAGGCATTTTTCCAACCCTCTTTCTTAATAAAATGCAATAGAAAACACCTGGTCTTCACAATTAAACTCTCTTTTTTATTATTATACCCAACTTTGGGTGGTAAGGCAATTGTGCCGCCCTTGCCCCCTTGCAAAGCAGGCAACAAAGGGCAAAACACGCCCAAAACACACGGGCCAAAGCACTGCCCAAGGTTATTACCCTATATTATAATATAAAACCCACCATAACAAAAGCCTTTTTGTGCAAAGTGTTCCCCCCTCGCAAATTTTGGCTTTGCCGCCATAGTACAGTGGCTGCTTCCCTTGTAATCGCCTGTATTTTACGTTATACTTTTAGTTCCGGCAAATATTGGTAAAATGGCACCCGCACTTTTGTGTTGTTTTTACCATAAATATCATTTGCACGTTTAGAATGGAGTGTACTTTTTGAACCAGAAAATAAACAAAAAAGAGTTTACCAAGCTGTTAAAACAATATTTATTAAGCGAGTTCGATTCCGACCTTGAATCGGCCACTGAAGAGCAAATATACCGTGGCCTGGCCCGTATGGCACGCCGCATGCTAAGCGATGAACGCAAACAGTTTATGGCACGCACCTACGGCGCAAACGCAAAACAGGTGTATTATTTGTGCATGGAGTTTTTAATGGGCCGCAGCCTTAAAAACAGCCTGTTTAACCTTGGCCTTGCCGATGTTGCCGCCGA
The DNA here is from genome assembly GCA_030267215.1 of Ruminococcaceae bacterium OttesenSCG-928-A16. Lineage (GTDB taxonomy): Bacteria > Bacillota > Clostridia > Oscillospirales > Ruminococcaceae > JAAYCI01. The sequence continues at coordinate 67,488 of JAJDJP010000002.1, forward strand.
GGTTTTAAGCGAGCACGATATTTCTTTAACTAATATTTACGAGCAAGAGCCCGATGCCGGCCTTGGCAATGGTGGCCTTGGCCGCCTTGCCGCCTGCTACCTAGACGGCATGGCTACCGATGAAATACCCGGCACCGGTTATTCTATTTTATACGAGTACGGTATTTTTAAACAAAAAATTGTGGACGGCTGGCAGCAGGAACTAGCCGACAACTGGCTGCCCGGCGGCAGCGCTTGGCTAAAAACCCACCCCGAAGCCACCATTGATGTTCGCTTTGATGGCGAAATTGAGGAAAGCTGGATAGACGGTTACCACCATGTTACCCACAAAAACTTTAACCTTGTAAAGGCTGTGCCCAGCGATATGTATGTTTCGGGCTATGGTTCTGGCGGGGTTTCTAAGCTGCGGCTGTGGGAGGCAAAAGCCCCCGGTTTTGACATGGGCGCTTTTAACGCCGGCGAATATGCACACGCACTTTCGCAAAATGCCAATGTGGAGCTTATTTCGAAAGTTTTGTACCCCAACGATAACCACATAGAGGGCAAAATTTTGCGCCTGCGCCAGCAATATTTCCTGTCGGCTGCTTCGGTGGGCGATATTGTGCAAAACCACCTTGCGCAGTACGGCACGCTGGATAATTTGCCCGACAAGGTTGCCATACATATTAACGACACCCACCCCACCCTTGCCATACCAGAGCTAATGCGCATTTTGCTAGACGATTGCGGCTACGAGTGGGACGATGCCATGGATATTTGCAAACGCACCTTTGCCTACACCAACCACACTGTTATGAGCGAGGCGCTGGAAAAATGGAGCGAGGACATTTTTAGGCGTACATTGCCCCGTATTTACAGCATTGTAAAAGAAATGGACAACTGCGCCCGGGCCGATTTTGAGCGGGCCTTCCCCGGCGATACCGGCAAAATTAATTATATGGCACTGCTGGGCGATGGACAGGTGCGCATGGCAAACATCTGCTGCTATATCTGCCATTCCATCAACGGGGTTTCGCAGCTGCACAGTGAAATTATTAAGCAAACCGTTTTTCACGATTATTACCTGTTTAGCCCACAAAAATTTACCAATGTTACCAACGGCATTGCCTACCGCCGCTGGCTGCTGCAAAGCAACCCCAGCCTTACCAACCTGCTGGAAGAAACCATTGGCGACGGCTTTAAAAAGAACGCTGCCCACCTAGAAAAGCTGGAGAAATACAAAAACGACACCAGCGTGTTAAAAGCACTGGATGCCGTAAAACTTAAAAACAAAGAAATTTTTGCCGATCATCTATTCAAAAAAACCGGGCAGGTTATCAACCCCGCCTCGGTGTTCGATTGCCAGGTAAAGCGCATGCACGAATATAAGCGCCAGCACCTGAACGCGCTGAACATTATTGCGCAATACCTGTACATAAAACAAAACCCAAATGCCCCGGTGGTGCCCAAAACCTATCTTTTTGCCGCCAAAGCTGCCCCCGGTTACTACATTGCAAAGCAGATGATACGCCTGATTTGCAAGCTGGGAGATTTGCTGGACGCCGACCCCGCTGTGCGCGAAAAACTGCGGGTGATTTATCTGGAAGATTACAACGTAACCACCAGCGAGCATTTGATGCCGGCCAGCGAGGTATCGGAGCAAATTAGCCTTGCCGGCACCGAAGCCAGTGGCACCGGCAACATGAAGTTTATGCTAAACGGTGCCATTACGCTTGGCACCTACGACGGTGCCAACATTGAAATTGCCGAGGCCGCCGGCCCCGAAAACTTTGTGCAATTTGGCATGTTGGCCGATGAAGTGGCCCAGCTAAAACAACTGGGTTACCACCCTGCCAGCTTTATTGCAAGCGACGCTGTAGCCGCCGAAGTGCTGGCCTTTTTAGAAAAAGGCTGGAACGGCGAAAACTTTCACGAGCTTGCCGCCAACCTGCGCACTGCCGACCCCTACATGGTAATGGCCGATTTTGCCGACTACCGCCGTGCTGAAGCCGACCTTGCCCGCCTGTACCAAAACCGCGAAACCTTTTGCCGCATGAGCTTGATGAACATTGCCAAAAGCGGCGTTTTCTCGGCCGACCGTTCGGTGATGGACTATGCCAACAATATTTGGCATATTGCGCCGGTAAAATAATAGTTTGCTACAACAAACCCCTGCCCCTGCGGCCCTTATGTAAAGGTGCCTAAAAGAGGCAGGAGTTTGACTTTGAACCTAAAATTTTAACGGGTGCTTTAAGCGCTACTTTACCCTTATTGCCCACAAGTACATAAGTATAAGAATAGGAAGAACATGCCTATGCCCAGCATTTACAACAGCTACAACCCCGAACATAAAACCCCGTTTGGCGCGGTTAAAACCGGCCAAACCGTTACTTTTACCCTGCGGGTACCCGCGGGGTACGGGTGCCAAACACCCTACCTTTTTATACAAAAAGATGGCGGGGATTTTGTACAGCTTGCGCTGCAAAACGCCAGCAAACAACAGGATACCGATATTTTTACGCTGGAGTACACCCCCATCGAAGCCGGCCTGTTTTTTTATTACTTCGATTTATGGGTGCACTACCGCAAGCTATACCGTGGCCCCAAGGGCGAAGCCGCCGAAACCACCGAAACCGGGGCGCTATACCAGCTTACCGTATACGATGCAAACTTTACCACGCCGCCCAAAATGCATGGCGGGGTAATGTACCAAATTTTCCCAGACCGGTTTTACGAGGGCGACCCGGGTAAACCCCTTAGCTACAACGAGCGCATTTACCGGCACGACAAAACCAAAGAACCCTATTTTTGGCCCACCAACCAAGAAGGCGGCTACCTTACGCGCGATTATTTTGGCGGCGACCTGCTGGGTATAGAAAAAAAGCTGCCCTATTTAAAATCTTTAGGGGTAAACTGGCTATACCTAAACCCCATTTTTGAAGCCCATAGCAACCACCGCTACAACACCGCCGATTATTTGCGGGTAGACCCTTACCTTGGCACCAACCAAGATTTTGCCCGCCTGTGCCAAAAAGCCAAAGAAATGGATATACAAATCATTCTAGACGGTGTTTTTAGCCACACTGGCTCGGACAGTTTGTATTTTAACAAAGAGGCACGCTACCCCACCCTGGGCGCCTGGCAAAGCCCCGAAAGCCCCTACCGTGCGTGGTATAACTTCCACCCAGATGGTGGCTACGATAGCTGGTGGGGCTTTGATACCCTGCCCGCCTGCAATAAAGATAACGCCGATTTTAGGCAGTTTATTTGCGGCGAAGGCGGCGTGATAGACACCTGGCTAACCCTTGGCGCCAGTGGGTTTAGGCTAGATGTTGCGGACGAATTGCCCGATAGCTTTATTGCCGAAATACGCACCGCCGTTAAAAAGCATGGCGAAGACAAACTGCTAATTGGCGAAGTGTGGGAAGATGCCACCACCAAAGAGGCCTATGGTGTGCGCCGCCAATATTTTTGGGGGCAAGAGCTGGACGGCGTGATGAACTATCCGTTCCGCACTGCTATTTTAAACTTTTTGCGCAACCCCGAAAACGCCGACGCCTTTGTCCAAAGCGTAATGGATATTTGCGAAAACTACCCGGCACCGGCGCTGGCCGCCCTTACCAACCACCTTGGCACCCACGATACCGCCCGGGCCATTACCGCCCTGGCCGACCAAGACCCCGCCGGCCGCGGGCGAGACTGGCAAAGTGGCCGCCGCCTAAGCCCCGCCCTTTATCAACTGGGCATTAACCGCATGCGGCTGGCCACCGTGCTGCAATTTACGCTGCCGGGCGTGCCCTGCGTGTATTACGGCGACGAAATTGGCATGCAGGGCTATGCCGACCCCTTTAACCGCGCTTTTTACAACTGGAACAGCCACGAGGCCCGGTTGATTCCCCTGATTATCGAGCTGGCCGACCTGCGCAAAAGCTGCCCGGCCTTTGCCAGTGGCACACTGCAATTTACCACCGTGCAAACCGGCCTGCTGGCGTTTACCCGCACCAGCCAAAACGGCCTTAGCAAAGCCGCCGTAGCCGTTAATTGCACCAGCGCCCCGGTTACGGTGCAACTGCTGGGCGAACAAGTTGAGATACCTATTTTTGGCCATGCCTGGCGCACCGCCAATAGCACGGTTTAACCAACACACAAAAATAAACCGCCATAAAAACCCCTTTTACGGGCTTTTAATGGCGGTTTATTTCTTATAAGGGCTGGCTCACATCTCTATCATCTTAACATCCAGCGCAATTTTGCGGCTTACCGCCACGCTGCTAAATTTTTCGTTAATGCGGTCTCGCACAATGCGGCCATCTTGTAAAGAGTTTACCACCAGCAACATTACATATTGATTTTTAGAATATCTGGATAAAACATCGGTTTTGCGCAGGTTATTCATCACAACCACCTTAAACTCGGCCATGGCACGGGTTAAATCGTAGCTGCCAATGGCATCCCCTTTGGCCGGCGCCAGGGTAAACAAGGCCAACACAAGGGCCTGCTTGTTGCGCTCGGTGCTGCGCTTTAAAATCGGAAACGTTTGCTTCATGTGGCTATAGGGGCAATAATAGGCGCCACGCGCCGGGCGGTCGTCCTGCTCGGTGCCGGCCATCTCGGTTTTTATCACAATAATATCTTGCTCGGCTTTGTTAATGCGCGCACTGGCAGCGGCGCAAATTTTGCGCACTTCTTCGGGTGCTTCCACCCCCAGCGTATCGGCAAAAAAACGCGATGTTTTAGCGCAGGTTGTTACAATTACACGGTACATGCGCAGCGCCTCCAGCGCGCGAAATAAATATACCGTAATCATTTCATCGGCGGGCTCTATTAAATTGGCCACCGTTGCCACACTTAGCAGCTCTTTATACATTTTCTTGTTCCACAGCAGTGCGCAATAGTTGGCAACACATTCTAAATAGCTTTGTTTGTATTGCAGCGCAAAGGGCACCACCCACAGTTCTTGTTCCAGCTGGGGCAAAAAATCGCCTTTATAAGCGTCTACTGCTTTGCTGTAACCCAGCAGTTGTTGCTCGCTGTTTTCGGGCATGGCGGCTGTTTGTTTGCATAGCGCCAAAAAATTGTCCACGTCTAGCTCCAGCTTCACGGCGGGGTCTAGCCGGTATCCACCGGTAGAATAAATAATGGGGCTATCGGCATCGCTTTCGCCACCGCATAAATCTTTACGCAGGCTATAAATGGCATTTTTAAGCACATTGCCGGGGTCATTCAAATCATCGTCGGCCCATAGTGCCTCTATTAGCCGCCCACTGGCAACAAATTTTTCGCGGTGCAACACCAAAAAACAAAACAATTGCCATGGTTTGGTTAGCTTGGCCGCGTCATCAATCAATAATTCTCCATTTACCCAAACAGTAAACCCGCCCAACATGTCTACTTTAATTACTTGTGGTTGCATGCTGCCTCCCTTGCATACGCGCTGCAATGTTCTTCCTTTTTTGTTGGTTTATCCTACTCAATTTGTTTAAATTATATCTTATTGTACCCAATTTTAGCAAGCAAGTACACGGCCTGCACATTGTTTTGGCAAAAACACCACTGCCATAAAACAACGGTGCACCACTAAAAAAATACATGTAATAAACGCTTTTTGCCCAAAACAATGAATTATGCACCCACGTAAAAGGCACAAGAGGGCGCATATCATATGATAGTTGTAACCGATGTGCATTTTACTACTGACCAAGCAATATTTTTCAGTTTTTGGACAAAAAAAGGAAGCAGCCGCAGCTGCTTCCTTCGCCAGGGTTTTCTATGCAACACTTAGTGCAATTTCTTTCATGGTTTCGGCGTTAATTTCATTGCTGGTTTGTATGGCATAGGTTTTTCCACCTTCGGCCCATACAGCCAGGCTCAGCTTGTTTTCGGTGCTGCCAGAGTACATGCGCGCTACACCATCTTCCTCTTGGGTGGTGGTAAAGGTGTAGGTGCGGTTCGCGTCGCTCAAATCTTCGTTGCTTTGGGCGGTGCGGTACAGCAGGGTAACGTTATCCAGCACATATTCCATCTCCAGCATGTCGCCATCTACCACCCTAATGGCGGTAAGCACGGTGTTTGCAGGCATGGTGGCAGGCAGTGCCGGGGTAAAGCCCAGCTCTTGTTCTGCCGTGCGCAGGTCGGTGTACGAGCTTTCGGCCCGCACAGGGGCGGCGGCAGTTGCCCGCACGGCAGGCTCGGCCGCAATAGCGGGCGAAGCACCACCAACAAGCAACGGCACCAGCACAGCGCTTAACACTGCAAGCGCCAGGCAAAGCAACATAATAACCCAGCCCGCGCGGCGTGTGTGCGCTTGTTTGTTGCTAACCCGCACGGCAGCCGCCGAAATAGCAGAGGTGCTGCGGGTGTTTTTCAAAGATACATCGGCTGGTTTTTTAGCATTTATGGCTACCCTTTGGGTATGATACACTTTTTTTTGCAAACAGAAAACCTTCCTTTGTTCACAGCCAAGCACGCACCAGTATGCCGCTTTATAGTAAACGGGCTTACCTACAAGTGGGCCCCCATGGCTGCTATTTTTTCTATCGCCGTAGCCCATGCTACCACCCAAATATGAACAAATTATTAATAACCGGTTTTTTCTAGTTTGTGCACAAAATTCAAAGCAGTTTTTTTACGTCATATTTTCCAAAAAATCCACTTCTCTTTTGCCTTAAATTGTAAACTTAGTACATTTTTCGCTCATTTTCTATAAATTCACCCATTTTGCTTTTCGCCTTTTGTGGGTTCTTCCAATTTTTTAAAAAATGTAAAAATTTGGCAAATCTATCCATTTTTTGCTTTTTTAGGGGCCAAAACCGGCAAGCAGTGTAAGCAACTGCTTGCCGGTTTTGGGTGGCGTTTTTAGCTCTATTCACTTTACACTTTATTATAAAAGAGGTGTATTACCCCCCCGTGCTTACTTGGTGCACCAGTTCTTGCAAAACAACGGTTACCTTCTGCGCCTTTCCATCACGCAGTATCTGCATTTCCACGCTGTCTCCCACGGCTTTTTCGCTTAGGGCACGGGTAATATCAGCGGTTTCAGTAATCTGCTCGCCATCCATGCTTACCACCAAATCGCCCACTTGCAAGCCGGCCGTGTGGGCTGCGCCACCGGGGGTTATTTGGGCAATATACACGCCAAGCTCGCTAACTTGGGCTTGGGCAGCAGCGGCCGGGGTGGTTATATTTACCACCGAAACCCCAAGCCCCGGGCGCCCGGTTACATAGCCGTTGCTCATCAAATCTTCGGCCACCTTCATAGCGGTGTTCATGGGTATGGCAAAACCCAGGCCTTCGGTATCTTGCCCGCCAGATTTTGCATTGACAATGCCCATCAGTTCTCCGTTTGCGTTAAATAACCCGCCGCCAGAGTTCCCCGGGCTTACCGCTGCGCTCATCTGCAGCAGGTTCATGGTATTGCCGTCAATGGTAATTTCACGGTTCAGGGCAGACACAATGCCATCGGTTACGGTGCCGCCCAGTGTGCCCATTGGGTTGCCAATGGCCAGGCAAAAATCGCCAACCTGTATATTGTCGGAGTTGCTGATGGTAGCCGGAACAAGGCCGGTTACCTCTATTTTAATCACCGCAACGTCGCTGGTAGGGTCGGTACCCACCAGGGTGGCTTGGTGCTCGCTGCCATCGGGCAGGGTTACCGTTACGCTGCGCGCGCCATCTACCACGTGGTTGTTGGTTATAATGTAGCCATCTTCGCTAATAATAACGCCGCTGCCCGCACCCGATACTACCCGCCCGCTAAAAAATTGGTCGGTTACCAGGTTTTCGGTGGTAATAGATACCACCGAGGCACCCGCTTTGGCGGCAATTTCGCTAATAGAAAGGCCACTGCCACTGCTAATGCCGCCACCACCATCAGCAGCGGTATCGGGCACTTTATAAACCACTGTTTGCTGGCTGCCTTTAAACATGCCATTGGCAGCAGCACCGCCACCAAAGCCGGCCACAGCACAAGCAACTACCAAAGCCACCGCCGCAAGCCCCCGCCTGCTTTTTTTGCCGCCGCTGGGCGGCTGGCCGGGGTTGCCGGTTGCACCATTGTACCCGCCGCCTGTTGTGGGCGGTGCCGGGGTGCGCAACCATTGCGAAGCACCGGTGCCATAGTAAGAGCCATCTGCTGGCGGCCCGTTTTGGGGCTGCACATTGGCCGATTGCGCCGCGCCTTCGGGCTTAACATACGCATATTGAGACGCCGGCACGCTACCGGTAACCGGCAGGGTATAACTGCCCGCTTGCGGCACCGGGGTTGCTGGCTGCTGCGCCGCCGGTGCTTGCGGCTGTGCATAATAAGGGTTGGGTTGTTGGTTTTGTGGCGCAGGGGCAGGCTGCACCGGCAAACCATCGGGGGCTGCCTGGCTGGTGTTTTCTGGCTGGCCGGGCTGGGCAGGTGGCACCACTTGCCCGTTATATGTATTATTGTTATATTCGTTATTATCCATCTTCAATCCTCCGTATCCTGTGGCATTCTAAAAGCCAAATTATATTGTATACCTTGTATTAATAATAAAATAGCAAAGATGTGTTTTGCTTTACTATGCTTAAAGTATACCTGTGCTTTGTGTAAAAAATGCAGTGCGCCGGTGAAAAGAGTGTGAAAAAACACCGCCTTGTATAGCAACTGCGGGCAGAATGCATTATGATAAAGGTAACCCCGCATGTAAATGTTATTGTAACCCAAAATGCTACTTTTGCAAAAAGGGCCCGCAGTGGCGGGGCACCCCCTTACCAATAAACCATTTGCCTTTAAATACCCTTAAACCAAAATTACTGGAGGCCTTACCATGCCAAGCTACCGATACCTGCGAGACCTGAAACCCGAAGACCAAAAGCCCGAACCCCCGCCAGAGTACAGCCAAAAAGAAAAAGCCAAAAACTGGTGGCATTACCACTGGGGCTGGGTAGCTGGCGGCGTAGCCTTGGTGGCACTGGTGGTTTATTTTGTGGTTACCACCCTTGGCCGCACCCAGCCCGATTATACCATTGGCATTGTTACGCCTTTTAGCCCGCCAGACCAATTAACCAGCCAGCTGGCCAGCAGCCTTGCCCCCCTGCTGCCCGATAAAAACGGCGATGGGCAAACCGTGGTGGCTATCGAGGTATATACCATGGCCCCCGCAGCCGAAGAAGGCGAAGAAACCAGTGGAATAACCGCTGCCGATGCCGACCCCTACACCCAAATGGCTGGGGTTACCCGGCTTTCGGCCACCCTAAGCAGCGCCGATAATTTTATTTTTCTCTTTTCGCCCGATGAAGCACAGGCCTACCAAGATATTTACCAAATATTGGGCTGGCCAGATGGCCGCAAGGCCGATGAAGGCACCGACATAACCCAGCTTAGCATTGCGTTTGAAGATTGCTCCACCCTTGCCGGGCTGGATTTAGCCTACACCTATTTTGATGACACCCCACTAAACGGCCAAGAATATTTTACAGGCTACCGTGTGGGGCTGCGTGCCATTGCCGGCACCAGCATCGAAACCAAAAAAAATGCCCTTGAAAACTGGCAGAGTGACCACGAAATTTTTACCCTTTTAACCCAATAGCACCAACCTTACTCTTTTAGGCGTTCTCCTCTGTTCTATTTAAAGCCCAACCAGCAACACCTATTTCCCTATAATATGTGGGGGAATAGGTGCTTTTTCTATCCTTTTTACCCCTCTATTTTTAAAAACAATCTTTGCATCTTTAATTTTTTTAAAAGATTTTTCCCTTTGCCGGGAACAACAAGGGATGATTTATGAAATTTATTCTCTGTGTAAAGCGGGGTACTTTTCTTGTTTATTTGCCTGCTTTATGCTATTATAATGCTACTTGTTTACCTTATATATAAGCATACCCACGGGTTTCTCCTTTTTTTAATTGGGCTACTCGTATTCTTGGTATTAAATAGTTAAAAAGGGGTGGCGCAGTGGCAAATTTAGAAGAAGCCCGGCAGCAAATTGATGAAATTGACCGCCAAATGACCGAATTATTTGAGCAACGCATGGCCGCCGTGGCAAACGTTGCCCTGTACAAACAAAAACATAACCTGCCGGTGCTGCACCCCGCACGGGAAGAAGAAGTGGTAGCCAAAGGCACGGCACGTTTGCGCACACCTGCCCTTGCCCCTTATTATGCCAGTTTTATCCGCCACACAATGGGGCTTTCGCGGCAATACCAAACCCAAATTTTAGGGCAAAACGTGGTTGCCTACCAAGGTGCCCAGGGCGGGTTTGGGCATTCGGTTGCGGGGGCGCTTTTTCCGCTGGGCAGCCTGCTTGCCACCCCTACCTTTGAAGGGGTTTTTAACCTGGTAGAAAACGGCGAAGCCGCCTATGGGGTGGTTCCGTTCGAAAACTCTACCACCGGCGATGTTTCGGGTATTTTAGATTTATGCCAAGCCCACAGCTGCTATGTAACCGCCATGTACGATTTGCCGGTTACCCAAAACCTGCTGGCACTGCCCGGCGCCACATTGGGCGATATTAAAACCGTGGTAAGCCACCCCCAAGCGCTGGAACAAAGCAAACGCTTTTTGCAAAGCCTTGGGGCGGCACAAAAACCCTACGCCAACACCGCCACCGCCGCCCAATATGTGGCGGCCACCGGCGATAAAACCATTGCTGCCATTGCCAGCCTAGAGGCCGCCGAGCTATACGGCCTTGTGCCACTGGCCCAAAACATTGCCACCGAGGCCAGTAACGCCACCCGGTTTATTGTGCTTTCGAAACAAATGCCCACCCTGGGAGACCGCTTTAGCCTGCTGGTTACCATCGAAAACAAGGTGGGCCAGCTTGCCAAAATTATCGAAATCATTTCGGCACATGGCTTTGATATGGAAAACATTAAAAGCCGCCCGCAACCCCACCGCCCGTGGGAGTATTATTTTTATATTGAGCTTGTGGGCGCGCAAAACACTGCCGAAGCCCAAAACATGTTGGCCAGCCTTGCCAAAACCTGCCTTTCGGTGCGGCTGCTGGGCATTTACCACCGGGCGGCACCAAATGCCCAAAAAATATAAACCACTCTTTCTGGTTATCACCTTTTATTAATCGATTAACACGACTAACAACCATTGGAGGCCCCCATGAAGCTTGCCATGAACCTTGGCACCCGCAGCTACGATATTATTTTAAAAGATGGCAGCCTTGCCAGGGCCAGCCAGCTTTGTAATTTAAACCGCAAGGTATTGGTAGTAACCGATGACGGCGTGCCGCCCGAGTATGCGCAAACCCTTTTGCAGCAGTGCGGGCAGGGCCACCTGTTGGTGGTGCCGCAGGGCGAGGGCAGCAAAAGTGTAGCTGTTTGGCAAACCGTGCTGGCCCGCCTGCTGCAGCTAGATTTTGGCCGCAGCGACGCTGTGGCCGCCGTGGGCGGTGGCGTGGTGGGAGACCTTGCCGGTTTTGCCGCCGCCAGCTATATGCGTGGTATCGATTTTTTCCAGTTCCCCACCACCACCCTCTCGCAGGTAGATTCTTCGATTGGCGGCAAGGTAGCCATTAACCTGGCCGGCACCAAAAATATTGTGGGCGCGTTTTACCAACCAAGCCTGGTAGTGGTAGACCCCGCCACCCTAACCACCCTGCCCCGCCGCCAATTTGCCGCCGGCCTTGCCGAGGCACTAAAAGCCGGCCTTACCGGCAGCCCCGAGCTATTCGAGATTTTTGAAAAAGAGGATATTGATGAAAATTTAGAGCGTATTCTCTTTCTCTCTCTATTATATAAAAAGCAAATTGTGGAACAAGACGAAACCGAGCAAGGCAACCGCATGCTGCTAAACTTTGGCCACACGGTTGGCCATGGCATAGAGGCCGCCTGCGGCCTTGGCACCGGGGCAGGCGGGCTGCTGCATGGCGAGTGCGTAGCCCTTGGCATGCTGCCCATGATAGAAAGCAAAACCCTGCAACGCCGGGTGCGTGCCATTTTAAAAAAGCTGGGCCTGCCGCTAAAATACAGCTGCACCCCGGCCGAAATTGTTAAACATATGCAGCACGACAAAAAGCGCAGCGGCGGCAAATTTACCGTTGTGCGGGTAAAAAAAGTGGGCGAAGGCTACCTTGAAAGCATCGATTTTGAGGAACTGCGCCTGCTGGTGGAAGGGAGCCAAAAATGAAAAACACCTTTGGCACCGCTTTTACCGTAACCCTTTTTGGCGAAAGCCATGGCCCCGCCGTGGGCGCCGTGCTAGACGGCCTTGCCCCCGGCATTGCCATTAACCCAGAGTTTATTGCCCATGAAATGGATAAGCGCCGGGCTGCCGGGGCTATTTCTACCGCCCGGCAAGAGGCCGATGAAGTGGAATTTCTTTCGGGCGTGTACAACGGCTTTACCACCGGCACCCCGCTTTGCCTTACCCTGCGCAATGCAAACACCCATAGTAAAGACTATACCCGCACTGGCCACCTGCTACGCCCCGGCCATGCCGATTATACCGCCAGCCAAAAGTACCTGGGCTTTGAAGACCCCCGTGGCGGGGGGCATTTTTCGGGCCGGCTAACCGCGCCCATTGTGGCCGCCGGTGCCATTTGCAGGCAAATACTGGCCGCACACGGCATTACCATTGGCAGCCACCTGGCCCAGTGCGCCGGCATTAACGATACCCCCCTGCCCACCACCGAGCCCGAACTGACCGAAACCCTTACCCAGTTAAACACCCGCCAGTTTGCCGTAATAAACAAGGCCGCTGGCCAAGAGATGCAGCAGGCCATTTTGGCCGCCAAGCAAGACCAGGACAGCGTGGGCGGCCTATTAGAAACCGCCATTACCGGCCTGCCCGCTGGCCTGGGCGAGCCTTTTTTTGGCTCGGTAGAAAGTGTGTTATCGGCACTATTTTTTAGCATACCAGCCGTAAAAGGGGTGGAGTTTGGGCTGGGTTTTGGCTTTGCGCCGCTGCGTGGCAGCGATGCTAACGACCCCTTTGTGCTGCAAAACGGGCAGATAAAAACCCAAACCAACCACAACGGCGGGCTAAACGGCGGCATTACCAATGGCATGCCGGTGGTTTTGCGGGCGGTGCTTAAACCCACCCCCAGCATTGCCAAGCCCCAAAACACTGTAAATGTTGCCACCGGCACCCAACAAGTGCTACAGCTGCACGGCCGGCACGACCCCTGTGTGCTGCACCGTGCCCGTGCCGTGGCCGACGCCATGGCCGCCATTGGTTTGGTGGATTTATTTAGCCAGCGCTACGGCACCCTGTGGCAAACAGGCGGGGCACCCCACTGCACCGTTTAAAACGCTTGCGTTTTTGGGCATGTAAAAAACCATGCTTTAAACCATTTCACGCAGGAAGGCATCTTGCTTCAAAGCGGTATAATGCGTGCACGAATCATTTTCTTTTTTTATCGCAAATTCTTATTATAATGTTACCAATGCCATTGAGAATGTTTTTCCAATTAAAACTTCTGCTATTTTAATAAAATGTACCTTTAGATACTCCCACAGGAGGACAGCATGCAAACCCCCGAAAAACGCTACGAACTGATTGGCACCCCCCTTGCACAAAGCTTTTCTAAGCCTATTCACGAGGCACTGGGCGCCTATGCTTTTCATTTGCACGAGCTACCAAACGAGGCCGCCGTGGCCGAGTACCTTACCCGCAAAGAATTTGGTGGCTGTAACGTAACCATACCTTACAAGCAAACTGTAATGCCTTTTTGCAATGCCATCGACGAGCGTGCCGCACGCATTGGCGCGGTTAACACCATTGTAAACAACAACGGAAAGCTAACCGGCTATAACACCGATTATGACGGGTTTGCCCTGATGCTGGAACGCAAAAATATCCGGCTAGGGGGGAAAAAAGTGCTGCTGCTTGGCGGTGGGGCTACCAGCAAAACCGTAACCGCTGTAGCGCAAGACGCCGGCGCCACCGAAATTAAAATTGCCGCCCGCAACCCGCAAAACGGCCAGCTAAGCTTTGAAGAGGCCATGCAGCGTGGCGATTTTGAGGTAATTGTAAACGTAACCCCGGTGGGCATGTACCCCCACAACGGCGAAACTTTGGTGGACCTTACCCGCTTTAACAACCTAACCGCTGTGGCCGACGTAATATACAACCCCTTAAAAACCCGCCTTATTTTAGATGCCGAAGCCCTTGGCATCCCTACGGCCGGTGGCCTACCTATGCTGGTGGGGCAAGCTGTGGGCTCGGCCCGGTTATACACCGGCCTGCCTTTTGGCCCCCAAAAGGTAGAGCGGGTATTGGCGCAAACTGCCCAAAGGTTTGCCAATATTTTGCTAATTGGCATGCCCAGCAGCGGCAAAAGCAAACTGGGTAAAGCCGTTGCCAAAAAACTACACAAAGAATTTTTAGATTTGGATACCGCACTGGTACAAAAAGCAGGCAAGCCCATTCCCCAAATTTTTGCCGAGGACGGCGAAGCCTATTTTCGCCAGCTGGAAACCGAAGTGCTGGCAGAAGAAACCAAGCTACCCGGCCGGGTGCTTTCTACCGGGGGCGGGGTGGTTACCCAAAGCCGCAACCTGCCGCTGCTACACCAAAACGGCGTAGTAGTTTTTATTAACCGCCCGCTGGCCTTGCTGCAAACCGGCAAAGGCCGCCCGCTAAGCAGCAGCCCCGCAGCACTAGAAACAATGGCTAAACAGCGCCTGCCCCTATACCGGCAGGCGGCAAATATAGAGGTTGAAAACAATGCCCCCTTTATGCAGGTGGTGCATAAGATACTGGAGGAAACCAATGAATTTTTTGATTATTAATGGCCCCAATATTAACATGCTGGGCCTGCGCCAGCCCGAAATTTACGGCACCGATACCTATAACGATTTGGTAGCACTGGTAACCGACACCTGTGAGCAGCACGGTATTACACCCGAATTTTTCCAAAGCAACCACGAGGGCGCTATTGTGGACGAAATTCAGCTTGCCTATGGTAAGTTCGATGGGATTATTATTAACCCCGCTGCTTTTACCCACACCTCGGTTGCTATTTTAGATGCGCTGCAAACCGTTAGCATTCCCACCGCCGAGGTGCATATTAGCGATATTACCCAGCGTGAAGAGTTTAGGCAAATTAGCTTTGCCGGGCTTGCCTGCCAACTGCACTTTATTGGGCAGGGCCTTCAGGGTTATGCAAACGCCGTGGTAGAGCTAAAAGAATATATTGAGCAGTTGTAAAAGCGAATTCGTAGTAAGATTGTAAGTTCAAAACCAAACACTCGCCCTTAAATTCCCCTTTGGGGAGGGGGTGCGCAAAGCGCCGGGTGTTTTATTAAATAAAGTATCTTCGCTTCGCCACAAAGCAAAGCAATGTGTACGGTGGTAGTATAAAAAATTAACTATTAATTCGCATAAGCCTATACATCAACTAATAAAGGAACCCATTATGATTATTTCAACCAAAAAAGGCACGCCCCAAGTAGAAGTACAAAAAATAATCGATTCTTTTGAGGCACAGGGCTTACAGGTAACCCTGATACGTGGTACCGATTACAACGTGTTTGGCCTGGTGGGAGACACCACCAAAATAGACGAACGACAGATACGCGCCAACCCCTGGGTAGAAGAAGTTACCCGGGTGGCAGCGCCTTATAAGCTTGCCAACCGCCTCTTCCACGAGGCCGACAGCGTAATTGATGTTGCGGGCATTGCGGTGGGTGGCAATGCCCCCATTGCGGTTATTGGCGGCCCTTGCAGCGTAGAGGGCGAAGCCATGGCCGTAGAGCTGGCAAAGCAGTGCAAAGCTGCCGGGGCCACCATGTTTAGGGGCGGGGCCTATAAACCCCGCACCTCGCCCTATGCTTTTCAAGGTATGGAAACCGAGGGCATACTGGCCCTTGTGAAAGCACGGCAGGCTACCGGCCTGCCCATTGTTAGCGAGATGATGGGCGAAGACACCGTGGACGAATTTGAAGAATATGTAGACCTTGTGCAAATTGGCGCGCGCAACATGCAAAACTTTAACCTTTTAAAAGCTGCCGGTAAAATGACACGCCCCATTTTGCTAAAACGTGGCCTTGCCAACACCATTGAAGAATGGATTATGAGCGCTGAATATATTATGGCGGCGGGCAACCCCAACGTCATTTTTTGCGAGCGTGGTATTCGCACCTTCGAAAAATATACCCGCAACACGTTAGATTTAAGCGTTATCCCCATTTTAAAGCAAAAAAGCCACCTGCCGGTAATTATAGACCCCAGCCACGCCACCGGAGACTGGCGCCTGATTGAAAGCGCCAGCCTTGCGGCAGTGGCCGCCGGCGCCGACGGCCTGATGATAGAGGTGCACAGCGCCCCCGAATGCGCCTGGAGCGACGGCGCCCAAAGCCTGAAACCAGACAAATTTGCCGCCGTTATCGAAAAATGCCGTGCTGTTGCAAACGTGGTTGGGCGCACAATGTAACTGGGTAACTGGCCCCACTAACAAAGGGTATTTACCCTTTTTGCCCGGCTTTGCAAAAGGCTGCCGCCAAGGCGCAGCCGGCTTGTGCTAATTTTGGGCAATAAGCAAAAATTTACAAAGGCGAAACCCCCGCCACCAACAGGTAAGGAGCCCCCATGGATGCCATTATTTTGCCCAGCAAACTGGGCGGCACGCTACAGGTACCACCCAGCAAAAGCATGGCACATCGCCTGCTTATTTGTGCTGCGCTGGCCAGGGGCACTTCGCAGGTGCAAAACCTTAGCTACTCGGTAGATATTACCGCCACCGCCACAGCCATGGCGCAGCTTGGCGCGCAGCTAAACACCAGCGCCGGCACCGCCACCGTAACCGGCACCGGCGGCCATTTTGCACCACCCACAAAAGCGGTAAATTGCCACGAAAGCGGCTCTACCCTACGGCTGCTTATCCCTGTTTTTTCTTTGCTGGGCAAGCCGGTAAAGTTTACCGGTGCGGCACGGCTGTTTCAGCGGCCACACGCCGTATACGCCAATATTTTTAAAAACCAAAACCTGCCCTTTACCCAAACCGAAACCAGCCTGGAAATACAAGGCCCGCTGCAAAGCGGCCATTATAGCCTTGCGGGCAATGTTTCCAGCCAGTTTATCTCGGGCCTTTTGTTTGCGTTGCCGCTATTGCAGGGCAATAGCACCCTTACCATTGCCCCCCCGTTCGAAAGCCGCAGCTATGTACTGCTTACCCAGCAAGCCCAAAGCCTTTTTGGGGTGCAAAGCAATTGGCTAAACAAAAACACCCTGCACATACCCGGGGGCCAGCAGTATAACGCTACCCATTGCACTGTAGAAGGCGACTGGAGCCAGGCCGCCGTGCCTGCCGTGTTGGGGGCCGTGTTGGGTGGCGTTTCGGTTGCCGGGTTATCGCAAACCTCTGCCCAGGGCGATAAAGCCATACTGGATATTTTGCAGCGCTGCGGCGCTGCGGCACAGTGGCAAAACGGCCTGCTAACCCTAACCCCACCACCCGGTGGCCTTTGCACCCCCAGCGATATTGACATGGCCGATTGCCCCGACCTTGGCCCTATTGTAAGCACGCTGGGCCTGTTTTGCCGGGGCACCACCCGCCTAGTTAACGCAGGCCGCCTGCGCATTAAAGAGAGCGACCGCATTGCCGCCATGCAAACCGAGCTAAATAAGCTTGGCGGGGCATTAACTTCTACCCAAAGCACCCTAACCATACCCGGCCCTGCCAAACTAACCGCTACCCAGCCCGCCGCCGCCCATACCGATCATCGCATTGTAATGGCCCTTACCGCAGCGGCCCTTATGGCGGGCATGCCGCTTACCATTGCCGGGGCCGAGGCCATTACCAAAAGCTGGCCCAGCTTTTTTAAAGATTTGCAAACCATTGGCGCAAAGGTGGAGCTAACATGAAACAAAACGCAAATTTTTTAATTGTGGGGCTTGGCCTTATGGGCGGTAGCTATGCCATGGGGCTAACCCAAAATGGCCACACCGTAAACGCGCTGGATAAAGACCCCGCCACCATACAGTGGGCGCTAGAGCATGGCCTAATTGCCGGGGGCACCCATACCCTAAATAGCGCCGAGGCACATGCCCTTATTGGCAAAGCCGATTACATTGTGCTGGCCCTATACCCCAACAGCATTGTGCCGTGGCTTACCCAAAATAAGCCCTATTGTAAGCCCGGCGCTGTATTAACCGATTTAGCCGGCGTAAAAGCTTGTTTTGTGCCGCAGGCACAAGCATTGCTGGCACCTCATTTCGAGTTTATTCCCAGCCACCCCATGGCCGGGCGCGAGGTAAGCGGTGTGCAAAATGCCAACCCAGCCATTTTTAAGGGTGCCAATTTTATTATTACCCCCACTGCGCAAAACACCCCTGCCGGCATTGCGTTTGCCACCACGCTTGCCCAAACCCTTGGCTTTGGCAACATCATTCAGCTTTCGCCAGCCGAGCACGACCAGATGATTGGCTACGTTAGCCAGCTAACCCACGCTATTGCGGTTAGCTTAATGAATGCAAACAGCGATGAGCGCCTGCCGCAGGTTACCGGCGATAGCTTTCGGGATTTAACCCGCATTGCCAACATGAACGAGGAACTTTGGAGCGAGCTTTTTATTGCCAACGCCCCGGCACTTACCAGCGAAATTGACGATTTTATTGATACCCTGCAAGATTTACGCCAAAAACTGGCCAACGGCAACAAGGAGGCTTTGAAGGAACTCTTCCGGCAAAGCACCGCCCGCCGCCGTTTGTTTGATAAGTAATGAAGGAGCCCTTGTATGCCTTTAACCCTACGCCTTGCCACCCTGGCCGATGTACCTGCCATGCTGGCCATTTACACACCCTATGTGCAAAACACCACTGTTAGCTTTGAGTATACCCCGCCCAGCCAACAAGAATTTGCCCAGCGGCTGGCGGCTATTCAGGCAGAGTTTGCCTGGCTTGTGTGCGAGGTAAACGGGCAGATAATTGGCTATGCCTATGCCAGCCGCTTTGGTGTGCGGGCGGGGTATGGCTGGGCTACCGAGCTTTCGGTTTACATTGCTGCCGGGCAGCACGGGCATGGCGCCGGGCGTGCTTTATACACCGCTTTGCTTGCCGCCGTGCAGCAGCAAGGGTATATTTATGCTTACGCCCGCATTGCAACCCCCAACCCCGAAAGCGAAGGATTCCACACCCGCATGGGTTTTGTAAAAGAAGCCACCCTGCAACAGGTGGGCTATAAGCTGGGTCGGTATGTGGATATGAGCTATTATAAAAAACAGCTTTTGCCAAGCCTTCCAAACCCTGTTTTTCCGCTGCCGTTTTCTCAATTAAAGGCCGAGGTGCTGGCACAAATTTTACAAAATAGCACCCCTACAACAGGTGAATAAACCGCCCACCAGATACCGCGAGAGCTTGCCGGGCACGAACCAGGAAGCGCCCAAAGGGCGAAGTATTGTGCCCACTTAGTGGAAATAACAAAACCACCCGTTACAGGCAAAGCGCCTATAGCGGGTGGTTTTTTGCATTTTATAAAACCTTAGAAAGAAAGGATTGCAAACGTTCATCTTGCGGGCTACCAAACAGTGCTTCGGGGGTATTTTGTTCACGAATTACCCCTTCGTCCATAAACAACACGCGGGTGGCCACCTCGCGGGCAAAATGCATTTCGTGGGTTACAATCACCATGGTCATGCCGGCATCGGCCACTTCCCGTATCAAGTCCAGCACTTCGCCCACCATTTCAGGGTCCAGCGCGCTGGTGGGTTCGTCAAACAGCATTACTTGCGGGTTCATGGCAAGGGCACGCACAATGGCAATGCGCTGCTTTTGCCCGCCCGAAAGCATGGCCGGGTAGGTATCAGCCTTATCGGCCAAACCAATGCGCCGCAGCAGGGTATCGGCTGTTTCGTTGGCTTGTTGCTGGGTTTGCAGCCCCAGCTTTACCGGCGCCAGGGTAATGTTGCGCTGTATGGTTAAATTAGGGAACAAGTTGAAGTGCTGAAACACCATGCCCATTTTACGGCGCACCTTGTCCACATCGCAGCGGGGGCTGGTTATTTCTTCGCCATCAAACCAAATTTCGCCACCCGTAGGGGTTTCTAGCAGGTTTAGGCAGCGCAAAAAGGTGCTTTTGCCACTACCAGAGGGCCCAACAATGGCCACCTTTTCGCCGGGTTTAATGGTTTCGCTAACCCCTTTTAGCACTGTCAAATCGCCAAAGTTCTTCAGTAAATTTTTAACCTCTATCACTGCGTGCAAACCTCCTCTCAATCCACCTTTGTACCTGGGTAAGCAGCACGGTAAGCAGCAGGTACAGCGCACCCGCCACAAACAGCGGGTAAATATTTAGTGTGCGGCCCTTAATTCCATTCGAAAGCTTGGTTAAATCGTTCACCGCAATGTAGCCGGCAATCGAGGTTTCTTTTAGCAGCGAGATAAGCTCGTTAAACAACGAGGGCAAAATGTTTTTTACCGCCTGCGGCATTACAATGTACCGCATGGTGCTGTTGCGCGAAAGCCCAAGCGAGCGCCCGGCTTCCATCTGCCCGGCATCTACCGAGTTAATGCCCCCGCGAAAAATTTCGGACGCATAGGCGCCAGAGTTAATGCCAAACCCAATATAGCAAGCCACCACACCGCTGGGCAAAAAGGTAAGCCCAAAATAAATAATAAGCAGCTGCAGCACCATGGGGGTGCCCCGTATTACGGTGGTGTAAAAGTTGCATATAACATTTAGCGCTTTAAGCACCGGGTTGCGGCTGCCCACCGCATAAATTTTAACCACCGCCACCAACATACCCAGCACAATGCCAATTAGGCAGGCAACAAGGGTAATTTGCAGGGTTATAGCCAGCCCCTGCAAATACAGCTGCCAGCGGTTTTCCCTAATTAGGGCACCGTATAAATTATCTAAAATGGTTTGCATGCAATTCCCTCCGTATGGGTTTGGGCAAAGCTTATTTCTCTAAAAATGGCTAAGCGTCCCTCCCCTGCCAAAAGCAAAGGAAGGACACACCGCCACCAAAAGCCAGTACAATACAATTTGCTGGTGATATTGCGCACAAGGCCCGCCGCCAATACCACATATCCGCCTTTGTTTTTCATTTGTATATTGTAAAACAAAGGGCGTAAAAAATCATTCCAAAAATTACCCTTTAGAAAGCTCCATGTGTTCGCTAATCAGGGCATTCACTGCATCTTGGGCCACGGCTTCTTCCAACACTTTGTTTACAACAGCCAGCAAATCGTCGCCGCCTTTTTGCACGGCCATGGCATATTGTTCGTGGGCCACTTCCACGGTGTCTAGTATCGTAAGGCCACCCAGTGCACTTGCCACGTTTTTCGCGGTTAAATCATCCATCACCACGGCATCGGCCATGCCGCCCTTTAGCGCCGAGGCTGCCTCGGCAGAGGCTTTAAACTTCAGCACTTCGCCAACCTCTACATTGCCGGGGTCGCTAATAAACAAATCGCTGGTGGTGGCCTCTTGCACGGCCACCTTTTTACCGGCCAAATCCTCAATGCTGGCAATGCTTTCATCGCCTTCGCGCACCATAATATACAGGGTGGTATCTACATACGGGGTAGAAAAATCTACCTGTTGTTTGCGCTCTTCATCAATGCTCATGCCGGCGGCCACAATGTCGCCTTTGCCGCTTTGCAGCGCCAAAATAAGGCCGTCAAAATCCATGTTCACAACTTCCAGTTCTACACCCAGCTCGTCGGCAATTTTTTGCGCCAGCTCAACGTCTACGCCGGCAGCCACGCCACCCTCGGCCAGGTATTCAAACGGGGGGAACTCGGCATTGGTAAGCATAACCAGCTTGCCCGCCGCCTTAATTGCTTCTACTTTGCTGCCGGTTGCAGCACCGCCGGTGCTGGCCGCCGCCGAAGGCGCATTACCGCCGGTGCTGGCTGCTGCTGAAGGTGCATTACCACCGCCGCAGGCCACAAGGCCCAGTGCCAAAATAGCAGATACTGCCAATGCCATCCATTTTTTCATTACAAAACACTCCTTGGTTTTTGCCGTGTGGCAAAATAATTTTTTACTTATTGGCAACAAGCCAACAAAAGGTAACCCCCACGCCATTGCACAGGGTGCGGGGTTTGCCCGCGGTGAATGTTATTTATTATATTTGAATATTTATACTTTGTCAATGCATTTTTATAAGAATGGCAAAATATCCATATTCGCAGCAAAAACCAGCTTTCTAATTGGCAAATTAGCCTATATTATAGCCTTTCTTGTTTGTTGACGGCAATATAAGGCCTTGTTTTTTTATAAGCAATTGCGTATACTATATACTGTTGTATGCAGGATATGCAAAAATGAATAACCTGTATAAATATTCATAAAATGGAGAATGACAATGACTTTATCTTTTACACAAGCGGGCCCCCAGCACGCCGCCGCCATGCTGGCTATTATAGAGGAAGCCAAAGCATTTATGCGCCAGCAGGGTTTGCCGCAGTGGCAAAATGGTTACCCCAACATGGCCTCTGTGGAAGAGGACATTGCCAAGGGCCAAGCCTACCTGTTGCTGGCTAGCGGGCAGCCCGCAGGCACCCTTGCCCTTTGCTACGAAGACGACCCCACCTACCACAACATAACCAACGGTAGCTGGCGCACCAATACACGGCCGTATGCCGCCATACACCGGGTGGCCGCCGCCAGCGCTTACCGTGGCAGCAACCTTGCCGCCACCATGATGACAAACGCCGAAGCCATTGCCCGGCAAAGTGGTTTCCCCTCGGTGCGTATTGACACCCACGAACAAAACCAGCCCATGCAAAAGTTTTTGCAAAAAAACGGTTACCAGCGCTGCGGCACCATCTACTTAAATGGCTCTACCCTGCCCGATGATAAGCGCATTGCATTTGAAAAAATATTATAACACAAAAAAGCCAAGGGCAATAACTGCACTTGGCTTTTGGTTTTATTCATCTTGTTCGGGCACTTCGGTGTGCCCAGGCGCGGGGTCTTCGGCTATAGCGGCCACTGTTTCTCCCACCGCTTGCTCCACCATTTGGGTGGCCTCGCCGGGCGTTCCCATCTGCTCATCCAACCGGTCAGCTTCACGCTTTTTCAGGGTTTTATCTATGGTAAAAGTTTTATCTATTTGGGGCCATGCCCACATGGTATTAATAAGCGAGGGCAAAATGCGCCCCAATAGCACCGGCAAAATAATAGCCGGAGGGAATACCAGAAAAATAAGTACCCCCTGCCCCAGCATAAGCAGCAGGTTAATAATGGCGCCGGCAAAGCTGCGCGGCATATAGCCCATGGCCAAAAACAAGCTATTTTTAAGCATCGGGCCTGTTTTTAAATCCAGATAAGCGGCCTGCACAAAAAAGTAAGGCGCTGCCATAGAGAACAAAAGCACCGACACAATATACACCGCAACCCACACAAAGTGAATTTGCGCGCCCATTAAAAAGAAATAAAGCCCGGCCAGGATTTGTGAGCCTGTTACTGCCGAAAAAATAAGCCCCGGCACCAAGCTGGTTTTAAAGTTTTCTTTAAACTTGGCTTTAAAATCGTGCCAAGCAAAGCCGGGGTCATCCCGCAGCATTTTGGTTAAAATATAGGCTTCGGCTGTGCGGGCAGGCCCCACCGGGAAGCTAAGCACCAGCGCCAGCAATAAAAACAACATAAACCACTGCCCTTGCCCACTTAAAAAGCCCATTATTGCCACAATAAATGCAATAACGCTTGGCAGCTCGCACACAAAAACAAGCAGGTTTAGCTTTACAAGGTTGCCAGAATCCCGGCCAAAAATCTCGAAAAAGCGGGCAAAGCCTTTCTTTTTAGGGGCGTTTTTGGGCACCCCTGGCCCGGGTTTGTTGTAGTTATTTTTAAATAAAGCCATGATTCTACCTCTTGTTTCTACAATATATTCTTTATTTTAAAGCATGATAGCACGCATTACAAGCATGGAGGGGTAAAACTGTATCGAACCACTGTACAAATAATAAATGCAGGCGGTGTCATTTTAAGGGTTTTCTGCTCGAAGAATCTTTTTTCTGCCAACTTCGATAAATATCCAGATTCTTCACTGCGTTTAGATGACAGGTGGTTTTACTTAAAGAAACTTGTAAAACACCCCACTTTAAGGGCGCTTTCTCGCCCATATGGGCAAAAGCTTTAAGCCATGCTTCTAAACCCTAAATGGCAACACTACGCTAAATGCATATTTTTAAGGCCCTTTGCCGCACCTTTATTTCTACCTGCTCGTAGGCACCGCCAAATTCACCGTCCAACGTCCAGCTAATAGGTTTGGGGGCGCTTACCACTATGCTGCGCACCTTTAGCGCCGTAAGCGAAGGCGAGGTGATGTTGTGGCTTACCAATGCTGCCGAAAGCTCGCGAAATTCGCCCAGGTTTTGCGGGTGACGCAGCAGCACGGCTTCGAACAGGCCATCATCTAACCGCACCTTTTTTTGCCCCGTAAACGAAAACCCGGCTACCGAGGTTGAGTTGGACACCATGCCATAAATAAAGTCATCCTCAATGGTTTGCCCATCATCGGTGGTAATTACTGCGTGCCATGGGTGCAGGGTTGGCAACTTTTGTATGCCTTCTAAAATATAGGCAAAATACCCCAGCACATTTTTAAACTTTTGTGGGGTGCCGTAGGCAACATCGGTAAAAGCGCCAAACGCCGCTACATAGTTAAAGGCGCGTTGGTCAAACATGCCCACATCAAACGCAAAAAATTTTTTAGGCTGTACAATACGTTTGGCGGCCGCCATCATGTCGGTTTTAGGCAGGTTTAACGACGAAGCGAAATCGTTGGTGGTGCCACCCGGGATATACCCCAGCACCGGCGGAACCTCGTGCTGTAACAGGCCATTTACCACTTCGTTCAGGGTGCCATCTCCGCCACAGCACCCCACAATATCGTAGGCGCTGGCGTGCTGGCTGGTAAATTGCAGTGCGTCGCCTTTGGCGGCAGTGGGGTGCACGGTTACCAAATAACCCGCAGCAGTAAACTCGCACAAAATTTGCATTAATTTACCACGCAGCCGCCCGCCCCCAGTGTTGGGGTTATACACAAACAACATTTTTTGCAAACTGCCACACCACCTTTACCACAGCTTTTTATGCACCATACCAAAAAACTTTGTTAAATGTATGTTGTATAAACATTAGCCAATAGTCGCTAGCCTCTAGTTAAGGGCAAAAACAAACTCCCGCCCCTTTCGGGGCACCCTCTTTAAAAAAGAGGGCTATGGCCAAGGGCTAGCCCCCGGTGCTATTGCGCCTTGTCTTTGGCCATTGCGCTGGCACCTCAACCCTGCCCTTTCGGCCCCGTTGCTTTGCAAGGAGGAAACCACGATAGCCATAGGGTGATTCTTTCCCTCGCCCTTTACTAGCAACTAACAACTACGGACTAGCGACTATTTGCCAAACTCCGAAAGCTGGAGCCCTTTGTTATGTTCTTCAGCCCAGCCCACGTTCCAAAAGCTGGTAAACAAAATAAGTTTGCGGCCGTGCATGTCTTCCACCCGTTTCGAGTCGCTGGTCAAATCCAGCCCCAGCACATCACCATCGCATTTTTCTACCCAGCGCAGGTGCTGGTAAGGCAAGCTTTGCAGGCGAATATCCACGCCGTATTCGTTTTTTAAGCGGTACTCCAAAACTTCGAACTGCAAAACACCAACGGCCCCCACAATCACTTCTTCCAGGCCGCCGCCAATCTCTTTAAAAATTTGGATACCACCCTCTTGCGCAATTTGCTCTATCCCTTTTACAAACTGCTTGCGCTTCATGGTATCGGTTTGGCGCACCATGGCAAAATGCTCGGGCGCAAAGGTGGGTATGCCCGCAAAGGTAAACTTTTCTTTGCCGGTAAGCAGGGTGTCGCCAATGGCAAACTGGCCGGGGTCAAACACGCCCAAAATATCGCCGGCATAGGCCACATCCACAATCTCACGCTCCTCGGCCATCATCTGCTGCGGCTGAGAAATTTTAACCTCTTTGCCGGCCTGTGCGTGGTACACCTGCATGCCTTTTTCAAACTTGCCGCTGCAAATACGCAAAAAAGCTACACGGTCTCGGTGCGCCTTGTTCATGTTGGCCTGTATTTTAAACACAAAGGCCGAAAAATCATTCGAAAATGGGTCGATTTCGCCCACCGAAGACATGCGTGGCAGCGGTGGCGGGGTAAGGCGTAAAAAGGCCTCTAAAAAGGGTTCTACCCCAAAATTGGTTAGGGCCGAGCCGAAAAACACCGGGGTTTGGCGGCCATTTAACATGGCTTCCATCTCAAACTCGGTGCCGGCGCCGTCTAGCAGCTCCACATCATCGGCTAACGTTTTGTGCGCGCCTTCCCCTATTAAATCATCCAGGTTATCGTCGCCCAGTTTGGCGGTAATGCTTTTTACCTGCTTGGTACCGCGCACAATTGGCTCGAAGGCGAGAATATTTTGCTCGGCGCGCTCGTACACACCCTTAAACTCTTTGCCGCTGCCAATGGGCCAGTTCATGGCATAGGTTTCTATGCCCAGCACTTCTTCAATATCCTCCAAAAGTTCTAACGGGCTTTTGGCGTCCCGGTCCATCTTGTTAATAA
This sequence comes from Ruminococcaceae bacterium OttesenSCG-928-A16, assembly GCA_030267215.1. Lineage (GTDB taxonomy): Bacteria > Bacillota > Clostridia > Oscillospirales > Ruminococcaceae > JAAYCI01. Next base: position 93,906 of record JAJDJP010000002.1, read on the forward strand.
AGGTAAAAATAGGGATATGCCGCATAACACAAACCTTAAACAGTTTTTTGGTTTGGGTTTCTACCCCTTTAGCGGCGTCAATTACCATTACGGCGGCATCGGCGGCCATCAGTGTGCGGTAGGTATCTTCCGAGAAATCTTGGTGGCCGGGGGTATCCAAAATATTCACGCAATGGCCCTCGTACTCAAACTGCAGCACGCTGCTGGTTACCGAAATACCACGCTGTTTTTCAATCTCCATCCAATCGCTTACTGCATGGCGGGCGGTTTTTTTACCCTTAACACTGCCTGCCTGGTTAATGGCACCGCCGTACAGCAGCAGTTTTTCGGTTAGGGTGGTTTTACCGGCGTCCGGGTGGCTTATAATCGCAAAGGTTCTGCGCCTTTTTATTTGTTCTTGTGTTGTCACAATTGGTTCCTGCCTTCCAAATAGTCTAGTTTATATTGTGGTTGCTTATATAGCCAATTATATTAAAAATCAATCCGGTTTTTAATCGGCGGGCTTTGCCTGCCGGCACCTATATAGGCGCATAACGTTGGCTATGGTGGCATAAACACTCACCCATATGTGTGGCGTACTTCACGCCTCCACATCTGGCAAGTTTTAGGGTTTACTAAGTGTAAAAGCAGGGTTTACCGCGGCCTTTGGTCTATACGCTGCACCTCTGTGCAAAGGCCGGTGGTATCGTCCAGCGTAAATAGGGCAGCATTTAGCATGGCGGGGCCTTCGGCCACCGCAAACTGCACCGGGCCATGGGTGCGCTGTTTTTGCACTGCCAGCTGGGGTTGTATGCCCAGCACGCTGCTTATGGGCCCCACCATACCAACATCGGTTATGTAGCCGGTACCGGCGGGCAAAATTTGTTCGTCGGCTGTTTGTACGTGGGTATGGGTACCAAAAATGGCGCTTACCCGTCCGTCTAAATAAAAGGCCAGCGCCTTTTTTTCAGCGGTAGATTCCGCATGAAAATCCACTATGGTGTACCGGGCATCGCCCATGGCAAGCAGTTCATCGGCCCGCTTAAAGGGGTTATCCACTGGTTCCATCCAGGCAGTGCCCATTAGGTTTATTACCCGCACCACACCGTGGCGGCCGGTATCTATTAGGCAGCACCCAGCCGCAGCCGTAGTATACGGAAAGTTTGCCGGATGCAACACCGTTTCGTTCTCGGTGTACAATTCTTCGCCTGCGCGGCGGTAGCAGTGGTTGCCGGTGGTTACCACATTGGCGTGCTGCAAAAGGGTTTGTGCACCATGGCGGGTAAGGCCGGTGCCACTTTTGTCGCTGTTTTCGCCGTTCACAATCACAAAATCGGCCCCTGTTTGCTGTTTTACCAGTGGCAAAATTTCACATAAATAGTCTAGCCCTGGCTGGCCCACAACGTCGCCAACACACAGTATTTTCATAACTTCTCCGTTCTAATGCTAACCTGCTATAGAAAAACAACATTTTTTATCGTACTATTTTAAACAAAATTTAGGGCAAAGCATAGCAATTTCCAATTATACAGGGCAAACGGCAGGCAGTGTTAACACTGCCTGCCATTCATAATAGTATCAGCTATTTTGCGTAATCTATTGCGCGGCTTTCGCGCATTACGTTTACTTTAATTTGGCCGGGGTAATCCAGCTCGTTCTCTATCTTTTGGCTAATGTCGTGGGCCAAAATAACCAGTTGATCATCGTTAATTTGGTCTGGCTTTACCATAATGCGCACTTCGCGGCCAGCCTGTATGGCATAGCTGCTTTCTACGCCGGTAAAGCTTTTGGCAATTTCTTCCAAATTCTCTAGCCGTTTAATGTAGCTTTCCAAATTCTCGCGGCGGGCACCGGGGCGCGCGGCCGAAATCGCATCGGCAGCCATCACAATAAAGGCCAGCGGGGTGGTTGCTTCCACATCGCCGTGGTGGGCCTCTATAGCGTGGATAACCGCCGGGTTTTCTTTGTATTTTTTGGCAATGTCCACGCCAATTTGCACGTGGCTGCCCTCAATTTCATGGTCCAGCGCTTTGCCAATATCGTGCAAAAGGCCAGCGCGTTTGGCCTGCATTTGGTTTAGGCCAAGTTCTGCCGCCATAATGCCCGAAAGCCACGCCACTTCCATGGAATGGTTAAGCACATTTTGCCCGTAGCTAGTGCGGTAACGCAGGCGGCCAATCATCTTAATAATATCGGGGTGCACGCTGTGCAGGCCCAGCTCCATAACCGCCTTTTCGCCCTCGCGTTTCATCACAAGTTCCAAATCTCGGCGGCATTTTTCAACGGTTTCTTCAATGCGGGCAGGGTGAATACGCCCGTCCGAAATCAGTTTTTCCAGCGTTTGGCGTGCCACTTCACGGCGCACGGGGTCAAAACTAGAAAGGGTAATGGCCTCGGGGGTATCGTCAATAATTAAATCTACCCCGGTGGCGGTTTCCAGCGCGCGGATATTACGGCCTTCGCGGCCAATAATGCGGCCTTTCATCTCGTCGCTAGGCAGGGCTACCACCGAAACAGTCGCTTCGCTGGAATGATCGGCTGCGGTGCGGGCAATGGCCTGGCTAATTAGGTTGCGGGCCAGCTCATCGGCTTCGTCTTTGGTTTGGGTTTCAAAGGCGCTCATCTTTAGTGCCTTTTCGTGGGTAAGCTGCTCTTCCAAGCGCGAAAGCAGCAGGTTACGTGCATCTTCCTGGGTAAGGCTGGCAATGCTTTCCAGCTTTTCCAGCTCACGTTCTTTCATCTGGTCAATTTCGGCCAGGCGGGCATCTGCCAGCACATTGCGCTGTTGCAGGTCTTCTTCTCGCTTTTCAAGGGCCTCGGTTTTGCGGTCAATGCTTTCTTCTTTTTGGTCCAGCCGGCGCTCTTGCCGGGTTATTTCCGAGCGGCGCTCTTTAATTTCTTTTTCAGCGTCTTGTTTTAGTTGGTAGGCTTGGTCTTTGGCTTCTACCAAAGCTTCTTTCTTTTTCTGTTCAGCGTTTCTAATGGCCTCGTTGTATATACTTTTGGCTTTTTCCTCAGCAGAACCAATGTCCCGTTCGGCAGTGTTTTTACGGTAAACAATGCCGCCACGAAACGCCAGAAAACCTGCTAAAATGCCCACAACAAGTGCCACCAGAATGGTGATCCAAACTGGCAACAAAGGTAACAAAGGGCTCAACTCCTTAATAAAATGGGATAAATATAGGTTTTATAGCGGGAAGCCCTGTTTGGAAGAACCTTGTGAAAAATAAACATTTTATACAAACAGGGGTACCCTGAACAATGCTAAATATGTATAGCATCTTGCATATTACACCATGTTATCATTGTAAAACCCGTGGCGCATAATGTCAAGATTTGTTTACAAACCGCATGCCTGCGCTTAATTAACTTTTGCAAAAATATATAAAATTGTATAAAAACCAACTTTTTGCAGATATTGTGGATATTTTTATTCTTTTGGGCACCCCTTTTTCATCTAAAAATCATGGTTTAGCCCTTTGGTGCATCCTTTTCATGGTATAATTTGGGGCAATATTTTAAAATTGAAAGGAGTTTCAGCTTATGTCACCTAAAGCTTTTAAAAAAGACAAGCCACTATTGGATATTTTTGAACGGGAACAAAGGAGTTTAAATGCTTTTGAACGTGGAAAGAACGCAGTGACTGTGAAAGAAAAGAAAACAGTTGTTCGAGAAATTAAATTGTTTTTTTTGAATTTTATGTCAAACTCCCCCTTAATCAAAACGATTGGGTATGCACTCTTAATTACTGGATTCATAATAGCTTTTATATATGGGGTTGGCCTCTTTAACAATAGTGCTTTCGAAAATTCTCAAGATAGGTCAACCACATATTTATATCTCACTGGGACTTTGATCGTACTTGGTTCATATTTTATTCTTGGAAACAATCTGGTTCCTTATCTAAAATATTTTTATGTATTGCTCTTCTCTCCTTTCGCTTTATATGCGGCCGCATTTTATATTTTTTCAATTCTGTCAGCCATTAGGCTTCCCTTTCTCAAGCATCTTCTGGGCATACTTGGCCTTTTCTATTTTATATGTTTGTTGGTTTGGGTTCTTAAATTTATATATGCCGCAATTTCAAAAATAATTAAAAGTACCAAAAACAAAACAGGTAACAAAAATGAATTATTTAATTTATTCTCCGCAATAGTTGGGTTGGCCGCAAACATCGTGAAACTTTGGCAATAACCCCATTGTTAAAAGTTGACACCCCGCCCCGCCAGTGATATTATTATTGTATATTAAAAAAGCTACAACGCGGACACGAGCAGCCACCTACCCACATGCAGAGAGGGCTTTGATTGCTGAAAAAAGCCTATGTTGGGGCAACTGCTTACCACCGTACCAGCCGCAAAGGCGAACCTTTGCCGGGCCATGCCCGTTACCGCATGCAGAGTGGCATCTAGTTTTTTATGGTGTAATTCGGGTGGAACCGTGGGATTTCCTCACCCCGAGCCGTTGGCTTGGGGTGTTTTTTTATGCCCCAGCAATTACAAATGGGAGTACCCCGCAAAGTGTGTTTGATGGCAAAAGAGAAAAGATTCGGTATGTTTCGCCCACAAAATGCGGTAATGTCATTCCGAGGGCGCTTCTTGCCCGAAGAATCTTTATTGTGTGGGCTGCGAGCGAAAGATTCTTCACTTCGTTCAGAATGACAGACAGATGGGTGTTTATAAAAATAGATTTACATATCCCTTACAAAGTGCATCATCGAGTATAAAAGGAGAATTTATTATGATTAAAGTTTGGTTAAAAGACGGCAGCATGCGAGAGTATGAAGCCGGCACCACCGTGGCCGAAGTTGCCAAAAGCCTTGGCATGGGCCTGTATAAAGCCGCTTGCGCTGGCCGGGTAAACGGCGAAGCCTGCGATTTGCGCACCCCGCTTACCGCCGATTGCAAGCTGGAAATATGCACCTTTGACGACCCCGATGGCCGCCATGCCTTTTGGCATACCAGCAGCCACATTTTGGCACAGGCTGTTTTACGCTTGTTCCCGGGCACCAAATTTGCCATTGGCCCGGCCATAGATAACGGCTTTTATTACGATTTTGACCCCGCTACCCCTTTTACCAACGAAGATTTGCCCGCCATTGAAGCAGAGATGAAAAAAATTGTAAAAGAGGCGCTGCCGGTAGAGCGCATTTTGGTAGATGCCGCCGAAGCCCAAAACCTGTTGAAAGACCAGCCTTACAAGCTGGAACTGCTGCAAAAGCACGCCGATGCAGGCGAGCAAATTAGCCTATATACCCAAGGCGAATTTATAGACCTTTGCGCCGGCCCCCACCTAATGGACACCGCCCCGGTAAAGGCTATTAAGCTTACCAGCGCCACTGGTGCTTATTGGCATGGAGACAGCAACCTGCCCATGCTAAGCCGCATTTACGGCACCGCCTACCCCAAACAAAGCGAGTTGGACGCCTACCTTGTAATGCTGGAGGAAGCGAAAAAACGCGACCACCGTAAACTTGGCAAAGATTTGCATCTGTTTGCCCTGCTGGAAGAAGGCCCGGGCTTCCCCTTCTTTTTGCCAAACGGCATGGTGCTTAAAAACGAGTTGCTTGCCTACTGGCGCGAAATACACCGCAAGGCCGGGTACAGCGAAATTTCTACCCCCATTATGCTAAACCGCACCCTGTGGGAGCGCAGCGGCCACTGGGGCCACTACAAAAACAACATGTACACCACCACCATAGATGAAACCGAATTTGCCATTAAACCCATGAACTGCCCCGGCAGCATTTTGGTGTACAAAACCCAACCCCACAGTTACAGAGACCTACCCCTGCGCTTGGGCGAACTTGGCCTTGTGCACCGGCACGAGCTTTCGGGCGCGTTGCACGGCCTAATGCGGGTGCGCAGCTTTACGCAGGATGATGCCCACATTTACATGATGCCCAGCCAGATTAAGGAAGAAATTATCCGGGTGGTAAAACTTATCGACGAAGTGTACTCGCTGTTTGGCTTTGAGTATAAAATAGAGCTTTCTACCATGCCAGAAGACCACATGGGCGAGCTGGCCGATTGGGAAGCCGCCACCGATGCACTGCGTGGTGCCATGGATGAACTGGGCCGCAGCTACACTATTAACGAGGGCGACGGCGCCTTTTACGGGCCTAAGCTAGATTTTCATTTGGTGGACGCCATTGGCCGTACCTGGCAGTGCGGCACCATCCAGCTAGATTTTCAGCTGCCCGAACGTTTTGAGATGGAATACACCGGCGAAGACGGCCAAAAGCACCGCCCGGTAATGATACACCGTGTTGTGTTTGGCTCGGTAGAGCGATTTATTGGTATTTTAATCGAACATTTTGCCGGGGCCTTCCCCGCTTGGCTGGCGCCGGTGCAGGTAATGCTGGTGCCCATTAGCGAGGGGCACCATGAGTATGCCCAGCAGGTAAAAGCCCGGCTAGAGGCCGAGGGCCTGCGGGTAGAGGCCGACCTGCGCAACGAAAAAATGGGCTATAAAATACGCGAAGCCCAGCTGCAAAAAATACCCTATATGCTGGTGATGGGCGACAAAGAAGTAGCCGACGGCACCGTGGCCGTGCGTGCCCGCAAAGAAGAAAAAGGCGGCGTAAAAACCGTAGACGATTTTATAAGCAGCATTATGGAAGAAATTTACAGCCGAAGCTTATAATATTAAATAGGCAAAAAGCAGTAAACCGGCACCCAAATGGGTGCCGGTTTTGTTATTCGTCCCTATATTCAGCGTATTTAAATATCTATCTCAAGGCCTACCGGGCAATGGTCGCTGCCAAAAACATCGGGGTAAATCAGGCTATCTTTTACTTTGGGCATAAGCCGGTTGCTTACCACAAAATAATCGATACGCCAACCGGCATTGTTGGCACGGGCATTGAAGCGGTAGCTCCACCAAGAGTAGGCCCCGGTTTTGTCTGGGTACAGGGCACGGTAGGTATCGGTAAAACCGCTTTGCAAAAGTTCGGTCATTTTGCCACGCTCCTGGTCCGAAAATCCGGCCTGGCCACGGTTGGGCCCGGGGTTTTTCAGGTCAATTTCGTTGTGGGCAACGTTTAAATCTCCACAATAAATCACCGGCTTCTTTTTGTCTAGCTCCAACAAATAAGCACGCAGGTCATCCTCCCACTGCATGCGGTATTCAATGCGCTTTAGCTCTGGCTGGGCGTTGGGGGTATACACGTTTACCAGGTAAAACCCGGGGTATTCCAGCGTTATGGCACGGCCTTCGGTGCCATGCAAATCAATGCCAATGCCCAGTTGCTGGTTTATTGGCGTTTGGCGTGTAAACACCGCTGTGCCACTATACCCTTTGCGCTCGGCACTGTTCCAATATTGTGTATACCCTTCGGGGTTAAACTCTGCCTGGCCGGGTTGCATTTTGGTTTCTTGCAGGCAAAACACATCGGCATCTAACATATTAAAGGCCTGCTCAAAATCTTTTTTCAGCACCGCCCTAAATCCGTTTACGTTCCAGCTTATCAGTTTCATGTATCTTCCTCTTTTCTGGCAAAGCGCTGCCAGTTAAATTATTCGTTGGTTAAAGCATATCATATTGCTGCTTTTATAAACAAGGCTAAACGCAACAATCCCCACAAAGCAAATGCTTTGTGGGGATTGTGTAAAAACTACCTTACATTAAGCGGCTACACTAGAAGCATCGCTCTCTACTTCAGAAGCAGCACTTTCTACAGCGCTTTCCACCTCAGAAGGGGCCGCTTCTACTTCAGAAGCAACACTGGCGCTATCCACGCTGCTTTCTACTTCGCTGGCAACGCTAGCCACAGAGGCTACCGAGGCCGCCGACGCTACCGAAGCAGGGGTAGATGTGGTGTTATCGGTGCAGGCAACAAGGCCAAGGCCCATAACAGCGGTTATGCAAGCAACAGCAATTAGTTTTTTCATACGTTTTCTCCTTTAATGCAACATAAAAATTGATGTTTTATTTTTGGACAGTGCAAAGTATTTCTAAAAATCTCTGCTGCCCAACATTGCCTATTATAGCCCCGATATTGTGAAAGTTCTACAAAAAAATTGGTACATTTTTATTACAATTGTCTTGCTAAAAGGTTACAATCACCAGTAAAGGCTTGGTTTTTTAGGCAATTTCACCATAGCTTTTTTCTAAAGTCAGTCATTTATCTATTCGTTTTTCTGTTATACATGCAAAAATAACCAAATTTTCTTATAAAATCGGCCTTGTAACATCTTTGGTACACTACAACCCTTTTGCCTTTTTAAATGGGCGTTATTTTGGTTTTTAGCACGCACTTGTGCATTTGCTGTAAACAGATATTTTCAAAATATACAATAAATCCCCCTTTCTTTTGTTTAAAACTGTTGCAAAAGTCAATCCTTATGTGTAAAATAGATATTATTATAGAAGAAGTTTAGCTAATCTTTACAATTCAGGCTTTCGGTCCGTGTAGGTGCACATCCGCAAATTGAAGAAATAACCAAAACCAAGCAGGTTTGTGGTTCCTCAAGATACTTTTTAGAAGAAATGATTTGCTCCGGGGTGTTCGCCTTCCGGCGAACAGGCATAACCTGGTTGTGCACCGGGCGGTTTGCAGGGCAAATTCTTCGATAAAAAGCACCGAAGAGGTACCACAAAGGCGCCGGGTTTGGGCGTTTTAGTGGTTTGAGGGCGTACACCAAGGCCGGGCAGCAAAAGAAGGGATATGTGGCATTATGGCAAACCGTGTATTTCAGGGTGTTGTATACCAAATGAAGGATACCATTGGGCGCACCGCTGGCGTTGTAGACGAAACCGGCACCGTTGTTTCTTGTACCGACCTTGCCCAAATTGGCGAGGTGCACGAGGAATTTTTAACCGACCCTATGGGTGCCGCAAACGATAAATTTGCCAAGGGCGGCTATTCTTACCACCTGTTTTCTTCGGGCCGCCGCAACGAGTATGCCGCCTTTGTAGAAGGCGCCGACGGCGAAGCCGCAAAGCTGGCCGCCATTGTGGCCATTAGCCTGCAAAACATTTTGCAATACCACGACGAAAAATTTGATAAATCTAACTTTATTAAAAATATTGTGCTGGAAAATATTTTGCCGGGCGATATTTATGCCAAAGCACGCGAGCTGCATTTTGCCACCGATGTAGCGCGGGTGGTGCTGCTTATTCGTGTAACCAGCGGCAACGATATTTCTGCCTACGATATTGTGAACGGGTTGTTCCCCGATAAGCAAAAAGATTTTGTTTTTAACGTGAACGAATCGGACACGGTGCTGGTAAAAGAAATTAAGCGCGGCATTGACGAAAAGGATATTGAGAAACTGGCCGCCTCGATTGTGGACACCCTGAACGGCGAGCATTATATTAAAACCGTGGTGGGCATTGGCACCCCAATTTATAATATTAAAGATTTAGCCGCCAGCTTTAAAGAAGCACAAATTGCGCTGGAAGTTGGCAAAGTGTTCGACTCTGAGCAGGCGATTGTGAACTACAACCATTTGGGCATTGCCCGTTTAATTTACCAGCTGCCCACCACCCTGTGCGAAATGTTTTTAAAAGAGGTTTTCAACCACGGCAGCATCGATTCTTTGGACGAAGAAACCCTGTTTACCATTCAGCGTTTCTTCGAAAACAACCTCAATGTTTCCGAAACCTCGCGCGGGTTATTTGTGCACCGCAACACGCTGGTTTACCGGCTAGAAAAAATTAAAAAACTAACCGGGTTAGATTTACGTGAATTTGACGATGCTATTGTATTTAAGGTTGCCCTAATGGTTAAAAAATACCTGAACTCGAACCCTGTAAAATATTGATAAGCGCACCAAAATGTGATACTATAGGACCATCGTTTACTTAGAGTGTGTTTTCAAATCTCCAAAACGCCAAATCCGGCATCTTTTGCGCCCTTCTACGTTGCTTACCCTTGCAAACCACCTAGGTTTACTGCGGATAAGCGCCTTGAAATGCAGCAAAACCTGCTCGGTTTTATGCATTTTTCCGATTTGAAAACACACTCTAGAACGATGGTCCTATTCAATATTTTGGGCAATTGGTTTTTTGCAAAACACCAGTGCGCCCTGCTTTTTTGCGTGTAAGAATAAAAAGTTTGAATAAATTATGACCCTATTTTGTGCCCATTGCGGCCGGTTTTGCGCTTGTGTTACGGTTACACCCGGCAAGCCGCCCCGCACTTAACGGAGGAAACCAACAAATGGCGAGAAATTCCATTGTGTCAGATGAATCGGTTATGATTAGTTTATCGAATGTAAAAAAGGTTTACCCCGGTGGCAATGTTGCGCTACAAAATGTAAACCTGGAAATTAACCGTGGGGAATTTGTGTTTGTGCTCGGGCATTCGGGCGCGGGCAAAAGCACCTTTTTAAAGCTTATTTTGCGCGAAGAAACCGCCACCGCCGGCCGTGTGGTGGTAAACGGAAGAGATTTATCCAAAATACGCCAGCGGGATATCCCCTACATGCGGCGTGGGCTTGGCGTGGTTTTTCAAGATTTTAGGCTGATACCCACCATGACCGCTTTCGAAAACGTGGCCTTTGCCATGCGTGTAACCAATATATCCGAGCGGGAAATTAGAAAACGTGTGCCCTATGTGCTAAATTTGGTGGGCCTTGCGGGCAAAGCCAAAAGCCTGCCCGCCGAAATGAGCGGCGGCGAACAACAACGTGTAGCCTTGGCGCGTGCCCTTGTGCACTCTCCGCCAATTATTATTGCAGACGAACCCACCGGAAATATTGATCCCGAGCTTTCGGTGGAAATTATGGAACTATTAAAAGCCATTAACATGGTGGGCACCACCGTGGTGGTGGTTACGCACGAGCACGAACTGGCGCAGCGTTTTTCTGAGCGCATTATCACCATAGACCACGGCACCGTGGTAGACGATGTGTGGCAGAAGGGGGGCGCCAACATATGAAACTTGGCAGCTTTAGGTACCTTGTAAAACAAGGCTGGAAAGGCATGGCCGCCAACCGGTTAATGACCCTTGCTAGTATTGGTGTTTTAACCGCCTGTTTAATTATTACCGGCATTGCCAGCCTGCTTTCGTTAAATGTAAACCGTGTAATAGATTATTTAGGCAACCAAAACGAAATTGTTGTTTATTTATACGATATTTCGCAGGAAGAAATGGATGCGCTTGGCGCCGCCATTGTGCAAACCCCCAATGTAAAAGAAGCCACGTCGGTTTCTAAAGAAGAAGCTTTAGAGCAGATGAAAGGCTGGATGGGAGACTACGCCAATTTGCTGGATAATTACCCCACCATTTTGCCGGCCAGTTTCCGTGTTACGGTAGAAGATTTAAGCCTGCTTGCCCAAACCAACGAGCAACTTAAAATAATGCCCGGGGTAGAAAGTACCTCGGCTCCTTCGGAGCTTGCCGGCGTTATGGTGGTGCTTAAAAACGCCGTTAACTACGGTGGCTGGGCACTGGTACTTATTCTGGCGCTGGTTTCTATTATTATTATAAGCAACACCATACGCCTTACGGTGTTTGCCCGCCGCCGCGAAATTAGCATTATGAAGTATGTTGGCGCTACCAACACCTTTATTCGCCTGCCTTTTTTTGTAGAGGGTATGACCGTTGGCCTTGTTTCGGGGTTAATTGGCGCAGGGGTAGTATGCGGTGCTTATTATTTGGTTATGCAGTACATTCAAGGCAGCCAAAACCTGTGGGTGGCGGCTATTATCTCTAACCTTTTGCCGCTGCAAAGCATTTGGCTTTATGTTGTGCTTGCCTTTGTGGCTTTTGGCCTGTTTATTGGCGGCATTGGCACCACCAACAGCATTCGCAAACATTTAAAAGTGTAGCAACTAGGCCTTTGCAAGCATTTGCAAAGGCTGTTCGTGTTTATACAGTTGGGGCTGGTTTAGCCACCCTTGCCAGCAACAATGCACTGGCAACCACCTGTAACAAACAAACCGCTACTTCGGAGGTACACCCTATGCAAAGCCTGCGCAAAAAAAATGTTTTCATCAGCCTTTTTTTTGTTTTGCTGCTCGTTTTTTCGGCCTCGCCCACCTTTTTACCGGTGTTTGCCACAGGCGAAAGCGAAAGCAGCAAGGAGGAATATGAGCAAAAGCAAAAAGAAGTAGAAGAAAAGCGTGCCCAAATTGCCGCGCTGGAAAAAGCCATTAAAGAAGGCAAGGCCAGCGCCGAAGCCGCCGCGCAGCGCAAAGCTTACTACGCGCAAGAGGCCGCCCTGCTGGAAGAACAAATTGTTTTAAAGCGGCAGCAAATTGCCACCCAAGAGCAAGCCATTGAAGTGAAAATTGGCGAAGTGGCCGTTAAACAAAGCCAGTACGATGACAATTACCAGCAAGCGGTGCAGCGGCTGCGTGCCATGTATAAAATGAACGACGCCAACCTGCTTAGTACCCTGCTTGCGGTGGATAGCTTTTCGGATTTATTAACCAGCAGCCGCAATATCCAGCTGCTTTCGCAAAACGATGCCGAGTTTTTATCGCTGCTGGAAAGCCAGCGCATTGCGCTGGAAACCGAGCAAGCCGAACTACAGGCCATGCTGGCTACCTTAGAAGAAGAAAACACGGCGCTGGCCAACAAACAGGCCGAGTATAGCAACAACGTTGCCAAGGCCGAGGCCGAGCGCTCGGCTATTGTGGCCGAGGTAGCGCAAAGCGAAGAAGAAAAAGAAGCGCTGTACCAAGACATGGTGGCCGCCCAGCAAGAGCTGGAAACTTTATGGAAAAACCTGGGTGGCTCTAGCGGGCAATATGTGGGCGGCGCTTTGCATTGGCCGGTGCCCTCCCACAATGGCTCGGGGTATATTTCCTCGCACTATGGCTGGCGCACCCTGTACGGCCGGCCAGATTTTCATACCGGCATTGACATTGCCCGTGGCCCCAGCGCCAGCATAGACGGTGCCCGCATAGAAGCCGCCAACAGCGGCACCGTAATTTATGTAGAAAACGTTCCCGGCAGCAAGCGGGGCTATGGCAGCTATTTAATCATCGACCATGGCGGCGGAGTGCGCACCTACTATGCCCATTGCAGCAGCATTGTGGTTTCGGTTGGCGCTTATGTAAACCGGGGCGACCATATTGCCAACGTAGGTAACACCGGTAACTCTACCGGCCCCCACCTGCATTTCGAGCTACGGGTAAACAACACCCAGCACGTAAACCCATACCCTTATCTTTCGGGCCAAAAAGAGTTATAATTTTGCCCAGCTTTATACTGGAGGGACCTACCCATGACCAAAAAAACAGCACGTTTTACCGCTTTGTTGTGCGCCCTGGTACTTTGTTTGGGCGCCTTTAGCACCCCCGTTTTGGCCGAAACCCCGGCCGAAAAATACAAACGTTTAAAGCAAGAGCTTGCCGCCATTGCCTCCCAACTAGAGGATACACAAAGCAACAAGGCTGCCGCGCAACAGCGCGCCAAGCAACTGGCTGCCCAAAAACAACTGCTGGAAGAAGCCATTGCCATAAAACAACAGGTAATAGACGAAACCCGGGGCACACTGGCCGCTAAAGAAGAAGAAATTGTTGTAAAGCGGCAAGCTATTTTCGATAACGACCAGTTATTTCAGCAGCGTTTAATTGCCATTTATAAAATGAACAATTCTAACCTGCTTTCTGAATTATTGCATGTGGATAGCTTTTCGGAAGCGTTGACCGTAGCCGATTCGCTACAAAGAATTTCAGACAACGACACCGTTCTGCTGCAAACCATGAACGCCCAGCGCGAACAACTAGAGGCCGAGCAGGCCGAAATTAACGCCGCGCTAAACCAGTTAGAGCTGGATTACCAAGACCTTGAGAACGACAAAGACCTGCTGGCCCAAAGCATTAGCGCTAACGATGCCGCCATTAGTAAAGCGCAGGCCGACGAAGCCGCCCAAAAAGCTGCCTATAACCAAACCAAAGAAGATACCGATGCCGCTTACAAAGCGTGGCAGGCCAGTGTTGCTGCCGGCAACAACGCCAGCGGCAACGGCAGCCAAAAAGGCGATGGCAGCCAATACGTTGGCGGCAAGTTTGTTTGGCCGGTGCCCGGCCACTTTACCATTACCTGCTATTTTGGCGCGCCAGACCCCAGCGGGCGCCCCCATCGTGGTATGGATATCAGTGGCAACGGTAAATCGGGCGCGCCCATTGTTGCGGCGGGCAATGGCACGGTAATAACCGCTGTTAACGGGCACTCTAGCTATGGCAACTATTTGGTTATAGACCATGGCAATGGCACCAAAACTCTGTACGCGCACTGCCAATCGCTTGCGGTTGGTTACGGGCAGCAGGTTGCCACCGGGCAAACCATTGCCTATGTTGGCAGCACCGGATATTCTACCGGCCCCCACCTGCACTTCGAGGTTTTTGACCCCACCCTTACCAACCCACTACCTTATTTGCAAGGGTAGTGTATAATAAAGCCAATTCAATGTTTTTTGTTTTACGCAAGGCGCTATTTAAAATTATGTTATAATACGCTTTGGTTTTTGGTAAGCAACTATTTGGAGGTTCCAATGAGCAAAAAAATATCGGTTAGCGTTGCGCTGGCCATTGCCCTTATTGCCATGACGGTTACTTTTGCTGTAACCATGATTATTTCGATGCGCATATTTGATAACACCGTTAGCAATGTAATGCAAAAACAGGTGCTAAACAACAAAATTGCCGAAGTAGACAAATATGTGCGTGGCAACTTTTATGGCCAAATTGATGAAACTTATTTGCAAGACCGCACCGCAAAAGGATACATAGACGGCCTGCGAAGCAGTGGCAGCATTTACTATAGCGCTACCGAATATGCAGAGCTGCTGGATATGGAAAGCGGCAAGCTGGTGGGTATTGGTATTGAGGTAATGCGCGATGCCAACAACTACTTTAAAATTGCCCGGGTATATCCTGGCTCCCCTGCCGAAACCGCTAAAATAGAAGAAGGCGGCTATATAACCGAAGTGGACGGCGTAGAAGCCAAAAACTTTACCAGCATAAAAGCCTTGCAAACGGCTATGCAGGGGGCACAAGGCACCACCTTAAACCTTACCTGCCTTTATAATGTAAACAACGAAGTAAAAACTTTTGCGGTGCAGCGGGTAAACTACACCGCCCCCACCGTAGAAAGCCAAATTATAGATGGTATTGCCTACATTCATATTTCGGCCTTTACCACCGGCAGCTATGCCGAGTTTGACTACGCCGTGCGCCAGGCCGAAAACAGTGGCGTGATGGGCATTGTGTTTGACGTACGCAACAATGCCACCAGCCAAAACGAGTTTGCCTATACCGAAGCCTGCCGCATGGTGGCCCGGGTTAGCCCGCTTGGCAAAATTGGCTACTACCAGCAAAAAAACAATACCGAGCGCGCCCTGCCAACCTCGGACGCTGAAGTTTTGGTAAACCTACCCATGGTGGTGCTGGTAAATGGCAACACCGCCGGTGCGGCCGAGCTTTTTTCTACCGGTATACGCAACCTAAACAACGCGCAAATTGCCGGGGTTAAAACTGCCGGCAAAGCCATGATGCTTTCTTCGCCACAGCGTTTAAGCGATGGTTCGGCGGTTTCGGTAACCATTGCCAAGGTTTATCCGGCCAGCCGGATAGATTACGACACCGTTGGCGTGCAGCCCGATATTGAGGTTGCCCCCGGCGCCGAAGAAACCAACCCCTATAAAGTGGATGTTGCCACCGATGTACAGGTGTTGCGCGGATTTGAAATACTGCGTGGTATGGCAAAAACCGCCGGTACTTTGCCGGCTGCTTCCCCCGCAGCCACCGCCTCTTTGCCCGAAACACCGGAAGAAAATTCCGAAGTTTCCGCCGAAGAAGGCGAAGAAAATGGCAGCAGCGATGATACCAGTGATAACAGCGACGATACCGACAATAGCACCAGCAGCACTAATAACGATGATGACGATAGCGGCTCGGCTTCGCGGGCAAGTTAAGCCCAAACCAACAACTATTTAGGAGGACATTGCATGCTTGAGGTTAGCGCTGCGGTGGTAATGTATGGCGGCGCCAAAGACGTGCGGCAGTGCCTAAACAGCCTAAACACCCAAACCAAAGGCTGCAACCTCTGCGTTTATTTGGTAGATAACGCCTCGCCCGACGGGGCACTTGCCACGCTGGAACAAGAGGGCTTACCCCCCAACGTAACCGTGCTACCCCAACCCCAAAACCTGGGGTTTGGCCGTGGCCACAACACCGTGTTGCCGCTGCTGCAAAGCCGCTACCACGCCGTGGTTAACCCCGACATTGTGGTTACCGCCGATACCCTTACCGACATGGCCGCCTGGATGGACGCCCACCCCGATGTTGCCATCGCCACCCCGGGGCTGGTGTTCCCGGGCGGGCAGCCACAACACATTGGCAAACGCAAACCCGCGCTGCTGCCCTTACTGGCACGCCAAACCGGGTTAAAATGCCTTAAAAAGTACGAAGACCATTACCTGATGTTGGACGAGGATTTGTCCAAGCCCATTGATGTTGAATTTTGCAGCGGCTCTTTTTTTATGATGCCCACCGAGATATTTAAAAAAATTGGCGGGTTTGATGAAAAATATTTTATGTATGTAGAGGATGCCGACATTACCCAAAAAGCATTGCAACATGGGCGGGCGGTATACCTGCCACAATTTACGGTAGTGCACGCCTGGCACCGGGCGGCCCACCGGCAGCTACGCCAGTTTGTTTGGCAGCTTCGCAGCATGTTGCGGTATTTTGGCAAGTGGGGTTTTAGGCTAAAATAGCCCCTGTTATTCATAAATATACGTTCGGCTTACAAAAATAAGTTACAGGGCAGTACGCTGTGCCCCACAACAGGAGGACACACACCATGATGAAGGGTATTGTTTTGGCCGGTGGCTCGGGCACACGGTTGTATCCCTGC
This sequence comes from Ruminococcaceae bacterium OttesenSCG-928-A16, assembly GCA_030267215.1. Lineage (GTDB taxonomy): Bacteria > Bacillota > Clostridia > Oscillospirales > Ruminococcaceae > JAAYCI01. The sequence goes on from JAJDJP010000002.1 coordinate 110,704, forward strand.
ACCACTGCGGTTTCTAAACAAATGCTAACCGTGTACGATAAACCGATGATTTATTACCCGGTTAGCACCTTAATGCTGGCCGGTATTCGGGATATTTTAATTATATCCACCCCGCAAGATTTACCCAGCTTTGAGCGGCTGTTTGGCACCGGCGAAGCACTGGGCGTAAACTTTAGCTATGCGGTGCAAGCCCAGCCGCGGGGCCTGGCCGATGCTTTTATTGTTGGGGCCGATTTTATTGGAAACGATAGTGTGTGCCTTGTGCTGGGCGATAATATTTTTTATGGCTACGGCTTTACCGAGCGGCTGAACATTGCCGCTGCCCGCGAAAAGGGTGCCACCATTTTTGGCTACCATGTGGCCGACCCAAGCGACCTTGGCGTGGTGGAATTTGATGACAAGGGCAACGTGCTTTCTATTGAAGAAAAACCCCAACACCCCAAAAGCAACTATGCTATTCCTGGCCTTTATTTTTACGATAACCGTGTAATAGAAATTGCCAAAAATGTAAAACCCTCGGCCCGTGGCGAAATTGAAATTACCTCGGTAAACAATGCCTATTTAGAAATGGGCGAATTGAAGGTAGAACTGTTTGGCCGTGGCATGGCCTGGCTAGATACCGGCACCCACCGCAGCATGCTGGCAGCCGCCAATTTTGTAGAGGCCGTGCAAACCCGGCAGGGGTTATATGTTGCCTGTTTGGAAGAAATTGCCTACCGCCAAGCGTTTATAGATAAGCAGCAACTGTTAAAGGCAGCCGCTGTGCTAGAAAAAACCGAGTACGGCGCATATTTGTACAACATTGCAGAAACGGTTATCCCTGGCAAATTTTAAGCCGAGGGAAATATACATGGGCCATAGCTGTATTTTAACAATGAACCAAGGTCAAGGGTATACCGTTTTGGCTATTGACTGACCAATTTGCGTAGCAACGGTTCGATTTTGGAGCCCTATCCCAAAATGCAGAACTTGTTCTGCAAGGACCCGAAGTCACCGCCCGCTACGCTCTTCAGGTGGTCGAACCAGTTCGCCCTATTCGCCTAACGGCGAATACCCCTGAGTTAACGTCCCCCGGACGACGAAACTGGATGGTATATCCAAGTACAGTGATATGCTCTACCTTCTCCTATGGGAATTCACTCGCTGTATGCAGATGGCAGCCAACTGCTTCCCGGTTCTTCCCTCTGGTGATGAAAATTATGCTGCGAAATTCCCCATTGGCTTAGTTGCTTAAAAACATTTAAGACTGGAGCATATTGCACTTTTAACTAGCGACTATTGACTGAAGACTACTGACTATTTTAAGGAGAATGATGGCATGAAAATTATGATTACTGGCGCAAATGGCCAGCTTGGCACCGAGATTATCCGCCAGCTGCAAACAGGCGGCAGCGCCCTTGGCCCCCTGCCCCAGCGCCTGCACCTTGCCACCGTTATAGCGGTAGATTTACCCGACGCAGACCTTGCCAGCCGCCACGATACCGCTGTGCTGCTGCGCCGCCACGCCCCCGATGTGGTGATAAACTGCGCCGCCTTTACCAATGTAGACGCCTGCGAAACCGAACCGGACACCGCTTATGCCGCTAACGCCCTAGCCGCCCGCAACGTGGCCATGGCATGCGAAGAAGTGGGCGCAAAACTGGTGCATATATCTACCGATTATGTTTTTAGCGGCAATGCCACCACCCCTTTAAACGAAACCGCCCCCACCGGCCCACAAAGCATTTATGGGGCCACCAAACTATTGGGCGAACAATATGTAAAGCAGTTTAACAGCAAATGGTTTATTGTGCGCACCAGCTGGCTATACGGGCAGTTTGGCAACAATTTTGTTAAAACCATTGTGCGGGCCGCGCGCGAAAAAGGCAGCCTAAAAGTGGTGGATGACCAATTTGGCAACCCCACCAACGCCGAAGACCTTGCCCACCATATTTTAAAGCTGGCTGCCAGCAAAGAGTATGGCCTGTACCACTGCACCGGCAACGGCATTTGCAATTGGCATGCTTTTGCTGCCGAAATTGTGCGCCTTTGGGGCATAGAAGCTACCGTTGCCCCCTGTACTACCCAGGAATTTCCCCGCCCGGCAAAGCGCCCCGCTTTTTCGGCGCTGGATAACGCCATGCTGCGTGCCACTGTGGGCGACGAAATGCGCCCCTGGCAAGAGGCGCTGGCCGATTTTTATAGCAAAACCAAAGACAATATTTAACCCCTAAAGCGCCAAACGGCAGGAAGCACTTTGGCCAAAACCAACAAAACAGCAATTATTGGAGGCAGCCTCATGAAAACCATTCTTGTAACCGGCGGCGCCGGGTTTATCGGTTCCAACTATATTTTGTATATGCTTAAAAAGTATGCCGATATCCGCCTGATTAACCTGGATAAGCTTACCTACGCCGGCAACCTGGAAAACCTGCGTAGCATAGAGGGCGATGAACGCCATATTTTTGTGCAGGGCGATATTTTGGACAAAACCCTTGTAAGTGGGCTATTTAAAACCTACCAGCCCACCGCAGTGGTTAACTTTGCTGCCGAAAGCCATGTAGACCGCTCGATTGAAAACCCCGGTATTTTTGCCGAAACCAATATTATGGGCACCATCAACCTGCTTAGCTGCGCCCGTGCCGCCTGGGAAACCGCCGACGGCAGCTACCCGGCCGAGGTGAAATTTTTGCAGGTTTCTACCGATGAAGTATACGGCTCGCTGGGCGAAACCGGCTTTTTTACCGAAGAAACCCCCCTGTGCCCACACTCGCCCTATTCTGCCAGTAAAACCAGCGCCGATTTATTTGTGATGGCCTGGCACGATACCTATGGCCTGCCAGTGAACATTACCCGTTGCAGCAACAACTATGGCCCCTACCAGTTCCCCGAAAAGCTGATACCGCTAATGATACACAACGCCACGAACAAAAAGAACCTGCCGGTGTATGGCAACGGTTTGAATGTGCGTGACTGGCTGTATGTAGAAGACCACTGCAAAGCCATAGACATGGTGCTGGAAAACGGGCGCAACGGCGAAGTGTACAACGTGGGCGGCCACAACGAGCGCACCAACATTGCCATTGTAAAAAAGGTGATTGCGCTGGTGCAGCAAAAGGTAGACCCCACCGTTACCGAAAGCCTGATTACCTATGTAACCGACCGCAAAGGCCACGACCTGCGCTATGGTATCGACCCGGAAAAAATACGCCGGGAGCTTGGCTGGCAGCCCGACACCCCCTTTGAAGAGGGCATTGAGCTTACCATTGATTGGTACCTTAATAACGGCGATTGGCTGCACAACGTAACCAGCGGCGGGTACATGGCTTATTACGATAAAATGTATAAAAACCGGTAGGGTACAGGGCCAATGGCGGCCTATGCCCAACTTGTGTGAAGGAGAAAATTATGCGGATTGTTGTTAAAATTGGCACCTCTACCATTGCCCATGCCACCGGGCAGCTAAATATACGCCGGGTAGAGCAGCTGTGCAAAGTATTATCTGATTTGAAAAACGCAGGCCACGAAGTATTGGTGGTTTCTTCTGGCGCCATTGGCATGGGTGTGGGTAAATTGCACCTTGCCGGCCGGCCCGACGATATCCCAACCCGGCAAGCCGCTGCTGCGGTGGGCCAGTGCGAAATGATGTATATTTACGACAGCCTGTTTTCGCAATACAACCACACTGTGGGGCAAATGCTGCTTACCGCCGAGGATATCCACCACGAGGTGCGCCGCCACAATGTAGAGGCCACCTTGTTTCGTTTGCTAGAGCTTGGGGCTATCCCCGTTTTAAACGAGAACGACAGCGTTGCCACCGCCGAAATTGAGGGCGGGGAAATTGGCGACAATGACACTCTATCGGCCGAAATCGCGGTTTCTGCCAAGGCAGATTTACTAGTGCTTCTCACCGATATCCCGGGCCTTTTTACCGCCGACCCGCGCAAAGACCCAGCCGCAAAACTGATACCCATTGTAACCGAAATTACCGACGAAATGCTGGCGGCTAGCGGGGGTGCCGGCACCGGGCTTGGCACCGGTGGCATGCTAACCAAGCTGCACGCTGCGCAAATTTTGCAAAAACATAATATAGACATGGTTATTACCAACGGCCAAAACCCCGAAAGTTTGTACGAAGTGGTGGAAGGCCGGCCGGTGGGCACCCGGTTTAGCTTTAAAAAGTAGATGAATTTAAGCTAAAATTTTAACCATTGATTTATATTATTGGTTGGTTCGGGGCAAGCTCAAACCCCCACCCCTAAAAAAAAGAGAAGTGCGTTAACACAGGGTGTTTTGCCCTTGACCTTGCCCTTAACTAGAAACTAGCGACTATAAGGAGGCCCCCATGAGCATAGACGCCATTTTAGCTGCTGCCAAAGCCGCAAAAGCGGTGGTTGCCGCCTATACCGAAGATGAGCGCAACGCTATTTTAGAGAGCATGGCAACAGCCTTAACACAAAATAGCAATGCTATTTTAGCTGCAAACCAGCAGGATATTGAAAACGCCACCGGCCGCATTGCCGATGTGATGATAGACCGCCTGCGGCTGGACCAAGAGCGCATTGCCGCCATGGCAAAGGGAATACGTGATGTTGCCGCCCTGCAAAGCCCGCTGGGCCATGTGGAAAACGAATTTACCAATGCCGATGGGCTAAAAATAAGCAAGGTGCGGGTGCCGGTGGGTGTGGTTGCCATTATTTACGAAAGCCGCCCCAACGTTACCACCGATGCCGCCGCCCTTTGCCTAAAAAGCGGCAACGTTTGCATTTTGCGCGGCGGCAGCGATGCCATTTGCACAAACACCGCCATTGCCCAATCCCTTGCGGCTGCCCTTGCCGCAAACGGTGCCCCAGCGGGCACCGTGCAACTGGTAACCGATACTTCTCATGATTCGGCCCGGTTGTTAATGGAAGCCCGTGGCAGTGTGGATTTGCTGATACCCCGTGGCGGCAAAAACCTAATTAGAGCCGTGGTAGAGGGTGCCAAAGGTGTGCCGGTAATAGAAACCGGCACCGGCATTTGCCATGTGTATGTAGATAAAGATGCCGACCTTGCCATGGCGGCCAATATTGTGTATAATGCCAAAACCAGCCGCCCCAGTGTGTGTAACTCGGCCGAGGTTTGCCTGGTGCACCGAGACGTTGCCGCAGCATTTTTGCCCGAAGTGCAAAAATTGCTCCACCAAAAACAGGTGGAGCTTCGGCTGGATAGCCGCGCCGCGGCCATTATTGACGGCAGCCCCGCCACCCCCGACGATTTTGACACCGAGTTTTTAGATTATATATTAGCCATTGCGGTGGTAGATAGCCTGCAAGACGCCATTGCCCATATAAACCAGCATTCTACCGGGCATAGCGATGCCATTATTACCGCAAACCCCGCCGCTGCCACCGCCTTTTTAACCCAGGTAGACAGCGCTGCCGTATACCATAACGCCTCTACCCGCTTTACCGATGGCGGCGTTTTTGGCCTTGGCTGCGAAATGGGTATTTCTACCCAAAAAATTGGCGCACGTGGCCCCATGGGCTTGTACGAGCTTACCAGCTATAAATATACCATTCAGGGTACAGGGCAAACACGCTAATTAAGGCCTGTAACCCCGCCCAAAGCACCACCCCAACCTGTTTATGAAAGGGAGCAATATGGCAAGCGAAAATAAAGAGCTAGACAAAAAGGTGGAGGCTGCTGGGGCAAAACCCACCCCCCAAGCCAAAGTTACCACCCCTAAAAAAGAAGAAACCAGCAAACCTGCTGCCAAAGCAGCCAACGAAAAAGCCAATGTAAAACCGGCCGCCAAACCAGCAACCGGCGCTGCGGCAGAAAAGGCAGCACCTAAGGCCACCGCGGCAAAAAGCGCACCGGCAGAAAAAGAAGACCCAAAACCAGCTGCCAAAACCGGCACAAAGGCCACCATCAAAGCAGCCGAAACACCGGCGGCAGATAAAGTGGAGGCCGAAAAAGCCACTGAGGCTACTGCCGAAACCAAAAAAACAGCCCCTACGGTGCGCAAAATAGACCCCGAAGTGGCCCGCCGAAAAAAAGAAGAACAGGCCCGCAAAGGCCGCCGGCGCAACCGGCAGCTATTGGGCGTGGTACTTTCCATCCTTATTGTGGTGGGTGTGGTTAGCATTATTCAAAGTGCTGTGCGGGTAGCCGGCACCCTGCTAGATAACACCGACGAAAAGGCGGGGTATGAATTTAGAATTGCGCCGATGGTTTGGTTTGATTTGCTGCCGTTTGAAAACCCCGAGCAAATTGACGAGAACTCGCTTAAAGAGCTTATCATCTTTGGGCTAATCGATAACCTGGGCAACGAAATTCAGCACGATGAAAATGGCTCGGCCATTGTGCCGGTGCTGGAGGTAGACCGCTACGCAGCCAATTTGTTTGGCCCCGGCTTTACCTTTAGCGGCCACCAAGAGTTTACCAGCATTACCCAGGGCATTACCTACCAATACAACGAAGCACTGAACGCCTACATTGTGGCTGGCACCGGGCTAGAGCTTGCCTATGCCCCCACCGTAATAGATGCCAAGCACGAAAGGGGCGGCGTTGTACGGGTAGTTGTGGGGTATGTTTCTACCAAAAGTAAAGAGGGTAACCTGTTGCCCTCGCTGGATTATGAGCACCCCGTGCGGTATATGGATTATATGTTCCAGCGCAACGGCAGCGAGTACTATCTGTTTGCGCTGCGCCCCAACACCACCCAGCCTATTATCGCCGCTTCGGGCAGCACGTCTGGGGTGGCATCGCTTGCCTTGTTAGAGGACGATTCCGCCATCTCCATCATCAGCACTCCGCCGGCTTCTTCGGTTGCCAGCGTGGCCGACGACAGTGTGGCAGACGACAGTGCCACCAGCGATGTGGAAAGCGATGCTTCTAATGTTTCATCGGCTGCGTAGCGCGGCATGCCCATTGCACATATTACCTCATTTGCCCCTTTGGGGCAGGTGAGGTTTTTTACCGTTTATAAGCTAGAAACAACCGAACAGGCATAAATTCTTTATTTTTAAGGCCATGTTGGCTACCATTAAAACAGAAGTGACGACGTCAACACTTCACGTGTAAGGAGGATGTTTTTTTGTGAAAGTTGAAATAGTGCTAAACCAAACCATAACCGAACCGTTACTTGTTTTGCACACAAACAAACTTACCCCAGAGCTTGCCGCGTTAATGGCAAACCTTGCCGAGCCGCAAAGCCTTGGCCTTGCCGCTTATACCAAAACCGGCATCGTGCTGCTAAACCCTGCCGATATCTTACGTGTGTACAGCGAAGGGAAACGCGTTTTTACCAAAACCGCCACCAACTGTTATTTATTAAAAATGCGCCTGTACGAAGCAGAAGAAAAACTGGGCGGCAACCAAATGGTGCGCATTTCCAGCTCGGAAATAGTAAATTTTAACCATGTAAAGGGGCTGGACATGAGCATTAGCGGCACTATTCGGCTCAGCTTTAACAATGGAGAAGAAACCTTTGTTTCACGTCGATATGTATCGGTTATTAAAAAATTGTTGGGTGTATAACACCTTAAAAAAAGGGGAACCATTATGACTATTAAAAAACGCCTTGTTTTGTATGGCCTGGCTGGTTTTGTAGGGGGGCCATTTATCAGTACCATCATCTTATTAATAATTAGCTATGCAAATGCCAACCAATGGGGGTGGGTTTTTAGCCCCGTGCCGCCCACGCTTACCGCCGCTATCGGCAACCATTTAAATGCCTATCTGGTGCAATTTTTGCTTTCGGGGATTCTGGGGGCCGGGTTTGCCATGGCCTCGCTTATTTGGCAAGTAGAGCGCTGGAGCCACACCAAACAAACCCTCTTACACTTTATTGCTTCGGTTATTGTTATGTTTCCCATTGCTTATTTTGCCGGGTGGATGGAGCATTCGATTCGAGGATTTGTAGGTTATTTTCTTATTTTTATTGCTATATACGCTATTATTTGGGTTTTTACTACCATTGGCATGCGCCAAAAAATAAAAAAAATGAACCATCAACTGCAAAACAAACCTTAAAGGGCCGCCTTACAACAACAGCCCAAAATGATTGAAAGTAGTTTGGTTTTACCGCTTTAAGCAAACCACTTTTATTGACGAAAAATCACCCCCGTGATACACTTAAAACAAGAAATACCCGTGCTTTGCTTTACGCTTAGCGCCATAACTAATTTTTTATAAAAGGAAGCCCACATGCATTACAAAGCAAAAAACAAACCCCAAAAACGCAAAAAAATGCACCCGGTTGAGCTAATATTGCTAATTGTTGCCGCAGCAGTTTTTATTGGCAGCGCCGTGTACCTTGCCAACTATTTTTGGCAGGCACGGCAGGTAAACCAAGAGGTGGCCGAACTGGCCCAGTTGGTGCAAAAAGCACCCGAAAGCACTGCCGGAAATGGCGACGAAAGCACGCCGCCCCTTGAAATGAACGGCTTTAAAGCCTTGCACGAAAAAAACCCCGACATTGTTGGCTGGATTACCATTGAAGGCACCGGGGTGGATTACCCCGTGATGCAAAGCAGCGATAACAATTTTTACCTGCGCCGCAACTTCGATAAAGAATACAGCCTTTCGGGTATCCCTTTTTTAGATTACCGCAACGATTTAAGCACCACCCAAAGCAACCTAATTATTTATGGCCATAACATGAAAAGCGGCGTGATGTTTGGCGACCTTGCCAAATACCAAAAGCAAGAATTTTATACCCAGCACCCTGTTATTGCGTTTAACACCCTTGCGCAAAATAACCAGTACGAAATTGTGGCGGTATTTTATGCCCTGATAGCGCCAGAAGACCCAAACAACTTTGCCTATTACAACTTTATTAACGCCCAAACCCCCGAAGAATTTGATAATTTTTTGCAGCAAGCTATGGCGCGTGCCTTTTATAACACCGGCATTACCCCGCAATTTGGCGATGAACTGCTCACCCTTTCTACCTGCGACAATGTTACCGACGAAGGGCGCATTGTGGTGGTGGCACGCAAGCAATAGCATTTTCACTACCAAAAATTCTATTATCAACTGCAAAATCGCTTATCGGTATACTCTACTCTACCTGTATTCGGTTGTGCTGGTTGCGCCATGCATTATATACTTAAGCTGCAACACAATATATACCTGCATGGAGGGTACCAGATGGAATATACAACAATGGGCGAATTAATTAGCGATGCGAGAAAAGCCAAAAACTTAACACAAAAAGAACTGGCCGACCAGCTGAATATTACAGACAAGGCTGTTTCTAAGTGGGAAAGAGGTGCCTCTTACCCCGATATAAGCACCTTGCCAAAACTTGCAGATATTCTGGAAATATCGTCGGAAGACTTACTTCGTTGCCAAACACAGGAAGTATCTTCTAAACCTCGAAATTCATCTGTTGGCAAAAAAGTGAACCAAATGATTGGCCTAATACTTAAGGCGGTTGCCCTTGCAATGGGGGTTGCCACCTTGGTTTTATCTATTATTGGAGAGATAGAACCCCAAAGTGCAATTACCTTGCTTGCCATTGGGATAACCTGCCTCAGTTTTTCACAATTTCACAATAGTTAAAATAAAGGCTCTGCCAATTTGGCAGAGCCTTTATTTATTTGCCCGCCTGCTACACCGCAGGCACCAGCCATTCCTGGTAGGTTTTTAGGTCGTTATCGGCTGTGCTCTCCTCGCCCGGCACCTCTACATAAAACTTATAAAAAGGGACTATGTACTGGGCAGTGGGGTCATCATCGTACACAAGGTCTACCTTGGCAATGTTTTGCTTGGTAGGGGGCTGCTGTGCGCCGGCAAGGGCAGCGCCCTGCCCGGCCAACAGTATTGTTTCGGCTTCCGCCACTGTTAACACAGGGGTTTCTGCCACCAGCTCCAAAAGTTCGGCACGGCGCATGTTTAGCTCGGTTAATAATCCATCGCTGTTAAAAGCAAACTGCACCCCTGCCAGGCTGCGGTTTAAAAGCGCACCTTCGGCTGTGCCACCGGCATCGTACACCCAGTAACACCACTGGGCACCCGCCGCACTTTGCTGGTGGGTTACCATGGCCGTGGGGGTTTGCATGCCGCTTAGCAACGGGGTATATTCAGTAATTAAGGCCTGCAAATATTGCAGGTGGGCTTGCATCTCATCGCCCGTGGCGGGGGCCTGCCCTGCCGCCGGGTTTACCGGCTGGCCAAATTGCACCTGCACCTGCCCGCTACGCCATACTGTAAGTGTTGTGCCGCCGGCCACAGTGCCGGTTACGGTGTAAAGGCCTTGCTGGACACCGCCTGTTTCCATCTCTATATTTTGGGGCTCTACACGCTGCACATACAGGCCAAGTGCCGCCGCTTGCTCGTACAACACCTCTTCCATCTGCTGCTGCGAAAGCCCGCTTGGCACATACCCGGTGGCGGTTTGCTGCAACATTTTACGGTACACCGGCAGGGTGGTAAACGGCACCTCTTCCCCCGCTTGCAAAGCCCAATCGTTTGTGTAATTTTGTATATCGTCCAGCTGCAATTGGGCTAGTTCCTTTTGCTGCCCCTCTTCGGCTTGGGCGGCGGCTGGCAAATCTGGCAAGCTATCCCCGTTCGGCATACCCTCGTACGGGCTTAGGGCGGCCATTTTAGGGGCCGCCTGCTGCTGTGGGGCCTGTGGCTGCTGAGGCGCAAAATAGCCCGATGGCTGATTACCGGCCGGCACACTAGCCGCCCCGGTGGCGGCCGTTGCCTCGTTAAAAAAGGCCTGCCCCTGCTGTATGGTTGCCATGCTGCTGTTTAACGAAGAAAAAACACCACGCACCGCAACCACGCCACCCGCCAGCACCACAACCGCTGCCGCGGTGGCCACAATACGGCGGGGGGTAAACCACGCTGTTTTAGGTTTTGCGGGTTCTTCTGGGGTGGGGGTTTCTAATTCTGCCAGCAGCATCTGTTTGGTTTTGGCCTTAAATGCTTCGCTGGCTTGTATCTTTTGCAGTTCATCTTTATAGTCTTGGTGCCGCATCAGTCCCACCCTCCTTCCAGCAGAACCCGAAGTTTGGCCCGCGCACGGTGCAGGCGGCTTTCTACCGTGCCCTGCCGGGTTTCTAGCAGGGCTGCAATTTCGGCGGTAGAATATCCTTCGAAATAATATAAATATACAACGGTGCGGTATTTTTCAGGCAAAGTGCGCACCACATTCAGCACTTCAAAATGGTCGTCTTGCTCTGTTTCGGCAAGGGTTTCATCCATGGCCGTGGTTTTTTTGTTCCAGCCAGACCGCATCATGTCCTTACACTGGTTCACCGTCACCCGTATCAGCCATGCCTTTTCGTGCTCAGCGCTGGCAAATTCAGGGTTTAGGCGCAACAGCTTTAAAAACACAGTTTGCACGGCGTCCTCTGCATCGGTTTTGTTGCTGGTTTGGTTTAGGGCAACGCGCAACAAAGTAGACGAATACTCATCCACAATCCGCTCTATTTTCTGTTCGGGGGTTTCGTTCAAAGGCAGCATGCCGTGCTCCTCTCGTGTATAATACGTTTGGGGGCTGCTATTGCTTGCATGGCAAATGGCTCACTGCAAAATTCCTTCAATGGCAATAGCCACACCATCTTCGGCGCAGGGCAGGGTAACAAAATCGGCGGCGGCTTTCACGGCGGGCTCGGCATTGCCCATTGCCACGCCGTAGCCCACCGCTTTTAGCATTTCAACATCGTTGCCGCCATCGCCCACTGCCATTACTTGGTGGCGCTGCAGCCCCAAATGGGTTGCCAATGCCAAAAGGCCGGCCCCCTTGTTGGCTGTAGCCGTGTTTATCTCCAGGTTCATACTAATCGAAGATGTGGTGCAATTATCGCCCCTTGCCTGCAATGTGGCAAGGGTTTTTTGGCGCAGTTCTTCGGTTTTAAACAAAATCGAAAATTTCTCCACTCTCTTTTCGCTTTGGCGCACCACATTGGCCAGGCTATTTACCAGCACCCGTGTTTTTTGCATATATTGAATAATGTTGGGCGAAAGCACCCCTTCAAATCCAGAAAAATCCATGCTTTGGGTGTATCCATCGCCCTGAATATACATGGCAATCATCACGTCCAGCCCTTCCAAATATTCCAGCAGCGAAAGTGCTGTTTTGGTTTCAAAGCAATCGGTGTGTATTGGGGCTTTTTCTTCCATGTCGTACACAAAAGCGCCATTGGCCGTAAGGGCATAGCGCACACCGGGTATTTGCAAAAACTGTTTGGGTACACCGCTAAGCTGGCGGCCGGTAGCCGGCAACACCACAATGCCCTGCTGCAAAGCCTTGGCAATAGCCTCTTTTACCCGGGGGCGTATCTCTTTATGGTCGTTCAGCACGGTTCCGTCAAGGTCCAACCCAATTAATTTAATATCGCGTTTCATTTTGTTGCTTGGTCTCCCATTTTCTTTTTTTTACCAGTTATTCACCGCATGCTCGGCAAAGCCTATAATGTCGTGCACATCCAGTTTGGTGCCATCGTTTAGCACAGCAAAGCCGCTAAAGGCCCCAAACATTTGGTGGGTATTGTTGTTAACCCACAGCAGTTTTATGGCGGTTTCTCTATCGTAAGTAGGGGCAAGGGTAAGGTGCAGCCTGCCCTCTTCGTCCACTAAGTTCCAAGGTGCGTCATAGCTTTCGCCAAGTTCAAAACGCACCGCACCCAGTTTATGAATTTCCCCTTTGTAAAAAATGCAGTTTTCGGTAGCGGCACTGGTGTTGCCAAACCCACAGCCCAAATTAAAACCAAATACCTGGCCGTTTAAATAGCCCGCTGCATTGGACCAATACCACGCATTATGAAACGGCCACACGCCACGGCCCCAATCTAACAGGCCCCATGCGTTTTCGTCAAACACATATTCTACCCCATTTGCCACCACCCTGCCAAGGGCTTTCATGCAATTAATTTTGTGGTTATAGTAAAAGGCGGTGGGGTACTCGTTAAACGGGATATTAATGGCCAGCGCCTGTGGTGTTAGGCGGGTAAGGGTAATTTCGGCCTCTAGCCCGTTACACTTGCAATACAAAAACCGGGTATCGCCACGGGTTTCCAGCCGCATTTTCATGTCTTTTTTATCGTACAGCAGCACGCCGTCGGCATCGGCCGAGGCGCTAAGCTTTAGGCTGCTAAAGGGCAGGGCTAAAATTTTGTCTTGGGTAAAAATTTTTTCGCCGGTTTTAAAATTAAACAAGGTAACCCCTATTTGCCCGGCATAGCTTGCATGCCCAAAGGTAAATTGCAGTGCCAAATGGTCGTTATTCACCTGGTACCAGTCCCACTCTTTAATGCGGTAAAACGGGGCTTTAATGCGGGCACGGTTGTACTGCAAAATGCCACTAGATGCCCAGCCGGCAATGGGGTGGCCTTGCTCGTTAAGCACCGGGCCGGGGGTGGTAAAGCGTTTTTCCATAGCAAGTGCTCCTTTCTTTGGGTGCAAACCTACATTATGGGCTTCTTCTTGCTTTTTAATCGTTTCCAGTCTTAACATCGTTTTTTGCAAATAAGGTAACCACAAATTTTACATTTAGGGTATAAATTGTTGTTTTCTTACATTTATTGTACCGCAATTTTGCAAGTGGTTGCAAGTTTACAAAACCGCCCTTTCCCCACCCTTGCGGCTGTGATATAATAACCGCATAAAGCTGCAATTATATCCCTTATTTAAAAGCATATCGCCTTGCCCTTAGCGTGGCAACCGGTAACAAGGCGCAGTTATACCATTCGGTGCTTTCGTGGTATAATAAGAAGATTGAAAAAATTGTACCAGTATGGGCCATCGGCCATTTTAAAAATGTGCTGGCCGCCCTAAAAACATAGCATAGGAGAACCCCATGAGCATTGCAGATAACATTTTTATTGAAAATTGCCAAGACATTTTACAAAATGGAAGCTGGGATACCGGCTACGATGTGCGCCCCCGCTGGGAGGACGGCACCCCCGCCCACACCATTAAAAAATTTGGCCTGGTAAACCGATATGACTTGGCCAAAGAATTCCCCATTATTACACTGCGGCGCACCGCCTTTAAATCCTGCATCGACGAATTATTGTGGATTTGGCAAAAAAAATCCAATAATATCAAAGATTTGAACAGCCATATTTGGGATGCCTGGGCAGACGAAAACGGCACCATTGGCAAGGCTTACGGCTACCAGCTGGGTGTAAAACACCACTATGCCGAGGGCGAATTTGACCAAGTGGACCGCATTTTGTTCGATTTAAAAAACAACCCCACCTCGCGGCGTATCCTTTCTAACATTTACAACCACCACGATTTAAGCGAGATGGGCCTATACCCCTGTGCCTACAGTGTTACTTTTAACGTTACCGGCAACAAGCTAAACGCCCTGTTAAACCAGCGCAGCCAAGACATGCTGGTGGCCAATAACTGGAACGTTTGCCAGTATGCCGTGCTAACCCACATGCTGGCGCAGGTAAGTGGGCTGCAAGTAGGGGAATTTGTGCACGTTGTGGCCGATGCACATTTGTACGACCGCCACCTTCCCCTGCTGGAAAAGGTATTAAAAAACGAGCCTTATCCCGCCCCCATCTTCCACATGGATGAATCGATTACCAATTTTTACGATTTTACGACCGACAGCTTTTCGCTGGAAAATTACCAGTTTCATACTCTGGAAGAAAAAATACCGGTGGCTATTTAAGTATTTTACCCCCCTTGCCAAAGGAGAACCGCATGAACGCAATTGTAAACGTAGACGAAAACTGGGGCATTGGCCGCGACGGCGATTTGATTTTTCCTATCCCAGAAGATATGCAATTTTTTAAAAAGATGACCACCGGCAAAATAGTGGTTATGGGCCGGCGCACGCTGGCTTCTTTCCCCGGGGGGCGTGCGCTGAAAGACCGCACAAATATTGTGCTTACCCGCAAACAAAACACCCCCATACAAAACGCCATTGTGTGCCATAACCTGGGCCAATTGCAAGCAACCTTGCAGCCACACCCGCCCCAAGATGTTTTTGTAATTGGGGGCGAGGCCATTTACCGCCAGCTGATAGACAGTTGCGCCATTGCCTATGTAACCAAGGTGCAAAGCAGCGCTGTGGCCGATAATCACTTCCCTAATTTAGATGGCAGGCCCGGCTGGATATTGGCGGAGGAAAGCGAGCCGCACCATTACAATGGCCTAACCTTTACCTTTTGCACTTACCAAAACCAGCAGGTGCAGCCCATTGCAGCAGAATAGTTTTGCAGGTTTGGTGTTTTGTTCCCCGCCGCCGGCGGGGAACGGGGTAGCTTACCTTTTGCACCTACCAAAACCAACAGGTGCAACCCATTGCAACAGAATAGTTTTGCAGGTTTGGTGTTTTGTTCCCCGCCGCCGGCGGGGAACGGGGTAGCTTACCTTTTGCACCTACCAAAACCAGCAGGTGCAGTCTATCGCATATCAGTGTTTAAAATCCCCTGCCCCACCGCTTGTTACACATCGCTATGCTTTGTGGCGGTGGGTTGCCAGCTGCATACCAACTGGCAATGCAAAGCACCCCATCCGAAGCCTGACGGGTGTTTTGTTTAGGGCAAATCATACTTTTAAAAATTAACAAATTGTATTTTTTATGTAAAATATCTGTTTTTGTATAGGAGTGCATGCGCATGGTTTTAACAATAGATGTGGGCAACAGCAACATTGTGCTGGGAGGCTACCAAAATGATAAAATTTGCTTTTTGGCACGCATTGCCACCAACCGCCACCTAGAGGCCGACCAATATGCCCTAGAATTGCGTGGCATTTTAGAGCTGTATGGCGTAGAGCAAAAATCTATTAAGGGCATTGCTATTTCGTCGGTAGTGCCGGTGGTTACCCCCTTGCTGGTGCAGGCACTGGCGCACTTTACCAATGCAAAGCCCCTGGTTTTGTGTTTGGCAAATGCGGGCAACCTACGCATTGATATTGAACAGCCAGAGGAACTGGGCATGGACCTTTTGGCAAGTGCTTTGGCAACCTACCATAGTTACCCCCTGCCCGCCGCTATTATAGATATGGGCACTGCCACCAAAATAACCGCACTGGATGCAGACGGGGTTTTGCGCGGTGTTTCGATTGCGCCGGGGCTTTTTGTTTCATTAGAAGCACTGGTGGGCGGGGCCAGCCTGCTAAAAGGCATTGCGCTAAACGCCCCCAACACCCCGGCTGCCATTGGCCGCAACACAGCCAAAAGCATGCAAAGTGGCCTGCTGCTTGGCACTGCCGATATGCTGGACGGCCTGCTGGACCGTTTTGCCGCCGAAATGGGCCCCCTTGCTACCATAGTGGCCACCGGTGGCGGCGCACCCTTGGTAATTGCCCACTGCCGCCATAAAATAGATTTTGTAGACACCCTGCTGCTGGACGGTTTATATTGGGCTTATAGGCAAAACAAGGGCGAATAGCCCGGGTATGCCACACGGTATTTTCTTTTTGGCCCTGCATTATTTGGCTGCTCCCCCGTAGGCGCAGCCCTTACTTTTCTCTTGCTCTTTTATGTAAAAATATATTTTATGTTACCCTGTTTATTGCTAATTAATTTTCCGCCTTTGAAAATTCCTTCGGGGTTGCCTCGTACTAATGTACAGAACCACTTGAAGGAGAGGCACACCATGCAAAAACAAGGTAACATAAATAAGCAAAAAAAGTTTACCCAACTGCCACCCCGCCAAAAGGCTGCCGTTGTGGCTGTTATTGCCGCGCTGGCAGTGCTGGCCGGCTTGGTTTTTTGGTTTGTTGGCCGCCCCATGCTAACCCTTGCCAGCCAGCCCGATGTATTTAGAAACTGGGTGCAAACCCATGGTATTTGGGGCCGCCTTGCTTTTGTTGGCATGATGACCCTACAAATTGTGATTGCTTTTATACCGGGCGAACCCCTTGAAATTGGTGCCGGCTATGCCTTTGGCGCCATAGAAGGAAGCCTTTTATGCATGCTTGGCGCACTTATTGGCAGCATTATCATTTTTGCTTTTGTGCGCAGCTTTGGGGTAAAATTGGTAGAGTTATTTTTCTCGAAAGACAAAATTCAAAACCTTTCTTTTTTACAAAATAACCAAAAGCTAAATGCATTGGTTTTTCTTATTTTTTTCATCCCCGGCACCCCCAAAGATTTGCTATCGTACTTTGTTGGCCTTACCCAAATGCGGTTTTTAACCTGGCTGGCTATTTCTACCTTTGCGCGCATTCCCTCTATTGTTACCTCTACCATTGGGGGCGATGCGCTGGGCATGCAAAACTACCAATTTGCCATTATTGTGTTTGTGGTTACGCTTGCCATTAGCGGCATTGGGCTTTTGGTATACCGCCACATTTGCAGGGTTAAAAATAAGTAGCCTTTGCAGCATATACTTTTAGTATTAAATGTATTTAATTATACTTATATTAACCCAAAAAGGAGCTTGCTATGACACTGCAAATATTACCCGCACCATTTTCGGTTTGCCAGCTGGCAGATGCAGGGCAGGTAAACTGGAATGCCCCCTATGTGTTTGCCACCAAAACCGAGGAGGAGGTATCGCTGGTGTGCCCACCCAGTTTGTGCCAGCAGGCACAACTGCCCGCAGCGACGGCTGGCGCGCCTTTAAAGTAGATGCTGTGATGGATTTTTCTTTATCTGGCTTATAGGCAAAAAAACAGTGCCGTTTGTAATACTACAAACAGCACTGTTTTTATTTTATAATTTATTATGGTATTGCCCTTACAGCGAAAGGCCTGCATAAGTTTCGCGCAGCAAATCGCAAGAAGATTTGAACTTTTGCAGTTCTTCTTCGGTCAAATCCAGCTCTAGCACTTTTTGCACACCGTTGCGGTTTACAATGCAGGGCGCGCCCACATACACTCCGCTCTCGCCATATTCGCCCCGCAGCATGCTAGATACCGTAAGCACACTGTTTTCGTTGCCAAAAATAGCACGGGTAATGCGCACCATCGCCATGCCAATGCCATAATAAGTGGCCTTTTTTGCCTCGATTATTTTTTCGGCTGCTGTGCGCACTTCTACCTCTATTTGCCCAAGGGCGGCATTGCAGCTTTGGGTATCCCCTTCTTGGCAAATGGTGGTAACGGGTTTGGTGGCTATCATCGCCTGGCTCCACGGCACAAATTCCGAGTCCCCATGTTCGCCCATTACATAAGCATGCACATTGCGGGGGTCTACCTCAAAAAAGTCTCCCACCAAATAGCGCAGGCGGGCGGTATCCAGCGCGGTGCCGGTGCCCACCACCCGGCGGGGGTTAAAGCCCGAAAGCGAACAGACAATGTGGGTCATAATATCCACCGGGTTGGTGGCAACCAAAAAGATACCATTAAACCCGCTTTCGGTAATGGGGTTTACAATGCTACGAAACACCGCCAGGTTACGCTCCAGCAGTTCCAGCCGGGTTTCGCCCGGTTTTTGGCCCACGCCTGCGCAAATGGCAACAATGTCGGCATTGGCACAGTCTTTATATTCGCCCGCGGTAATCTTCATGTGAGAGCCCGAAAATGCAAGCCCATGGTTTAAGTCCATCGCCTCACCCTCGGCACGTTTTTTGTCCACATCTATCAAAACCAGTTCATCGCAAATGTTTTGGTTTAGCATGGCATAAGCATAGCTCATGCCTACCATACCGGTGCCCACCAGCACCACTTTGCGGCTATCTTTTAAAAACATAGTAAGGCCTCCTACGCTGGCCCTTTATGCCAGCAACATTTTCTCTATTATACGCAGTAAACCGTAAAGCTGTAAAGCTTTTAACGGCGCTGCAATGTTAAATATACTTTATACTGGCTGTTTTAAAGTAACCAGCCCTGTTGTTACACGCCTGCGTCCCTGTTCAAAAACTCCTGCCAAGGTTCCCCGGCAGGAGTGTTAAGGTTTGCAAAAAGAGTGCCTTATTCCCACTAAATGGGTTCAATACACCGCCCCGCCACGCTTTCTTGTTCGGGCCTGGCTATACCCATAGTATCTGTGCAGGGTAGTTCATTCTTTAAAAGCCCACAGGCGCTGCCCCACATAATTTAGCAGGGTAAACACTACCTGTATACCCACTATTTGAATAGCCGAGTACCATAACTCGTTAATATTGGGGAACCAATTGGCACGCATCCACGGCATGGCAAGGTGGTTTAGCCCATACGAAAGCAAAAAGCAAACCGTTACCACCACCGTAAAACGAAAAATGCTTTGCCCCAGTGGTGCCTTGCTTTTAAAGCTGTATTTGCGGTTAAAGTAAAAGCTGGCAACGCTGCAAACTGCGTACATGGTGGCGGTGGCTGCAAACAAACCCCACCCCGCATAGTTGCGCAGCAAAAAGCTGCCCACCATAGAAACAACCGTATTTAAGCCACCAATAATGGCAAAAATCAACAGGCTTTTATCCCAAAAAAAGCCAAACAGTTTTTTAATTAATTTCATATTAATCTATAATTCGCACGGTTTCCATCACAACATCTTGCAGTGGGCGGTCGTTGGGGTTGGTGGGCACAGCGGCAATTTCGTCCACCACATCCATACCCTCTACCACTTTACCAAAAGCGGCATAGTTACCGTCCAAAAATTCGGAATCTTGGTGCACAATAAAAAATTGGCTGCCGGCCGAGTCTGGGTCTTGCGAGCGGGCCATGCTTAGCGTGCCACGGGTGTGTTTTAGGGGGTTATCCCAGCCATTGCTGGCAAATTCGCCCTTTACACGGGTGTCGGGGCCACCCATTCCCGTGCCGTCGGGGTCGCCACCTTGTATCATAAAGCCAGAGATAATCCGATGGAAAATTAAACCATCGTAAAAGCCTTCTTTGGCCAGTTTTTCAAAGTTTGCCACCGATAACGGCGCGGCTTTTTCGTCTAGCTCGATGCGGATAACCCCGCCGTTTTTCATTGTAATTTCTACCATTATTGTGTCTCCTGTTCTTGGTTTATTTAAAATTAATTTATAATTTTTGCCATTGTAAACTTGCTACACGCCACCCGTTAGCCCAGCGCTATTTTGCTACGGCTGGCTGCCGGTGGGGCTGCTAGCCGCATAGCTTGCCACGCTGCTGGCCTCTTGTGCCGTTTGGTGTTCCATATATTCTTCTAATGTGGTAAAACCCTGCTGCTGCATTAAAAAAGCATGGTTGGCGCCCACATAGCGGTAATGCCAAGGCTCGTACGCAATGCCGGTAATGGCCTCGGTGGTTTTGGCATAGCGCAAAATAAACCCGTATTCGGTGCAGTTTTGCTGCAGCCAGGCAAAAGCTGGGGTGTTTTCAAAGCTTTCTTCAATGCTGTCAATGTCTATGGCAAGGCCGGCCTCGTGCTCGCTGGTGCCGGGTATGGCGTAGTACCGGCGGGTTTCTTCCTCGGCTTTTTGCTGGGTGTACCCTTGGCTTAAATACCGCTGAATACTTGCATTGTAGTTGTTGGTTTGCCGCTGGTTGCTGCGGTAGCCCGAAATAGGGGTTAAGGTAACCCCATCGGCTTTGGCAGCCGCCTGCATAGCCGTAAAAGCTTTGGCGGCGTTGCGCTGCATGGTTTGCCCGTTGCCAACGCTTACAAGGTCTAGCTCCAGGGTTTTGGGCACGGCGTTTTCGGCATTTAGCAGCAGGGGCAGGTCTGCCTCGTTATAGGGGCTGCTGGGCGGCTGGGGCAGCGCCGGCGGTTGCGATACCACCGACGAAACCGGCACCGAAGAAGGAACCAAGGACACCGATACCGAAGACGAGACGGCCGGCTGTTTACCAAGGCTAAGCAGCAAGGTTGCCAGCACACCAAGCGCACAAAACCCAACCAGCAAAGCCAATACTTTTAAGGGGGTTTTGCTGCGCTTTTTTTTGCTTGGCATTTTTTTATACGCAGCCCTATAGGGCTGTTTTTGTTGCTGTTTCTGCTGCTTTTTTTGCATTGGCTCCCCCAGTGTATTTATGCGTTACGCATTTTCCATCTTGTTTACCAACCACTCGCCATTATTGTAAATTAGCTGCACTTTTTGGGTATTGCTTCCATCCTGCGCCGCGCCTTCGCCTTGGCGGGGTTTGTATTTGTACTTAAAAGTAGCATTAAAGGTTATGGTTGCCACGCCGTTTGCCTCGGTTGCTTTAATGGTAGAGGCCGTGCAGGTGGCACTTACATACTCAAAGGTGTTTTCTTTGTTGCCGGGGCGGGCCATACGCTCGGTTACAATGGTTTTCATGGCGGTGGTGCTGCGGCGCAAAGGGTCCAGCTTTTGCTGGTTAATGGCCGCCAGGTACGAGGTGTAGAAGTCTCCCAGCAGGGTGTTAATTTCGGTTTCGGTTAGGGTGGAGGTTGCCGGCGTGGTAGATTGCGGCGTGCTGGCCGGCGGCTCGGAGGCCGCGGGCTCCTGCGGGGGTGTGGGGGTATCCCCTTCGCCCGCTTGGCTGCCTGCCGGGGGCTGGGCGTCCCACTGCACATTGGTAAAAATATCCATCTGCATGGCGGCAGTGGCGCTGCCGTCGGCCGCTACCAGCTGCACCATGTAACGGCCGGGCATTACGTTGCCGTAAGCCTGCCCTTCCCCACTGGGGGTTCCCTGGTAATCCATATTGTCTAGCCGCAATAGGGTACCTGCGACCGCTTTTGGCACCGTAACGGTTACCCCGGTAAGCGCAACTTCATAATCGGTAAAAACAAACAAATTCTTTTTGGTTACCAGCCTTACTGCGGGGAACTCTTCCCCAATTTTTTTAGGGGCGGCCAGTTGCTCGGTAAACTGGGCTTGCAGGCGCTGCATTTGGTCTGGCTCTGCCAGGCCGGTGCACAAGGCCAGCCAGTTTGCGTCTGCCGGGTTGGTAATATTATTTAGCTTGGTTATTTTTTTAAGGGTTTCAATATCTTTGGCCTGCAAGGCGGTGGTAAAGGCGGTAACCGTTTTGTCGGCATCGCCAGTAAGGGCACGCACGCCAAAAAAGCCACCAATGGCAAGGGCCAACACCAGGGCGCCCAATACAATCCATTTTACAAAGCCTTTTTTGGGGGCTGGTTCTTCTTTATAGGTATTTTGCTCGTGCGCGTATACACGGGGTTGCGGGCGGGTACGCTGCGGGCGTGGTTGTTGCTGCGCCTGTGGCGGGGCCTGGCGGCGTTGCTGCCCGGCGGCATTGCCTGCGGGCGGGTACTGCCCAGCCGGTGCAATGGTGGTTTGCTCTAATACCTGGGGCTGCTTTTGCTGCTGCATACGGTACAGCTCTTGCAAATCTTGGTTTTGGGGGGCGGCAGGCTGTTGCTGGGCGGGTGGTGCTACAGGCACGGGCACCACAGGTATATCCTGCTGCTCGTTAATTTGCTGCTCTATGCTGGCCACGCGGCTGGCCACACGGGTGGCAGGCGGGGTTGTTTGTTTGGGTGGGGCAGCTGCTGGCTGCACTGGCAAAATGCTATCCTGCTGTGGGGTGGGGCTTAGCTGCTGGCGCTCGGGTTGTTTGGGCGCAGCGGCCGGCTGCTCGGCTACAACAGGGGGCTGGGGGGTCGCATCAACAATTACAGCCCCGGCCATATCCTGCCCGCTTTTTTGTGGCGGGGTAACGGCTTGGGGTTGCTGTTTGGCAAACAGGTTTGTTTCTTCCGGCGGTGGTGCTACCGGGGGCAGGTTTTCGTTTTCTTCGCGCTGCGAAGCAATGCGGGCACCCGCTGCCTTGGAAATAATAAAAATATCCTCTTCCATTTTTTCGGGTTCTGCTGGTTCCTCTTGCTTTGCCGAAGAAACCGCCGTAAACTGGGCGGCTTCCCGCACGGGGGCGGCCGGTTGCACCGAAGAAACGGCTTTTTCTACCGGGGCGGCCACGTTTTCTACCATGGGTGCCACCTTTTCTACCGGGGGGGCCGGGGCCTCTTTGGCTGGTGCTGGTTTTGAAAATTGGTACCCACAGTTAGAGCAAAAAAGTGCCGACGGGTTATCGTTTTTGGCACCACAATTGGGGCAAAAATTCATGGGGGAAACCTCCTAAACAATGGTTTGGGTATAGAATGCCATCGCCGTTATTTTTACAAAATAAGTGCTTTTAAAGCAAAGATATAAACATAAAGAAACTGTTACCATTATAAGTGTTTTGGCGTTGTAGGTCAATCTTGCAGATTCTTCTTATTGTCCGTTTTATTGTACATTTGAAATGCAATAATAATGGTACAAGCTAACGGCAAGCCGGTAACCCCCCGCATTACACCGGCAAACGAAAGGAGAACACCATGAATTATATTTTAAAATATGTGCAGGAGCACGTGGAAGTGTACGACCAAAACGGAGAATTTGTTTTTTCGGCAGATAACCAACAAGAAGCACTGGCCGAGCTAAATAGTTTGGCGGCTTAAATAAGGCTCACTTATAATAAAACACAAGCTGCGCCCTTTGCTTGCGGGGGGTGCAGCTTATCTGGGCAGTTTTTGGGCTATTTTTGCGCCCCTGTGTTACAATGATACTATCACTATTACCTATTTGCCCAAAAGTATTACCAAAAAAACAGAAGGGGGCCATTGTGTGGCAAAAAGTGCAAACCAAAAAATTAAATTGTTGGTGCTGCTGCAAATTTTAGAGCAACAAACCGACCAAGACCACCCCTTTACCGTGCAACAAATAATAAAAGCCCTTGCCCAAAAAGGCATTGCCGCCGAGCGCAAAACCATATACGACGACATGGAAGCACTGCAGCAATTTGGTGCCGACGTGGTGGTGCTGCGTGGCAAAAGCAACCAGTATTATTTGGGCGAGCGCCGGTTTCAATTGCCCGAACTAAAGCTGCTGGTAGATGCCGCACTTTCGGCAAAGTTTATCACTGCAAAAAAAAGCGGAGAGCTTATTCGGAAAATAAGCGGGTTTTCTTCGGTGTATCAGGCCCAGCTTTTGCAGCGGCAGGTGCACGTGCAGGGCCGGGTTAAAACCATGAACGAAGGCATTTATTATACCGTAGACACGCTGCAAACCGCCATGGCACAAGGGCGGCAAATACAGTTTAAATATTACCAGTGGGCGGTAGACAAAACCGCCCCGGGCCAATTTACCCAAAACTGGCGGCAGGGTGGCACCCCCTACCTGGTTAGCCCCTGGGCCCTTGTGTGGGACGATGAAAACTACTACCTGATTGCCTACGATGCCCCGGCTGGCATATTAAAGCATTATAGGGTAGACAAAATGGAGAGCATTGAAACGCTGGACAGCGCGCGCGAGGGCAAAGATGTGTTTGACGCGCTGGACATGGGCGAATACACTAAGCGCACTTTTGGCATGTTTGGCGGCGAAGAAACCGAGGTAGAGCTTTGTTTTGCCAACCGCCTAATTGGTGTGGTGATAGACCGTTTTGGCAAAGACACCCGCATTTTTGATGTAACCAAAGACACCTTTACCGTGCGTGTGCAAGCCGTGCCCAGCCCCCAGTTTACGGCTTGGGTGCTTGGCTTTGGTGCCGAGGCCGAGGTACTTGCGCCCCCCGAAATACGCCAGAATATTGCCGATACCCTTGCCCAGGTTTTGCCGCTGTACCAAAAATAGGCCCTTAGCCATTTTTATATATAAGCGCCGGGGTGCATTGCGTTTATTGTAAACTTACCCGCATACAAGCAAATTAAAATAATTTTGCAGCGCTATTTGTTTTAAAGCGGGGCACAACACACAATCAATCCCCCACTAAAAGCGGGGGATTTGCTTTTTGGGCTGCATAAAAAGTTGTTCCCTTTGCATCAAACATTTTTGAGCTTGCCCAAAATGCCAGGCAACCACTTTTTCTAAAGCCAAAAATTGACCTACCCTATTTTAGGGCATATAATATTAAGCAAACGTTAAAAATATATGCGCTTTGGGTGGAGGATATACCATGGAATATAAAATTGAAAAATGGCCCGCCTTTAAAGTGGCCGGTTTTAAGCACCGCATGCAAACAAAGCAGGCTTTTAATGTGGTGCCTGGTATTTGGGAGGCCGCCTGGAAAGATGGAAAAATAAACCAGCTAATGCAGCTTTTACAAAGTACCAATTACCGCCCCGCCGGTTTTTTGGGCATTGCCATTACGGGCCAACAAGGCCAAGCCAATAGCATGGATTATTTGCTTGGTGCTACCACCTATGTAGATGTTGAAAATGGCAAGCACCTGCCCGCCCCGGGCGGCATGGACGAAATTGAGATAAAAGCTGCCACATGGGTTGTTGTGCAGGCCAACGGCAAACTGCCTGGTGCCGTGCAAAACGTATACCCACAATTTTATTCTGAATGGTTGCCTGCTTCTGGGTATCAATTAGAAGACCTGCCCGTAATTGAGTGCTATATGCAGGAAAACCGGCAGGAAGTTTGGTTTGCCGTTACAGAAAAGGCGTAACAACAATGCAGCTGTTACGCCTTGTTACACACTTGTTTTACCATTGCCGCTATATAACTTTTATATAAAAGGAAGTGCCTATGCCACAGCAACCCTACCGGCGCCCCGCCCCAGCGGGCCGCCGCCCACCGCCCCGCAAAAAAAGGCGTAAAAAGGCCAAATGGCCGGTATATTTAATCATTGTGCTGGTGCTATTTTTGGTAGCACTGCTAGTTAGCCGGCTGGCTGCCCCTAATGTGGAAGAAGCTCCTTCTTCGGCGGTGCCTTCGCTGCCGGTTAGCAGTGTGCCAGCTGCCAGCAGCACGCCGCCCCTTGGCCTTTACGATGAAGCCGGCACCCCCATGCTGCTAAACGCCACCCACCCCCTGCCCGAAGGGTATGACCCCGAGCTTGCAAACGTGGGCTATGGCAATGGCCGCGAGCAAACAATGGAAGTGCGCGCGGCCGCCGCTTTTAACGCTATGAAGGAAGCCGCACAGGCAGATGGCATTACCTTGACGCCTTTTTCTTGTTACCGCAGCCACCAACACCAGGTTAGCAATTATAACGCCAGCATAGAGCGTTATGTTGAGCAGGGGTATAGCCGGCAAAAAGCCACCGAGCTTACCCAGCAGTACTACGCCGTGCCCGGCACCAGCGAGCACGAGGCCGGCTTTGCCGTAGACATTGACAGCATTGAAGAAAGCTTTGAAAACACCCCAGCTTTTGCCTGGCTGCAGCAAAACTGCACCGAATACGGGTTTATTTTGCGCTATGCCAAAACCACCGAGGCCATTACCGGCATTGCGTACGAGCCATGGCATTACCGCTATGTGGGCGCCAACCATGCCAAGGCCATAACCACCGCTGGCATTACGCTAGAGGAGTATGTGGAAGGCAAAGGTTAGAGTTGTTTTGTCTCCTGCTATTGAATTTCAATAGTTGATACAATTTGTTTGAAAATTTCTATGGGAATTTCTGGTTCATCTGAAAAAAATAGCCATAACACCAATCCGCTTTCTTCGTTATAAAATTGGGTTGGAAGATAATAGCTTGGGCCTGATACAAAAACTGTAAAATCTTTATAGGTAAAAAATGTTAGCGGCTCTAAACTTGTAGAATATACATACCGAAACGATTGCCCAACCTCTGGCACATCATACTCTGTATCGCTAATCCTTTCAAAAGATCCACCTGCGGGTGTGTAACTAAACCCCGCTGCCGCCCCTTCCCTTCCTTCAAAATATCGATAGTATTCACTATCTAGGTTGCAGCAAATAGAATAAGAACTATCTGTTTCATCTATATACAAAAAAGGTGGAAGTTTAAAAGTAAAATTGATGCCTTCCACGCTATGTTGGTATTGTTGCCAAGTCTCGTCTGGCAATGGGTCCTCTACTTTGCCAATAACAACTTGTGGCAAACTCTGAGAAGTATCTTTGGGTTGGCTTGCGCAAGAGGACAAAAGAAAAACGCAGCAAAAAATGCAAAATATTTTTTTCATATAAAACCTCCGCAATTGTTATTCCACAATAATTATATCATACTATCATAAAAGTAAAACAAAACGGCGCTACTTCAAATTGAAGCAGCGCCGTTTTGTTGAGTATAAGCAAAATACAATTAATGTCACACCTTTAGCTCGGCCTTTTCGCCCAGCGCATCCTTGTTGGCAGCCAGCACCGGGTTTATCACATCCCGCAAAAATTCATCCACCTGTTGGGGGGCGCGGCCCACAAAATCGGCCGGGTTTAGGGTGGCGTTCAGTTCGGCTTCGCTTAGGGCAAAGGCAGGGTCTGCTGCAATGCGTGCTAGCAGGTCGTTGGGCAGGCCTTCCTCTTTTACCACCCTGGCCGCCGCAATCGAGTGCTCACGCAGGCGCTCGTGCAGCTCCTGCCGGTCGGCCCCTTTTTTCACGGCCCGCATCATAATATTTTCGGTTGCCATAAAGGGCAGTTCGCCCATTACACGGGCGGCCACCACCTTGGGGTATACCACAAGGCCATCGCACACATTCAGCAAAATGTTTAAAATGGCATCGGCGGCCAAAAAGCCCTCGGCCATGGCAATGCGCTTGTTGGCGCTGTCGTCCAGCGTGCGCTCGAACCATTGCACGCTGGCGGTAAGCGCCGGGTTTTGGCAATCCACCATCAGGTAGCGGGCTAGGGCACAAATGCGCTCGCTGCGCATGGGGTTGCGTTTGTACGGCATGGCCGAAGAACCAATTTGGTTCTTTTCAAACGGTTCTTCCATCTCTTTAAAATTTTGCAGCAAGCGCATGTCGTTGGCAAACTTGCTGGCACTTTGCGCAAGGCCGCTTAGGGCGCTTAGCACAAAATAATCTACCTTACGGCTGTAGGTTTGCCCCGAAACCGGCACAATTTGCTCAATACCTACCTCGGCTGCAATGCGTTGCTCTA
The DNA here is from genome assembly GCA_030267215.1 of Ruminococcaceae bacterium OttesenSCG-928-A16. Classification (GTDB taxonomy): domain Bacteria; phylum Bacillota; class Clostridia; order Oscillospirales; family Ruminococcaceae; genus JAAYCI01. Next base: position 138,312 of record JAJDJP010000002.1, read on the forward strand.
CCCGGCGTATTTTTTCATCATTGCCGGCAAAAAGCTCTACAAAGCTGGCCTGGGTGCCGGTGGTGCCTTTGCTGCCAAGCAATGCAAGGCCATTCAGGCGGTGCTCCACCTCGCAAAAATCCATGTAAAATTCGTTTAGCCACAGGGTGGCACGCTTGCCAACGGTGGTTAGCTGGGCCGGTTGCAGGTGGGTATATGCAAGGGCGGGCAGGTTTTTGTATTGGTTGGCAAAACCGGCCAGCAAATTCATTACACCCAGTAGCTTGCGGCGCACCACGGCCAGCGCCTCTTTCATCACCAAAATATCGGTGTTATCGCCCACATAGCAGCTGGTGGCACCAAGGTGGATAATGCCCTTGGCACTGGGGCACTGCACGCCATAGGCGTACACATGCGCCATTACATCGTGCCGCACCTCTTTTTCGCGGGCAATTGCTACCTCGTAGTTAATGTCATCTTTATGGGCTTCCAGCTCGGCAATCTGGGCATCGGTAATATCCAGCCCTTCGGCCTGCTCGGCCTTGGCAAGGGCTATCCATAACCGCCGCCAGGTACGAAATTTATTGTCCTCGGAAAAAATATACTGCATTTCGTCGCTGGCGTAGCGGGTTTCAAACGGGGAAATATATTTATCGTGTGCCATGGTTTCTCCTTAAAAGTTTACTGGTAAACATCGTTTACTTAGCGGTACGATATTTTGGAAAGCACAATATCCTTTGCCGCAATTAAGTGGTTGTTGGCCCGCATAAACAGGCTAATATCCTGCGGGCAGGCTTTGCATTTAGGGCCTAAAATCACCTCTTGAATCATATCGGTTGCATCTTTATTTTTTTGCGCTGGGGCAAACTTCCAATCGGTGTAAAAAACAAAGTTGCGGCCCCGCACTATGCTACCGCAGCCAGCGGCATCTTGCGCAAGCCCTGCTGTAGCACCGGGTAATTCTCTGGTTTTCTCTATTAAACTAAGAATACGCCACTCCTCTTCTTCAGCAAAACCCTTGCTTTTATACAAAGGAGATTGCAAAAAGGCCGCAACCACCCCGCCTAAAATATCGGCGCCATACATCCTTTTTTCCTCTTGCCGGTAGCCGTCTTCATCTTCCAAGCTGGCAACCAAATTTTTAGCAAGTTCTTTAAGCCAACCAGTGTAGCGGGCCGTCGTTCCCTCTGCCCTATAATCTCCCATTTCAATGTACATTACATCGCCATGGCTTGGCCATCTAAGCGGATACGCAAGCTTTTCTTCCACCATGAATGCCTGCTGTTTTTGCTCGCTTAATTCTTCTAGCTGGCGTTTGCTAAACCCAAGGCACACACCTGCGCCATTATCGGCATAGCCCCGCCATTGGCTTAGCAAATCCTCTTTTTTAGAAAAGCAACACCCCAAATAATTGTACCATGTGCTTTTTCCAAAAAAATCCTCCAGGGTGGCTTCCAGCAACTTAGCAAAAGCAAGGGTTGGCAGCTTTTCCAAAAGCTCCGCTGATGCAGTCGCCTCAAATTGCTGGGTAAAGGCATGCTGGATGAAATCTTTAATCCAAATAATCTCTTTGCGGTCGTTGCTTTTGTCAATTTCTGAAAGGCGGACGGTGTGGTTGGTTACAATCGAATAAAAGGTTTCCAAACTGCAATAGTGGTATACCAGTTCCTCTGGTTTTTCCGCTTTTGAAGATTTTGTTGCCACCACAACACCACCCTTTTATAAAGTTATCTAAAATAAATCATCAACCAAATTCTTTTGGTTTCCAACCAACCTTCCATACCTTAACTAAATGCAACCATATTTTATGCAACTAGCCAATGGAAATTTCGCAGCGTAATCTCTATCGACAGAGGGAAGAACCGGGAAATTAAATACTGCGCTTAAAAAAACCAAAAGCAAATGAACATCTCGGTCCTATCTCGCATTGTTGGTGCAATCTTCTATATTTTAAAATAATCCACGCCGCCCTCAAACAGTTTTTGCTCTTTGTTGCCCGGCACGTTGATATACAAGCGGTTGCCGCTGCGTTCGGTATGGCCCATTTTACCCAAAATGCGGCCGTCGGGGCTGGTAATAGCCTCTATGGCAAGGGCGCTGCCGTTGGGGTTATAGCGCACATCCATGGTGGGGGCGCCCTGCAAATTTACATATTGGGCGGCCACCTGCCCATTTTGCACAAGGCTTTGCAATAGCTGCGGCGGGGCCACAAAGCGCCCCTCGCCGTGGCTAAAGGCAATGCTGTGCTGGCTGCCTACTTCTTCGTGCATTAACCAAGGCGAAAGATTGGAAGCAATGCGGGTGCGGCACAGCATGCTTTGGTGGCGGCCAATGGTGTTAAAGGTAAGGGTGGGCATTTCGGCGGCGGGGGCGGTAATTTCGCCATAAGGCAGTAGCCCCAATTTTACCAAAGCCTGGAACCCATTGCAAATGCCCAGCATCAAGCCATCGCGCTTTTGCAGCAGGCCTGCCACTGCGTTTGCCACCGCCTGCCCACGGAAAAACGAAGTAATTAGCTTAGCGCTGCCCTCGGGCTCATCGCCGCCACTAAAGCCGCCGGGCAGCACAATCATCTGGCTTTCATCAATAAGCCGTGCAAGTTCCCTTGCGCTCTCGGCTACATTGGCCGGGGTTAGGTTGCGTATAATAAAAGTGGCCACTTCGGCACCGGCACGGCGCAGGGCACGGGCGGTATCGTACTCGCAGTTGGTGCCGGGGAACACCGGAATAAGCGCCTTGGGCCTCGCCACCCCAATTTTGGGGGCCTTGCGGGCCGCTTTTTCCACACTAAAGGTAATGGGCTCTACCACCTCGGTGCCATTGGGCTGGCGGTAAGGCAGCACCGGCTCTAGTTTAGCTTCGTAGCCCTCTTGCAGGGGGGCCAGGGCAATGGTTTGGCCCCGCAAGGTAAACTGGTATTTACCACTGGTTTCGCCCAGCGGGGTGCCAATTTCTATATCCTCAGCCAGTTCCAGCACAAAGCTGCCAATGGCCGGGGCAAACAGGCTATCGGTTTCTACTTTTTCATCAAATACAAAGCCAATTTGGTTACCCAGCCCCATTTTAAACAGGGCTTCGGCTATGCCACCATTGCCAAGGGCATACACGCTTAGCACTTTTTCTTGTTCAATAAGCTGTGCCAGCTGCCCCAGCACCGCCTTTACGCTGGCCGGGGTGGGCAGGCCGTTTTGGGTTGTGGGGCTTAGCAAAACAACCTTGCTGCCGGGCAGCTTAAACTCATTGCTAACCATGCTGGCCGTATTGCCCGCCGCCACCGCAAAGCTTACCAAGGTGGGCGGTACGTCCAGTTCTTCAAAACTGCCACTCATCGAATCTTTACCGCCGATGGCAGCCACGCCTAAATCTAGCTGGGCTTGCAGCGCCCCCAGCAGGGCGGCAAAGGGCTTGCCCCAGCGGGCAGGTTCGCCTCGCAAACGCTCAAAATATTCTTGGAAGGTCAGGTACATATCCTGCAATTTAAAGCCACTGGCTGCCAGCTTTGCCACACTTTCCAGCACGGCAAAGTAGGCCCCGTAGTAGGGGTTTTGGCTGGAAACAAAGGGATCGAACCCAAAAGCCATACCAGCGCAGGTGGTGGTTTCGCCCTCTACCGGCAGTTTTGCCACCATGGCCCCGGCCGGGGTAAGCTGGTGCTTGCCGCCAAACGGCATAACCACGGTGGCAGCACCAATGGTGCTGTCAAACCGCTCGGCAAGGCCTTTTTGGCTGCAGTGGTTCAAATCGGTAACCAGTTCCATCATTTTTTGCCCAAATGTAGTGCCTTGCAAAGCCGCTTGCTGGGGTTTTTGCATGGCAGGCACCTGCACCGTGGCATATTTTGGGGCCCCATTGCTGTTTAAAAATTCACGTGCAACGTCCACAATGGTGTCGCCGTTCCAGCTCATAACAAGGCGGGGGCTTTGGGTAACCACCGCCACCGGTGTTGCCTCTAAGTTTTCGGCGGCAGCAAGGCGAATAAACTCTTCCCCATCTTTTGCCTCTACCACCACCGCCATGCGTTCTTGGCTTTCGCTAATGGCAAGTTCGGTGCCGTCCAGTCCATCATATTTTTTGGGGATTGCATCTAAATCTATACGCAGGCCATCGGCCAATTCGCCAATGGCCACCGATACCCCGCCGGCGCCAAAATCGTTACAACGGCGAATAAGGCGGGTGGCCGCCGGGTTGCGGAACAGGCGCTGCAATTTGCGCTCTACCGGGGCATTGCCCTTTTGCACCTCGGCGCCGCATTCTTCCAAGCTTTCTAGCTTATGCGCCTTGCTGCTGCCGGTGGCACCGCCACAACCATCGCGCCCGGTGCGCCCACCCAGCAAAATTACAATGTCGCCGGGGGCAGGCTCTTCGCGCCGCACATGGCTTAGGGGCACCGCGCCCAGCACGGCGCCAATTTCCATGCGTTTGGCAATATAGCCGGGGTGGTAAATTTCGGTAACTTGGCCGGTGGCAAGCCCAATTTGGTTGCCGTAGCTGGCATACCCTGCTGCCGCAGTGGTAACCAGTTTGCGCTGCGGCAGTTTGCCGGGCAGGGTTTCGCTAACCGGGGCAAGGGGGTTGCCTGCACCCGTTACCCGCATGGCGCCAAACACATAACCACGGTTGGCAAGGGGGTCTCTTATTGCGCCGCCAATGCAGGTGGCTGCGCCGCCAAAGGGTTCAATTTCGGTGGGGTGGTTATGGGTTTCGTTTTTAAACAGCAGCAGCCAGTCTTCCTCGGTGCCGTCGTTATCAGCTTTTATGTTTACGCTACAGGCGTTAATTTCGTCGCTTTCGTCTAAGTTTTTCAAAATTCCATCGGCTTTTAAGGCCTTGGCACCAATGGTAGCTAAATCCATTAATGTTTGGGGCTTTTGCTTATTTTTGTATAAATTCTCTCGCAGTTGTAGGTAGGTATTATAGGTTTTTTGCACCTGCTCGTCCTCAATATCCACCTTTTGCAGCACGGTGCCAAAGGTGGTGTGGCGGCAGTGGTCGCTCCAGTAGGTGTCTATCATACGCAGCTCGGTAAGGGTGGGGTCTCGCTGTTCGGTTATAAAATACTGCTGGCAAAAGGCAAGGTCTTCGGTGTCCATAGCCAGCGCATACTCCTCTATAAAAGCGGGCAGTTCTGCCTTTGCCAGCTTGGTAAAGCCGGTTAGGCGGGCCACTGGCGGGGGGGCCGGGTACTCTACCTTTAGAGTGGTTTTTTCGGCCAAATCGGCCTCGCGCGCTTCTACCGGGTTTATCACATATTTTTTAATCTCGGCAAATTCCGCGTCCGAAATTTCCCCCTCTAGCAAGTAAAGTTTAGCGCTGCGCACCAAAGGGCGCTCTCCCTGGCTAATAAGCTGCACACATTCGGCGGCAGAATCCGCCCGTTGGTCGAACTGGCCGGGCAGATATTCTACCGCAAACAGGCGGGCGGCTGTAGGCAGTGCCGTGTGGGTGATATCTACCGGGGGCTCGCTAAAAACAGTGGGCACGCACTGGGCAAATAGCTGCTGCGAAATACCCTCTACATCGTAGCGGTTTACAATGCGCAGTGCGGTAAGGCCTTGTATACCCAGCAGGGTTTTTATCTCTTGCTGCAGGCCTTGTGCCTCGGTGGCAAAGGGCTGCTTTTTTTCAACATAAATGCGGTAAACCATGGGGTGTTCCTCCGGTATTTTTTATTTGTAAGTATAACTTATGTGCAAAATCTATTTTAAATAGACGGGTTTTCATAAAATAGTCTC
>JAJDJP010000020.1 GCA_030267215.1 Ruminococcaceae bacterium OttesenSCG-928-A16
GACAGCAGCGTGGTTAACCTTTAGTTTAGAACAGAATTTACAAATCAACTGTTTCAAAGCGCTTGGCCGCTATAAGGTATGCCAGCAATATTCCTATTAAATACACTGCAATGCCAATAAACAATAGGGGAAGTTGGCGTAGCATTTCTATGGCAGTTAGCCCATCGAGCCAAGAAAATACAGGGATATGTACGCTTGCTTCCATTGCAACTACGATAAGATTGGTCGGTATAATAGCAAATAAAAATGCCTTGCCTGCTTTGTAAGCCGTTTTAAAAAACTGTGTTAAAAAAATTAAGTTAAATACGGCATAGGTAATAAGCCCAAAGCCATAATAAGCTACGTTTGCCTCAATGCCTGCAGGGTTGCCGCCTGGTAATATGTAGGTGCGCAGTATGGCGAAGGGAAGCGACAGAAAAAGCTGAGCTATTTGCGCCGAAACAACTAGCAAGCACTTTGCCTTTACAGTGTCACGCTTTTTTACGGGCAGTAGGGCAGTGTAATAAATATCGTTGGTTTCTCGCCCATACATAAAGGTGATGTAGGGACCAAGGCAACCAAATAAAAACACCATGCCATATGGATAAGCCGGAACAAGTACCAGCGCGCCAAGTGCCGTAAAGATATATAAATTGGGGTGGGCTGCCAACCGAAACTCTTTATATAGAAGATTAGATGTCATAATGTTTCCTCTCGGTGCGAATCAGGATTTCTTCAAGGGTTAACTCACCGGCTTCTTCGGGGTTCTTCAGGTGTTGAAAAGAGGCAATAAAGGCCGGTTTTTCTGTACTTGAAACAAGTTGCCCTTCTTTAATATAGGTAATGCTATCTGCACATTTTTCCAAATCAGACGTGATTTGTGTAGAAAATAAAATGCTGCGGTTACCATCTTTTACAAGTTGCTGAAATAATGTTAAAAGTTCATCACGTGATACAGGGTCCAGCCCGCTTGTGGGCTCGTCCAATATCAGTAGTTCAGCATTATGAGATAAAGCCAAAGCTAACATATATTTTACTTTCATGCCAGTAGAAAGTTCTTTTACTCTTTTTTTGGGTAGAAGTGCGAAGGCCTGTAGATATTTTTGGTAGGCGTTTTCATCCCACTTGCTGTAAAACCGTTTGGTAACAGCGGTAATGTCAGATAATTTTTTGTTGCTATAAAAATCTATCCCGCCTAAAACAACACCAATTTTTTGTTTGCAAGCTTGCTCGTTATTTAAAAAGCTTTGCCCAAACATTGTAATTGTACCGCTGCTGGGGCGCACCATATTAAGCATTGCTTTTAGGGTGGTGCTTTTCCCGGCGCCATTTCGGCCTATCAGGCCCATAATTTTGCCTTTTGGCAACGAAAAACTGATGTTTTGCAGCGTGAAAGTTGGATAGATTTTGGCAAGATTTTGCACAGAAAGTAGGTTCATACTTTTCCACCGTCCCCAAAGAAAATACTGGATGCGGCGTTCCCGTTTATGCGCAAAAAGGCATCGCTGCTAATAAGTGCCAGCCCGGCGGTGGCAGGGTTGGTGTCGCCCAATACCACCAAGGTATCTCCAGGCAGCATCTTCAAGGTATCGCGCGCTTTTTTGGGCAGCACAATCTGCCCTCTTTCGCCTATGGTTACAGTGCCAAAAATATGCTTGCCTTTAGGGCCAATGGGAACGCCAGACTCGTTGGGGTTATAGCGCACAAGGTCATTTAAGTCTACGTTAAAAAGGTTGGCCAAGTTCTCGCAATTCAATATATCGGGCAAAGAATCTCCGTTTTCCCATTTTGCAACAGCTTGGCGGGTAACGCCTACCTTTTCAGCCACTTCTTCTTGAGAAAAGCCGCTGGCAGCACGCAGGTAGCGAAGATTATCGGCAATGTTACTTTTCACATTTTTCATATTATTCATCCTCCCTGCTTTTCATGATATACAGATAATACCCGAAAGTAAACCAACCAGTGCACACCAATAATGTTTGCTTTGGTTGCGTAGTAAAAAGAGATATAGTTTTTTTGCAGGGATACTTTCTTCTTAATATAGTGAAACATAGGCAACAACCTTAAAAGCAAGAGGGTTTATATGATTGTGCTTATACCAAAAGAGAAAAAAATTGAAAGATTAAAGCAAAACCAGCCTACACGCAATTATTTTGCGCACAAGCTGGTTTTTATGCATAGTAAACCCGTTTATTCATGTATTTGCAAACAAAAACTTACGGTGGTTCCCACTCTCACTTCACTTTGAATTTGTAACGAAGTTTGGTGCAATAGCGCTATTTTTTGCGATAATGTAAGCCCAATGCCGGTGCCCCCATCCATTTTAGCACGTGCTTTATCCACACGGTAAAAAGGCTCCACAATACGAGAGATTTCCTCCTCGGGAATACCTTTTCCAGTATCTTGCACCGAGATTTCACAAAGATTATCTTGCTGCTGCCAGCGCAGCAAAACGGTATGGCCTTTGGCTTCGGCATTAATGGCGTTGATAAGCAGGTTACGCAGCAGGTTGGCAATCAGGTCACGGTCTGCCAATACAAGAATATCATCGGCGGCCATTACGTTTACCGAAATGCCGGAATTTTGCGTAAGGGGATAGATGGATTGCATAACATCACGGAAAATCAAATTCAGTTCGGTTGGCTTTAAAACCAGCTCTTCTTCCGAAATACCCATTAACAGCAGCAGTTTTTGCGAAAGAGCCTCCAGCCGGCTGGCTTCACGGTAGATAAAACGAATAGCCCGTCTTTGTGTTTCTGCATCGGTTTGCTGGAAGCGCAGCATGTCGGAGTATCCGATGATTGCTGTCATGGGGGTTTTAATTTCGTGAGAAAAGGCGGTGACGAAATCTTTCCGTTGCTGAATGGATAAGTTCAGTTCTTCTACCTGATTTTCCACCGCTTCGGCCATGTAGTTAAAGTTATCACTCAGTTCACCAATTTCATCGTTGGTATTCACCTCGCTGCGGGCGGTATAATCTCCGGCGGCAATGTGGTTGCTGGCTTGTGTCAATTTTTGCATGGGGCGGGTAAACCAGTAGCTTGCCAGCCCGGCCGCCAATGTTGCAACAGCAAGCACCAGCACATTCATTTGAAGAGTAAAACTAACCTGGCGCTCGCGTTCGTTAAAAACACTGGCAACATCATAAAAAGAGATAAACCACAAATCGGTATTTACGTTTTGCACCTTGGTGGCAAGCATCATAAGAGGGGAGCCGTTTTGTTTGGTTAACAGGTAACCGGGCGTGCCCGACGCAATCATGGTTTGAATGGCGGCAGCATCGATGGTGAAGGGGGTGTTGGCATAGTGCAACACAGCATCGCCCCCATACAGGGCTTGCCAGCGCCCGGTGGTATTGGTGTGCACGGCAATGGTGCGGGCGGTATCGCTTACGTTTTGGGCGGTGGTATCTTCAAACCGTTGTATGCGTGCAGCAAGCTCAGCTTCCAGGGCATAGCATTCTAAATAATGTTGCGAAATATTTTGCTCTATTCTTGCATTTAACGACACTTTAAAGTTGTTGCTAATGGTAAAATAGCCCGAGATAGAAAGAACCAGTGCCAGCATTACAATGATAATTAACGAAAGCTTATATGCATATTTCATGGCTCTTTCTCCAGCAAATAGCCCACTTTGTGCACGGTGCGTATTTGAGAAAACCAGTTTAGCTTTTTGCGTAGGCGCATAATATTCACATCCAGCGTGCGGGTATCGTCGTTAGGCTCTTCGCCCCACGCTTTTTCAAACAGCGTATCACGATACAAAGCAATGCCTTGGTTGCGCATTAAAACCTCTAGCAGGGCAAGCTCCCTTGGGGTTAGCAACACCACTTTGCCATTTTGGGTAACGGTTTTTGCGTCTAAATTTAACGAAACCGAAAAGGCAGTGAGAGAATTTGCCCCACGCCCGGTACGGCGCAGCACACTTTCAATGCGGGCCAGCAGCTCCTGGGCATCAAACGGTTTGGTAATGTAATCATCGGCCCCCATGCGCAGGCCTTTAATGCGGTCGGCCACTGTTGATTTGGCGGTAAGAAAAATCACCGGCGTGCCGGTGGGGGCAAGGTATTGCATTAGGTCGTAGCCATCAATCTCGGGCAGCATAATATCCAGCAAAATCAAGTCATACTCATTTTTGTCTATCAAGGTGGCGGCGGTATTGCCGTCCATGGCGGTATCGCAACGGTAGCCCGCCTGCTGTAAGGTTAAAGAAAGCAGCTCCACAATGGCATCTTCATCGTCCACCACTAAAATATAAGCCATGTTGCCCCCCTTGTTTAGTATTTAGAAGCGTAGAGTGAAAAATATTCGCCTTTATCATAATAAGCGTTAATGGTAAGCTTTAGTGTGCCAGAATATTGCGAACAAATTGTATCATCGGAGGATAAAAAAACCCAGTCGTTCAGTTCGCCTAGCTCCAGCCATTGAACATAATTGTTCCAATAATCATAAACATCAAAGTTATTTTCAATGGGCAGGTTATTTAGCCAAAAGCTGCAACCAATGGTTTTTTGTGTTTTTTCGTCAATTACAAAATTGCATTCCGATGATGCCATGTCATCGGAAAAATAGGCGGTGACAGAGTATAGCCCCGAGCCTAAATCGTAATAGGCATATTGGTACTTTCTTGTGTTCAGTTGGCTAATGTATTGGTCAGCAATTTCATAAGGGATAACCCCTGCGTTTGCCATGGCGGCAAGTTGTGCAAGCATGGTGGCTTCAACAAGGTTGTTTTCGGCACTGTTTTGGGCAGGGCCTATAAGCTCTGTAATGGTGGTGCTGCGGCCTTGGTAGGCGTCCTGCTCTCGGTGCAGGGCCTTGGCATAATAATATTCGGTGCTTTGCGGCATGGTTATGGTATGGCTAATGGGGTTTAGCGTGCCAAACAGGGGCTTATCTTGCAAAGATAGTGCCACCTGCGGAACAATGATGGTGTTGGCCAATAAAACCAACACAAAAATGCCGGCCAGTATTGGCAGGGCGCGGTTTTTATGCTTTTGTGGGGAAGAAGGTTCCATAGCACACCTCACAGTTATGGCAAAATAGGCGAAATTTTTTGTTTTTAAAGCACTCATATATAGTATAAAAAGCAAATGTAACAAAGGGGTATCATGTGTATAGTATAACATTTTTATAAGCGGCAAAACCCTTTTTTATTAGAAAAATGCAGATATAGCATGCGATAGAAAAGGGAGGATCGCTCCTTTGTAGGCGTGGGTTTTATACTTAACAGCGATATGATATGATGATGGTACTTTTAAATAAAGCACTACCGCCGTGTAAACATGCCGGCCACTAAGGAATAGCAGCCCCAGCAGCGGTATTTGGGCACTTTCACGAATAGTGAGGTTTTTACCAGCTTAAAAAGTGGTTTTCTTTGAAATTTGCAGAGGTTTGTATTATACTATATATTGTATTTGCAAAAAAGCAAGATACTAGGGAGTGCCCATGGCAGTTTTGCCAAATGGGGCTCTCTTTCTTCCATGGTTGGTTGTGGTGGCTTATGGCAGTGCATGCCTTTGTTGGCATGTATTTGTTAATAGTACCGCAGCAGGCAAAAAACTAAAATATACAGGAATTGGAACTACTGCAATTTCGGAAAAGGAACCCTTTATACAATGTCTCGTTTCACAACACTTTACAGCGGGTCTTCCGGCAATGCCGGCGTGGCAGAGCACGAGGGCCGGTTTTTATTAATTGACATGGGCGGCAGCTGCAAAATGACTGTTGCCGGGCTGCAAGAGCTTGGCCTTAGCCCCCAAAACCTTGGGGGAATACTGGTAACACACGAGCATAGCGACCATATTAAAGGGTTAAACGTGTTTTTAAAGCGTTTTCCGGTGCCGGTGTATGGCAGCGTGGCTACCCTAGAGGCCCTGTGGCAGATGGAAGCTGTGCCCGAAACCACCGAACTGATTGGGGTGGACGAACGGGAGGAAGACGTGGAGGGCTTTGTGGTAAAGGGCTTTGCCACCAGCCACGATTCTGCCGGTTGTTGTGGGTTTCGCATTACCATGCCAAACGGCAAGGTAATGGCCATAGCTACCGACCTTGGCGAGATGAACAATACGGTGTTTAGCAACCTGCACGGGGCACAATTGGTAGCGCTAGAGGCCAACTACGACCCTGAAATGCTGCTGCGGGGGCCGTACCCGTACTACCTTAAAAAACGCATCGATTCCCCCCGGGGGCATCTTTCGAACCAGGACAGCGCGGCTACGGTGGCAGCCTTGCTTGCGGCAGGCACCCAAAACATTGCCCTGTGCCATTTAAGCAAAGAAAATAACCACCCGAACTATGTGCACGATGCCATTAGCCATGCGCTGCTGGCAGCCGGCATACAACAACCGCAAGATACCACCATACAAATATCGCGCCGCTACGAAGTTAGCCCCTGGATGGAATTTTAAAAAGGGCCGGCACTGTGGGGGATAGTTTGTTGCAAAAGGAGGAAGCCCGTGCAGCGCATTACAGTTATAGCCCTTGGTAAGCTTAATAGCCCCTTTTATGCGGCTGGCGTGGCCGAATATGCCAAAAGGTTGGCTCCACTTTGCAAATTTGAAATGGTGGAACTTGCCGAGGAAAGCATTGATGAAAAAACAGCGGGGCCAGCCGCTATACAAGCGGCGCTGGAAAAAGAAGCCGCCCGCATTTTGGCGGCGGTGCCCAAAGGTGCCCGCATTGTGGCGCTGTGTGTAGAGGGCAAACCCCTTACCAGCGAAATTTTTGCCGATTATTTAAACACGGCGGCTCTTTCGGGCGCAGGGGATGTTGCGTTTGTAATTGGTTCTTCGCACGGGCTTAGCCCGGGCATAAAGCAAAAAGCGGCGTTGCGGCTTTCTATTTCGGCCATGACACTGCCGCACCAACTGGCACGCCTTGTGTTAACCGAGCAAATATACCGCGCTTTTATGATACGCACCGGCAGCAAATACCACAAATAGCTGCCATTTTTTGTACAAAAACAAGCTTGTAACCCAACGGAGAAACGGCATGAAACTGATTGCACAAAATTTTAAAGGGCATTACCGAGAAATTATTTTAGGGCCACTGTTTAAATTGCTAGAGGCAATTTTGGAACTGTTGGTGCCGCTGGTAATGGCTAATATTATTGATGTTGGCATACGAAATGGCGATGCTGCCTATGTGGTAAAAAATGGCGTTATTATGCTTGTGTTGGCGGTGCTGGGGGCGGCTTCGGCCATGGTGTGCCAGTACTTTGCGGCGGTGGCTGCTGGCCATTTTGGGCGCAGGCTGCGCAAACAGGTGTACCACCATGTGCTTTCGCTTTCGCAGGCACAGCTTGAAGAATTTGGCGCCGGCGGGCTTATTACCCGCCTAACCAACGATACAAACCAAATTCAAAACGGGGTAAACATGGCTATCCGGTTGGGCAGTCGCATCCCATTTTTGGCGGTGGGCAGCATTGTAATGTCGTTTATTATTAACTGGAAAATTGGCCTTGTTTTTTTACTAAGCACCCCTTTTATTGTGCTGGTGCTTTATTTAATTATGAAGCGTACAGTGCCCCGTTATAGCGAAATTCAGCAAAATCAGGATATATTATCCCGCCTTTCGGGCGAAAATTTAGAGGGGACAAGGGTCATTCGTGCTTTTTCGCGCCAGCAGCAAGAGCAAGAGGATTTTGAAAAAGCAGGCGATGCGATGTCAAACATCACCGTTCGGGTGGGTAAAATTTCGGCGGCGTTAAACCCCATTACCACTTTAATTGTAAACCTTGCTATTGTTGCCATTGTTTGGCTGGGGGCAAGGCTTGCGTTTAATGCCGCCAGCCAGCCCGGCCAAATTATAGCACTGGTAAATTATATGAACCAAACCCTGCTGGCGCTTATTATGGCGGCCAACTTAACTGTGCTGTTTACCCGTGCACTGGCAAGCACCAAACGGGTAGCCCAGGTGTTGCAAACACAGCCCAGCATTGTAAACGGCCCCGGCGCTACCGAGGTAACAGGGGCGCCAGCCATTGCTTTTAACCAGGTAAGCTTTGCCTACCACCAAGGTGGCGAAGCCGTTTTAGAGGATATTAGCTTTACAGTGGCGCAGGGGCAAACAGTGGGTATTATTGGTGGTACCGGCAGTGGTAAAACAACGCTGGCCGCTTTAATTGCACGCAACTACGATGTTACTAGTGGGGAAGTGCTGGTGAATGGGGTAAGTGTAAAGCAATACGCCTTGCATGTGTTGCGCGCAAAAATTGGGATGGTGCCGCAAAAGGCGGCGCTGTTTTCGGGCAGTGTACGGCGCAACCTTACCCTTGGGGCCCCCACCGCTACCGATGAAGAAATATGGCAGGCCTTGCAAACGGCCCAAGGGGCCGATTTTGTAAAAAACCTGCCCGGCGGGCTGGATGCCATAATTGAAGAGGGAGGGAAAAACCTTTCTGGCGGGCAAAAGCAGCGGCTTACCATTGCCCGTGCTTTGGTGCGCCGGCCGCAGATATTGATTTTGGATGATTCGTCTTCGGCGCTGGACTATGCTACCGATGCCGCCCTGCGCCGTGCCCTAAAAGAGGATACCCAAACCATGACCACCATTATGATTAGCCAGCGTGCGGCCTCGATAAAAAATGCCGATTTGATTTTGGTGCTGGACGATGGCAAACTAGCCGGCATGGGCAAGCACCGGCAATTGCTGCAAACCAGCAGTGTATACCACGAAATTTGCGCCTCGCAGGGGATGGCAGAGCCGGAGGTGACACCGTGAAAAACAAGCGAAATGCTGGTGTTTTGCGCCGTGTAATGGGGTATGTAACCCCTTATAAAAAGCTATTGTTTGGCAGTTTTGCGGGGGCGGTGCTTTCGGTACCGCTGGCACTGGCGGGGCCTGTTTTTATTGGCCGTGCTATAGATGCCATTGTGGGCACGGGGAATGTAAACTTTACAGGGGTGTGGCAAAACCTGCTTTTGCTGGGGCTTACAGCCGGCATTGCTGCCTTTTTACACTGGGTGCTGCAGGTTTGCACCCGCAAAATATCGGTGCTGGTTGCCCAGGAAATGCGCCAGCAGGCGTTTAACCGCATAAATGCTGCGCCGCTAAAACGCATAGATACCACCCCGCACGGAGACCTTGTAAGCCGCCTTGTAAACGATGCCGACGCTGTGGCCGAAGGGCTGCTGCAAGGCTTAAGCCAGCTAATACCCGGTGTGCTTACCATTTTAACCACCCTGGTTATGATGCTGGTACTGGATGTTTCGATTGCGCTGGTGGTTATCATTATTACACCGCTTTCTATTTTGTTTGCGCGGTTTGTGGTGCGGCGCACAGGGCGCTTATTTACCAAACAAAGCCAGGCGCAGGGGGCTATGTCTGCCTTTGTGGGCGAAATGGTAACCAACCAAAATCTGCTGCGCACCTTTGGGGCCGAGGCTGTCTCGGAAGCGGAGTTTGATGAAAACAACCAGCAATACTTCAATGCTAATTTTAAGGCCACGGTGTATTCCAGCATAATTAACCCTGGCACCCGGTTTATTAATGCAGTGGTGTATGCCGCAGCGGGCACCTTTGGGGCGGTTATTGCTATTGGCGGCGGCATTACGGTGGGCGGCGTAAGCGCCTTTTTGGCCTACGCAAACCAATACACCAAACCTTTTAACGAAATTAGTGCTGTTACCACCCAACTGCAAAGCGCAGTGGCTGGTGCCAAGCGCCTGTTTGAAGTAATGGATTGGGAGCCAGAGCAACCCGATGCAAAGAATGCCTTGGCCCCCACAAGCTGCAAGGGCGCTGTGGAAGCGAAAGCAGTGAACTTTGCCTACAACCCGGGCCGCCCGTTAATACAAAACTTTACCACAGCCGCAAAGCCCGGCCAACGCATAGCGCTTGTGGGGCCAACCGGGTGTGGCAAAACTACCATAATAAACCTTTTAATGCGGTTTTATGAGGTAGACAGTGGTATAATTAAGGTGGACGATAACCCCATAACCGGCATACAGCGCAGCGCCCTGCGCAGCCTATACGGCATGGTGCTGCAAGAAACCTGGCTAAAATGGGCCACTGTGCACGAAAACATTGCCTATGGCCGCCCCAACGCCACCCGCGAACAAGTGGTGGAAGCTGCCAAAGCTGCTTATGCCCATAGCTTTATTAAGCGGCTGCCAAAGGGGTATAACACCATTATCGAAACCGGCGGGGGCAACCTTTCGGCCGGGCAAAAACAGTTGCTGTGTATTGCCCGCATTATGTTGGCAAAACCCGATATGCTGATTTTGGACGAGGCGACCAGCAGCATAGATACCCGAACCGAAATGCTGATACAAAAAGCGCTGGAAAAACTGATGCAAGGGCATACCAGCTTTATTGTGGCGCATCGGCTGTCTACCATACAGCATGCCGATATTATTTTAATGATGAACGCAGGCAAAATTGTAGAGCAGGGAACCCACCCCCAGCTGCTGGCACAAAATGGCTATTATGCACGGTTATACAACAGCCAATTTAGTATAGAAGAGTAAAGAAGCGGGGTGAAGCGATGAAGAAAAAAAACAAAACCATGCTCAGGGTTAAAAGCTGGCTTAGCCTGTGCCTGTTGCCGGTTGTGCTTTTTTCTGCCTGCAGCCCAAGCGTGGCTTCTTCTTCGGCCGCTGGGGGCAGCCTGCCCACCGTGGTAATGTCGCAGCCGGTACCCTCGGCACCCATTGCGCCCTCGGTGCCATCTACGCCGCCGGCCAGCAGCCAGCTGCCCCAAAGCCAGCCAGCGCCCACCCCGCCTACCTTTGCCTTTACCGAGGAAGAACTAGCACGGTTAAACACCCTGCTGGATGAATGGGCTGCCGTAAAAGAGGAAGAGGAGCAGGGTGGCCATAATGTGGCGGTGTATTTTCAAGATTTAGATTCGGGCCTTACCTACACCTATAACAGCGAAAAAGTGTTTGCGGTGGCCAGCTTAAACAAAGCGCCCTACAGCATGTACCTGTACCATCTGGTAGAAACCGGCGCCGCCAGCTTAACCGAAAAATTTTGGGTAACCACTGCAATGCTCGAGTCTTCGCAAGAAAACTCTGGCAAGTTGAAAGAAATGGAAGACCTGCCCAAAGAGTTTACCCTGGAAGAACTACTGTATTATTTGCTGCATTATAGCGACACCGCTGCTTTTAAAATTTTGCTGGCCCGCTACGGTGCGGCGGGCTACAAAACCTATTTGCAAGAAATAGAAGTGCCAACCGAGCATGTCCGCAATGTTATAAATGGGCGCATTACCGCCCCCGAAGCCGGCGCTTACTTAAATGCACTGTATAATTTTATGCAAAGCAGCCAATATGGCCCGGCGCTGCACACAGAACTTTCGAACACCCGGTATAAAATGATACGCTCGGCCCACCCCTATGCGGGCAAATATGGGTGGGATGAGGGTGCCTACCACGATATGGCCATTATTTATGCCCCGCACCCCTATGCGCTGGCAGTGCTAACCGGCAAAGACGAGGGCACAGCGGCTACCAATAAAGTATTTGCCACCATTGCTGCCGTTTTTGAAGAAATAATGGAGCAAAAATGGGCTGTGGTAGAGGGCTAACCAATAATTGCATAGCAAGTAACCTATAAAAGAAAAGCCTCCAAATGCGGTTTGCGGCCTGCATTTGGGGGCTTTTATAGCGTGGCACAAAACGGCCGCCATTTTGTCAATCGGTGCTAATATCCACCTGCTGAAAAACATTGAATTGATTGAGGTTCTTCACAATATCGGGGTCCAGCATATCCAGCATCTCTTGCTGGGTGGCCCAGTGGTAGGCCTGGTGCTCGCCCGATAATTGCACTTTGCCAGCCGCCGCGTGGGTAAGGTAATTAATTACCACAATTTGGCGGGCCGGGCCGGTGCGCAGGGTAACGGCATATAGTAGTTTATCAATGGTGGCCACAAGGCCGGTTTCTTCACGTATTTCTCGCAGCAGGGCTTGTTGCAGTGTTTCGCCAAACTCCAGCTTGCCCCCGGTAAACTCCCATATACCGGGGCCCTGCGGTGCAGTGTTTTGGCGGCGCAGCAGCAAGGCTTTGCGGTTGTGCAGCAAAAGGCTTTTAACGGCTACAATTATTTCGGGTTTCATCGCAGAGGGTATTCCTCCTGTTCGCTATAGCAAATGTGTGCAAAGCAGAGCTTTGCTGCTTATTAAAAGGGGAGATAAACAGGCGGGTGTTCGGTAATAATAGCCTGCCCACGGGTGGCCTCGTTCAAATCGGTTAGCAGGGCGGTTTCTTTGCCATGGGGCAGGGTGGCCTGCAGCGTAACAGTATCGGTAAAAATAGGCTCTGCCCAGGTGGCACCGTGGTTTTCTAGCAGGCGCAGGGCTTGCTCGTACAAGGGGTACTGCAGCACAATGGTTAGCTGGGCACATAGCTGAATAGTAACAACATTGGCCGCTGCCAGCCCTGCCTTGGCGGCGGCGGTGTAGGCACGCACAAGGCCGCCTGTGCCAAGCAGGGTGCCCCCAAAATAGCGGGTAACCACCACAATGCAATCCACTACCTCGGTGTGTGTTAAAACGCTTAAAACGGGCAAGCCGGCGGTTTTGGCAGGCTCCCCATCGTCAGAGTACCGCTGGCGGGCTTCTTGCCGCAGGCTATAGGCATATACATTGTGGTTGGCGGTGCGGTGTTCGGCACGCATTTGGTTTAAAAAAGTGGTGGCCTCGTCATCGGTAGTGGCGGGGCTAACATTGGCAATAAATTCGCTCTTTTTTTCTACAATGCGGGCTTGTGCAACAGCTTTTATGGTTTTGTAGCTTTCCATTGGCAAGCCCTCCGTTTCATCCTCGCAAACTTTAAAACAAAAGCACAAGCCTGCACAAGCGCCTGTGCTTATATTGCCAAACAAAGCGGGGGTTACGCCTTAGAGGCAGCCCTTACAAGGCAGGGCAACAAAGGTTAATACCCCTTTATTGGGCTGGGCTGCTTTTTACCGAATGCCGCAGCCGGGGCAGTTCATTTCAAAAACATCGTCAATCATGCGGTGCATAAGGTGGGCAGCTTCGGTGTCGGCAAGGGTGTAGTGCACCTCTTTGCCAATGCGGCGGCTGCTAACAAGGCCTTTGTTTTTTAGTATGCGCAGGTGGTGCGATACCGCAGGGTCGCTCATGCCAATGGCAGCGGCAATGTTGGTAACGCATTCTTCGCTGTGGCACAAAAGCCATAAAATGCGCAGCCGCGTCGCATCCGAAAGCTGTGAAAAAATATCGGCAGCAAGTAAAAATTCATCGCTGCCAGGCATTTTTTTTAAAATTTTAGCAAGGTGCTCTCCGTGGTTGTGGGGCATAACTGTGTTTGCCATGGTATACCTCTTGTTGGGGCGCATATAGGGGCGCCTGTATAAAAGCTGGGTAGCTTATTTTTGTTTTTGGTTGTATAGGTCTTTAATTTTATCAAAAGTTTCGTCGCTAATCACATGCTCAATTAAGCAGGCGTCGTCGGCTGCTGTTTTTTCGCTAACACCAAGGCTAATAAGCAGGCTAGAAAGCACGGTGTGCCGCTCGTAAATATGCTCGGCCGCAGCGGTGCCCTTTTTGGTAAGTAGCAACTCGCCATCTTCTTTCATGGTAAGGTAGCCTTCTTGCCGCAGGTTGCCCACTGCACGGCTAACACTGGGTTTCGAAAACCCAAGCATGTTGGCAACATCGATAGAATGAACCACACCAGAGGTGTTTTTTAATATATAAATTGCCTCTAAATAATCCTCGGCAGATTTACGCAAAGCCATGGCGCACAGGCTCCTTTCTGGCACAAAAATTTAGGTAAGTTTAGCGCCTATAGCGCTGGGCACGGCTTTGCTACATTAAAGCCGAGCCATTGATGTTTAACTGAAAATGAATATTAAAAAAATTAGAGGCGCGGCGGCAAAGCAGCATGCGGTCCATAAAAATTTCAAAATAATCCATTACCGAGCATATCTCGGTTTCAATATCAAGGTTAAGGGTTAGGGTGCGCTCGGGTACGTCCAAAGCGGTAACGGCTTTTTTAACGGCGTAATTCACCCGGTCGTGTATATCAAAGTTAATGTTTTCGCTGTTGCGCACACGGCTGCGGCGCACATCGGTTTTGTCGGCCAAAATAAGCGCAGCCGCAACCGAGTTTACGGGGAAGGCCGTGCCTTCGTCGTGGTTGCCAATGGCGGTAATTACAACGGCAATATCGGCGGGGGGCATGCCCATTTTGTCTAAAATATGGTGGGCTAGCAGGGCGCCGCTTTGGGCGTGGTCTACCCGGTTTACAATGTTGCCAATATCGTGCATATAGCCGGCAATGCGGGCAAGGTCGGCCTCACGCTCGCTATAGCCAAGTTGCAGCAGCCAGCGGCTGCCCATTTCGGCGCAGCGCATTACATGCGCAAACGAATGCTCGGTATAGCCAAGCTCCAGTAGCGAAGCGTCGGCTTGCCGGATGTATGTTTTTATTTCCTCGGAATTTTTGATGTCCTCAAAGGTTACCTTTTTCATAAAACTCCTGTTAAAAGCACTTAATAATTGTGGGTTTAGGTTTAAGCAAATACCATAAGCCATTTTACTATAACTTTTTATATTATAGCAGAAAGGTAGTGTTTTTTCAATGAATAGGGTGTAAGGGATGGGTAAAGATTGCTGGAGTAAAATAGAATTTTGGACAAAACCCCCGGGGTACCAACGCCAATTACAGATACTTATTTTTTAAAGGAGGGGGTTATGCTGCCGTTTTTTAAAAATAGTAAAATGTTTTTGTTTTATGGTATTGACAAGTGAGAGCCAATTGGGCTATTATATTAAAGCACTGATGTTTAGGGGGCAAACACACCCACACAAACTTCCTCTCTGTATAGGGGCATAGCTCAGTTGGTAGAGCAGCGGTCTCCAAAACCGCGTGCCGAGGGTTCGAATCCTTCTGCCCCTGCCAATTTGGCCTGGTAGTTCAGTTGGTTAGAACGCTAGCCTGTCACGCTAGAGGTCGTGGGTTCGAGCCCCATCCAGGTCGCCATTTCTACGCTGCTATGGCTCAGGTGGCAGAGCACGTCCTTGGTAAGGACGAGGTCATCAGTTCGAATCTGATTAGCAGCTCCAAAAAACCACGAAAGCTCTTGCTTTCGTGGTTTTTGTTTACATAACAATAATTTCCTTAACTATACAACCGCTGCATGGCGTCGGCCAGCAGGGTGGGCAGGTAGCTTGTAATGTGCAGGGCACTAGTGGTGTTGGCAGGGTGCCCCATTATTTTTAGGGCTTGGTTGGTGCATTGTTGCAGGGTGTAGTTGCTTATTTGCTGGCCCTGCACAAGGTTTGCGTTGTAGGTGGCCGCAATGCGCTCGGTGGCGTACACAATGGTATCGAAAAAGCCCGGCGAAAACCTGTGGTGTAACAACTTTTTTTGGGTATATTGCAAAGTTTGCTGCACAAGGGTGTTGCTTTGTGCCGGCAGGGCAGCCACAAAGGTATAAAGGGCGGTTAGCACCTCGGTTATATTTATTGGGGTGCCTTCGGCAAAAAAGTAGGGGTCGGCCAGGGTGTTGTTTACGTGGTGGGCTACAAAATAATATACCTGGCTAGGGGCCGGCTGGCGCTGCGCAGTGCCGGTATTGCTGGCAATATAAAAAGTAGATAAAGCATCTTTACAGCAGTGGCTGGCCCACACCGCTAAATAAAAAATACGGCTGCTATCTTCGGCAAAGCCCAGGGGCAGGGCGGCAGCCCGTGCAATTTCGTAGTAGGGGTTGCCTAAAGGGGCACCGGGCGGCAAAGCGGCCGAAACTTCAAAAATACCTAGAAATTGGTTATAAAAATGCACCACATCTTTGTAGGCAAAGGGGGTGGTAAGCATTTGTTTAAAGTTAAGCTGCATGTGGGCAAAGGCTTCTTCTAAAAGGCGGCGGTTGGCCGGCACAGGGGGCACACAGCAAAGCAACCCCAGCGCACACAAAATAGAAGAGGTTATCTCTGGCTCCTCTTCAGGAAACAGGCCCGGGTTATTTAGGGCAGCGGTAACCTGCCCTTTAATAAATTGTAAAACATCGCCAGCGGCTGGCGGGTAGGGTAAAGCAGTAGGCAACAAAACACCCCCATTGGCTATTTGCTATAATAAAAGTATAAGGCAATACGGGCAAAGGGGCAAGAGGGAAGCCAAAAAGGCGCCGGTGCAAAATATGCACCGGCGCCTTTTTGGTATAAAATTTATTATTTTCGTATCTTTTTTACTACCCAAATAAAAATTACAGCACCCAGTATCGAAACCAGCACGCTCCACAAGTTTAGGCCGGTTACACCTTGGCTGCCAATTAAGTTCATAACAACGCCGCCAATAAAAGCGCCAATAACACCCACAATAATGTTGGCAATAGCGCCCATGCTGCGGTCGGTTCCCATAATTTTGCTGGCGACCCAGCCAGAAAGTGCGCCCACAACAATCCAGGCAAAAATTCCCATTTTTATTCTATCCTTTCGCATTTGGTGCAGGTGGTTTTGGTAAAATATGCCCCTGCATTATTTAAGAATGGTATTAGTATAGCGGAAAAGGTAAAAAATATCCAGCAAAATTTGGCGCGCGCAAAAAAACCACAATTGTATGGGAGAACAATCGTGGTTTTTTTGATTCTCCGCTGGGGGACGGAGAGGTGAAAGTGATCACCTACCAATATACTATACTAAGGCACGGGGCAGTACAACTATAACGCAGCCATTAACACAAAAATGGTAAAAAACTGCAGGTTTTAATGCTGCAAAGGCGGCCTTGTTTGCTAAAACGCAACCTTTACTTTGTTGCGTGCAGTATAAAAAGCGAAGCGTCTTGCCGCATAAACATATTTTTGCCATGGTAAAAGGTTTGCGAGCTTGCGCTTGCAAACCCAACTTGCAGGCAAAGCTGCTGCAACTGGGATTGATTAAACCCATTGTGTACCTTGTCCGAAACAATGTTTTCGTTTTTGTCAAAATCTACAACCAGCAAGTGCCCGCCGGGGTTTAACAGCGCAAAAAACTGCTGCAACAAAAGCGAGTAATTGGGAACATGAAGAAGAACCTGCGAAACAAGGATATAATCCGCCGATACGCCTTGCGGTGTGTGCTCGCAAAAATTGGCGCAAAGTGTGCGGGTGTTTGCAAGGCCGGCATCTGCAATTTTATTCTCTACCACCGCAATCATTTGGGGCGAAGAATCTACCAGCAGCATTTGCCCAAACAAGCTGGCAAGCGCAAGGCCAATAAGGCCGGTGCCACAGCCATAATCCAGCGCGGTTTTGTTTTGGGTATCGCTAAGCGCAAGGCGCATTTGCTGCGCAATAATGCCAGCGTTATGCACTCGTTCCTCGGCGTCGTACCGCTGCGCCATTTGTGCAAATATTTCGTCGGTTTCCATATAGTTCACCATGCTTTACTGTAATATTTTTATGCGCAAAGCCTATTTTAAAAAGCCAAAATAGCAAGCTGCATTTATCATACCATAATTGCAGTTGTACACACAATTTTGTGTTTTTATAAAGTAATTGCAAAAAAGTAGGGGAAGGTTAATATTCTCAATATATCTAAATACTTACCTTATATATTAAACATAAACCGCAAAAAGGGTAAGGTTAAAATGTATAAATTTTCGGTTTTTTTTTGGATACTATTTGAATTGACAGGGCAAAACCTTTAAGATATGCTTGAGTTAATAACTAAAAGCGGTTATTTATTTTTTACGCTAGTGTTACATACATTATGTATATAAGCTGTACTTTTGATGCAAAGCCACCCCGAGATACTACCGATGGCGGCCTTTGCAATATAGAAATGGGCAGGTATATAAAGGGGGATGGACTGCACCATTTGCCAGTTAGTATTTATAAAACACCCCCCTGGCAACATTTTTAACTTCAACGCAAAGGCAAGCCTTTGTTTTGAATAAGAGGGTTTTGGCATAAAGGATTAGAATGTTCCGCGGACATTTAAAACCTTTGTACAAAGCTTCAAAACATTAAAAAAGAAAGTTGAGGAGAACAATGAAAAACAGCATGTTTGTAAAAGTTGCCACATTTGCACTGGCTTTGGTACTGGCTTTTGGTTTGGTGGCGTGTGGCGAAACACCGCCCAGCAGCACTGCGCCGGCAGGTGGCGCAACGTCTGAGGCAGGCGCTGCCGGTGCCACAGGGGCAGAGTTTGTTATTGGCAACCCACAACCCCTTACTGGTGTGAATGCGCAGGTTGGTGCCGCCGCAAACAAGGGGGCCGCACTTGCCGTAAAAATTATTAACGAAAACGGTGGCTTTAATGGCGTGCCGGTTCGGCTAATTAACTACGACGACCAGGGCTCTCCGGAAGAAGCTGTTAAAATTGCAACCAAAATGGTGGAAGATGACAAGGTAGATGCCGTTTTGGGCTCGCTTACCAGCACCTGTATGCTGGCGGCCGGCCAAGTGTACGAAGATGCGGGCGTGCTTACCTTTGGTACCGGCACCAGCCCCACCTGGATGCTGCAAGGCTGGGAGTATGTGTTTCGTGCTTGCCCCAACAACGGCGTTTCTATGCCTTTGCTGGTAAGCAAAATGAAAGAAATGGGCATCGAAACCGTTGGCGTGTTCCGTGGCCTTGACGATGCCGCAAAGAGTGCTGCTGAAACTTTTGTAGAAGAATGCGACAAAATGGGTGTTGAGGTTCTTACGGTAGAAAGCTACACCGACGGCGACACCGACTATTCGGGCCAAATTGCCAAAATCATTAGCAAAAACCCCGATGTAGTGTTGTGCTCTACCAATGGGCCCACCATGGCTATTTTTGCTAAACAACTGCGCCAGCTGGGCTACCAGGGCCTTGCCTTTAACCGCGAAGCTTTGCCAGCCGACACCGTTGAGGTAGCGGGCTCTGCCGCCGACCACTGGGTGTTTATGTATCCCTACATCACCTACGAAACACCAGAAGATGCATTTGACCCTGATATTAAAGAATTTTTGGAGCTGTTCCAAGAAGAATACGGCGAAATGCCTTTCCACGATTGTGCCTACCGCAGCTGGGACGCCATTATGGTAATGGCCGAAGCCGCCCGCATTGCCGGCACCAACGATGTTGACGCAATGCGTGACGCAGTGGTAGAAATTTCGAACTTTAAGGCGCTGGGTGGCGTTATGGACTTTAGCGCTGGCAACGGCGAAGGCCTAAACACCCTGAATAGCTACATTGTGCTAGACGGAAAATATGAAGATTTTGATGCGTGGTATGCCGCCGGCAATTACGAGGCCTTAAAAAATGCGGGCTAAGCAGTTGCCCTGTAAAACCAAAAGGCAAAATACGATAAAATCTTTTGTTTAATTCCACTGAGTGAGTCCAATACCCCGCCCCTTGGGCGTTTCTACGGTTTTGCCCGTCGATACCCCGATGCTTACGGTGGGGGGATTCATTTGAACGTTTAGCTGGTATGGGAGCGGTAACTGACCCGTGGGTAGTGCCGCTCCCTTATTCACACCTTAAATTTGCCCCATAGAAAGGATGGGTACAATCCAATGACGATGTTTATGCAAGTTTTCGTCTCTGGCCTTGTTATTGGCTGTGTTTATGGGTTAATTGCCTTGGGTTACAGCCTTATTTATAAAGCCTCGGGCATGATGAGCTTTGTACAGGGAGATTTGCTTACCGTTGGTGCATTTTTAGGCTACACTTTTTACGGCTTGTGGAAAATCCCGGTCGCAATTTCTTTTGTTATGGTGTTTATACTAATGGTTTTGCTGGGCTTTGGGATAGAGCGTGGCATTATTAACCGCCTGGTTAAAAAGAAAACCCTGCCCATTTATATAGTGCTTGCCACCATTGCGGTATCGTACATTTTGCAAAATGGCGCCATGTATATTTGGGGCAGCAACATGCTTACCTTTCCAAGGCTGTTCAGCGCAAACTCCATTAAAATTTTTGGGGTAGGGGTGCAGCCAGAGGCCTTGTTCTGCATTGTGGTATCGCTTATTGCCATGGTTATTTTGCATATTTTTATGAAGTATACCAAGTATGGAACAGCTATGCGTGCCGCTTCTATGGACCCAATGGCCGCACGAAGCTGCGGAATTAATGTGTCGGTATCCACCGGTTTAACCTGGGGTATTGCAGCGGCCATGGCCTCGTTAGCGGGCATGCTTATTGGCCCGGTGTATGGTGTGTTTACCACCCTGGGGGCTACCATTGGGCGCAAAGGGTTTTCTAGCGCTGTTATGGGCGGGTATGGCAACATGTATGGCGCCATTGTTGGGGGTATTATCCTTGGTTTAATGGAAACCTTCACCTCGGGGTATATTTCCTCGGCGTATAAAGATTTGTTTGCCTACATTATTTTGCTGCTATTTTTGTTTGTGAAGCCCACCGGCATCTTTAACGAGCGCGCTATTATGGAATAGGGGAGGAAGAAAACCATGAACAAATTGTTGGAAAAGAAAAACCCTGCAAAACATATTAAAAGCTTTGGCTTTTTGGCGCTGCTTTTGTTGTTGCCTGTTATTTTTACTGCGGTAGATTTTACCTACGGCATCACCATATCTTGCTTTGTTGCCATTTATGTAATTGCGGTTTCGGGCATTGATATTGTGTTTGGCTATTGCGGCCAAATTTCTATGGGGCATGCCGCTTTTTACGCTGTTGGCGCCTATGGCTCGGCACTGCTTTCATCCAAACTCAATATTCCCATTATTATATCTATGTTTATTGCCCCGGTTATTGCGGCTATATTGGGCGCATTGCTTGCTTACCCTGCCTCAAAGCTGGTGTTTCACTTTTTGTCTTTGGCCACCATTGCTTTTGGCGAAATCACCTACCAGCTCATTCTTCAATCGCCCGGTGGCATTACCGGCAATGCGGTTGGCCTTGCCACCAAAAAAGTAAACCTGTTTGGCTTTGCTTTTAACACCTCGTTTCGCTTTTATTACCTGGCGTTGGCTTTTGTATTGTTGCTATTGGCGGCTAAAACCAACCTGGTAAGCTCCCGCGTGGGGCGCGCTTTTGTAGCTATTAGAGAAAACACCCATGCGGCAGAGGGGATGGGGGTAAATGCCAGAAAATACAAGGTTATTGCCTTTGCAACAAGCGCCTTTTTTACGGCTGTTGCCGGCAGTATGTATGCCCATTTTGTGGGTTACATTAGCCCCGACACCTTTACCAACAAGCAATCGGTTTTATTTATCACCATGCTTTTGTTTGGCGGTACTGCCTCAAAACCTGGCCCCATTATTGGCGCCATTGCTGTGCTGCTGCTTAACGAGGCGCTGCGCTCGATGGAAAACATGCAGATGCTGGTATACGGGTTTTTGCTTTTAATTGTTATTTTGCTATTGCCCGGCGGCATTTTTGGCATGATTAAAGACCTCTTTTATAAATACACGCACAGGGGAGGCAAAGAAAATGCTAAAAGTTAACAATGTAACCTTAAGCTTTGGCGGGCTTGTTGCCAACAACGATATTTCTATGGAAGTGCCAGCAGGCAAAATTATAGGCCTTATTGGCCCCAATGGAGCAGGTAAAACCACATTTTTTAATATTGTTAGCGGCGTATATAAACCCGATAAAGGCACCATTGTATTTAACGGCACCGAAATTCAGGGTAAACGCCCTTACCAAATTAATAAGCTGGGCATTGCCCGCACTTACCAGGTTATTAACCTGTTTAAAAAAATGACTGTGATAGACAATGTTGTTGTGGGCATGCATTCTCGCCTTAACCAAGGTTATTTTTCGGCTTTATTTAAAACAAAAAAAGCACGGGAAGAAGAAAAAATGGCCTATGAAAAAGCGCTGGAGTTGCTGGATTTTGTAGGGCTTAAAAACCGCGCCTACCAATTGGCAGATTCTCTTTCTTACGGCGAACAGCGTATTTTAGAAATTTGCCGGGGCCTTGCCAGTAACCCGCAGTTGCTGCTGTTAGACGAGCCCGCCGCCGGCATGAATGCCACCGAAAAAGTAGAGCTTGACCAGCTGATGCAGAAAATTTTGAAAAAAGATATTGGCATATTAATTATAGAGCACGACATGAAACTGATGATGGGCGTGGCCGATTATTTGTATGTGCTTAACTATGGCAAGCTG
Source organism: Ruminococcaceae bacterium OttesenSCG-928-A16 (assembly GCA_030267215.1). Classification (GTDB taxonomy): domain Bacteria; phylum Bacillota; class Clostridia; order Oscillospirales; family Ruminococcaceae; genus JAAYCI01. Next base: position 21,974 of record JAJDJP010000020.1, read on the forward strand.
CTTGCCCACGGCGTAACGGCCGATATTCAGGCAAACCCGGAAGTAATTGCCGCATATCTTGGAGGTGACGAGTAATGGCACCATTGCTGGAAGTAAAAAACTTTCACTACTACTACGGAAATATCCACGTGGTAAAAGATGTTAACCTGTATGTTAACGAGGGCGAAATGGTAACCCTAATTGGCGCAAATGGTGCGGGAAAAACCACTACATTGCGCACCATTTCGGGCCTTACCGATGCCGCTGGCGTGAGGGGAGAAATTACTTTTGCAGGGCATCGTATAGATAAAATGCCCGGGAATAAGGTTGCCGGGCTGGGCCTTGCACAGGTGTTAGAGGGCCGGCATGTGTTCTCTAAGCTTACTGTGCAAGAAAACCTGATGGTGGGCGCTTATTTGCGAAAAGACACCGCCAAAATTAAAGATGACCTAAAAAATATTTACCAGCAATTTCCGCGCTTGTTAGAGCGAAAAGACCAGCTTGCGGGCACGCTTTCGGGTGGCGAGCAACAAATGCTGGCCATTGGGCGCGCGCTTATTGGCCGCCCTAAAATGATTTTGCTGGACGAGCCTTCTTTGGGGCTTGCCCCCATTATTGTGCGGGAAATTTTCGAATCGATTAAAGAAATTAACAAGCAGGGCACCACCATTTTGTTTGTAGAGCAAAATGCCAAAGTTGCTTTGGCAACAGCACACCGTGGTTATGTGTTTGCCGTTGGCGAAGTGGTTATGCAGGATGAATGCTATAAACTGGCAGAAAACCAAGAGGTTAAAAAAGCCTATTTGGGGGAACAATAAAACCAACCTGCCACAAATAGTAAAAAGCTTAAACAGGGTTTTAAAGCCCTGCTTTTACACAAAAAAAGGCGGCTGAAGAGGCATGGCTTATTGGAACAATACCACTTAGCATAAGCTCTTTTGCTGTTGAATACATACTATTAAATATTCTACTGGAGGATTTTTCATGAAGGGTGTTGTGATCCTCGGGCCTGGAGAAGTTGAAATTCAGGAAATGGAAAAACCACAGTTAACACCGGGCAATGCCATTTTAAGGCTGTTGTACGGTGGCATCTGTGGCTCGGACCTTGGCAGCTACAAAGGTACTTTTTTATACGCCAAGTATCCGCTTATTCCTGGGCACGAATTTTCGGCAGAGATTGTTGAAGTAGGCGAAAATGCCTATGGTTTAAAACCTGGCATGATTGTAACCGGGAATCCCTATTATAATTGCGGGCATTGTTATTCTTGCAAACGGGGAATGGTAAATTGCTGCGACGCAAACGAAACACTGGGGTGCCAGCGTGATGGTGTTTTCAGAGAATATTTCTCGATGCCAGTGGAGCGCATTTACGATGGAAAAGGAATTTCTGCCAAAGAATTAGCAGTGGTAGAACCTTTTTGCATTGGGTACCATGCGGTTAAACGTAGCCGCATTTCGTCTAAAGATAAGGTTTTGGTGGTGGGGGCCGGCACCATTGGGCACCTAGCGGCGCTGGGGGCCAAGCTAATGGGGGCCGAAGTGTATATATCCGATGTATCGCAAACCAAGTTGGATATGGCAAAAAACATTGGGGTTGCCGGCACCATTTTAAACACCGGCGATGAACATTTTAAAAACAAAACCGATGAAATTACCGGTGGCAATGGGTTCGATGTGTGTATCGAGGCGGTGGGGCTTCCGTCTACTTTTATGAACTGCATTGAAGCGGCAGCGTTTCGTGGGCGTGTGGTAATAGTGGGGGTAAGCAAACAATCGGCCGATTTTTTCCACACCATTATTCAAAAAAAGGAATTGGATATTTATGGCAGCCGCAACGCGTTGAAGGAGGATTTTTTAGAAACCATCGACCTTCTTCACCAAGGCAAGATAAATTTAAAGCATGTTGTTTCTAAAGAGTATAGCTTTTTAAATGCGGATAAAGCTTTTTACGAGATGGCAACCAAAGGCGGCGAGCTGTTGAAACTGGCGCTTCGTTTTTAGCTGATTTTGCAATGAAAAAAGATAAGTACTGCCTGTTTGGGTATGCTTTGTGTTTGAGATAAATAGCATAATTGCCAAAATTTGCAAATAAAACGCAAAAAAATGCAAAATAAAAACATTTGTGCTATATGAAATCTCAATAAATCATGTATAATAAACCTATAATAATATGGGCAAGGTGGTACAGTTATGGCCGCGGTAAGTTTAAAAGACAAAGCATACAAGTATATTAAAGATAAGATTGTTTGCTGCGAGTATCTACCTGGGCAAGTTTTGGTAGAGGCCGAAATTATTGAGGCAGTGGGCGCCAGCCGCACCCCTATTAGAGAAGCGCTAAACAAGCTAGAGCAAGAACGCCTGGTGCGTATTATTGCTAAAAGAGGGGTATTTGTTTCGGATATTACGGTGGCTACCATAAGCGATGTTTATGATGTGCGCGAACTGGTAGAGCCCTATTTTGTTGAGAAAATTGGCCCGCATATTCCGATAGAACGAATTGACGAGCTGTGCAGTAGGGTAGAACAAGACGAAAAGAGCGAGATGGTAGACCAGCAGTATCTTTTCGATAACGACTTTCATCAGATGTTCATCAGCTATTCTAGCAACACTTATTTAGAGATGATGATGGAACAGGTTTATGCCCAAAATAATCGAATCAGAATTCTTTCGGGCTGGGCCAGCCAGCGCCGCTTAGATGAATCTCGCAAAGAGCATAAGGAAATATTAGACGCAATGAAAGAAAGAGATTTTGGCAGCGCGGCTAACGCCATGCGCAACCATCTTCAAATTTCGCGCGAGGCAGCGCTAGAGGCCACAACGCATGCAAATACAGGCGGCTTTTTAATACAAAACAATATTATTTTGTAAATAGCAAAAGCAAAAATCCCTCCAGCCTTTAGCTGAAGGGATTTTTGTTACCCCCGTTCAACGGGGGTCATTCATCTGGTGCGGAGGATGGGACTTGAACCCACACGTCGTTGACACACGCACCTCAAACGTGCCTGTCTGCCGATTCCAGCACCTCCGCCTATATACGGCACCCTGCCGCAAGCAATATAATAGCATATTGCGCTGGGGCTAGTCAATCTTTTTTAAGTGGTGCACAACGAGCTTAAAGCACCTATACAGCGGCTTAAAATATGGTATACTTATTATTTGTAGGCAAATTGTTTCTACCATAGTAGGAGGTAATATCAATGTGGTACCAAACCAGCACATTTTACCAAATATATCCGCTTGGGTTTTGTGGTGCACCGCCCCAAAATAACGGCCAGCAGCACCACAACATTACCAAAGCAACCAGCTGGATACCCCACCTGCAAAACCTTGGTGTAGGTGCGGTGTTGTTTAACCCCTTGTTAGAAAGCGATGCCCACGGGTACGATGCACGCGATTTTACCAAAATAGATGCCCGCCTTGGCACCAATGGAGATTTTGCCGAGGTTTGCCGCCAGCTGCATGCAGCTGGCCTGCGTGTGGTGCTAGATGGCGTATTTAACCATGTTGGGCGTGGTTTTTGGGCTTTTTTAGATGTGCAAAAGAACCGGCAAAACTCGGCGTATAAAGATTGGTTTTATATCGATTTTAACCGCGACAGCAATTATGGCGATGGCTTTTGGTACGAAGGCTGGGAAGGCCACTTTGAACTGGTGAAGCTGAACCTGAACAACTACGAAGTGGTGGAACACCTGCTAAATTGCGTGGCCGGCTGGATAAAAGAGTTTGATATTGATGGGTTGCGCCTGGACGTTGCCTATACCTTAAACGAAGGCTTTATGCGCCGCTTGCGCCATTTTACCGATGCCCAAAAGCCAGAGTTCTTTTTGATGGGTGAAATGCTGCATGGAGACTACAAAAACATTGCCCAGCAAGAAATGCTGCACTCTGCCACCAACTACGAATGTTATAAAGGGATGTACTCTAGCCTAAACACCCTTAATTTTTTTGAAATAGCCTATAGCCTAAACCGCCAGTTTGGCCCCGAAGATTGGACCCTGTATAAAGAAATTCCTCTGTTTAATTTTGTGGATAACCATGACGTTACCCGTGCTGCTTCGGTTTTGCAAAACCCGGCGCACCTGCCACTTTTGTATGGCTTGTTGTTTGGCATACCGGGCATTCCTTGCGTTTACTATGGCAGCGAGTGGGGGGCACAAGGCTTAAAACAGCAGGGGAGCGATGCCAGCCTGCGCCCCAGTTTTGAAGCACCGATAGAAAATGAACTGTTTGCCACCATTTGTAAAATGGTGCATATACGCAATGGCAGCGGTGCGCTAAACTATGGTAGCTACCAGCAAATATACCTAACCAACAAACAGTTTGTTTTTCAGCGCCAAAAAGATGGTGAACGCATTTTACTTGCCTTTAATGCCGAAGAAACCGAGCATATAGCCCACTTTAATGCCCAGGCAGGTACGGCGGTAAACTTGCTTACCGGCGCTAAGGTAGATTTTGGCGGCGGCCTTGTTTTGCCGCCTTATTCAGTGCAGTTTTTGCAAATGGAACGGTAAAGGCAAAACACAGATGTAACGAAACAAAAACTAACCCTCACAGCCTTGTTTTCCCAATAGGCCGTGGGGGTTAGTTTTTTTACGCGCAATACCAGCGGTTTACTTTTCAAGCAGCTCTTCTACCACGTCGGTAGCATGGTCCATCCAGTCGCCCTCAAAAAGTTCAATCACACCATGGTCGGCGGCATTTGCCAAAGCGGGGTCTATAGGTATTTGGGCCAGCAGCGGCACACCAAACTCTCCCGCAATTTCTTTGGCGTGGCTTTTGCCAAAAGGTTCAATTCTTCGCTCGCAATCGGGGCATTGCAAATAGCTCATGTTTTCCACAAGGCCCAGCACAGGTATATTCATTAACCCGGCCATATTTACAGCCTTTGATACAATCACGTTCACCAGCTCTTGCGGGCTGGTTACCACCACAATGCCATCTAACGGGATACTTTGGAACACAGTAAGCGGCACATCACCGGTACCGGGCGGCATGTCAATCAGCAAAAAATCAAGGTCGTCCCAAACAACCTCGCTCCAAAATTGTTTTACGGTGCCACCAATTACCGGGCCACGCCAAACAACGGGGTCGGTTTCGTTTTCCAGCAGCAGGTTTACGCTCATTAGCTGTATGCCAGTTTTGGTAACGGCGGGCAGTATACCGTCGGCATTGGCCCGTGCTTTTTCTTTTATGCCAAATAGTTTAGGGATAGATGGGCCGGTGATATCGGCGTCTAAAATGCCAGCACGCAGGCCACGGCGGTTAAGCAGCACAGCCAGCAGGGCGCTGGTAAGGCTTTTGCCAACGCCGCCTTTGCCGCTAACAACACCCACCACTTTTTTAATTTTGCTTTTTGGATGGGGGGCTTCATAAAAATCTGCCGGGGTGTTTTCGGTACGAGAATCGCACTCAACTTCACACCCTGCGCAACTTCCAGAACAATTTTCACTCATTTTGAAGGATTTCCTTTCTATGCTTCGTTGTATCAATAAGCAGATATGTAGATAGAACTACTCTAGTATAGCAAATTAATAAATGCCGGTGTAGGTTTTGCTGTATTTTAAGCATATCTGGGATATTTGCTAAAAATGAACCACAATAATTATTGAAAATGACAACAAAATAGCGTATAATAACCATGGCAACATAGTGTTGCCAACCAAAAAAGGAGAGTATCATGTTTTTAGAGCTTTTAAAAACTGTGGCGGCCCATGTTGGTGTTGTGCCAAAGCCAGCTTATATTGTTATAATGTTTTTTTGCTATAGCCTTATTGGCTACTGCCTAGAGTGTGTGGTGCTAACGGTTGATAATAGAAAATTAACCATAGACCGTGGTTTTGTTCGCCACCTGCCATTTTGCATCATTTATGGGTTTGGCGGTATAATAGGCTTTGCCTTGCTGCGGCCCTTTGCCGGCAACTGGTTGCTGCTTTTTGTAACCGGGGCCTTGTGTGCCACCGCGTTCGAATACTTTACCGCCCAGCTTCAACTGCGTATTTTTGGTAGTTTTTGGTGGGATTACACTGAAAAGCCCTTTAACTATAAAGGTATTTTATGCCTGGAAAGCACCCTTGGCTGGGGTATTGTAGCCCTTATTATTGTAAATGTTTTGCACCGCAACCTGGCGGGTTTAGTGCAGCAGATACCACTGCACATTGCCACCCCCGTGGCGTTTATATTGCTGGCTGCTTATGTGCTAGATTTTATTGTGAGCGCCCGGGTAGCCACCCAGCAAAAGCATGCACAGGCAGCGGCACCTTCTTTTGAAGAAAACACAGCATTGTGGGGGAAAGAGTAAATGGAAATAGCCCTGCGCAAATTTGCCGATGATGTACTTGTGCCAGACGATGATGCCTATATTGCACAGGTGCAGGATATTTTAGAGAATGAAAGCTTTCAGTCGATGAAGGAGTTTATCCAGCACGGTACCACGTCTTGTTTGGCGCATTGCATTGCGGTTTCGTACCACAGCTATGCAACCTGCAAAAAATATGGCTTACACAGCCGTGCCGCTGCACGCGCTGGCCTGCTGCACGATTTGTTTTTGTACGATTGGCATACCCACAAAGCCAAAAAGGGCGATGGTATGCACGGGTTTACCCACCCACGCCGTGCGCTGCAAAACGCCCAAAAAGAATTTGATTTAACCCTGCTGGAACAAGAAATTATTTTAAAACACATGTGGCCCTTAACCATATTGCCGCCCAAAAGCAAAGAAGCCTATGTGGTTTTGTACCACGACAAAATTTGCAGTTTAAAAGAAACTCTGGGCAGGCCGCATTTGTTTATAAAAGCACCTGCAAAATAGCCTTTTACCCTGCTTGCCAAAGCAGGGTTTTTTCTTTTTTAATTAGCGTGTAAAGTTTGCGCTGGCGGGGGCTATGGTGTATAATATTTTAGAGTTTACCGGTAGTAAAAATACACAAAAACAGAGGAAACCAATGGACGTACAAGTAGGCGACACAATTATAACCAAAAAGCAGCACCCTTGCGGTAGTAACCGCTTTTTTGTGCTGCGTGTGGGTATCGATTTTCGCATCCGCTGCGAAACCTGCGGCCGCGAAGTAATGTTGCCGCGCGTAAAAATAGAAAAAAACATAAAAAAGATTGTTCGGGAAAGTGAACCAGTATAGCTAGGCTAACGACGTGCTTGCTGGTTTTATAAAAATTATCACCCCGAATTTTAAATAAAGGAATGAACCTTATGTTTAGTAAATTAGAGGCCGTGCGTGGCCGATATGATGAAATTAACCGCCGCCTGCAAGAGCCCGGTGTTGCAAGCGACCCCGCTCAATATCGCACCTTAATGAAGGATTACAAACAGCTTACCCCGTTAATAGAAGCCTTTGATAGCTACACAGCCGCCCAAAAAGCCTACGATGAAGCCAAAAGCTTGCTGGATGAAGGCGGGCTGGATGCTGATTTGCGCGAACTTGCCAAAGAGGAACTAGAGGAAAATAAAGAAAAGATAGACACTCTTTCGCAGGAGCTGCGGGTGCTTTTGCTGCCCAAAGATGAAAATGATGACCGCAACGTAATTATAGAAATAAGGGGCGGCACCGGCGGCGAAGAAGCTGCCCTGTTTGCCCACAGCCTGTTTAGAATGTACAGCCTGTATGCCGAAAGCCACGGCTGGCGCATCGAAATTTTAAGCGTGAACGAAACCGAGCTAGGCGGCATGAAAGAAGTGGAATTTTCGGTAGAGGGTGAGGGAGCGTACAGCCGCTTAAAGTTTGAGGCCGGCACCCACCGGGTGCAGCGTGTGCCTGAAACCGAAACCCAAGGGCGTGTACATACCTCGGCGGTTACGGTGGCGGTTATGGCCGAAGCGGACGAAGTAGATATAGAAATTAACCCGGCCGATTTGAAAATTGATACCTTCCGTTCTTCGGGCGCAGGCGGCCAGCATGTTAACAAAACCTCCAGCGCTATTCGCATTACCTACCTGCCCACCGGCATGGTGGTGGAATGCCAGGACGAACGCAGCCAGCTAAAAAATAAAGACAAAGCCATGAAGGTGCTGCGCAGCCGTTTGCTGGCCGAAAAGCAGGCCGCCCAAAAAAACGAAATTGATGCGGCTCGCCGCAGCCAAGTGGGTTCGGGAGATCGCTCCGAGCGTATCCGCACCTACAACTACCCCCAAAGCCGTGTTACCGATCATCGCATTAACCTAACCTTGTACCGGTTGGATAATATCCTCTCGGGCAGTTTGGATGAACTGATTGACCCGCTGATTGCTGCCGACCAAGCAGAAAAACTGCAAGCCTCGGCCGAAGCATGAGCGGAATGGATACTGGCTTACTTGCGGTAAACCCAGGCAGTGTTGCCAAGGCGGCAGCTTTGCTAAGGCGGGGGCAGGTGGTTGCTATACCAACCGAAACCGTGTACGGCCTTGCAGCAAATGCACTGGACGAAAAAGCAGTTGAGCGCATTTTTACGGCCAAAGGCCGCCCGCAAGATAACCCCCTAATTGTGCATATTGATAGCATGGAAATGCTGCCCATGGCAGCGCGCAAAATACCCAAAGAAGCCCTGCTGCTGGCCAAGGCCTTTTGGCCCGGCCCGTTAACCATGGTGTTGCCACGCACCGCCCGGTTAGCGCCCTCGGTTAGCGCCGGGCTAGATACCGTGGGTATTCGCATGCCGGCGCACCCGGCGGCCCGTGCCGTTATTGCAGCAGCAGGGCTGCCTTTAGCGGCGCCCTCGGCCAATTTGTCGGGCAGCCCTAGCCCCACCACGGCGCAGCATGTTTTGGCCGATATGAAGGGGCGTATTCCGCTTATTTTAGATGGCGGCAATAGCCCGGTAGGGGTGGAATCTACCGTTATAACCTTGGTGGGTACGCCCACAGTGCTGCGCCCCGGCTTTGTTACCGCCAATGAAATTGCCGAAGTGCTGGGTGGCCCGGTGGCGGTGGCGGCAGCTGTAACGGCACCGCTGGCGGCAGGGCAGGCGCCAGCCAGCCCCGGCATGAAGTACAAACACTATGCCCCCAAAGCCGAAATTACCATTTTACAGGGGAACCTGGCACAATTTAGCCATTATGTAGCGGCAAAAGCCACCGGCGGCGTTTGGGCGCTTTGCTTTGAAGGCGAAGAAACCGAAATACCAGTGCCCTGCGTAACCTATGGCAAAAAAAATAACCCCGCCACCCAAGCCACCGCGCTGTTTAGCGCCCTGCGCACCTTAGACGAAAAAGGGGCCAAAACTGTGTTTGCCCGGGCACCGGGCACCAGTGGCGTGGGGTTTGCGGTATACAACCGGCTGCTGCGTGCGGCAGCCTTTAGGGTATTGGAGCTGTGATACTATGTTGATTGTTGCAATTACCGGCCGTTCGGGCAGTGGTAAATCTTCGGTTACGGCGCACTACGCCAGCCTTGGGTACCCCACCATAGATGGGGACTTGGTATCGCGCGAGGTTACAGCCCCCGGCAGCCCTTGCCTTGCCAAGCTGGCGCAGGCCTTTGGCGCCGATATTTTGGCCGAAGATGGCACCCTTTTGCGGCAAGAGCTTGGCCGCCGGGCCTTTGCCACGCCACAGGCAAACCAGTTGCTGTTAAGCATAACCCACCCGGCCATAACCCGGGCTCTGTTGCAGGCGGCACAGCAGGCAAAAGCAAAGGGGGCAACCCTATTTTTTGTAGATGGCGCCATGATTGTTGGCGAGGATTTTGAAAAACATTGCGACAAAATAATTGTGGTTACCAGCCCCGAGCGGCTAGCGGTAAGCCGCATTATTTTACGGGATGGCATTTCGAAGCAAGCGGCCTTAAACCGCTTGGCGGCCCAAAAAACCGAAGAACAACTTGTGGCCGCTGCCGATTACGTAATTGCAAACGACGAAAGCTTATTGGCTTTACAGCAAAAAGCAAACAAGGTATTAAACCAATTGTTAAATGGTAGTAATGCCACCTAAAGAGGTAACCTATGCACCAAAAAAAAGCAAGCAGAAGACGAGTGATTGTAAGCATTTGCCTGCTATTGGCCCTGGGGCTAATATTGCTGGCAGGCCCTGTTATAGAAGGCATTAAAAAACAAAACTACCCACTGGAATATACCGAACTGGTAGAGCAATATGCGGCAGAATACAGTTTAGACCCCTACCTTGTATATGCGTTTATCCGCACCGAAAGCGGCTTTAACCCAAAGGCCCAATCCTCTGCCGGGGCACGTGGCCTTATGCAGATGACCGACGAAACCTTTGAATGGTTAAAGCAAAAAATTGCACCCGATGAACCACTTACCTTTGAAGATTTATTTTTGCCCAATGTAAGCATTCGGTTTGGCAGCTATTTTTTGTCTCTTTGTATAGCGCGCTATAATGGCGATATCTCCACTGCAGCAGCGGCTTACCACAGTGGCTGGGGCACGGTAGATAGATTGTTGGAAGAGGGGGAGCATACCCAAAACGGAATTCATTTAACCACCTTCCCGTACGAGCAAATGAACAACTATGTGCGCAAAATTAACAAAAATTACCAAAAGTACCTGGCCTTGTATACAGCTGGCACGGCGGCATAAACAAACCCACGCCCCAATACTTTGGCAAACAGGTTAAAAATGTGGTAATATAGCTGTGAACCAACAGCTTGTTTTAGGCTGTTTTTAATGCTATTAGGGTGCTTTTTAGCGCCTTTTAAAAAGAAGGGAATAACAATGAAAAAGGAAATGACCGAAGCGCAAAAACTGGCAGATGCCCTGTTGGCAAAGCCCGTACATGCTTTTGATAAAACCTTGGGCGGCGCGGCCGGCGCAATGGAGTTTTGTGAAGGATACAAAGAATTTTTAGACGCCGGAAAAACCGAGCGTGAAGCCGTAACCAAAAGTGTAGAGCTGTTGGCTAAGGCTGGCTATAAAAAATTCGACAAAAGCAAAAAATACAAAGCAGGCGATAAGCTGTACTTGGTAAACCGCGAAAAGGCCATTATTGCCGCTACCATTGGCAAAAAAACAGCCGAGCATGGTGTGCGCTTGTCTATTGCACACATCGATTCTCCCCGGCTGGACCTAAAACCTAACCCGCTGTACGAAAGTGATGAAATGGCCTTTTTTAAAACCCACTACTATGGCGGTATTCGTAAATATCAGTGGGTAACCATTCCGCTTTCTATGCATGGCGTAGTGGTTAAATCTAACGGCGAAAAAGTGCAAATACGCATTGGCGAAGACGCCGGCGACCCTGTTTTTTGCATTACCGACCTGTTGCCCCACCTTTCGCAAGAGCAAAACAAACGCCCCTTAAACGAGGGCATTAAAGGCGAAGAGCTAAACATTTTAATTGGTTCTTTCCCGTTTGACGCCCCCGACATGAAAGAGCGTGTAAAGCTGGAAACCATGCGCCTAATTAACAGCAAATACGGGTTTACCGAGCACGATTTTACCCGTGCCGAAATTGAGTTTGTGCCGGCGTTTAAAGCAGCCGACGTTGGTTTTGACGCCAGCATTGTGGGTGCCTATGGGCAGGATGACCGTGTGTGTGCCTACACCGCCCTAATGGCCGAAATTGATACCAAAGCCCCACAATACACCTCGGTTTGTGTTCTTACCGATAAAGAGGAAACTGGCTCCGACGGTAACACCGGCCTTGCCAGCGATTATTTGTTCCACTTTTTAGAAGATTTGGCCGAAATGCAAAAGGCCAATTACCGTGATATGCTGGCGGCCTCCACCTGCCTTTCTGCCGATGTTAACGCCGCGTTCGACCCAACCTTCCCCGATGTGTTTGAGCGCAACAACGCAAGCTATTTAAACCACGGTGTGGTGGTAACCAAATACACCGGCTCACGCGGCAAGGGTGGTACGTCCGATGCTTCGGCGGAGTTTATGGGCGAAATTACCAACCTGTTCGACAAAGAAAAGATTGTGTGGCAGGTGGGCGAGCTTGGCAAGGTAGATATTGGCGGTGGTGGTACCATTGCCATGTTTGTTGCCAACCGCAACATAGATGTTGTGGACGTTGGTGTACCCGTGCTTTCCATGCACTCGCCGTTTGAGCTTACCGGCAAGCTGGACGTTTACAATACCTACCTTGCTTTTAAAGCATTTGCAAAAGGCTAATAATTGGTTTATACACTGCGGCACCCTTGTTAAAAGGGTGCCGCAAGTTGCCATAGAACTCCCATTCGCCTTTAAAAGTGGGGAATGGGGCTTGGGGAAGTGGGGTGACAACCCTCTTCCCCATTTCTAATAGTCAATATTTTGATGAAAATATGCTGTTTTATAATAGCTGGTATTATCAAAATATTGCTGTCCGCTTGCAAAAAAGTGGTC
>JAJDJP010000021.1 GCA_030267215.1 Ruminococcaceae bacterium OttesenSCG-928-A16
AAATGGATATTATATCAACTTATTCTAAAACTCCGGCGCTGGCACCGGTGCTTCTTCGGTAATGCCAACCACCACAATGTTTACCTTGGCAACAGTAATTTGGGTCATGTTCTGCACCGAGTTTTTAACATTTTCCTGCACTTTTTCGCTTACTTCGGGTATTTTGGCACCCATGTAAACCGAAATTGCCACGGTGATGTCAGCTACATCGTCTTTTAATTCTACCTGAATGGGGTTTTGTGGCGCAATTTTGTTAAGCAGATTTTTAACCCCCACATTGCCCAGTGTAACCTCGGCCACGCCGTCAATTTCAAGGGTGGCAAGCTTTGCAATTTTGGCAATAACCTCGCTGGATATTTGCAGGCGGCCGCCCGCATTGCTGGAAGTAGATAGATCCATTCTATATCCTCCTTTTCCGCTAACAAGCAAGCCAAGCGGATGATAATGATTGGTTGATTTTATGATGTTAGACTTGAATTATATTATATCATTTAGCATACGGTTAAACAACCCGTGCATTTTACATGGCAGCCCATATAAAGGCACTTTGTGTTTTATAAAAAGCAGATGTTTATAACTTTTGCAGGGCCTTTTCTACCATCTCTTTTAAAATGGCGGGGTTGCCCTGGCCACGGCTTTCTTTCATGCACTGGCCAATAATAAAAGCAAGCACGTTGGTTTTGCCACCCTTGTAATCTTCTACCGCTTTGGGGTTTTTGGCTAGCACGGTATCTACCACAGCGGTAAGGGCCGAAGTATCGCTAATTTGCGCAAGGCCTTTTTGTTTTACCACTTCAGCAGGGGCAATGTCTTTTTCTAAAATTGTATCCAGCACTTTTTTGCCTGCCGTACCCGAAACAGTTCCCTTTTCAATCAACTCAATCATTTCGGCCAGGTTTTTAGGGGTTAGGGCGGTATCTTCCAGCTCTTGCTTGTTGTCGTTCAGCACCTTCAAAATATCGCCCAGCAGCCAGTTGGCAATGGCTTTTGGCTCGCATAGGTTGTAGGCGGCGGCAGCATCAAAAAAGGTTGCCCGCTGCTTTTGGCCTGCCAGCAAAGTGGCGTCGTATTCCGAAAGGCCAAATTCCTGCATATAACGCTGGGTTTTGGCAAGGGGAAGCTCGGGCACGGCGACCTTTAGTTCTTCCACTTTTTCTGCCGGTATTACAAAGGTTAGCAGGTCAGGGTCGGGGAAATAGCGGTAATCCTGGGCATCTTCTTTGGTTCGCATTAGGGTGCTTTTGCCCTTTACATCGTCCCAACGGCGGGTTTCTTGCTCTACCGTGCCACCCTTGCTTAAAATTTCTATCTGGCGGTTGGCTTCGTACAACACGGCACGGTGCACGGCGCTAAAGCTGTTTACATTTTTCATCTCGGCACGGGTGCCGTACTCTGCCTGGCCACGTGGCCGCACCGATACGTTTACGTCGGCACGCATGTTGCCCTGCTCCATCTTTGCCTCGGATATACCAAGATACAGCAGAATTTCGGCAATACTTTCCATATAAGCCTTGGCTTCGTCGGCACTGCGCAGGTCCGGCTCCGACACAATTTCGATAAGCGGCACGCCACATCGGTTATAATCGGCCAGGGTGCCGCCGCTTTGGTCGTCGTGTATCAGCTTGCCCGCATCTTCTTCTATATGAATACGGGTAACCCCAATGCGGCGCACTTCCCCATTCACCAAAATATCCAAATAACCCTTGCCGCAAAGCGGTACATCAAACTGGCTAATTTGGTAGGCTTTGGGCAGATCGGGGTAAAAATAGTTTTTACGGTCCGACTTGGTTACGTTATTAATTTCGCAGTGCAGGGCATGGCCCATTTTTATGGCCGATTCTACCACTTGCTGGTTTAAGACCGGCAGGGTGCCCGGCATGCCAGCGCAAACCGGGCAACAACGGGTGTTTGGCTCGGCACCAAACTCGTTTTTGCAGCTGCAAAATATTTTGCTTTCGGTGTTTAGCTCGGCGTGTACTTCCAGCCCAATTACTATTTCAAAATTTTCGTTCATGCTTGCACCTCCGCTACTGCAAAGCCACCCACTGCGGTTTCGTAACATTTGGCAGTGTTTAACAGTGTTTGTTCGCTAAATTTAGGGCCAATAATTTGCATACCAATGGGCAGGCCATTGGCGCTTTGCCCGCAAGGCACGCTAATGGCCGGCAAACCCGCAATATTTACGGTTACGGTGCAAATGTCGGCGGCGTACATCTCCAGCGGGTCGCTTGCAAATTCGCCCAATTTTGCAGCGGTAGAGGGCGAAGTGGGGGTAATAATTAAATCGCAGCTTTCGAAAGCGGCTTTAAACTCGGCAGCAATTTGCAGCTGCAACAGTTTGGCACGTTTATAGTAAGCGTCGTAATATCCACTAGAAAGCACGTGCGTGCCCAGCAAAATGCGGCGCTGCACCTCGTGGCCAAAGCCCTCGCTGCGGGTGGTTTCAATCAGCTCGGTTAAATCTAGCCCGGCACGGTTAGCGGTATAGCCGTATTTTAAGCCATCGAAACGCGCGAGGTTAGAGGAAGCCTCGGCAGAAGAAATGATGTAATAGGCCGACAGCGCATAGCTGGTAGACGGCAGGGAAATCTCTTTTATATTGGCGCCCTGCTGCCGCAGCTCTTCCACGGCTTTTTCTACGGCCAGTTTTACTTCGGGCTGTATACCGGGGCCAAAATATTCTTTTGGCAGGCCAATGGTAAGGTCTTTAACGCTTGCTTCTACCTTGCCATCAAAGGCAAAATTTTTGCTGGTGGCATCTCGGGTTTTGTCTGGCCCACAAATGGCGCTAAACAGCAGTGCTGCATCGTCTACGGTGCGGGCAACCGGGCCAATTTGGTCTAGCGAAGAGGCAAACGCAATAAGCCCATAGCGTGAAACCGCCCCGTAAGTGGGTTTTAAGCCCACCACGCCGCACAGCGCCGCTGGCATGCGGATAGACCCGCCGGTGTCGGACCCGAGGGCGAGCGGTACCTGGCTGGCCGCAACCGCTGCCGCGCTGCCGCCAGAAGACCCGCCCGGGATATGGGCAGTGTTCCACGGGTTTTTTGTGGGGCCAAAAAACGAGCTTTCGCAGGAGGAACCCATGGCAAATTCATCCATGTTTAATTTGCCGTGCATAACGGCCCCGGCTGCCTGTATTTTTTCAACAGCGGTGGCGTTATAAAAGGGCACAAAATCCTCTAGCATGCGCGAAGCACAGGTGGTTTTAATGCCATCGGTACAAATATTATCTTTAACCGCAATGGGTATGCCAGCCAAAGCCCCCAAAGGCTGGTTTTGGGCTAGTTGTTTATCTACCACTGCCGCCTGCGCAAGGGCTTGTTCTTCGGTAATGGCAACAAAGGCATTAATGGCTGGCTCTACCTGTTTAATGCGGGCAAGGGTGCTTTGGGCAATTTCGGTAGCGCTAACCTCTTTGCTGCGCAGCATGACCGCAAGGCTGGTTGCTGTTTGTTTGTATAATTCCATTCTTTCCCCTCCTCTATTCAACGGTGCGCGGCACCAAAAAGCAACCTTCGGCCACTTGAGGTGCGTTTTGCAGTATTTGTTCGCGCGCGGTAGAGGGTACTACAATATCTGGCCGCAGTTCCATCTGGTTATCGGGCTCTAGCAAAGCGCCGCCGCCTTCTATGGGGGGCAGGTTCTCCACCATCGAAAAAATGGCTTCCATTTCCTTGGTCATTTGTTCCACTTGGCCTTCTTCTATTTTTAAGCGGGCCAATTTTGCAATGTGCTGTACATCAATTTCCATTATTTACCCCTCCAACATCGCTAAAAATTCTGCTTCGGTTATTACTGGCACGCCCAAGGCCTGCGCTTTGGTTAATTTGCTGCCAGCGGCTTCGCCCGCCAGCACATAGCTGGTTTTTTTGCTTACGCTGCCCGCTGCCTTGCCGCCATGCTGGGCAATTAGCGCCTCGGCATCGTTGCGCGAAAGAGTGGGCAATGTGCCCGTAACCACCAAGGTTTGCCCCGCTAGTTTGCTGCTGCGGCGCTGGCCCCGGTATTGCATGTTAACCCCAGCGGCACTAAGGCGCTGCAATAAATCGGTGGTTCCCTCTTTGGCAAAAAAATCCACCACGCTTTTGGCCATCACATCGCCAAAACCGTCAATACTGTTAATTTCGTCTTCGGTTGCCGCTGCAAGGGTTGGCATATCGCCAAAGTGCTCTGCCAGTAAGGTGGCGGCCTTATCGCCAATATTGCGTATGCCCAGCCCAAAAATCAATTTGTCTAAATTGTTATCCTTAGAGGCCGCAATGGCATTTTGCAGGTTTTGAACCGATTTTTCTTTGAATTTATCGAGCGTAAATAACTGTTCTTCGGTCAATTCATAAATATCGGCCGCGCTTTTTACATACCCTTTTTGGGTAAGCTGGGTGCAAACTGCCTCGCCCAATCCCTCAATATCCATGGCACCACGGCTTGCAAAATGGATAATATTGCGCAGGCTTTGTGCCGGGCATTCGGGGTTTTGGCAGCGCAGGGCGGCTTCGTCTGGCAGGCGGGTAACCGGTGCGTTGCAGCTGGGGCAGGTATGCGGCATTTGGTACACCGGGGCACCAGCGTGCTGGGTTACCAGCACCACCTCGGGGATAATATCCCCTGCTTTGCGTATACGAATGGTATCGCCAATGGCAATGCCAAGCTGGTTGATATAATCTTCGTTGTGCAAAATAGCCCGGCCTACCGTGCTGCCCGCCAACAATACGGGGGTAAACACCGCTGTGGGGGTTAAAACCCCGGTGCGCCCCACCGAAACATCAATGTCTAACAGTTCGGTGTCTTTTTCTTCTGGCGGGTACTTAAAAGCAATGGCCCAGCGGGGGTATTTATTGGTGCTGCCCATGGCATTGCGTGTTGCAAAGTCATCCACCTTTACAACTGCGCCGTCAATATCAAAGGAAAACGAGTTGCGCAGCTGCCCAATATTCTCTATTTCGGCCAGCACATCTTGGATAGTAGGGTACAAGTTGTACCGGGGGCTGGTTGGAAACCCAAGTTCCTTTAAATAATCTAAGCTTTGTTTATGGCTGGTAAGGGTTTTGCCCTGTATTTGTTGAATGTTAAAAACAAACAACGAAAGCCCCCGGGTAGCCGTAATGGCTGCGTTTTTTTGCCGTAAACTGCCCGCCGCGGCATTACGCGGGTTTTTGGGCGGCGGCTTTTCTTCCAGCTCTTGCTGGCGCACCAGCTGGTAAAATGCTTCTTTAGGCATGTAAACCTCGCCACGCACCTCTAAAAAAGCCGGGGCATTTTCCAGCTTTTTGGGTAAACTTTTAATGGTGGCAAGGTTGTGGGTAACATCTTCCCCCACCAGGCCATCGCCCCGGGTAGAGCCACGTGTAAACACGCCATCTGTGTATTCAAGGCTAACCGAAAGACCATCTATCTTGGCTTCTACCACATAGTTTGCGCCGGGGTACTCGGTTTGCACACGCCGGTCAAAATCCAGTATTTCCTGCTGGTTAAAGGCGTCTTGCAGGCTTTCCATTTTAACGGTGTGTGCCACCTTGGCAAACCGCCCTGAGGGAGTGCCCCCTACCCGCTGGGTGGGGGAATTTGCATCTGCCAAACTGGGAAAATCAGCCTCTAGCCGGGTTAGTTCTTCGCTTAACGCATCATATTCAAAATCCGATAGTTCGGGGGAATCTTCATCGTAATAAAGCTTGTTATTGCGCTCGATAATTTGGCGCAACTCTTTCACGCGCTTTTTTGCATCCTTCAGCTCCACTTAAACACCTCGGTTTTGCGTTGATTAATTGAATGATTATTATACCATAAAACAGCCGGATTTGATACTGTTTTACTAGCTATTTATTAGATATTATGCGTATTAAATGTAAAAAATAATTGGTTGTAGGGGCTAAATAAATGCTGCCTGTGCAGTGGTTTTAGGGCGTTTGTTCGTTTTGCATATAAAAAAGCCCGCCGGTTGGCGGGCTTAAAACCTACAATGCTACTTAGTTGGTTTTGTTGTACATTTCAATTTCAGCGTCAATTTGGGTAATGATGTTATTTAGCGTATCTTCTGCAGTAGAAGAAGGATCGTTAAGCATGGTTTCAATCTCGTTTTCTACAATAACACGTGCTTGCGGGAAAACACCCATAACCGAGCCAGCGTACTGGGGTTTACTTTGTTGCAGGGCTTCGATAGCAACAATAAGTTCGGGGTTGGTATTGTTGATGTAGTCTTGATAAAAATCAAGCTCTAAAGCCGATGTGCGAATGGGTAGGTAGCCAGTACCAATCGACCATTCTGCCTGTTGCTCGGGCTGGGTGGCAAACTTAATAAAATCCCATGCAGCAGCGGCTTTGTTGTTGTCGGCGTTATCCATTAGCCACAGGCTACCACCACCAACCGAAACACCGCCATCATCGGCAGCGCTTACTTTGGGCAGCGGGGCAAACCCAACCGAGAAGCTGCCCGCAGCAGCCGAGGAAATATCTACATAAACCGAGCAAGAGTCCAAAATAAAGCCAACAGTGCCGGTGGCAAACTGGGTTTTACTTTCGGCTGTGCCCTTACCAAAGGTGCTGGTGTAAGGCTGCGAAGAGAAGCTCTTCCATTTTTCTAGCAAAGCAAGGCCGGCGCCGTTTTCGCCTATCACCATTTTGGTAGCGCGGTCGGTACGTCCGTTACCATTGTCTACAAAATCTTTGCCTTGTAAAGACATCATTTGCTCGAACACCCAGCTGTAGTTGGTAAACGAGCCACCCACTTCCATGCCGCCTTTTTCTTTCATAAGCTCGGCAGTGGCAAGGCAGGCATCTAAATCTTTAAAGGCTTCTTCTGCGCTAAGGCCGGTTTTTTCCAGTGCTTCTTTGTTGTAAACCAGCACCGGCGAAGAACAGTTAAACGGCATCGAGTACAGCGAACCATCTAGCGTGTAGTAAGCAAGAATATTCGCTTCATAGTCTGAAATATCGTAGCTATCGGCGTCAATATAGTCCTGCATTTTTAGCGCATAACCACTGTCGATGGTCCAGCGTGTGCCAATATCATACATTTGCATAATATCGGGGCCGCTGCCCTTGTTGGTAGAGCGCAGTTTGGTAATGGCGTCATCGTAAGTACCTTGGTACTGTGCTTCTACCTCTACCTTGTCTTGCGAGGCATTATACTCGCCCACCAGTTTGTCCAGCGCTTCTTGGTTGCGTCCACCCATCGAGTGCCAGAACACGATTTTAACCTTGCCCCCGGCTGTGTCAATTTCAATTTGGGGGCCTGTGGCGCCAGCGGTGCTGGCAGCAGGTTGGCCGCTTGCTGGGGGTGCAGCAGTACTGGTGGCGCCACCACCTGTGCCGCATGCTGCCAGTAAGCCCATAGCCAGCATAACCACGGTTAGCAATGCAAACATTTTCTTTTTCATTTCAAAACTCCTTCCAATTTTCCATCTATTAAATATCAGCCTTTCCGTTATAAAAAGCTGTTATTTACTATAATAGGGGCCAAGTTCTATCCTTTAACGCCGCCAGCCGTCATGCCTTTAACAAGGTAGCGCTGGCCAAATACAAACACAAATATTACCGGTACAAGTATTATCATAGCGCCGGCCAACACCACGCCATAGTTCACCGCTTCGGCGTTTTTAAGCATATCCATACCTATTTGCACGGTGCGCATGTTTTGGGTGTTGGTAACCAGCAGCGGCCACAAAAACTGGTTGTAGGTTTGTATAAACACATACACCCCAAGTGCCGCCACCGATGGCACCGAAATTGGCATTGCCATACGCAGCAAAAAGCGCAAATCTCCACAGCCCTCTAACATGCTGGCCTCTTTAATTTCTTTGGGAATGGTGAGGAAAGATTGCCGCATGAGAAAAATACCCATGGCCGAGGTTAAATATGGCATTACCAGCGCAAAATAGGTATCGGTAAGGCCCAGCTGCGAAATAGTAAGATAGTTGGAAATGATGATGGCATCCACCGGTATCATCATGGTAGAAAGCACCACCAAAAACAAAGCCCGCTGCCCTTTAAACTTAAAAAACGAAAACGCATACGCTGCCATGCTGCAGGTGATGATTTGGCCCACAATAACAATGCCGCACACAATAAAACTGTTTAGCATAAACCGAAACAGCGGCAGCGATTTAAGCACGTTTTGGTAGGTGCTTGTTACGGGGTTGTGCGGGATAAAATGTGGTGGAATAGAGGCCATTTCGGCGGCTGTCATAAAACTAAGCGAAAGGCCCAGCAAAATAGGCGCTATAATAATAAGCCCCACCAGCAATTTACCTGCAAAAGATACTCTGGTTTTAAGTTTTTTTATGGTTCTCATTGGTAATACACCACCTTATCTTCGGTTGCAAACTGTATTAGTGTAATCACCAAAATAATAATGAACAAAACTACCGATTGAGCAAAGGCGGTTTCGTACCGAGAGTTGCGAATGGCAGACATGTAAATGGAATATACCAGCACGTTGGTGGTGTAGCTTGGCCCCCCTTGGGTTAACAGCCGCACCTGTGCAAACGCCTGAAAAGAAGAAACAATGTTAAGGAACACCACAAAAAAGATTTGCGGCGAAGCAATGGGCGTTATAATACGAAACAGCCTTGTAAAATATCCTGCTCCATCAATACGGGCGCTTTCAATAATATCATCGGGCACATTGCGAAAACCGGTTAGCAAAAATATAAAGTTTGCTCCTATCGAAAGCCACACCGTTACCAGTGCTACACCCCAAATGGCATATTTTGCGTCTAACAGCCAGCGTATTTCGGTGCCTAGCAAAAAGTTTACAATACCGTTTTTGCCCGGAGACAACAAAACAAACCAGATGACTGCCGCCGGGGCTGAAGCAACCGCCATAGGCAGCGAATACAACACCTCGTAAATGCGGCTTCCCTTTACTTTTTCGGTAGCCATGGCCGCCAAAAAGTAGCCAATAATAAACGTGGGAATACCCACCATAAAGGCAAAAATAAAGGTGCGGAATAAACTATTTAAAAATTGGCTGGATGTAAACAGCTTGATATAGTTTTCTAGCCCTACAAACTGTAGTGGATTGCCCCTTGCGTCGGTAATGGTAAAAGAAAACAGAACCGTTTTAACAAACGGGAAAAACACAAACAAGGCAAACAGCAACATTGCCGGCAACAAAAACAAATAGGGTGCAATGCTGCCTCGCTTTTTTATGGGTTTTACCCTTTTGGCCGTTGTTTCATTTTTCACGGGCGGTCCTCCTTTTGGGTGTTTTCCATAACGGTTGCCAATACATCGGGGTAATTGGTAATAATGCTATCTACCCCAAGGTTTAGGCAAAAATGCATATCCTCTTCGGTGTTCACCGTCCAGGTATTCACTTTTTTGCCAATGGCGTGCGCCTGCTGCACAAGCTGGGGCTGGTAGGTTAAGCAGGTATACCGCGGGTGCAAGGCCTCGCTTTTGCAGCGGCCAATATAGCCGGCGGCATCTACCAAAGGGTAGCCATACAAAAAACCGGTTTGTATGCCATCGTCCAGCTTTTTGCAATACTCCATCGCAACATTGTTAAAAGAAGAAAGAAACACGCTATTTTGCGCACCAGCGGCACGGATATGCCTTATAACAACTTCTTCGATACCCTCGTAAAAAACCTCATAATTTTTCACTTCAAGGTTTAGCACAAGTTTGTTTTCCAGCACCAGTGCCAGCAATTCATCTAAATGCATTATTTGCTGGCCGGCAAACTTTTGGCCAAACCAACTGCCGCAATCTAGCTGGCGCAGCTGGGCAAACGTATGGTCTTTCACAAAGCCTTTTCCGTTGGTGGTGCGCTCCAGCACAGGGTCGTGAATAATAACCGGTTCGCCATCGGCCGAAAGATGAACGTCTGACTCGAAGCCGTGGCAGCCCGGCACCTGTATGGCCGCTTGAAAAGCCGCCAGGGTGTTTTCGGGGTATTTGCCACTAAAGCCTCTGTGTGCCAAGCACAATGTTGCTCCCATTTTGTTTCCTCCGCTTGTGCGTTTTTTTGCAACAACAGTTACAGTTCTTCCAGGTAGTTTACGCCCGGTGCCTGAGACAAAATTTCAACCATTTCGCTATGAAGCAGCCGTTCGGCGCTTTTTACTGATAAAATTGCCATCACGTTTTCTTTATCTTGCTGCCGGTTTGTAGTAAGCTGAATATCCTCTATTTCAAATCCTTTTTCGCGTGCAAAAGCAATAAAATCACTTAAACGATGCTCTTTGCCATACTCCAAATAAAGTTCTATTTCTTTCGAGCGGCGCCGTAAAGCAGTATCGGTTTTTTGCATTGCTGTAATAATTAAAAAGGTGGCAACGCCGCCCACTATGGCGCCCTCGTAAAAGCCAATGCCAATGGCAAGCCCGCCGCAAGCAGCGGCCCAAAGCCCCGCCGCAGTGGTTATACCCTTAACCTGCCGCCGGCCGGTAATAATAATGGTGCCGGCCCCCAAAAAACCAATGCCGCTTACCACCTGGGCCCCCATGCGCACAGGGTCCGACACTCCATATTGCTGAAACACATACTGGTTGGTCATCATAACCAGGGTGGCGCCAAGGCACACCAGCATGTAGGTACGAAACCCCGCCGGCCGGTTTTTGCGCCCACGCTCTAACCCCAGCACAGCCCCCAGCAAAACAGCCAGGCCGGTACGCAGCAAAACTGAAGCCATATTAAGCTCCCGCAGATAATCCACATTGACCTCCTTGCTAAAGTGCCAAAAAAATGCAAAATTTAATAACAGTCCCTCCTTGCTTGGCATCTCATTTTCTCTGGCCAATATGGGGAAAGGCTGCTATTAAGTCATCATTCTCTCTTATGCCTAAAATTCACTTTTGCATTAAAAGTTTTTTTGGTTGATTTGTATGTATTATACCCTATATCGTGTCACTTGTAAAACAAAATTTGTGTTAAATAAATATCAAATTTATGTAACATGCCATTGCGTGCCACTTGCATACACTTTTATGCCGATAAAACGACAAAATTAATTTTTGAACTTATTGGTGTAAAAAAACGCATATTGCCAATTTAGGCATATTTATTGCAGATTTTGTTTAATTAACGCCTGCTGTTTTTTTGTTGCAAGGCACGTTGTTTTTTGCGCCCCTTAACGCAAAAAGCCAACCCCCACCAAAATTGGCAGGGGTTGGCTAGCATTTAGTATAATTGCCCAAAAAGGCGGGCGGTAAGGGGGCCTCCCCTTTTTATTAAACCGAAAGCGTGGAGGAAATATCCAGCAAAGAAAAATCCATTTCTTTGTGCATGGCAAGCGCTTCAACAATGTCGTAATCCACAAAATCGTCCGATTTAAAGCCGATAACCCGGTCGGTAATGCCTTGGGTTAGCAAATCGATAGCGTGGTAGCCCAGGCGGCTGGCGGCCACACGGTCGCGCAGCGAGGGGGCGCCACCACGTTGCACGTGCCCTAAAACAGTGGCACGGCTCTCTATGCCGGTTTTTTCTTCAATTTCTTTGGCAAGCGCGCTGCTGTCTCCTGCGCCTTCGGCAACAATAATAATAAAGTGCTTTTTGCCAATTTTGCGGGTAAATTTCATTTTATCCACAATGTCTTTATCCACATCAAAGGGTTTTTCGGGCACAAGGGTAACCAGCGCACCAGTGGCAAGGCCGGTGTTAACCGCAATATAACCAGCATTGCGGCCCATTACCTCTACCACACTGCAACGCTCGTGGCTTTGGGTAGTGTCGCGCAGTTTGTCAATCATTTCAACGGCGGTGTTCATAGCGGTATCGTAGCCAATGGTGTAGTCGGTGCAGGCAATGTCGTTATCAATGGTGCCCGGGATGCAAATGCAGGGTACTTCTTGCGCAGAAAGGTCTTTTGCGCCACGGAAGGAACCGTCGCCACCAATTACCACAACGGCTTGAATACCGTGCTCTCGGCAGTGGGCGGCAGCAGTTTGCTGGCCTTGCAGCGTAATAAATTCTGGCGAGCGGGCGGTGTACAAAACAGTGCCGCCACGGTGGATAATTTCGGATACACTGCGCAGGTGCATTTCCTGAATATCGTTGTTAATTAAGCCGTTATAGCCATGTTTAATGCCAAACACTTTAATATTACGGCTAAGCGCTGTACGCACCACCGCACGGATAGCGGCGTTCATGCCGGGGGCGTCGCCTCCGCTGGTTAAAACACCAATTTTTTTAATTTTGCTTTCAGTCATCCAACTCTTCCTCCTACAACCACAATAAAAAACATATAGTAAACAGGCAACAAATAAACAAAACATTTTATTGCCGTTTGGTTATAATAACCACCGCAAATATTTTACACCAACTGCTTTTATAAAACAACGCACAAACCGGCGAATGCAACAAAAATTCATTGTATTGCAACATTACTATCCCCTAAAACACGCCTTAGTTCGGTTACCAGCCGGTCGCTTAAGGTTACCCACTGCGAAGGCGGGTTTTGTATCATTTTTTTGGTATCCAGGTATCGGATACAAACCGGCGTATTTCCGCTAAAAATTTCGACAAAATTTTGAATTTGCTGAAATTCTTCGCTGTTTTGGGAAGAAACACGCAGGTACAACTTTTGTGTGCGGGGGGTAGATTTAAGTGCCATGGTTTCGGGGGTATCGTCCTCTACACCCCGCACCCGGTCGGCAATAATTTTCGGGTCTTCATCCTCTTTTACCGAGGTACGCCCACTTACAATAATAACGGCGTTTTCTATTATTTGTGCGGTGGTGTTTTGCAACACTTTTGGAAAAATAAGCACCTCCATGCTGCCGGTTAAATCTTCCACCGTGGCAAAAACCATAATATCGTTGCTGCGGGTGGTAAGCTTTTTTATTTTTGCAATGGCGCACACCAGCGTTACTTGGCGGTTATCCTGCGCATTTTCTTCATCGGTAAGCTGGGCAATGGTGCAGTTGCCTACCTTGTCTATCAATGTGCGGTATTGCTCTAGCGGGTGGCCCGAAAGATAGAGCCCGCTTACTTCTTTTTCTTGCTGCAACAATACATCTTTTGGGTATTCAGGCATATCGGGCAGCTCGTAACTATCTTGCAGGGTGCTGTCCTCTCCATCCCCTGCTACATCAAACAGGTTTAGCTGGCCTTCTAAGTTTTTGCGGCGGTTGTTTTCTACACTTTTTAAAATACCTTCTACCGCGTTCATCATAGAATGACGATTTTTCTCAATACCATCGAAGGCACCGCTTTTGATAAAGCTTTCGATAGCACGCCGGTTTACCTCGGTGCCTGCCATGCGCGAGCAAAAATTATATAGCGATACAAACGGGCCATCCTGCTCTCGTTTTTTAACCGCTGTGGCAATTAGGTTGCGCCCCACATTTTTTAGCGCCATTAACCCATAGCGAATATCGTTTCCTTGCACGGTAAAGCCTGCATCACTATGGTTAATATCGGGCGGCAGCACCTTTATGCCCATACGCTGGCACTCGCTAATATAGCCAATAACCTTGCTGGTATAATCCAGCACGCTGGTAAGCAGGGCGGCCATATATTCTTTGGTGTAGTGGTATTTTAAATAGGCCGTTTGGTAGGCCACCACTGCGTATGCCGCTGCGTGAGATTTGTTAAAGGCGTAGGAAGCAAAGCTGGTCATATCATCAAAAATTTGGTTGGCCACATTGGCAGGTATACCGTTTTGGGCGGCACCTTCGCAAAAATGGCCACGTTCTTTTTCCATGATGTCATGCTTTTTCTTACTCATGGCACGGCGCACAATATCGGCCTGGCCATAGCTATAGCCGGCTAGTTCCCTAAAAATTTGCATTACCTGCTCTTGGTACACAATACAGCCGTGGGTAACGTCTAATATAGGGGCCAGCATAGGGGTTTTATAGGTTACCTTGCCGGGGTTGCGCCGGTTATAAATATAGGTTGGGATAGAATCCATTGGCCCGGGGCGATACAACGAAATAAGGGCGATGATATCCTCCATGTTTTTGGGTTCCATACCCATCAGTGTGCGCCGCATGCCGCCGCTTTCCAGCTGGAAAATCCCCTCGGTTTCACCCGAGGCAAGCAGCTTATAAACCTCTGGGTCATCATCCGGGATATCCTTCATAGAAAAGCTTGGATTGCCCTGCTGAATCATCTTTTCAGCATCGGAAATAACCGTGAGGGTGCGCAGGCCCAAAAAGTCCATCTTTAGCAGGCCAAGTTCCTCAATGGTACCCATGGTAAACTGGGTTACCACTGCGCCATCGTTGGTAGAAAGCGGCACATACACGCTTGCTTCTTCGGGGGTAATTACCACCCCGGCTGCGTGGGTAGAGGCATGGCGGGGCATGCCTTCCAGCTTCATGGCAACGTCAACCAATTCTTTCACCTGGGGGTCGTTGTTGTACAAGGCCGAAAATTCTTTCGAGGTTTTAAGGGCGTTTGTCAGGGTCATGTCCGGCATCATGGGCACGGTTTTGGCAA
Source organism: Ruminococcaceae bacterium OttesenSCG-928-A16 (assembly GCA_030267215.1). Classification (GTDB taxonomy): domain Bacteria; phylum Bacillota; class Clostridia; order Oscillospirales; family Ruminococcaceae; genus JAAYCI01. Next base: position 14,386 of record JAJDJP010000021.1, read on the forward strand.
TGGTGTCTACCTTTTGGTAGGGAATATCCAGCACACGGCCAACATCTCGAATAGCCCCACGGGCGGCCATGGTGCCAAAGGTGATAATTTGTGCCACGTGGTCTTCGCCGTATTTGTGAATCACATAGTCAATTACTTCCTGCCGGCGTTCATAGCAAAAATCAATGTCAAAGTCAGGCATCGAAACACGGTCGGGGTTTAAAAACCGCTCGAACAGCAGGTTGTACTGTATGGGGTCAATATCGGTTATGCCGCAGCAGTATGCGGCAATGCTGCCCGCGCCCGAGCCACGCCCGGGCCCTACGGGAATATCCTGGCTGCGTGCATAGCGGATAAAATCGTACACAATTAAATAATAGTTGGTGTAGCCCATGCGGCTAATTACGTCAATTTCGTAGTTCAGCCGGTTGGTAATTTCGGCGCTGGGGGCGGCGCCATACCGCTGGGCAAGGCCCTCTTCGCACAAGCTGCGAAAATACTCCTCGTTATCACGGCCATCGGGGGCTTTAAAATAAGGCAGTTTGGTAACGCCAAATTCAAAATCAAAATTGCACATTTCGGCAATTTTGGCGGTGTTGGCACAGGCTTCGGGCACTTCGGCAAATAGGCTGTACATTTCCTCGGTACTTTTTACATAAAATTCATCGGTGCCAAACTCCAGCCGGTCTTCATCGTTAATGGTTTTGCCGGTTTGTATGCAAACCAAAATGCGCTGCATTTTGGAGTCTTCCTTGGTTAAATAGTGCGCATCGTTGCTGGCAATAAGCGGTATACCGGTTTCGCGCGAAAGACGAATGAGCCCGGGTAGTACAGCACGCTGGTCTTCTATGCCGTGGTCTTGCAATTCAATATAGTAATTATCCTGCCCAAAAACATTGTTATACCAAAGGGCGGTTTCTTTGGCACGCTCAAAGTTGCCGGCAAGCAGGGCCTGCGGTATTTCGCCCGCCAAACAGGCAGACGCAGCAATAAGGCCTTCGTGGTGCTTTTCCAGCAATTCTTTGTCGATACGGGGTTTGCTGTAAAAGCCCTCGGTAAAGCCTTGGCTAACAATTTTTATTAGGTTTTCGTATCCGGTGTTGTTTTTACATAGCAATACCAGGTGGTGGTTGCCATCTACATGGCTCACTTTGTCGAACCGGGAGCGAGTGGCAACGTATACTTCGCACCCAATAATGGGCTTAACGCCCGCCTTTTTGGCGGCTTTATAAAAATCTACACAGCCGTACATTACGCCATGGTCGGTAATAGCAACGGCGGTTTGCCCAAGTTCTTTTACCCGTTCCATCAAGCGGTCTATGCGGCAGGCGCCATCCAGCAGGCTATATTCGGTATGCAGGTGCAGGTGTACAAAAGGGGTTTGGTTTGCCATGGGTTAGTCCTTTCTGGCTTTGGCGGGTGGTTGCAGCTGTTTGTGGCGCAGCGCTTCGGCTTTGGCCGCAATTTTGCGGTACCGGTGGCTTAAACCAGATTTACTTACCGGTTCCTCCAACAAGGCGGCCAGCTCGGTTAGCGAAAACTCGGGGTGTTGCTGCCGCACCTTAATGGCAGCTTGCAGGGGTTCTTCTAGCAAAGCCAGCATACCGGCCTTTTGCAACACATCCACATCTTCAAAAAAACGGCGGGCAGCATCCAGCGTTTTGTCAATATTCGCGGTTTCGCAGTTGGTAATGCGGTTGGCTTTGTTTCTAAAGTCTCTATATACCTTCTGGTTCATAATTTCTAGCGCGCCTTTGGTGGCACCCATGTAGGTAAGCATGTCTTCAATTTGCTCGCTAGATTTAAAATACACAATATTGATGCCCTTGCGCACCGTGCGTTTGGGCATAAACTTTTTTTGGGTAAGCAGGGTTTCTAAATCTTGCGCAAGGCCAAAGCGGCCCACCACAAACTCTAGGTTATAGCTCTTTTGGGGGCTTACCATGGTGCCACAGCATAAAAACGCAGCCGCCACAAAGGCCGAAAAACAGCTGTCACATTCAAAGTTGTTTAGGTTGATGCGCAAAGCGGGTTCTTCGCCGGTGTGGCCAAATGCGGCCAGCATTTTATCCACCTCAAAGGGGTCCTTTACCGCAAACTCGTACATAGGGTTATTGCCGCCCCCCCGCACAAACACCTGCCCTTTAATGTTGGCAAGCGCAAACAAGCTTTTGGCCCACTGGGCAATAAATTTTTGTTCGGTGTGCAGCACAATGCCCCGGGTATCGAAGTATTTGCCAAAGCAAGCCACCCCATAACAGGCAGCCGAAATACAGCAGGGGTTACGAAGCTCCCTGCTGCAAATTTCTTGCTTTACCTGCCCAGAAAAGGTGAGATTGCTCATAAACGCTTGTGGCCTCTTTCCACGTACAATTGTGGTTTTACATCGCTATTCCAGCGCAAAAATGTTTGCGTCAACATCCACCACACGTATTTCTTTTTCTAGCACATACCCTGTTTTTTCTTTTACAATGTCAGAAACATCGTTTGCTAGCTGCAAAACGTCGGCGCAGGTGGCCTGCCCCATGTTTACAATAAAACCGCAGTGCTTTTGGCTAATGGCGGCGCCCCCTACCTGGTAACCACGCAGGCCGCTTTGGTCTATTAGTGCGCCGGCAAAAGCGCCGGGCGGGCGTTTGAAGGCGCTGCCAGCGCTTGGCATGTCTAGCGGTTGTTTATCTTCTCTTCGTCCCATATAATCCTGCATCAGCGCCAGAATTTCTGCCTTGTTGCCCTTATTTAACTTATAGGTGGCGGTTAAAATGCACCACGGCCGGGTTTGAAAAATGGAAGTGCGGTAACCAAGTGCCAGCTGCTCTACGTCTAACTGCTGTATGGTGCCGTCTTCTGCCATATAGGTAACGCTTTGCAAAACATCGCAGGTTTCTCCGCCGTAGGCACCGGCGTTCATATAAACAGCGCCGCCCACGCTGCCGGGTATACCATAGGCAAACTCTAGCCCGGCAAGGCTATTTTGCTGGGCCGCAACACATACATTGGCCAGTTGTGTGCCCGCGCCGGCAACCACCGTATCCCCTTCTACCGCAATGTGTGTAAGGGCGGCAGAGGGTTCTATTACAAGGCCGTGGTGGCCTTCATCGCAAAACAGCACATTGGTGCCCTTGCCAAGCAGGTAACAAGGCACACCGTTTTGCCGGGCGGCCTGCATAGCAGCTGCCAATTGTTGGGTGGTGCCTGGTGTGCAAAACAGGCGGGCTGGCCCCCCTATTTTAAACGAGGTATGGTTTTGTAGGGGTTCGTTTTGCACAAATGGGATACCCTGCGCACGCAGTTCTTCCTGTAAAACATCCAATGGCTGCATAAATTTAAGTTCCTTTTAAAAATTTTATGGTAAATACGGCTATGTTGTTTAGGCCATTTGGCGCACCAGCTTTGCCACCGGTTTGCCATGTAGTTTTAGCTCGGCCGCCAGCCGCTGCAGGGTGGTGTTAACAATTAATTCTTCAGGGAAGTCTATCTGCTGCAGCATAGGCAACACGGCACCTTGGTTGTTTAAACCATAAATAGAGTGAGCATCGGAGTTGATGGCAATTTTAGTGCCGTTTTGCTTGCACGCAATGGCAAGCCGCCGCATATTATCTTGGTTGCCGGGGCGCACCTCGGGCGAGTTTGCGTTTATTTCCACCACTTTGTTGCCCGCCGCAAAGGCTTTGGCAACACGGTTATAATCGTATAAATACTGCTCCTGCTCCGAGTGCCCAATCATGTCTACCAGTGGGTTTTGGGCAACGGCAAGCCATGCATTGGTGGCTTGCTCAAACGGCAGGGGGTTAATGCAGCTTTGGTGCATCGATGCAATAACCCAGTCCATCTTTTTTAACAAGCCGGGGTGCATGTCCAACCGGCCGGTTTCATCCATAACGTTGGCCTCTACCCCTTTAGCAATAAAAAACCGCCGGGTAAAATATGGGGTAGCCGCAATAGGCTGTTAAAGTACCACAAATGTGGCGAATCGGGCATGGCGGGGGCGTGGTCGGTAATCGCAATGGTTTTTAGCCCCAGGCTTTTGGCCTGCTCCACCATTTCGTGCAGGGTAGAAAGCGCATGGTGAGAAACCGAAGTATGGGTATGTAAGTCTGCTACTAAATTCATTCTTATCCTTTTTTAAATTACTTTGCTTAATGGCGCACCCTTAAAATGTAACCAGTATAAAAGGGGGTTAGTCCATTTTGGTAAGTTCTTGGGTAATGTCGTTTTTAAGGCCAAGCTGGCCCAAAAGTTCTACCGCAGCGTTGTAGCCCATGGCTTTTTGGCGGTTGTTAATGGCGGCAATTTCTAAAATAACGGCCAGGTTACGCCCCGGCATTACCGGTATAACCGTTAACGGCAGCTGCAAGCCCAAAATATCAATTTTATTATTTTCCAGCCCGGTTCGGCTATAGTTTTTGTGCTTGTCCCACGGCTCCAGCTCTACAACAAGCTCAATCTTTTCGCTGGTTTTAACGGCACCGGCGCCAAAAATGCGGGCTACGTTAATAATGCCAATGCCACGCAGTTCCACAAAATGGCGGATATTCTCGGGGGCTTGGCCAAAAATGGTGCGGTTGGATACCCGGCGCAGTTCTACCGCATCATCGGCAATTAGCCGGTGCCCACGTTTCAGCAGCTCTACGGCGGTTTCGCTTTTGCCCACGCCAGAATCGCCCAAAATTAAAATGCCCTCGCCGTACACTTCTACCAAAACACCGTGGCGGGTTACACGGGGGGCTAAATCTACGCTTAAAATAGAAATTACACCGCTCATGAAAGACGAAGTGGCCTCGGGGGTGGTAAGCACCGGCACGCCGTATTCTTTGGCGTATTCCAGAATACAATCGAACACCGACAGGCCACGGGTGATAACCACGGTGGGGGGCTTTGCCACAAACAAATTGTGCACACGCTCGCAGCGCTCTTTAACCGGCAAGCGCTCCAGGTATCCCATTTCGGCATTGCCTAAAATTTGGATGCGCTGTGGATCGAAGAATTCATCGTACCCGGTAAGCAAAAGGCCGGGGCGGTTCACCTCATCTGTTTCTATTAAAATGTTTTTTAGTTCTACCGGAGAGTACAAAGTTTCCATGTTTAGTTGTGTCGCAATCTTATCCAAAGAAACAGAAAATTGTGCCATCTCGCTCCACCTTTCTGGGCCATTATTTTGTAAACATTGTTTTAATATTATAGCTTATTTAGGCTTTATTATCAAATAATTATACCACGGCAAGCAACACGCCTAAATAGGTTTACACATTTAATTTTTAATTCATTTTTCACGATATTTCGCTTTTACAAACATACTATATCTGATATAATATGTTTGTATTGGTTTTGCACATGTACAGCAAACGGCAATTAAAACAAACGGAGGTGTTTTTTATGCGTGTTGCAATTTTTGCCGAAACTTATTTCCCATATATAAGCGGCGTTGTAACCCACATTCAAACCTTAAAAAAAGGGCTGGAAGCCGAGGGCCACGAGGTGCTAATTGTTACCTTAAACCCCAAAACCCATAAGCATTATATAAAAGATGGCGTGTTATACTGCCCTGCCCTGCCGCTTAAAAAAATTTATGGCTACGGGGTGGCAAACCCGGTTAACCTGCGCCGGCTACAGATATTAGAAAAATTTAACCCGGATATCATCCACCTGCACACCGAGTTTTCGATGGGTATTTTTGCATTATTTGCCGCAAAGCGCTTAAAAAAACCTGTGGTGTATACGCTGCACACCATGTACGATGATTATGTTTTTTACCTTTTTCCCAATAAAAAAATGAGTGAAATGGCAAAACCTGCCGCCCACGCATATATCCGCAAAGTGGCCAACGGCGCTACCGAAATTATTGGGCCATCGCACAAAGTGGCAGAATATTTACAGCGCTGTGGGGTGGCTAAAAAAACCAACATTATCCCCAATACGGTAGATGTATCGGCTTTTTTGCCCGAAAATGTGCAAGAGAAAGATATTGAGGCGGTAAAAAACAAACTGGGCATTACCCCCCAAGATGTTTGCCTTTGCTTTGTGGGCCGCTTGGGCAAAGAGAAAAGCATTGATGTTTTGATAGACCATTTTACCAAAGGATATAAAGGAAAACAGAATTTTAAACTGTTTATTATTGGCGATGGCCCCGAAAAAGAGAGCCTGCAAGCACAAATTGAGCAATTGGGCATGGAGGAACAGGTACATTTGCTTGGCCGTATAGAGCACAATGTGCTGCCCCCCTACTACCGCGCGTTCGATTTATTTTCCACCGCCTCTCTTAGCGAGATGAACTCGATTTCGCTACTGGAGGCAACCGCAAGCGGCCTATATGCCGTTAACCGGCTGGACATTAACAACCTGGACCAAATTAAAGTGGGCCAAAACGGAAATGTGTTTACCACGCCGGCCGAATTTGCGGAAATTGTGGATGAATACGCCGCCCTAACCCCGGTAGAAAAAAAGCACCGCAAAACCCAGGTAACCGCGTATGCCAAACGGTATGGCAGTAAAGAGTTTACGCACGAGGTGCTAAAGGTTTATAATAAAGCTATAGAAGAGTTTTACCACAAATAAAAAACAGCCCTGGCATATATTATGCCGGGGCTACTTTTATAAAATAGCTATTACTTTTTTTGTGCACGCTTTAAAATCTTTTCGTACCCGCCGCTGCCATACTGAATGCAACGGTTAATACGGCTGATGGTAGCGGTGCTAATTTCCACATCTTTAACAATTTGCTCGTAGGTTTTGCCCTCTAGCAGCATATAAGCCGCGCGCACACGCTGGGTCATGTCGGCCAGCTCTTTCATGGTGCACAGGTCTTCAAAAAAATCATAACATTCATCTACGTTTTTAAGGGCTAAAATTGCCTTGAACAAATCATCGGTATCTGCATTGCGCCGCGCATTTTTGTCTGCCATCTATATCTTTCCTCGCTTTTGTTGTTTTAATAGAATAATACTTTTACACTTTACCATATTAACAAGTAAAAAGCAAGGAGATGCCCCCCGCACAAAAACACTTTGTATACTTTGCAATACAACTCGAAAGGAGTTTTGTACACAATTGTGCACAAAACCGCATGGCAATATGTGGGCTTTGCCCTGCTTGTGGCGGCGCAGCCACTGCATTACACCGCTTGCCCAATCTATGATATAATTTGCTAATATATAAAGATAACAGGAGCGTGCACAATATGTTTTGTTTATTTATAGGGCTGGGCACCTTAATTTGTGGCATTGCCTATTTGGTAATGGGGTACGAGCTGTTGGTGGGCCTTGTACAGGTTTTTTTGGGTGTTTTATGCATTGTGCTGGTAGCGTTGTGGCAGGCTAGTAAGCGGAAAATGGAAAAAAAGAAGTAGGGGTTACAATGCTTTTTTGGGAAAAGCATTGATCACCCCCCCATTAAGGCTAAATACAACTCGCTATATTCTTTGTTCATTTCTTCGATGTCACCTGCCTGTCAGCAATTGATATAAATGGCCGGCACAATAAATAACCTATAATAAAAAAACAAACCCGAAGCACTGGCCATAAAACCAGGTTTGGGTTTGTTTTATTTGGTGGAGATGACGGGAATCGAACCCGTGTCCAAAAAGCAGTCCACAACAGTATCTCCGGGTGCAGGTTACCTACAAGGGTTCCCCCGGCAGCAGGCCAGTAACCAAGCCGCTACGTCGGTAGCTTCATAAATTCATGACGCCCCGCAAAGCTTAAGGACGTTCACGTTCACCGTTTAAATGACGCCCGGGCACCACCTTACGGTAAGATGGGCCGGACGGCGGCCTTTAAATTAGGCCGCAATGGCAGCCATGCGGCTACCACGGAAATTAACTGTGTTGTTAATTATGTTTGTGTGGCATTTTAAGTGCGGCCACAACACTACCCGCTGCTCTTGCTTCGTACTCCCTGTCGAAACCTTTACATCCCCATGTATAATAAAAAGCAATATTTGCTTTTTATGCAACTTTGCTACGCGCCCCGGGTTTTCATCGCCCGGTCCATATCACGCCGGGCATCCCGCTCGGCATTGGTGGCACGCTTGTCGTACAATTTTTTGCCCTTACAAATGCCCAACTCCACTTTTACCATCGAATTTTTAAAATAAAGCGATAACGGCACAAGGGTAAGCCCTTTGGTTTTTATATCTGCCTGCAACTTTATAATTTCACGCTTGTGCAATAGCAGCTTACGCGGGCGCAAAGGGTCCCGGTTAAAAATGTTCCCCTTTTCGTAAGGCGAAATATGCATGTTTAAAATAAAAACCTGCCCATTTTTAATGTCTGCCCAGGCGTCTTTTAGGTTTACCGCACCCATGCGCAGGCTTTTTACCTCGGTGCCTACCAATTCAATGCCGGCTTCAATGGCGTCCTGCACAAAGTATTCGTGGCGGGCTTTTCGGTTTAGTGCTATCAGTTTGGTTCCTGCCAAAATGCCCACCTCCTTTGTTACATTCGCCGGGCTTTGTTACCTGTATAAATAAATTTGCTTGCTTATAACTCTCCACGGCCCGAAAGCGCGCGGTATAAGGTTACATCGTCTACATATTCAAGGCTGCCACCTACCGGCAGGCCATAGGCAAGCCTGGTGGTGCGTATGCCAAGGGGTTTTATTAGCCGCGCCAAATACATGGCGGTGGCCTCCCCTTCCACGGTTGGGTTGGTTGCCATAATCACCTCGGTTACTTCGCCACTGGCAAGCCGGGCCAACAACTCTTTTACATACAGCTGCTCGGCGCCAACGCCCTCCATAGGCGAAATAAGGCCATGCAAAACATGGTATAACCCTTTATACTCTCTGGTATGTTCAAAAGCCGAAACATCGCGCGAGCTTTCTACCACGCAGATGATGGAGCGGTCTCGGCTAGCAGCACTACAAATGCTGCACACTTCGGTTTCGGTAAAATTTTGGCACACGGTGCAGCGCCGTATTTTTTGGTGTGCATCCTCAATGGCCTTGGCAAATTCTAACGCCTCGGCATGGTCCATTGCCAGCACTTGGTAGGCAAGCCTTGCGGCCCCTTTGCGCCCAATTCCATTCAATTTGGCAAACTGCTCTATTAATTTATCCAGCGGTGCCGCGTTAGCTCCCATATCTTCCCGCCTTTACTGTTTACAAATATTTAGCATATTAGGCTAGTTTTAACCGGTAACACCCGGGATATTGTACCCGCCCGAAATTTCGGCCATTGCTTGCTCGGCGCTTTCGTCTACCGTGCGCACTGCTTGGTTTACAGCGGCAGCAATCATGTCTTCCAGCATTTCAATATCGTCTGGTTGCACAGCCTCTGGCTTTAATTTTACACCAACTACCTGGTGGTTGCCAAGCATGGTCATTTCAACCATGCCACCGCCGGCGGTAATTGTATACTCGGTTTCTTCCAGTTCGGTTTGTTTTTGTTGCATTCTATCTTGCATTTCTTGGGCTTGGCGCATTAAGTCGTTCACATTTTGTTTTCCGTATCCTTTGGGCAATCTGGCTTTCATGTTGGTATCTCCTTAACAGTTAATCGTATTTTATGGGTACGCCCTTGGCTTCCCAGCTTTTTAATGTATCGGCAGCGTTTACCACCGGTTTTTGCTCGGCCACAAGCCCGGTGTTTTCGTAAGGGCCAATGGCATAGCGGGTGCCGGTTACCTCTTGTATAGCACCCTTTATCTTTTCGTTGGCTTCGGCATACTCTTTTACAAAAGAACGGAACATATCGCCGCCATCAATTAACACCCTGGCACCGTCGAAATAAGCGGTGGATTTTTTCATGTAAGAATGCAACATTTTATCCATTTCACCCATTTTGGCAACCACGGCTGGCCAATGCTCAAATAAGGTGGTGGCACCATCTTCGGGAGTTGCTACAGGCATTGGGGGCTCGGTTGGTTCAGCAGTAGCTGCCGGTTCTTCCGCCGGGGCTTTTGGTTGCGGTGCTTGTGCCGGCGCTGCAATGGGCTGTAGCGGCACCACCGGGCTTGGTGCAGTGGTTTGCGCAACGGGTGCAGGCGCAGGCGGTGTGGCCGCCTTTTGCGGCTGGCTTACTGCTGCCACTGGCTGCTGTGCTGCCGGTTGCACCGGGGTGCATAAATCAAACAGCGCCAATTCAAGCTCAATGCGTGGGTCGGGCGAGCGGCCCATTTTATCCATAGCGGCCGCCAAACGGCGCACAGCATTGATGGCAGTTGCTTCGTTTACCTCTGCCATGGTGGCAAGGTACTTTTCACGTTCGGGCTGGGGCAGTTCTTCCAGCAAGGTGCCATCTGGCTTTGCGGCCAGCAAAATATAATTGCGGTAATGGTGTACCAGCTCTTCTGCCAGCCGCTTTACTTCAATCGATTGCTCCCTTAAACTGGCTACCAATTGCAACAACTGGGGCACACTGCCAGCCGCCACAGCGCTGCTTAGCGCAAACAGATAGCTTTTATCGGTAACGCCAGCCATGCGGCGCACCACTTCTTCGGTTACTTCCTCGCCAAGGCCGGCGCAGGTGTCCAGCAGCGAAAGCGCGTCTCGCAGGGCACCATCTGCCAGGCGGGCAATCAAATCGGCAGCCTCGGGTGTAAGGGGTATCCCCTCTTGCCCAGCCACATATTGCAGGCGCCCCGCAATGTGGGCGGCCGAAATGCGAACAAAATCGTACCGTTGGCAGCGCGAAAGAATGGTGGCAGGCACTTTGTGTATTTCGGTGGTTGCCAGTATAAAAATAACGTGTGCGGGTGGCTCTTCCATTATTTTTAACAATGCGTTAAAAGCCGACGTAGACAGCATATGCACTTCGTCGATGATATACACTTTATATTGGCAGCGGCTGGGGCGGTAAGCGGTTTCATCTCGCAAATCGCGGATATCATCCACGCTGTTGTTCGAGGCCGCGTCAATTTCTACAACGTCTAGTATGCTGCCGTTTTCTAGCCCAAGACAAGGCACACATTCGCCACAAGGCTCGGCTCCGTGGCGGTTTTCGCAGTTAACGGCCTTGGCAAAAATTTTAGCACAACTGGTTTTGCCGGTGCCACGGGTGCCGGTAAACAAATAGGCATGCCCCACTTTGTTGGCAATAATTTGGTTAGAAAGCGCAGCGGTGATGGCTTCTTGCCCCACAACATCGCCAAATGTTTTTGGCCGCCATTTGCGGTATAATGCACGATATTCAGACATAAAAGCCACCCCCTTTGTTGCTTAGTAAACAACACATTTGCTTTTTGTACTTTTGTACTTCTTTTTTAGGCGAAATTTTTCCAGTTGTCATTCTGAAGCGCAGCGAAAAATCTTTTTCATTTTATTAAAGTGGACAAATCTTTCCATGTTGGATTGATCTTTTCTACAAGCGCATTCTTTTTATGCCTTTTCCAACCTTTAATTTGTTTTTCTCTTTCAATAGCCGCTTGCACGTCAGTTGTATCCTCAAGATAAACCAATTTATTTACATTGTATTTTTTTGTAAAACCATCAAACAATTTATTTTTATGCTCATATATTCTACGTTCAATATTGTTTGTTACTCCCGTATAAATAACTCGGTTATTCCAATTTGCTACTATGTATACATAATACATTTTCACCTCAAGGGCAAGATCCTTCACTTCGTTCAGGATGACAGACAAATGTGGGTTGCCTATTTAAAAACACAGCGCTGCTTTGCATACGAAAGGCAGGAGGTCTGCGGCACACCGGCACATCCGCTTAATGCTGCTCGGTTCCCCGCCTGACATGGTTCGCAGCGGCCCGTTGCACAGGGCCCGCCTTCCGTATGCAAAACAGCGCTGTTGCGGCTCTGTTCTAACTATTTTTTAATTTGTTTGGCCAAATAATTATATCGCAAATGGTAGCATTTTGCAAGCAGAATGCCTTTTTGGCAGGGGCAATATTTTTTAAAGCCCTTGCGCCATGGTTATAATGGCCAGTTTATATATTTCGTCTACGGTGCACCCGCGCGAAAGATCGTTAATTGGTGCGTTTAGCCCAAGCAAAATGGGGCCAAAAGCCTCGAACCCGCCCAGACGCTGGGCAATTTTATAGCCGATGTTGCCGGAATCTATATTGGGGAAAATAAAGGTATTGGCCTTGCCTGCCACCAAAGAATCGGGCGCTTTAATCTGGGCCACCTCGGGGGCAATAGCGGCGTCAAACTGTAATTCGCCATCCACTGCAAAATCCAGCTTCATTGCTTTAAGTTTTTGCACAGCACTTTGCACCTTGCTTACGCTATCGCCCTTGCCACTGCCAAAAGTACTGTACGAAAGCAGCGCCACCCTCGGCTCAATATCAAACAGGCGGGCACAGGCTGCTGTTTCGGTGGTTATTTCCACCAGTTCGTCATCGCTTGGGTTTAGGTTAATGGCGCAATCTCCCATCATATAGCGCTCGTTTGTGCCATTTTTACCGGTGCGGTTTAACACAAAACAGCTAGACACTATTTTTTGCCCCGGCTTTGTTTTAACAATTTGCAGCGCCGGGCGCACGGTATCGGCGGTAGAGTATGTTGCGCCGCCCAGCAAACCATGGGCCATACCCATTTTAACCATCATTGTGCCAAAGTAGTTGGCTTTTTTTAACGCAGCACGGCATTCTTCCTCGGTCATTTTTCCTTTGCGCAGCGTAACCATTTCGGCAACCATCGCCTCTGTATCGGGGCAGGTTTCGGGGTCTATAATTTCAATACCGTTCAGGTTTATTTGGTTTTGGGTGGCAATGGCCAGCACTTTTTCTGGCACACCCAATAAAACCGGCAGCATTAAATTATCTTGGTATAGTTTTTCGGCCGCTTTTAAAATACGGGCATCGTACCCTTCGGTAAAAACAATTTTACGGTTTTTACCCTGTATCAGGCCAATCATCTTTTCAAACATTGTCAAACCTCCAGCAATATAAAAAGGCAATGCGCTTCGTTCTTCTTCCCAGCTATTTTAACACAGCCTGTACTCTGTTTCAACGAAAAAAGGGCCACCTTTGCAGGGGCCCTTTATAAAACGTATGTTTATTGGTGGGTTTAAGTTCAAGATTGGGAAGCAACGCCTAAGGAATAATCGTGCCTTCTACCGGGCAGCCGGCAGCATTGGCTTCGTCGGTGTCGATATGCATGGCGGGTGCATAGCTATCGTGCACACGCACCACAACATCATCAAAGGTTAGTTTGCGGCCATTGCCGTTATCGCAGGCAACATTTACTATTTGGGAATTTTTAAGGCCAAATTTTTCTGCGGTAGCGGTGTCTAAATGGATATGCCTTTTGGCAACAATGCCGCCTTCTTTTAACTCTACCGTGCCGGCAGGGCCAACCAGCTTTAACGGGGCCGAATTTTGGGTGTCTCCACTTTCGCGCACAGGGGCATTTACCCCAATGCTGCGGGCATCGGTTAAGCTAATTTCTACCTGGGTAGCCGGGCGGCAGGGGCCTAAAATAGATACACCGGCAAGCTCTCGTTTAGGGCCAACCACCGTAACACGTTCTTCGCTGGCAAACTGCCCAGGCTGCGAAAGGTCTTTTTTAGGGGTAAGCGTGTAACCTTTGCCAAACAGGGTTTCCAGGTCTTGCTGGCTAACATGCAGGTGGCGTGCCGAAGTTTCTATTAAAATTTTGCTCATTGTTTCCTCCGAAAAAATTTATTATATTTTAGAGCAGACTAATAAAATATAGATAGTATAATCGCCGAGATAATTTTGGCATAGACACGGAACTAAAACGCAGGGATACTGTACGTATTGCAAGTTCTAGCAACGCAGTATAGAACAAAATTATCCGGTGTGGATGCTATCGATATTTTGTTGATTTGCTCTAGCCTTGCTTATATTTTAACACAAAGCAAAAGCGCTGTCATCTATAAAAGCAATGTGCTATACTAAAAAAAACAATTTAAAGGTGGTTGTAACATGAACCCTTGGGAAACATTACGGGAAGAATGCCTGCAATGCACAAATTGCAGCCTGCATACCACCCGCAAACAGGTGGTTTTTGGCATGGGTAACCCAAAAGCCGAGGTATTGTTTGTGGGCGAAGGCCCCGGCGCTAACGAGGACGAACAAGGCCTGCCTTTTGTAGGGCGCAGCGGCAAACTGCTGGATGTTTATTTAGAGAGCATACAGCTTTCGCGCGAGAAAAATATTTTTATTGCCAACATTGTAAAGTGCCGCCCGCCCCAAAATCGAGACCCTTTGCCCGAAGAACGTGAAGCCTGCCTGCCGTGGCTGCGTGCCCAGTTTAAGCAGATGAAACCCAAAATTGTGGTATGCCTTGGCCGTGTAGCCGCCCAGGTAATGATACGCCCGGATTTTGCCATTACCAAAGAACATGGCCAGTGGACACAGAAAAACAACATTTGGTTTATGGCCACCCTACACCCGGCGGCCTTGTTGCGCAACCCCAACAACAAGCCCATGGCATTTGAAGATTACGCCACCTTACGAGATAAAATTGAAGAAGTTTGTGAGCACACCTACACAAACCCACTTTAAATTAATATTTTGATACAGCGGCAATAACATATAACAATAAACCAACCGGCCTTGGCAAATTGCCAAGGCCGGTTGGTTTATTGTTTAACCCTTAGGTTGTATTGCAAAAAACAGGTCAATCTCGGGGTTCTTTCCTGTAGATTTTATGGTTTTATCCAAAGAATCTCCAAAAATGCCATAAAAAGCATGCTCTTGTTTTGGGCGTACATTCACCAGTAAAACTGGCATATATGCCCCCCGCCTATGTAAAGTTTATTTTTTAGGTTTGCTCTTGCACTATTTTGCGCCGCAAAATGGTGTTTGTTGGCAAAGTCTCACCCGCTGGCACCGGCACCGAAAATTCCATTTTGGCGTGAGGGGTACTCTGTATTTCTGCCCCTTTGGCATCCCAAATGGCGGCCGGGGTAAAGGTGATGGTTCTGCCTTCTGGCAGCAAAGCCTCTAGCTCTTCGCCCAGTGTAAACTTGCCACGCTGGGTTAGGGTGGCTTTGCCGCCCTGCTGACCTTGCACCACGCCAATTACCTGCCACTGGCGTATATACCCTGCTTGGTTTGCGCTTTGGGTGGCACCCTGTGGGCCCATAAAAAAGCCAGTGGAATAAGGGCGGTGCGAGGTACGGGTAAGCTCTTGCTGCACAAAGGGTGGGCAAACGTAGCCCGTGGGGTTTTGCAGCACAGCGTTTAAAGCAGCACGGTAAGCTGCCGTTGCCGAAGCCACATAATAAAAACTTTTGCTGCGGCCTTCTATTTTAAGGCTGTTGGCCCCGGCGGCCACAATTTTATCTAAAATAGGGGCGGTGCAAAGGTCATCGGCGCTTAAAATATAGCTGCCACCCTCCCCTTCCCCTATTTCAAAGGCTTCGCCGGGGCGGTGTTCTTCGTGCAGGGTATATTTCCACCGGCAGCTTTGCGGGCACTGGCCACGGTTGGCATCGCGCCCGGTTAAATATTGCGAAATAAGGCACCGGCCCGAAACACTCATGCACATGGCACCGTGCACAAACACTTCCAGCTCTAGCTCTGGCGGGATATTAGCGCGTATTTCGGCAATATCGGTAAGCGATAGCTCGCGGGCAAGCACCACCCGGCTGGCACCCAACTGGTGCGCCACCCGGGCAGCGGCGTAGTTGGTAATGCCCGCCTGGGTAGAAAGGTGAATTTCTACACCGGGGGCATGTTGTTTTACCAAACTTAAAATACCAAGGTCAGCCACAATAAAAGCATCTATACCCGCTTCGGCTGCTTTGCCAATAGTTTCAGGGATACGGGCAATTTCTTGGTTTGTGGGCAGGGTGTTTAACGTTAAGTACACCTTTTTGCCCAGCGCGTGTGCCTCGGCGGTTGCGGTTTGCATTTCTTGGTAGCTAAAGTTGGTGCTGGAAGAACGCATGCCGAATTCTTTAGAACCAAGGTACACGGCATCGGCCCCGTAGGCCAGCGCAAACCGCAGGCATTCAAGGTCGCCCGCGGGCGAAAGAAGTTCTACATTTGGGTTTTTCATCCGGCATTTGCGGCACTGTTTGCCTGCTCTGCAGCATACTCTTCGTTCTTCTGGTTCATAATACTAATATTTGCCAGGTGTTCATCGTATGTTTCTGCATAATAATAGTTCTCGTAAAAATCGGTTAAGAAGTAGTAATAATTGTGCTGCTCGGGGTTTAGGGCGGCTTCTATTGCTGTTAAGCTAACGCTGCAAATGGGCCCGGCTGGCAGCCCCGCACGAGATTTGGTGTCCGAGTCATCGGTAACATAAGCGTAAAACAAATCTTCGCCCACAGCCGCACGTGCCTCGTCGTACGAAATTTCGCGGTAGGTTTTGTTGGCAAATTCGGGCAGATTCCACTGCATCCAAATTTTAACATAGCGCAGGGTAACATCGCTGCCAAGGGTGCCACGGCTCCAGTTGCCGCCAAGGCGGTTCCAAAAAACGCCAGACACTTTGGGCTGTTGGTCTACATGTCCAGCTTCGGCCTGAATAAGGGAAGCCAGTGTGATGGTTTCGCGCAGCGAAAGGTTTAACTCTTCCATCTTAGCGTACATTTCGGGGGTTATTTTGCTGTCCATTTGCTCGTACAATTTGCGCACAATGTTGTGTGGCGTGTCGTCGGTATAAAAACTGTACGTATCGGGGAACAAATACCCCTCGGAAAGATGGAACACGTTGGGGTCGATATTTTCTTGCAGTTTTTGGATAAAGGTGATGTCGCTGAAAGCATCCAGGTTATCTGCTTCGGCCAAAAAGTCCTCGGCAGTGCAAAGGCCCGCTTCTTCAAACAGCGACGCAATGTGCATAACCGATTTGCCCTCTAAAATTTGAATTTGCTTGGTGGGGCGGGTATCGCTGCCCACGCCAGAAAGCGCTGCAATAATTTCCTCATAGCTCATACCCGGGGTAAGCACAAAGGTGCCGGCTTTAAAATCGGCCGTATTGTTTACAAAGCGCACATACAGCCTAAAGGTATTGGCAGAGCCAATAAGGCCGTTATCTTCCAGCAGGGTGCCAATGGTGGTGCCGCCGCTGCCACTTGGTACTGTTAGCGTAACCGAAGAAATGGCCGTGGCGTTTTCGCCGTCCATTTCTTTTTTAATGGAGGAATAAACGATTAAACCGGCAATTACCACCGCTATAAGCAACACTAAAAACACAATTAAACAGCCTTTGCGTGCCTTTTTAGACGCATTGCGGTTGTATTCCTCAATATCTTCGTATTCGTCCTCGGTAACATAACGTTTTTTTGCCATGTGTACAGCCTCCATCACCTTTTGATACTGTATTATTTTTATATATTTTACCAATTTATTTATTAAAGCAAACTATGGGCAAATATGCAAGCCAAACACAAAACAAAGGCTTTTAGCGGCACGGTTTGCCCTGTTTTTGGGGCTATTATTGCTCGGGGTAAATGCTATCTATTGTTTGTTGGGCGGCTTGCTGGCCCATAACCAGTGCTGCCAGCTGCGCAGCAAACTGCAGCGCCACCCCGGCAGAACGTGCTGTGATAATGTTGCCATCCACCTCTACCCCGCCGCCGGTTACCTTGCTTGTAGTTAACTCGGCTTGCATATCGGGAAAAGCGGTTGCGGTTTTGCCCTGCAATAGCCCATATTTATGCAACACCGTGGGGGCGGCACAAATGGCCGCAATATACATGTTTGCGGCAGAGGCCTCTTTTAATACTTCCTCTATTAAAGGGCTGCTGGCAAGGTTTTGGGTGCCAACGCCACCGCCCGGCAGCACCACCATGGCCGCGTCTTGTGGAAGGGTAAAGTTTTTTCCATCTATATCGGCCTGTACCACCACACCGTGGGCACCGGTAACCATAGGGCCGGTTACCCCTACTGTTATAACCGTGGCGCCTGCCCGGCGCAAAATATCTATGGGGGTAATTGCCTCAATTTCCTCAAACCCATCGGCTAAAAAAATATATACTGTTTTCAATTTTGGCTCCTCTCTTGTTGCTTTATATATAAATAACGAAGTTTCTTAGGTAAATTCTTCCAAAGCCATGCGGATATATAAATTTTGCGCCGGCACCCAGCCTTGCAGGGGCTTTAGCATGGCAAAAGGTTGCTGCCCGCCCGGGCCTAAAGGGGCCGCAAAAGCCTGTTGTGGCGCAGCGGTTACCTGCAAACTTTGCGCTTTTGTTTGTTTAAAAACAGCACGCAAAAGTGCTGCCATTCCTAGCTCGTCATCGGCAAATATCTCCGGTATCAGCACATCGTTTTGGGTGGGTAAAAACAAGGCATAGCCATTATTGCAATAAACGGTGCCGCCCCCCTGCGCCTCAATATCATCCAGCACCATGGCATAGCGCTGGGCATCGAAAGCCATAAAAGGGGCCGGTATATGTTTGTTGCGCAACGCGGCAAACATTTGGGGCGATATTTGGCCCACTGTGGGTTTTATGGGTGAGGCGGCTAGTTCGTTATTATATACGCGGAAATGGCAAAGCCTTGTTTGCTGGGTATACCCACGTTTGGCATAAAACGCAAACAAAGGCGGGTTTGCCGGTATTAGTGCACAAAACTGGGCGTCACTTTGGGTAAACTGTGTTTCGGCATATTGCATTAGGGCCGACATTACCCCCTGCCCTTGCACGGCAGGGTTGGTTGCAAGGGCGTAAAGGTAAAAACCTTTGCACTCTTTAATATTGCATGGCACCGCCAATAATTGGGCACAAACCCCTTGGCTATTTTGTGCCACATACACGTTGCCCTGCCCTGCAAATAGTTGCAGGCAATTGGTAATTAAACCAACGTCGTCGCCAAAAACCTGCTGCCATAAAGCAACAAGCGCAGGGGTATCGTGGTGGGTTGCTTTGCGGTATTGCATAAGCCCTCCCCTTTTTATAGTGGGTGGTGCAAAAAACACTGGCTTTGGCTAGTTTGTTTTAAGCTCGGCCGTGTATTTTTCCTCTAAAAAGGCTGGTTGATACGAAAGCTTGGCCGTGCGCAGCCCTTCCTCGTCCACGTCGTTTTCGCGGTTAATATACTCGTATCCTGTGCAAAATTTGCGGGCCATTTCGCGGTTGATGATGTTGTAAGCACCCGTAACATCGTACAAGGCCTTTTCTACATGGGTTACAAACATATTGTTGCCCAGCGGGCTGCCAAAAGAAAACGCCACCATTTGGCCGTTTGCGGTAATGTAACCGCCTTTTAGGTTTAGCTGTTGGTAATGGCGGCAGGCAAGCTCTATGGCACGGTGCTCTTCCTCAATGCCTTCGTCGCCACGGTTATCGTACAGGCGGCACCAACGGTTATTAAATGCACAAATATCTTCTAAAGATTCTGGGCTGATTTCGTGAAATTCCCAATCAGGGTTGTCCCGCTCGAACCGGGAGCAAAGGTTGCGCTTTTTTTGCATTTTTTTGCCACCTAAATTTGCCAAACTTTCAGAAAGATAGATGTAATCGCTTTCTCCACGTGGGTTATCGAACACAAATTTGCCCGGGTACAGCTCTTCCAGCTGGTTTTTGGCTTCTTCGGTAAGCGAAAAAATGACAGGCTCTTTGCCCACTTCTTTAGCATCCTGCAAAATAGCATCGATGGCTTCTTTCATGTCTCCGTGCCCGGCGGGGTATAAATAATGCAGGCGGCGCATTTCGCTGCGGGCAATAACAAAGTTTTTAAAACGTGCAATTTTGGTGTTGTAAATGCGTTTCCACATATAAATGTTTACAAACGCAAACTCACAACTTCGGTAGTTGTTTTCTTCCAGCAGGGGGCGCGCCCAAACGGCGTCTTCCACCTTTACATCTTCGAAATTCATACTATCTCCTTAGTAATGGTTGCTATTTGCGCCGCAATGCTTTGCACGCTGCGCATGGTG
>JAJDJP010000022.1 GCA_030267215.1 Ruminococcaceae bacterium OttesenSCG-928-A16
CAACTGATAGTCTGTTTTTTATTTGACGTTAGGTGCGACCATTGGTCGTACCCCTTGCACCTTGAAAAAGAAAGGCGCTATATCAACCGTGGTTCAACTATGCGACCAGTGGTCGCACCGCCATGGTTTGATGCCATTACAAAAGATAAAGAGTAACATTACCTTGTGTGGGGTAGCTGTAAGGCCACCACTAAGCGCTTTATGCGCCAAGACAGCACAGGGGTTGATACTTCTGCCTGGCCCGCTTCACAGCATGGGGGGCAGCCCGCTCGAGAGTTAAGGGGGAGCGAACAAACAAAAAAGCTATGCGCTGTTTTCAGCGGCTCTTTATCTGTAGTAGAATTACCTATAAATATCGGCGGCCTTGTTGCCTTATGCTTTTATTGTAGCAAGGCCGCTTTTTTTATTAAGGCAAAAAGCATAGTACTGTGCCATCGCACAAAGGTGTTGACATAATACTATGCCTTTTGGTCCGAGTGACAAGATTCGAACTTGCGGCCTCTTGAACCCCATTCAAGCACGCTACCAACTGCGCCACACCCGGATATTGCCAACTTGCAGCCTTATTATTATAGGTTATGTTTTGGCAAATGTCAATGCGGCAAAGCAATTTCTTTGCCGCACTGGCATTTTTATTTTTTAGGGCCTATTTTTGCGCCTGCAACACCCATTGTGCCGCCTTAATGGTGTTGGCCATTAGCATGGCACGTGTCATTAAACCAACGCCGCCGGGCACCGGGGTTATAGCCCCCGCAACCTGGCTTACCGGCTCAAAGTCCACATCGCCACAAAGTTTGCCGTCGGCATTTTTGTTCATGCCAACATCTATAACCACAGCACCGGGTTTTACCATGTTGGCTGTAATTAGTTTTTCTTGCCCGGCTGCGGCAATTAGCACATCGGCGGCAGCACACTTGGCTGCCAGGTTTTGGGTTTTGCTATGGCAAACGGTTACCGTGGCACTTTGCGCTACCAGCAGCATGGCCATGGGCTTGCCCACAATGTTGCTGCGCCCCACTACCACGGCATCTTTGCCGGCCAGTTGCACCCCGGCCGCCTGTATCATATACAGGGCGCCTGCGGGGGTACAGGGCACAAAGCAATCTTCGCCAATTTGCAAACGGCCAATGTTTACCGGGGTAAAACCGTCCACATCCTTTTTAGGGTCAATGGCTTCAATCACCTTTTTTTCTTCAATATGCCCTGGCAGGGGCAGCTGCACCAAAATACCATGCACAGTGGGGTCTGCATTCATGGCGACAATGCGTGCCAAAAGGTCGGCCTCGGTGGTGGTTTCGGGTAAGGTTTCCACAATGCTATCTATTCCGCACTCGGCACAATCCTTTGCTTTGCCGCGCACATACACTGCCGAAGCCGGGTTTTCGCCCACCAAAAACACTACCAGCTTTGGGGATATCCCTTGTTCTTTTAACGCAGCTGCATCGCGCGCTGCCACTGCTTTTACCTCTGCCGCTAACACTTTACCGTCGATTATAGTTGCCGCCATTGTTTACCCCTTTCGTTTTACACCACTGTTCACTACTGGTTTTTATTCGGCCTTTTTCCCTATTTCTCAACAAGAAAAACGCCTTGCTTTGGTTTACTCTTTTGTGGCATAGCCTTTTTCTTCGGCAGGTTTTTCCTTCGTATCTTCAGCAGGTTTTTCTTCAGCTCCTGCCTTATTCTGTTTGGTATTTTCATCTGCTTTGTCCACTACAGGTTCTTCACTTGGCTCGTTTTCTTGCTGTTTTACAAGCTTTGCCATTTCCAGCCTTTGCTCGCGAGTGGGTTGTTTATCGTTTGCAGGCCAGCTAATTTTTACCGTTTCGCCGCTTTCTAGCTTTACATTGGCGGTGTGTGGCGGCACCACCGGCACCACAAGGGCCTTGCCGCGCGTTTTAACCTTGGCAAACACCCATATCATTAGCGCCACCAGCACCGACGAAATTGCCACCACCTGGCTTACCCGCAGGCCAAGGCCTTTAATCATCAGGCTGTCGGTACGCAGGCCTTCTATAGAAAAACGGCCAAGCCCGTACCACATTACATAAAACAAAAAGATTTCGCCATTGAATTTGCGACGGTTTTTATACAAAAACAGTAGCAAAAAACCAAGGGCGCACCAAAGGCTTTCGTACAAAAAGGTGGGGTGTACCGGCAGGTTAGGGTCTACCACCACCCCCTGTGCGGCAAGGGTTGCTTGCTCGGCCAGCAAATAGTTATAGGTACCGTTGCTAAACATGCCCCAGGGCAGGCTTGTGTTGCTGCCAAAGGCCTCTTGGTTAAAAAAGTTGCCCCAGCGGCCAAGGCCCTGCCCAATTAAAAAACCCATGCCGGCTAAATCGAACAACGGCAACACCGGCACCTTGCGCACTTTACAGCCAATGGCCGCACCCAAAAAGCCGCCAATAATGCCACCGTAAATGGCAATGCCACCTTCGCGGAACTTAAAGAAATTGGCAAGGGGCATATCGCTAAATATGATATAGTACAGCCGCCCGCACGCCAGCGCTGCTAGTAGGCCAATAAACACCACATCCACCAGGCGGTCGGCATCTATGCCAAAGCGTTTGCACTGGCTAAAGGCAAACAACACTGCAAGCAGCATGCCAACGCCAATAAAAACGCCGTACCAGTAAATGTCTACGCCAAACACCGTAAACGCAACACGGTTAAGCTCCAGCGTAAGGCCAAGCCCCGGAAATTCCACATTGTACATACCATCGTTCCTCACTTTATTTAGAGTATGATTTTTTATAACGGCCAACAAACTGTACCAAAAAACATTGTTGCTTTTGTGTAAACCAGCCCTTACGCCAGCTGGTTTATTCGTTTGCCGGGCGCACAATTACACTGCTGCATTTTTGTGGGTTTAGCATTGTTGCAAGCCCATTTTGCACATCTTCCAGCGTGATATTGGCAACCGCCTCTAGCTCCCCAGCGGGGGTGCGGCCCCTAAAGTAGCTTACCGAAAGTAAAGAAGCCACCCGCTCTACATTCTCAAGGTCCGAAATGGCGGCGCCGTACATCATCTTTTTGCAGGTTTCAAACTGGGCGGCGTCAATCCCCTCGGTGCGTTGGCGTTCAATCTCTTTCAAAATTTCTTGCTGCACCAGCTCGGGCTGTTCGCTCTCGCCGCTAAACATCATGTACAGGCAGCCCTGGTGCTGGCCATAATCGGCCCCAAAGCCGGGTTGCACAAGGCCTTCGTCGTACAAGCGGCGGTACAAGGGGCTGGTTTCTCCACACAAAAGTTCGGTTAATAAATCGCACACAACCTCGGTTTTGGTGGTATCTGCGCCAGCGGGCAGCGGTGTTTCTTTAAAGCCCATTGCAAAAATAGGCATCGACACCGGCATGGTAAATTCCTGCTGTTTTTTTGCCACTTCTTCCGGCTCTTTGGGGAAGTTCCGAATGGTTTCGGCCGGTTTTTCTTTGGGCAGGCCGGCACGTTCCACCGCGGCTTCTAGCTGTTGCATGGTAATATTGCCCGCCGCACACAGTGCCATGTTGCTGGGGTTATAAAAAGCATCGCAACAGGCATACAGCATTTCGGGGGTAATTTCGGCAATGCTTTCTACCGTGCCCACAATTTCATCGCGCACGGGGTGGTTTTTATACAGGCCAGCCAGCATGGCAAACACCGCACGGGTGTCGGCATTGTCTTCATACATCTTAATTTCTTGCCCAATAATGCCTTGCTCTTTGGCAATGGTTTGGGCCGTAAAGTGCGGGTGGCCTACAAACGAAAGCAAAATATCCAGGTTGCGGTCAATTTCGTTTGTGGCGGTAAAAATATAGCTGGTACGGTCGAACCCGGTATAGGCGTTAGGTGAAGCGCCGGTTTCGGCATACAGCGAAAAAGCATCGGTTCCATCTTCACTTTCAAACATTTTATGCTCTAAAAAATGGGCTATGCCGGCGGGCAGTTCCACGGTTTTTCCGTTTTGGGTAAACCCCCGGTTAACCGAGCCAAAATTGGTGGCATAAATGGCGTGCACCGCCTGAAACCCCGGCATGGGTAATACCCGCAACGCCAAGCCGTTTGGCAAAATCTTTTCTTCAAACCGCAGGGCATCGGCGGTTGCTTTTGGCAAATTCTGGCTCATTTCGCTTCCTCCTTGCCGGTAATTGCGTACTGCACCGCAGGGGTAAAGCTTGCCATAGCAGTGCGTATCTCTTCGCGGGTAACGTTTTGCAGCAGGGCCAAAAAGTCCTCAATGCTCAAATCGGTGCCACGCAGGCGTTCGTTAAACGCCCAGTTTTCAAGGGCGTCGGGGTTATCGGTTACGCCGGTAAAGGCATTGGTAAGGGCGTCGGTTGCGTTTTGCAGTTCCTGCTCGCTCACCAGCTGGGTTTGCATTTGGGTTAGCTCGTGCAAAACAGCCTTTGCGGCACGCTCCCGGCTGGCGTGGTCCACGCCAGAATCGATGGTAAGCACACCGCTTTGCCCCGCATAGGAGGCCGCGCAGTAATAGCATAGGCTTTGTTTTTCGCGCACATTTACAAACAGGCGGCTGGTAGGCAGGCCGCCAAAAATGGCGGTTGCTACCCGCATAATGGCCATTTGGCGCGGGGTTGCCACGCTGCCACTGGTGCACATAATGCACAATTTGCCCTGCACAGTGTCCATCGGTTTTTCAAAATATTCAAAGTTGGCCGGCGGTTGTATGGCTACCGGTTTTGCCTGCTGGGCTGGGCTGCGTTTTATGGCCACCATAGCATTTTGCAGTATCTGGGCAGCTTTTTCGGCATTGGCCCCCACTACAAATGCCTCTATTTGTGCTGTGGCCAGCAGTGCATGGTAAGTGGCAAACAGGCTTTGGGCGGTAATGGCTTCAATATCCTCTAAATAGCCCGAAGACTCGATGCCCATGGGAGAATTTTTAAACAGGCTGCGGCGGGCTTGGTGCAGGCAGTACATGCGTTTGTCGTTCATTTCACTGCGCAGATAATCGGCCTGTTTTTCTTTTTCTATTTCTACTTCGGCGGCATTAAACACGCCATTTTGCAGTTTTGGGGCAAACAGCAACTGGCAGGCAAGGGTTAAATATTCACTTTCCAAATCTTCGCCTTGCAGGGCGTAAGCATTTTTGAGGCCCGAAATACCAATGGTAAGCACACGGTTTGCCCCGGCGGTATAGCTTTCACTGGCAATTTCGGCACCGTACAAATCAAACAGGCGGCGCGAAAGCCGAAGAGGATCGGGAATGGCGGCGCAGGATCGATCGAGCAAATGCGGCAGCAGGGCTAGCTCGGTAGCGTTTTCGCGGCTGCCCGGCACCACAAGGTGGATGGATATTTTGCAACGCTTAAATTTTTGCCCGGCAATTTGGTTTACAAATACACCCGGTGCTATTTCGGTTCGGTTCATGGTTAGGTTTCCTTTTATTAATATAGTTTTGCAAAGCCTTTTTAAACACAATAGAGGTGCGTTTGGAAATATTGCCGCAATTTAAAAATTCCGCACTTATTCCCCTCTGTGGTGGGGAATAAGTTTCACTTTTAGCGGGTAGACGCATACAAACACACATTTCCCCCGCTTGGCGGGGGAAATAAGGGTTGGCATTTAAGGTACACAGCAAACTTTACGCCGCAGAAGCTGCGCTATTGCTGCCGGCATTACTTGCAGCGGGCGGCGGGGTAGCCGTGGCCGCACCGGGGGTTTTGCCTACATATTCTTCCAGGCAAAGGTTTTTAGCCCTCATCTCTTTGGCCTCTTCTACACCTACAAACCTAAAGTGATAGGGCTGATACGCCACACCGGTCAACTCGGTTTTATCGGCCTGGTAGCGCATAATAAAGCCGTAATTGGCACCATTTTCGCGCAGCCATTGGTATTCTGCCGTTTGGTCGAACCCAGTAGCGGCGGTGGTTACCACATTGGTAACAAAATCTACCGCCAGCGCTGTTTGGTGCTCGTTGGTGCCGGGGGGCACTTCCATGGCGGCAGCGGCGGCCAGTGCTTGTTCTTCGGCCATGCCCTGCTTGCGGTAGTTGCCCAGGTAATAATTGTACTGCTTTTCGGAGTATGCATAGCTGCGGTACCCCGAAATAATTTTTAAACTGCCGCCAGTGGCCGCATTACAATCGGTAATCATCTGCTGTAATGTGTCGGCCACACGGGTATCGATATAATACCCCACACCACCATAGGCAAGGGTGGTAAGCTCTGGCACGGCAAGGCTTGCATCGGCCGGGTGCGCAGGGCTAATTATTTGCAGGTTCCACGCATCGGGGTTTTGGGCTATGGCACCGCCCGCTGTGGGCACGCTGCTTGCCATAGAGGTGGAAACGCTGGAGCCTACGCTGCTAGCGGGGGTTTTGCTTTTAAACAGGCCCCTAAAAATCATAACAATGCAAACAACCAGCAAAACGGCCGCTAGCACAAATACCACCAGCATTAACAGCCGGCGCATACGCAACTTTTGGCGCTTTTTCGCTTTTTCTTCTTGGTAACGGCGATACTCATCTCCCGAAATATCGGGCCTGTTTTGTGGACGATTAGACCCCACAGGCATGGCGCTCACCTCATACTTTTTAAAATAGTTGGCACAAACCACCGGTGCCTTTACACCTATATTATTTTGCGCAAAACTGCGCATAAATACCGCTTTGTTTTATTATACCGCCGAAACCCCACCGTTACAAGTATTGTGGGCGTTTTTATACAATATATTGTTACAAAAACTTATTATTTGGTTTTTTATACAAGGTGTTGTTGTAAAAGGAGCTACCCCAAGCAGGCAACACCGCTATAAAACCAGCCCAACTTTTAATTGGCTGGTTTTGCCTGCTGGCGCCTGTATAGGCGCCACTAAGTAACTATAAACGACGAACGGTTAAACACCCACACTTTTGGGTGAGTATGCGAACTTTTTCGCGCCTTTAAAACCGGCTGGTTTTGAAGTTTACCGCACATAAAACAAAACGGCGCAGGCAACCCAAAAGTTACATACGCCGTTCGGTTATTTTTTATTATTCTTCAAACGCTGCGTGAATGGCCACCACTGCGCGGTCGGCTTCGGCCGCATCGATTAACACCGAAATTTTAATCTCGCTGGTCGAAATCATGCGCACGTTTACGTTGGCTTCGTACAAAGCCTCGAACATTTTGGCCGCAACACCGCTGTGGCTTTGCATGCCTGCGCCCACAATGCTAACCTTGGCAACGTTGGTATCTACCAAAACCTCTTTGCCACCAAAACGGCCAAGGTTTTCTAGCAATATTTGGTGTGCTATCGCGGCATCGCTGGCCGGCACCGTAAAAATAAGGTCTTTGTTTCCGCCACGGCCGCTGCTTTGCAAAATAATATCCACGTTTATCTTTTTTTGGCCCAGCAGGCTAAACACTTTAAAAGACATGCCTGGCACGTCGGGTACATCTAAAATAGAAACTACCGCCACATTTGTATCTTTTGCAACCCCTTTTATTAGCATACCTTCCATCATATCGTACCCCTCCCTTACAATTGTGCCCGAAACCGGATTTAAACTGCTTAGCACTTCCAGTTCTACGCCAAATTTTTTGGCAAGTTCTACACTGCGGTTATTTAACACCTGTGCGCCCAAAGTTGCCAGTTCCAGCATTTCATCAAACGAAATTACCTGCAACTTTTTGGCGTTTGGCACCAGGCGTGGGTCGGCTGTATACACGCCGTCCACATCGGTAAAAATTTGGCAGCGGTCCGCCCGCAGGGCAGCGGCTATGGCAACGGCGCTGGTATCGCTGCCACCACGGCCAAGGGTGGTAATGTCATCGTTAACATTTAACCCCTGAAACCCCGCCACAATAACCACCCGGCGCTTATCCAGCTCGCTTGCAATGCGCTCGGTGTTCAGGTTTTTAATGCGGGCACGGCCATAGCTGCGGTTGGTTTCAAACCCGGCTTGCCAGCCCGTAAGGCTAACGGCCGGGCAGCCAAGCTCGCCCAAAGCCATGGCAAGCAGAGCCATGCTAATCTGCTCGCCCGAAGAAAGCAGTACGTCCATCTCCCGCGCACTGGGGTTATGGGTTATCTCCCCTGCTTTTTCCAGCAAATCATCGGTGGTGTCTCCCTGGGCAGATACCACCACGGCTACGTCGTTGCCGGCGTTAAAGGTGTTGGCCACAATGCGGGCCACATTAAAAATGCGGTCTCGGTCTCTTACCGAGCTTCCGCCAAACTTTTGTACAATTAACGGCATGTGCTTCCCCTCAATCCCTCTATAAAATTGCTACTCTACTTTTAAACATTTTTGCAACATACTGTTTTTGCGCCCCGCAGAAGGCAAAAACAGAACCATGCAAATTAGCGGTTGAACACGCAGGGCTAAACGCTATCGCCCTTGCCTATCAGCCTATATTAGCCTTGCGCCCAAATTATCGGGCTGCAATTGCAGCAGGGTAAATTTGCCGGCGGCCTCGCCATTTTGCGCGGCGGTTTGCAGTGCCTGCTGGGCAGTTTGCCAAAACCGGGTGTTTCCTTTTTCTACCACGGTTAAAATGCTGGGGCCTGCCCCGCTTATGGTAACCGCCAATGCGCCGGCGGCTTTGGCCAGGGCAAACACCTGTTCGCCGCCCTCAATTAGGGGCAGGCGGTAAGGCTGGTGCAGCTTGTCTTCGGTGGCAACGGGCAGCAAATCCAGCCGTCCCTCGCACAGGGCGGCTTGGCACAGCGCCGCGCGCGAAAGATTATACACGGCATCGGCATGCGGCACAGTTTTGGGCAGGGCCGCCCGGGCCTTTTCGGTCAGCAGTTCAAAATTTGGCACAAACACCCCAAACAGCAAGGTGGGCGAAATTTCTTTTTTAACGCTGTACACCCGCCCGTTTTCGATGCAGCTTGCCACCAGCCCACCCAGCAGCGCCGGGGCCACGTTGTCGGGGTGGCCCTCTATGCCGGCGGCAATGGTAAGCAGTTCTTCTCGGGTGCAGGGGTTTTTAAGCAGGGCATTGGCCCCAATAAGCCCGGCCACAATGCAGGCCGAAGACGAACCCAACCCCCGCGCCATGGGGATGGGGCTGGTTTGGGTAATTTGCAGCCCGGTAAACGGTTTGCCGCAATGCTGGTATAATAGCTGGGCCGCATGGTACACCAGGTTATCTGGCCCGGTGGGCACTGCGTGCTCGTCGGCACTGGTAATATGGCAACCTTCGGCCTGGGCCATTGCCACCACATTGCCAAGGCCCAGCGCCAGGCCAAGGCTATCGAACCCGGCGCCTATATTGGCGCTGGTTGCGGGTACATGTACTGTTACCATCTTGGTTCCCCTCTTCCCGCTTTTAACTAATTTTTATATGCTTAGCGCCAAACACCGCAAACCCTAAGTAGGCTTATGTATTTGGGCTATACAGTTTACCGGTTTAATCCAGCAACTTCATTGTAATGGCAGTTGTTACACCCTGCCCCGCAAGTGCTGCCACAGTGCTTGCTAATTCTTCGGCAGAATATGCTTCTAGCATGGCGGCAGCCACACCCGGTATTGGCTTTGCGTTGGGTTGCTGCAGTACCATTTGCAGGTTTGTGGGCTTTGTGGGGCGCAGGTAGTAGTTATACCGGCCGGTATCTTGGTACTGCCCCTCTATAGGTGGGGCGGGCAGCCAAAACAGGTTGTTGTGCAGTGCTGGGCCATGCTGCAAGGCATCCATAGCATCGGCTACTACGGCGCTGGCGGTAGGCAGTTTGCCCGCCCCTTTGCCATAAAAAAGCACCTCGCCCAGCATGTCGCCCTGTATGGCCACTGCATTAAACACGTCCTCTACCCCGGCCAGCAGGTTGCTGCTGCTTACCAGCATTGGCTCTACCCCGCATTGTAGGTTGCCGCCGGCCGCTTTAGCCGCCCACGCCACCAATTTTACAGCCCGGCCCATTTGCTGCCCGGCCTGTATATCGGCGGGGGTAACGGCACGTATACCACGGGTTGGCACATTTTGCGGGTAGACATGTTTGCCAAAGGCAATGGCGGCCAAAATAGCAATTTTGCGCCCGGCATCAATGCCGTCTACGTCCGAAGAAGGATCGATTGTTTCGGCATAACCAAGGCTTTGCGCCTGTTGTAAAGCGGTGTCAAAATCCAGGCCTTCTTTTTCCATACAGGTTAGCATGTAGTTGGTGGTGCCATTAACAATGCCCTGCACAGCCAGCAGGTGGTTGGCTGCCATGCTTTGGTACATGGGGGTTATTAGTGGCATGCCGCCCCCCACGCTGGCCTCGAACAAAAAGCAAACATTGTGCTGTTTGGCTTTTTGCAGCAATACATCGCCGTAGGTTGCCACCAGCTCTTTGTTGCTGGTAACTACGTGGCGGCCGCTTTCCAGCGCGCGGGTAACAAAATTGTACGCTGGGTTTGTGCCACCAATGGTTTCCACCACCAGCTCCACCTCGGGGTCGCTTAGCACCTGCTCAAAATCTTTTACAAACAGGGCAGCGTCTTCGCTTTCGCTAAAATCACGAATATCGCAAATATATTTTACCTCTAGCGGCGCGCCCAACCTGCGGCGCACCACCTCTTGGTTTTGGCGCAGCACCTGCAGCACCCCGCTGCCCACTGTTCCAAAACCCAATATTGCCAATTTTGCCATATTTTTCTCCTCAAAAGCAATAATATCGTTGAGCGGCTGAATGCATTTTACGCAAACAGCCCCAAAAATGCCGCCACATAAAGCGACAAACGCAGCACAAAGGCCCGTGTGTTTTGTTTGGTACACAACCGCCAGGCAGCTTTGCAGCCAGCGCTGTAAGGCACCCTTTCTTCGTAAACAAACCAAAAGAAAGGGATTGCAGTACAAGGCAGCAAAAAGCGGCACAAGGGCGCGTATATTGGATACGCAACCGCCGGGCAGCTTTGCAGCTAACGCCGTAATGCGCCCTTTCTTTTAGATTTGTTACTTGCTGCGTTTAATATCTACCACCGTACGCTGCTTTTTCAGCTCTTCGCACAGGGTGTCAATGTCCATTTCCATGCCTTGGGTGCGCACTGTTACTGCCACCACGGCGGCGCCATTTTCTGGCATATTTTGGTTAATGGTAACCACGCCTGCCCCTGCGCCCGAAATAGCGGCAAGCAGGTTTTGCAGTGCACCGGTTTCGTCCAGCAGGGCGGCTGTAAGGGTAAAAACATCCCGCCCGGTATCGGCCCTAAACACGCTGTCTTTATACTTGTAAAAGGCGCTGCGGCTTACATCCACCATTTTGGTAGCGCGCGACACATTTTTGGCTTCACCGCTGGCAAGCAATTCTTTCGCCCGCAGCACCCGCAAAAAAACATCGGGCAAAACGCTGGCCGCCACCAACAGGTATTTTTCCTCGTCCAAATTGTTCACCTCTCAAACACATTTGTACTTACAACAAATACTATACCACGGCTTTTTATAACTTACAAGCAAAAACGGGCAGTTTATTCATGTTACACAAAACATGCTATGCGTGTTGGCATTATGCGGTATTTTTGCACAAACCATGCTAAAGTGCTACAGTGAAATTGCTGCCCTAACCTATACCCTATGGCGGAGATATTGCCGCCCCGTTTTAACCAAAGCCACATAGCACTTAGTGGCAAAAAGCAAAGCCCAAAACCTTAGTTGCAAGGTTTTGGGCTTTGCTATGTTAAGCGCCGTACGTTATTTAACAATTTTGTGTTTGATAAACTCGCCGCTGCGCAGCTCCTCGAAAGCGTGGTCCAGCTCTTCACGGCTGTTCATTACAATGGGGCCACCCCAGGAGATTCCCTCGTGCAGGGGTTTGCCGCTGCAAAAGATAAAACGGGTATTTGCGCCGGCTGGGGCTGCCACGGTTACGGCATCACCCTCGCCAAACAGTACCGCTGTTTTGCTGGCAACGGTTTGTCCGTCAATCACAGCATCACCATCAATTAAAAACACAAACACATTTTCATCGGTTTTGGTGGGCAATGTAAGGCTGGCCCCTGCCTGCAGGGCTACATCGTAAATGCTGGCCTGCACATGGTACGGCTTTACCCCCTTGGCGCCGGCGTACTGGCCCGAAATTACCCGCACTACGCCGCCTTCTACCTCGGCTTCGCCTATCATTTCGCTGGTAATATCAAAATAGCGTGGTTCAGCCATTTTTTGCTTTTGGGGCAGGTTTAGCCACAATTGCAACCCCAACATGCGGGGCGAAGCCTGTGGCATCTCTTGGTGCATAATGCCGCTGCCGGCGGTCATCCACTGGCTTTGCCCGCTTTTAATGGTACCCTTATTGCCAAGGCTGTCCTCGTGGTCAATTTCGCCCTGGATTAAATAGGTGATGGTTTCGATGCCACGGTGCGGGTGAAACGGGAACCCTGCGGTGTAATCTGCCGGGTTTTCAGAGTCGAACGAGTCCAGCATCAAAAACGGATCGAACGCTTGGGCGGTATCTCGCCCCAAAACCCGCACCAGGTGCACACCAGCACCGTCTATCGCGCGTTGGCCGCGCACTAAATCTTTTATTTTTCTATCTGCCATCAGCTGCCTCCAATTTTTACGCCTGCCTTATGTGCAAGGCCTTTTTATATACTTTATAGTATATATTATACCATTGCAGTATAGTTTTAGCAAATGGCGCTTACGGCCCAACAATGCCGTTTTAAAGTGCTTTTGGGCAGCTTTATTCCGCCGCATTTGGCAGCTTATAAATACGCACATCTGGCCCGGCATACACCTGCTCCATTGCGCTTAGCTGCTCTTCGCTGGCATCAAATTTGTTCGATTGCTCTGAAAAA
The DNA here is from genome assembly GCA_030267215.1 of Ruminococcaceae bacterium OttesenSCG-928-A16. GTDB lineage: Bacteria > Bacillota > Clostridia > Oscillospirales > Ruminococcaceae > JAAYCI01. The sequence continues at coordinate 12,706 of JAJDJP010000022.1, forward strand.
ATAAGATAGCTAATATTATTTTCACGGCACAAGCGCACCACCTCTTGGGGCGGGGTTGTGGCATTAAACAAGGCATTGTTCACGGTCAACCGTTCCAGCACTACTTCTTCGGCCACGCCCATGTTGGTTACCGCATACTGAAATCCCTCCATATATCCCTGCCGCGCGCAAAGGGCCGAATATAGGTTGCTAATGCCCTCGCGCCGCATACCGGTGTGGATACGGTTGGTGGCAAACATGGCATCTTTAGGGCTGTTTTGGCTAAACCACACCATGGCTGCCTCGTCGTCCGGCGTCATTACCGAGTCGTAGGGATATTTTTCCTCTAGCCCAAGGTTGCGGGCCACCTGCCGGGCGCCGCTGCCCACAATGTGGGTATACAAAAACCCTGCGGTGGCAAAACCCACCAAGGCAAAAAACGCAACCAACGCAATGCCTGCCTTTTTTACCATTGTTTTAACCTTGGTAAACTGGCCGGCTTTGGGCCAGCGTAGGGTATCTGTGGCATCTACCACCAGCAGCGTTACAAAAAATATAGAGGCAAACAAAAAGTAGGTTTGGCTCATGGCTGGGTGGTTAAACCAAAAAAACGCCAGCAAGCCGCCAACCGCAACGCCGTTAAAAAACACCTTTTCGGCCGGTAGCTTGCCAAAGTGGTGCAGGCTGTGCCCCACCTGTTTACAAAACAGTAAAAACACGGCCGGCATCATTAAAAAGCTTTGCAGTAGCCAAAACAGCGGCAGGCTAAGCTGCCACACCGTTTGGTTTTTGCTTTGAATAAGGGCTAAAATGTTAACAAAGTAGCCTTTTTCTAGCGTGCCGGCCAGGCTAAACGGCATGCTGTTATTGGCCCCACTGCTAAACATTACAACATATACTACCGCAAACATGGCCAGTGCCACGGCACCAAACACCAGCCCCCGCCAGCTTATGTTTTTTTGAAAAACGCCAATAACCAAAGTGAGCACCAGGCTGCAAATTACCATAGCTGCCACCGGCCCTTTTGCAAAGGTAAGCATAAAAAAAGCACACAGCAGCAAAGCATAATGCACTAGGCTAGCCTTATATTTTTGCCGCATAGCCAGCACCAATAGCCCGCCAAAAATGCACAAAAACACCGTGGCGGTGGTTTGCCCGTTAATATTGGTTATTAGGTGGGTAATGCTGCTGTTCCAAAAAACACTCCACCCGTTGGGTAGCACCTTCCACAAGCTGGCGCAGCTAAACAAAAACAAGCTATAGGGGAACAATACCACCTTAAACAGGCTTTGTGGCCACACAATGCGCCCAAATTGATGCAGGCATAGAACCAGCGCCGCCAGCATAAACGGCTGCATGTAAAACCCAATAATGTTATAGGCAGAAATGCCACTTACCACCGAAAGCGCACCGGCCAAAAGCTCGGTTAAATAATGGTAGTGCAGCCGCACGTTGTAAAAGCGGATATCGTGCGGAGGGAAAGCCATGGTAAAGCTGTTGGCATTGCCCACATTCCACAAAAAGTCCTGGTTCAGTAGTACATCACCCACCGCAAGTGGGTGCGCATTTTTGGTTACGCTGGCAAAGGTGTATAGCAGCCATAAGGCGGCAAACAGCAGCACAAGCAACCACTGGTGCGGTTGCATTTTTTGTTTTTGCGGCAAGCCAAACCGGGGCTGCCCACGTTTTTTATATAGCTGCAAGCCCGCCCACCCAAGGCCAAGGGCCGGCGGTAGCATGCGCAGCAGCCAAAGCGCATTTAGCCGCATGGCCACACAATACAGCGCCGCAAAAAAACCAGCCCCCAGCAACAGCGCCAGCGGCCCGGTAAACCCTTTAGCAAACCGGTGTGTTTTTAACAAGTGGGCCAAACACAGCCCCGGCAGCACAATATAGCCCATTAGCACCGCCGCAAATAACAGCAATTGCAGTACGCTGGCACCGCCAAAGGTAAGCAGCACGCCGTATATTACAGCCACCAAAGCCACCAGCACCATTTTTGTTTTGGTAAACCCGGTGTACAAATTATTTACAAAGCTTTTCAAAAAAATAACGCCTCCAAATAGTCGTTAATTTTTGGGGCGCAGCCATTGGTTAAGCGCAAAGGCCCCCCTGCACTTATGCGCCCCTTTTTACAACAGCTGTTTTAGCCCCTCTGCCAAACCCATTAGCACTGGCCCCTGGTTTAGCGCCGGGTCTTTAATCACTGTTTTTAGCAGTTCCTCTAAAATACGGCCGCATTTTTCGCCACGTATCCCCTCGTGGCGCAGCATGTCGCCATCTATAGCAAGCTGGGCCAAGCGGTAGGGCTCACGCTTGGCACGCACGGCGGCATACAGCACTGGCTCGCCTATAAACACGGGGTTAACCGCCGCAAACGTGGCCGAAAGCTCCGCATAATCCAGCAAGGTGTTGCGCAGTTTCATTTTTAATTCTACCTTGCTGGCAGCTGGGCCTAAATGGTACAGGCGGGTGCACTCGTTTAAATCTTTTAAAAAGCGGGCAGAAAACCCAAACCGGCTGCCCACCTGCTCTACCTTGGCACCGCACTGGGTAATAAACGCCCACCAGCGGCACAGCAGGGTTGGCGGTACCTCTTTAAATGTTTTTAGCTGGGGGGCAAATTTAAAGCCATAGCCCCGCAGCCCGCCGTTTGTAACAAGGGTGCCCAGCACCTGTGGCATGGGCGAAAGTAATATCTGTTCTACCTCGGCACGCACCCGCTCGGGGCTAAGGGTGGCAAGGCTTTGCATAGCATTTACCGCTGCGGCAAAAGTTTCGGCCGCAGGGGCAAACCCCAGCGTTGCCATAAACCGAAACAAACGTAAAATGCGCAGCGGGTCTTCTTGAAAGCGCATGGCAGGGTTGCCCACGCAGCGCAAAATGCCGGCTTCTAAATCTTGCTGGCCGCCAAAGGGGTCAAACAAAGCTTCGCCGTTAAACGCCATGGCGTTTATGGTAAAATCTCGGCGGGCCAAATCTTGCAAAATATCACTTACCAGCACCACTTCGTCGGGGTGGCGATGGTCGGTATAACCACGCTCGGCACGGCAGGGGGTAATTTCGCAGGTGGTTGTGCCAAAGGGCACCTGCACGGTGCCACAAATGCCGCCTATTAGCTTAGCACCACTAAAAATGCCCAGCAGGGTTGCCGCCGGCAAGGTGGCAGCAAAGTCCCAATCTTGCGGGGTTTTGCCACGCAATAAATCTCGCAGGGCACCGCCCACCACATAGCCCTGCCCGCCTGCGGCGGCAATGGTTTGCAAAATAGTAACTGCGTGCCGGGGCAATTGTAACAGCATAGGCACCTCCAAATTATGGGCATTAAAGGGGTATGTTTTTCACAATCAGTATACCATATTCTATATTTTTTGGGGAGATGTGAAACCATGGGTACAGCAAAATATAAAATTGCAGCAACACCAACAATCTAAGCTCTATTTTAAAAACCATCACCGGCCGCCCAGCAAACTGGTGGTTCTTCCCGCCCGGCCATCATACTAAGCCAAACAAAAAATCTTTTCCTCCGCCTGCCCTCCTAAACAAAGTGAAGGAACCTTCCTTGCCCGCCCACCAATGGCAATTTCCCCAAAAAAAGTGCACGGTATATTGTGCACAAAAAATATGGTATACTTGGTTATACTCAATTAAAAGCTTTTTGCAAAGGATGATCCCATGAAAATTGACCTTGCCAGCCTGTTAAAAACCCCAAAACACCTGCATTTTATTGGTGTGGGCGGCAGCGGCATGTACCCGCTGGTGCAAATATTACTGCCAGAGGGGCACTTCATTTCGGGCAGCGACGTAAACGAGGGTGATATACTAACTGCCGAGCGCAAACTGGGTGTGCAGGTAATGATGGGCCACCACCCCAGCAATGTGCAAAATGCCGATTTGGTGGTGTATTCGGCCGCTATTGGGGCCGATAACCCCGAACGGCAGGAGGCCGAGCGCCTTGGCATACCGGCGGTAGAGCGCAGCATGATGCTGGGGTATATTACCAGCCTATACCAACACCCGCTTTGCATTGCCGGCACCCACGGCAAAACCACCGCCACCGGCATGGCCACCCAAATTTTGCAAATGGCCGGGCTAAACCCCGCCGCCGTAATTGGTGGCAAGCTACCCTATATTAATGGCTATGGCAAAGCGGGCACCGGCACCGGTATTGTGGTAGAGGCGTGCGAGTTTCACAACACTTTTTTAGAGCTGCGCCCTTATGCCGCTGTGCTGCTAAATGTGGACGACGACCACCTGGATTTTTTTGGCGACATGGCACATTTAAAGGCCGCTTTTAGGGCTTTTTGCAAGCTTGCTACAAACTTTGTGCTGTATAACGGCGATGATGCCAATAGCCGTGAGGTGGTAGCCGGCCTGCCTAACTTGCTAAGCTTTGGGCTGGAAGGCGAGCACACCTACACCGCCACCCATTTGCGGGAACACAACCCCGGCTTTTGGGCTTTTACCGTGGTAGAAAAAGGCACCGAAATGTGTGAAATACAGCTAAACGCCCCCGGCCGCCACACCATTTACAACGCTTTGGCGGCTTATGGCGGTGCCCGCCTGCTGGGCGCCACCCCGCAACAATGTGCGGCTGGGCTTGCCGGCTTTACCGGCACGGGGCGCCGTTTTCAGGTGATGGGCGAAAAAAATGGCATTACCATTGTGGACGATTATGCCCACCACCCCACCGAGCTTTCCGCTACTCTTTCCACCGCTAAAGAGCTTGGCTTTAATGCGGTTTGGGCGGTGTTTCAGCCCTACACCTACAGCCGCACCCAGCTGCTGCTAAACGAGTTTGCCCAGGTGCTGCCCATTGCCGACCATGTGGTGATGACCGACATTATGGGTGGGCGCGAAAAGCCCGAGGATTACACTGTTACTACCGCAGATTTGGCCGACAAAATACCCGGCAGCGTGTGGCTTCACACCCAGCCAGAGGTAGCCGAATATGTGATGGGGCACGCAAAGCCCGGCGACCTTGTGCTTACCCTTGGCTGCGGCGACATTTACAAATGTGCCCACATGATGCTGGGAGAATAGAGCATTTTATTATAAAAAAGCACCGCTTTGCTTGTTGCATTGCGGTGTTGTTTTTACAAAAATATATACAATAAGCCAATTTGCATAAACAGTAAATTCTTTCACTCCAGCATAATCGTTCCATTCACACCCTGCAAAACACCCGGCTGCAACTCCAGCGCCATAATATTATCCCGTTGGGCACGGGGTATGGGGTTGGCATACTCTATGCCATAGTGCCAGCTGGGCACAAAACCAAACCGGGGGTAGTAGTTGGCATGCCCGGCCAAAAACACCGCTTTGTAGCCCATTTTTTTGGCAAGGTGCAGGCTTTCTTCGGTTAGTTTTGTGCCAATGCCGTTGTTTTGCTGTATTTGCACCACCGAAAGCGGAGCCAGCATTAAGGCGGGCCATTTTTCTCCGCTGGCTGTATTCACCTCTATTTGGGTTAGCATAATGTGCCCCACCAGCCTGCCATTTTGCCGTGCCACCAACGCCAGCGCCGGGATATACCCGCCACGTGCGCGCAATTTATCCACAAACTCGTGCTCGTCGCCATCGCTGCGCTTGGCAGTGCTAAACACTTCTTTTACCATCTGGCGTATTTCGTCATATTCTGTCGGGGTCTCCGGCCTTATTTCCAGTTCCAAATTATCCATCATACATCACGTTCTTTCTACTCTTTTGCCTCAAACACGGCAAACGCAATGGCAAGCCCGCCCTCGTGCGTTAGCGAAACCATGGGCATAATTTTATTTTGCCGGCAATATGCCGCCGCCGTGCCGCTAAGCTGGTAATAGGGTTTGCCACTTTGTTGCCGCAGCACTGCAATATCGGTAAGGGCAAAGCCACCAAGGCCCACCCCGGCCGCTTTTAAAAAGGCTTCTTTAGCAGCAAAGCAGCCGGCGGCAGTTTCGGCCGCATGTTTTGCGCCAAGGCTTGCCAACAGCTGTTGTTCCTCTTTAGCAAAAACACGCTGCACAAACTGCGGCTTTTGCATGCTTTTTTCAATGCGCTCTATTTGGGTGCAATCTACCCCAATGCCCACGGTCATAGTGCTCTCCTTTTGCATAGGTTTGTTACATTTAGTATAGCATAGTGTTGTGCTGGTTTGCACATTTAAACTTTTACAATTGTTGTGCGTAATTTTGCCCTTGTAAAACTTTTTAACCCGTGTTACAATTAGGCCTACAAACGCCAAGACGAAGCAAAGTAACCACCCGGCTGCTCTACAGAGAGGGATATGCTCGCTGCAAGTATCCTGTGCAAAACGGTGTGCGAAGTTCTCTTCCGAGCGGTTTGGTTGAACGGCAGATTTTGCCAGTAGGCCAAAACGGTTCCCGCCGTTAGTGGGCACAAAGTGTTTGCTTTTGTTTGCAAAGGCAAAAATTTGGGTGGTACCGCGGAGCATTCGGCTTCGTCCCAGTATTTCTGGGGCGAAGCTTTTTTGTTTACCCCACAGGCAAACAACTACTATTTAAGGAGTGTTTTGGATGAAACAAGCGCTGGAAACCATACGCCAGCAGGCAGAAACCCTTGTGGGTGCTGCGCAAAACGAACAAGAACTGGAAGCTTTGCGCATTCGGTTTTTGGGCAAAAAAGGCGAGCTTACCGCTATTTTAAAGCAGATGGGCGGCCTTGCTGCCGAAGAACGCCCAGTGATTGGCGCCCTTGCCAACCAGGTACGTGAAAACATTGAAGAAATGATAAAAACCAAAGCAGGCCAATTGCAAAGTGCTGCTTTAAACGCACGCCTTGCGGGCGAAACCATTGACGTAACCCTGCCCGGCAAACTGCCTGCCCAGGGTGGGCGGCATCCTTTTCAAAAGGTGTTGGGCGAGCTAGAAGAAATTTTTTTGGGCATGGGCTTTGATGTGGTTACCGGCCCCGAAGTGGAATACGACAAATACAACTTTACCATGCTGCGCATGCCGCCCAGCCACCCCTCGCGCGACACGCAGGACACCTTTTATATTACCGAGAATATTTTGCTGCGCACCCAAACCAGCCCCATGCAGGTGCGCACCATGCTAGAGCAAAAGCCGCCCATTCGCATTATTTGCCCCGGGCGGGTATACCGCAGCGATGAAGTAGACGCTACCCATTCCCCTATTTTTCATCAAATAGAGGGGCTGGTGGTGGACAAAGGCATTACTTTTACCGATTTGAAAGGCACGCTGGACGTGTTTATTAAGCAGCTATATGGGCAGGAGATTAAAACCCGCTTTAGGCCCCACCACTTTGCTTACACCGAGCCCAGCGCCGAAATGGACATGAGCTGCTTTAAATGTGGCGGCAAGGGCTGCCCCTTGTGCAAAGGCGAAGGCTGGATTGAAATTTTAGGCTGCGGCATGGTGCACCCCGAGGTGCTGGAAAACTGCGGTATTGACCCCAAAGTGTACAGCGGTTTTGCCTTTGGCGTTGGGCTAGAGCGCATTACCATGATGCGCTACGGGCTAGATGATATGCGCCTTTTATACGAAAACGACCTGCGCTTTTTGCGCCAATTTTAAAGGAGGGTACACGCAATGAAAATGCCATTGAAATGGGCACAGGACTATGCCAAGTTCACCTGTACCCCAGCCGAATTTGCCGACAAAATGACCATGAGCGGCAGCAAGGTAGAAACCTACGAAAGTGAAGCCGATACCATTAAAAATGTGGTAATTGGCCAAATAAAAACGCTGGAAAAACACCCCGACTCGGACCATTTGTGGATTTGTGCGGTGGACGTTGGCAGCGAGGTGATTCAGATTGTTACCGGCGCGCAAAACCTAAAAGTAGGCGATGTTTGCCCGGTAGCATTGCATGGTGCCAAGCTGCCCGGTGGCAAAGAGATTAAACGCGGCAAGCTGCGTGGGGTAGAAAGTAACGGCATGCTTTGTGGTATCGACGAGCTTGGCCTTACGCTGCACGATTTTCCGAATGCGATAGAGGACGGCATTTTTGTGCTGGATTTTGAAGCGCCGCTGGGTGCCGATGCCACCGAAGCGCTGGGCATGAATGATATTGCTTTTGAATTTGAAATTACCCCCAACCGGCCCGATTGTTTATCGGTGCGGGGGCTTGCGCGCGAGGCCGCCGCTACCTTTGGTGTGCCGTTTGAAGACCATGTGCCCAAGGTGCCGGCCGGCAAAGGCGATGTGCACAGCCTGCTAAAAGTAAAAGTAGAAGCCAGCGACATTTGCAGCCGGTACAGCGCCGCCATTGTAGAAAACGTGCGCATTAAACCCAGCCCCCAGTGGATGCGCGAGCGCCTGCGCCTTAGCGGCGTGCGCCCCATTAACAACATTGTGGATATTACCAACTATGTAATGCTGGAGTATGGCCACCCCATGCACGCCTTTGATTTTGCCTATGTAAACGGCGGCAGCATTACGGTGCGCCGTGCCAAAGCAGGCGAAGAAATTGTTACGCTAGACGGCACCCAGCGGGCACTTACCCCCGATATGATGGTGATTGCCGACGAAAAAGGCCCTGTTGCCATTGCTGGGGTTATGGGGGGCGAATATTCTGGCGTGTACGACACCACAAACCGCATTGTGTTTGAAGCCGCTTGCTTTGACGGGCCCAGTGTGCGGGCAACCTCTAAAAAATTGGGCCTGCGCACCGAATCTTCGGGCCGGTTTGAAAAAGGCCTGAACCCCGAGAATGCCGCACCTGCCCTGCACCGCGCGCTAGAGCTGGTGGCCCTGCTGGACGCCGGCGACATTGTGGCCGGCATTGTAGACGACTACCCCGCCCCACGCCTGCCACGAGAAATTCCGTTTAACCCCGGCGCCATAAACCGCCTGTTGGGCATTGAGCTAACCGAGCAGCAGATGGTGGATATTTTGCTGCCACTGGGTTTTGGCATACAAGGGGGAACCATTACGGTGCCTTCTTCGCGCTACGATGTTGCCCGAGATTGCGACATTGCCGAAGAAGTGGCCCGCTTTGTGGGGTACAACAAAATACCCAGCACGGTTATGGTGGGGGCCGCAACCGCCCGCCCCACCGCCCGCCAAACCTTTACCCGCACCCTGTGCACTGCGCTTACCGGCTACGGTTTTTGGGAAAGCGAAACCTTTAGTTTTTACAGCCCCAAAAGCTTTGATATGATTAACCTGCCGCAAAACAGCCCGCTGCGTGGCGCGGTTAAAATTTTAAACCCACTGGGCGAAGATACCTCGATTATGCGCACCACTGCCCTGCCCAGCATGCTGGAGGTTGTGGCCCGCAACTGGGCCAGCCGCAACGAAGAAGCCGCCTTGTTTGAGCAAGCTACCGAGTATTTGCCCGCCGAAAACAGCGACAACCTGCCGCAGGAAAACCAAAAAATAGTACTGGCGGCCTACGGCGCTAACTGGGGTTATTCTGCCCTAAAAGGCACGGTAGAAGGCCTTTTGCACACCGCTGGCATTGCCGGTTTTGAGGTAGAGGCAAACACCGAGGGCACCACCTACCACCCCGGCCGATGCGCCAATATATATGTGCAGGTGCCAGTGGCAAACGCACCACCGGTGCGGGCTTTGGTGGCTACCCTTGGCGAAATACATCCCGCCGTAACCGCAAACTATGGCATTAAACCGCGGGTGGTGGCAGCCGACATAAGCCTGGACGTTTTGTTTGCCGTACGTGGTGGCACGCCAGAATTTACCCCGCTGCCAAAGTTCCCTGCTACTACCCGAGACTTAGCCCTTGTGGCAAACCTGGAAGTGCCCGCCGCCACCATTGCGGGGCGCATACAAGCGGCCGCCGGCAAAAACCTAGAAAGCCTTACCTTATTTGACGTATACACTGGCGAAAAAATTGCCAGCGGCAAAAAAAGCCTGGCTTATAGCCTTGTGCTGCGTGGCAAAAATGCCACCCTTACCGACCAAGACGCCGACCATGCCGTGGCCAAGGTGCTAAAAAGCCTGGCCGAAATAGGGGTAGAACTGCGCAGCTAAACCCGTGTAAAACCCGCCTTTTTACTTGCATTTGCGCACAAGCTGTATTATACTGTAAGTATGTAAAACTGCTTTTGCTTAGGGGCTGGTTTGTGCACATCGCCTCTACTTTTAGCAATATTTTAAAGGAGGGATGTTGTATGGCCGATTCTACCACCACTATTTTTTCGGTACAGGATGACAGGGACCAGGAAATTCATCAAATACTTACAGAAGTTTACGCTGCGCTAAAGCAGAAAGGGTATAATCCCATTAACCAAATTGTGGGTTACATCCTCTCTGAAGACCCTACCTACATTACCACGCATAACGGTGCGCGCACCAAAATTTGCAAGGTAGACAGAGACGATATTTTGCAGGCTTTGGTAAAAAGTTATTTGGCAGGGTAACCCCTTATAACTAACCACAGCACAAAAAAGCACTTGTTTATAAAAGGTTTACACCATTTAAAAACCTTGCCCCACATTTAAAAACGGGCAAAAAACTTGGGGAAGCAGGGCAACAGCCCTTCTTCCCCATTTTTAATGCCCGTATACAAATATAGATGCGTTTGCTTTGTTTGGCGCATTATATAGGTGGTTTGCCGGCAAGCTTTGCGGTTACTGTGGCACCGGCGGCCACCCTGCAAATGTTCTGCTCATCTTGGGTATCTTTTAGCAAATTTGTAAGGGAGGATTTTTTATGAACGAACCTTATGGCCAACCCGCGCCCAACCCCTACAGCGCCCCACAACCCGCACCACCTGCCCCCAGGCCAGCCAAGGGCACAAATTGGTTTTTGGCCAACATTTTGGGGCTTATTCCTTTTGTTTTATTTGCGTTTTCCATTGTGGCGCTAACCCCCTTTGTGGGGCACAAGCAGTTTTCGCCCATTAACATACGCAATATTATTTATCAGTTTTCTACCACAGCGCCACTGGTGGTTGGGTTTGTTATTACCACCCGTGCCAAAGGGCTCGATCTTTCTTTGGGCCTTATTATGATGGCCGGAGGCTATGTGTATGCCTCCAGCGGCTCTATTGCTTTGGCCTTGCTTTTTGGCCTTGCATCGGGCGCCATTGTGGGGGTATTAACCGTGGTGCTGCGGGTACCCTCTATGCTTGCCTCGCTTGGGGTGGGCACCCTGCTTAGCAACCTTGTTTCCTCTTTTTCCGATAATCAGCTTGTTAAACTGGGCGATCGACCGGTTTCTGGCACATTATGGCCTTTTGTTGCTGCTTTGGTAGCTATTGCCGGGTTTTTATATGTGCTTTTTACCCCGCTTGGCAAACCTTATTCCCTTCGCAAAACCGTGGGCGGCACGGGGCTTGTTTTTCCATACTTCGCTTATCCCATTGCCGGCCTATTTGCCTGCATTGCGGGTATTATGCAAACACAACGGCTAAACGCAGGCATTGCCAATCTCAATTTCGACGCTATTGTTCCGCTTCTTATTTGGGCGGCCATTTCTTGCTCTATGCTGCTAGATAACCGCATGATGCCCATGGTTGCCGGGCTGGGCGTTTACTTTTTGTATATTGTACTTATCAACAGCTTTAATTTGCTGGGGTTTGCCAACTACCCGCAGCGTGTTTTGGTATCTGTTTTTATTATTTTAATGCTGGCGGCAGCAGGGGTTGCCCAGTGGCAGGGCAAAAAAGCGGCACCTGCCCAGCCTGCCCCTTACCCATTGCCGGCACAAAACAGCACCAATATTTACCCACACGGTTAAGCGTTGCCACGCCATTGTTGCACTTTTGCAAAGTGAATGGTATACTTTTTAAGCAAACACTTGATATAAAGGAGAATTGTGATAATGGCATTTACAGCCCCGTTAAAATATAAAGGCAAACCTTTGCTGCGCAATAAAAACGAAATGTACTACGGCGACATGGCAGACCCGTATGTTGTTTTTTTGCAAATTCTTTCTACCAAGCAAGAAAACGGCGAAGAGGTGCCCGATAAAATTTCGGTGATGTTGCTTTCTACCGATACTTCGCTGCCACCGAAGGACCGCATTGCCAGACAAAGCATGAAAAACGGCCTGTACAACGCATTAGATTTTGCCGCCATTATGCTGGAGCGCAGCCTGGCAGACGAAAAAAAATAACCATACTGCACATTTAAAAAACTTGCCCCAAAAACAGGGGCAAGCTTTTTTATTGCTACTATATAATTTTTACAGCTTGGGCTGCAACCGCACATCTTTGCCTAAAAAGGGCATTCTACTGCAAGAGCCCAGCAAGCGCGAAGCAATTTTTTCGGTGTATTTGGTGCGCAGCAGCATGTCATCGCAAATATTGGTGGTGTAAATGGTGGGGCGGTTTACCAGGCGGCCGTTAATTAGCTCGTACAATTTGCTTAGCACATAGGCATCCACAAACTCGGTGCCAAGGTCGTCCACAATCAATAAATCGGCCTGCATCATGCTGTCAAACAAGCTGGTATCGCTATTAAACCGCTGGGCGCTTATTTGCGAAAACGCCGTTTGCGCACTGATATAAATAACGTCGTAGCCTTTGTCCAGCACTTCGCCCGCAATAGAAAGCGCCAAATGCGTTTTGCCAAGGCCGGCATTGCCAAACAGCAGCAAATTTTCGCTGCGGGGGCCAAAATAGGCCGCATACTCTCGGCAGTCTCGCAGGTTTTCGGCCATTATTGCACGGGGAGAATCCTCTATCCCGGGCATTGAATCAGGATAATAGGCAAGGTCAAAATTATCAAAGCTGCACAAGGTTAAGGGGCCTGCCTCGTGTATGGCCTGGCGGCGCATTTTTTTTATTTCTTCTTTTACGCAGCTGCAGATGGTGCCATTGTGCACACCGCTGTCGCCACATTTTTCGCAGGTATATTGGGGGGCTAGGTCCCGCTCGCTGTACCCACGCTGGCCCAGCAGCATTTTGCGCCGGGCCGAAATATCGCGCATTTGTTGCAGGTTTTGCCCCGCCGCCACCTTGTTGCCGCTGGCGGCAAGGCGGGCGGCCAGTGCCCCTGCCTCGGCTTTCTTTTCATCCATCAGGGCAAGCTCTGGTATTTCAGCATAAATTTTTGCCCGGTTGGCTTCGGCCTTTTCTTCAGCTGTGCGCTGCCGGCTTGCCACTATATTTTTTGCTTTTAAAAAAAGCTGTTGTTTGCTCATTTTTCTTTTCTCCGTTTGCCCCGGCCCATGCTTGCCAAAATATTTTCATCTGGCGCAATACTGGCCTCGGGGCCTTGCACACGCACATTCATGTTTTCTTGTGCTTGCTGCACATCGCGCGGGTTGCGGTACCCCTTGCCGTGCCAGTTTTTTAAAATACCGGCAAGGTAACGCACATTGCCCCCCTTATCGCCCGCAACCAAGCGGGCCGCCTGCACCATCTCTTTGCCGTAGTGGTATTCTTCAAACCACTCGGCAATGCGTTTTCGCTCGGCTAATGTTAGGCCAGCGGCATCAATTTGCAATAGGGTTGCAATTTGTTTCTCACGTTTTTCCCGCTGGGCCAGCAGCCGCAGGTAGGCATCTGCTTCCTCGCAGGTGGTAATACCGTCGCGCCGCCAACCAAACAGCACCTTTTCTATATAGCGGGCACTTGTCTTTTTTTGGGCTGCGCAATGGCTGGCCGCAATCAAAATTAAATCTGCCGGAAACGCATCGGCAATATACAGCGTAACAAACACATTAATATCGGCTTGGCTTACCACCCCGCCAAAAATATGCTGCAACTCATCTACCAGTTTGCCCAGCATCGCATCGTTTTCGCTAGCCTCGGCAACCTCTTGCGTGTTTAGGCGCTGCCTTTTAGCAGCTTCTACCGGGGGGGCTTTCACCGCCGGGCCTCCCCTATTTTCCAGCAGGCCGGCCCCTTCCCAATATTCCAGGGCTCTTTCTGCCTTTTCGGTTTTTATATGCAAAGCATCGGCCACCGCTGCGGCATCTGCTTGGCCGGTTGCCAGCATATACAGCGCCACCCTAAAACGGGTTTCGCCAGCAGAGGAAGCCGTGAGCCGGGCAAAAACAATTTGCGGCACCGCTATGGTGTCGCCATTATTATTTACCACATGGTACACAAAACCCCTCCTCTATTTTTTATACAAACGCCAGCGTAATAGTGGTACTAATTGTATCATAAAATATCTGCTAAAAAAAGGGGCCGGCATTTTTTAAAAATACATTTTAGTACTGGTTTGCTAAAACCACCAGCTTTTGCACCGCTGCAACAAAAAACAAAACCCCTTTTATTGCGCCCTGCATACAACCGGGCCAAACTAAAAGGAGTTTTAACCTTGCTACCCATGCCAAAACAGGCCCATTAACCAGCTACCCGTTGCTGCGTTTGCCAGCCAAAATAATGCGGTCGCTCAACATCGCAACAAACTCGCTATTGGTTGGCTTGCCGCGCAAATTATGCACCGTGCTGCCAAAATACCTGTCTAAAACCGAAATCTCACCACGATCCCACGCCACTTCAATGGCATGCCGAATAGCACGCTCTACCCGTGAGGCGGTGGTATTATTCTTTTTAGCAATGGCGGGGTACAACTCTTTGGTAACGGCGTTAATCATCTCGGGGGTATCGGCCACCATCACAATGGCATCGCGCAAAAAACGGTATCCTTTAATGTGCGCCGGCACCCCAATTTCGCGCAGCATGTTGGTGGCAATATCCTGGGTACTGCTGCCGGTTAGAACCTCTTTGGGTGCTCTTTTGGCACTGGGCTTTGTTATGCGTGCTGCCAAAACCGAAACATCGAACGGCTTTAAAAAATAAAAAGAAAAACCTTTTTGCATAATTTCGCGCTCTATCTCCTCGTTTTGAGATGAGCCGGTAACATAAAAAGCAACGTTGCTGTCGGCATAGTTTGCCTCAAACTTTTCTTTTAACGAAAGCGCGTCCATCTCCGGCATAAAAATATCCAGCAAAACAGCATCTGGTTTTTGTTTCACAATTTCTGCATAGGCCACTTCACCATTGGCAGCGCAGGTTTTTACAGCAATGCCATGCTGCGGTAAAACCTCTTTGCACAAACGGCATAATTCCGGAGATTTCTCGGTCATCAAAAGGGTGAAATCCTCTTTCATTCCATGTTTCCTTTCTGGCCTGCATTTTACAATCATCTATACAAAAAGCACACAAACACTTTAAATTTACATTTTTTGTACTTTTAGTATAACATGGTCAGAAAGTTGCCACAAGTTCTATTGTTCGACATAATTCGACTTTTTGAGACTATATTTGATTTTAATTGACAACGTTAAAGTATCTATTCTATTTTAAAGCATGCTTTTTACACTTTTTGCAACCCGGTGCGCGGGTAGCTTTTCCACACACTTAAAACCAGCCCAACCGAAAGATACAGCATAAGCACCGAGGTACCCCCGGCCGACATAAATGGCAGCGTAACGCCCATCACCGGCAGCAGCATCAGGTTCATGCCCAGGTTTACCACTGTTTGAAAAAGCAGCGTGGCAAACACCCCCACACAAACATAGGCGCCGGTTCGGTTTTGGGTAGTGCCGGCAGTTTGCAGGGTTTTTACCATAATGCCAAACAACAGGCCAAATAAAATAAGGCAACCAATAAAGCCACAGCTTTGGGCAAAATAGCTAAAGATAAAATCGTTTTCTGGCCGGGGCACATAGTAGTGGTTTGGCTGAAACAACCCCCGCCCAAACAACTGCCCGGCCCCAATGGCCACCCGCCCCCGCAGCTGCTGGTGCATGGTGGTATCGGTAAATTGCTGGGGCCAAAACAGGCCAATAATGCGTTCTTTTTGGTGCACCGTTAGCACAAAACGCCACAACAAAGGCAGGGCAGCCGCCATTGCCGTGGCACACAAAACCACAACCCAGCGGTTAATGCCGGCCATAAACAACATAATAACCCCTATAACCAAAAATACCATGGCGGTGCCGTCGTCGCCCTGAAAATGCACCAACAACACCGGCAGCAGCAAATGCACCAACACCAAAAGCAAGTTTTTGGGGTGGTTAAGGGTGGGGCGCACCTTGTTAAGGTGCACTGCAAAGCTAATATAAAAGCTTATTTTGGCAATTTCGGTTGGTTGAAAACTCATGCCAAAAGGCATGGCTATCCAGCTTTGGCTGCCGGTTGCACCGGGTTGGTACCCCACGCCGGGCACAAAGGTTAGCAGCACTAGCACCCAGCATGCCACGGCAAAAAACGGCCAAAACTTTAGTATTTTTTTAAAAGGAATAAGCGAAAGAACCACCGCGCAACAAAGCCCCAGCACCGAGGCAAACGCCTGCGTAACAGCCGGGCGCATGTTGCCAAAGGCGCTGGTGTAGGTTAACCCGCCATACTGCCCCACCGAAACCAAGGTTGCCACCGAAATAACAGAAACCAACACACACAGCAGCAAATACACCCAGTTGGTAGTTGTAAAGTAGTTTTTAATCGCTTTTTTCAAAAGGTGGTTCCTTTCTGCCAATACACTATAGAAGTGTTATTATACCATGAGTTTGGCCAATAATATAGCAATGCTGCCATGTTATAACGCTGCTTTTTGCTGTTCAAGCTATCATTTATTACGAGGCACACCCCTTTTTTCCTTCAAAACACTCATAACTTGCGCCAAATGCCCTAAAAGAGTATAATGTTTTGGATATTAGAACGAAAACTTTAAAGCATGCCCGATACGGGTGCAAAGTATGCTATTTTAAACGGGAGGATATGCCACCATGGGGCAATATATTACCAATAGTGCCCAGCAAACGGCAGCGCTGGGCGAAAAACTGGCCGCCCACCTGCATGGTGGCGAAACCGTTGCCTTTACCGGCGGCCTTGGGGTGGGCAAAACCACCTTTTGCAGCGGCCTTGCTAAGGGCCTTGGTGTTACCGATACCCCCAGCAGCCCCACCTTTGCCATTGTAAATTATTACCGTGGCCGCCAGCCTATGGCCCACTTCGATGCTTACCGCATTGCCACATTGGCCGACCTTGAGACCGCTGGCTTTTACGATTATTTGGACCAAGGCGCCGTGGTAGCGGTAGAGTGGAGCGAGAACATTGCCCCCTTTTTAGAAGAACCACTTGTGCAGGTTGCCATAAAGCAGCTTAGCGAAAACCAGCGCAGCATTACCATTTTGGGGGTGGACGGATTATGAACATCCTCGCAATCGATGCTTCGGGCAAAACAGCAGGGGTTTGCGTTATGCAAAATGGGCAGGTAACCTTTGCCGAAACATGGGCCGAAGGGTTTACCCACTCTGAAACATTGCTGCCACTGGTGCAAAAGGCGCTAAATGCCGCTAGCCTTACCCCGGTACTGCTAAATTGCTACGCCGTAACCACCGGCCCGGGCAGCTTTACCGGCCTGCGCATTGGCCTTGCGCTGGTAAAAGGGCTTGCCCTTGTGCACAATACCCCGGTGGCCGGGGTTTCTACCCTGTTGGCGCTTGCACAGGGGTGCGGTTTGCAGGGCACTGTTATTGCCGCCCTAGATGCCCGCCGGGGCGAAGTGTATTGGGCGGCCTTTAACTGCCAAAACGGCACCGCCACCCGCCTTACGCCCGACACTGCCGGCCCCGTAGAAAAAATAGCGGAACACGATGTTTTTTTGAACTCTCCTGTGTTTTTTGTTGGTGATGGTGCCAAAATATGTTATAATGTTTTTGGCCTATGCACACAAGTGCAGCCCGCCCCCGGCAGCGCCAGCGCAAACATTGCCACGGGGGTAGCCAGGCTAGCCATGGGCATGGCGGCAAACGGGCAGCTTGCCCCAGCTGCCGCAGTGCAGCCTGTGTACCTGCGCCTTTCGCAGGCAGAGCGCGAGCGTGCCGAGCGCCTGCATAAGCCTATCCTATTTATACAATAAACAAAACTACTTACCTTTAATAAAAGGCCTCCCCCCCCTTTAAGAGAATTACATAAGGAGCCATTGGATTGAAAAAGCCTATTGCCATTGCCTGCGATGCCGCCGGCCTGCAACTAAAAGAAAGCATGAAAGAATACCTGGAACAAAATGGTTACACTGTTTTAGATTTTGGTACCCACACCACCGAAAGCTGCGATTACCCCGAGTATGCCAAAGCCGCTTGTGGCGCCATACAAGAAGGGAAAAGCGATTTGGCTTTGCTATTTTGTGGCACCGGGGTGGGTATGTCTATTGCGGCCAACAAAATGCACGGCATACGGGCCTGTGCCTGCTCCGATATCTTTAGCGCCGAAATGACCCGCCGCCACAACAACGCCAACGTATTATGCCTTGGTGGGCGGGTAATTGGCCCTGGGCTTGCCCAAAAACTGGTAGAGGCTTTTCTCGCCGCCCCTTTCGAGGGGGGCCGCCACCAGCGCCGAATTGACCAAATTATGGAACTTGAGGGTTAAACACGCTTAAAAAATACAAGCCATTAAAACGTACCTTTAAAGGAGAGCATTGTATGAGCAAAGAACCGATGATTTTGATTAACCACCCATTGGTACAACACAAAGTAGCCCTTTTAAGAGATGTGAACACCGGCACCAAAGAATTTAAAGAAATTGTAAGCGAGCTTGCCACCCTTATGTGCTACGAGGCCACCCGAGATTTGCCCACCGAAGAAGTGGAGATTGAAACCCCGCTTGCCACTGCCAAAGTGCACATGCTTGCTGGGCGCAAATTGGCCTTTGTGCCCATTTTGCGCGCCGGGCTTGGCATGGTAGATGGTATGCTTGCCCTTGTGCCCGCCGCCCGTGTGGGCCACATTGGCCTGTACCGAGACCCCGAAACCCTGCAACCGGTAGAGTATTATTGCAAGCTGCCCAGCGACATTGCCGAGCGTGATGTGATTGTGCTGGACCCCATGCTGGCAACCGGCGGCAGCGCCAGCGACGCCATTACCCTTATTAAAAAGCGCGGGGCAAAAACCATTAAGTTTATTGGCATTATTGCCGCCCCAGAAGGCCTTGAGCGCCTGCAAAAAAACCACCCAGACGTGCAAATTTACGTGGCCGCGCTAGACGATTGCCTAAATGACCACGGTTATATTGTACCCGGCCTTGGCGATGCAGGCGACCGTATTTTTGGCACCAAATAAACGCCCCCACCGCAAAACAACAGGGTATTGCAAAGCTGCTAATTTGCAATACCGGGGTATTAAACCCACCCAGTGGGAATAAAAGGCATAGTGCGGCAAGGTTGGTTTTGCCCTGCGCTTTACAGCGTGCATTACGCCCCTTGGGGCACACCCCCAATGCAGAATGGAGTGTATCTGTTGCTAACAACAATTTTGCTTACCATTGCCGCGTTTTTAGCGGTGCTGCTGGTATTGTTTTATGTATTGGTTCTAATTTTATCGAACCAGGCTTTTTTTGGCACCGCCATTGCAGTGCTTTTGTGTGTTTGTGTTGGCATTTTAATTTTGTTTGTAATTTATCTTGCCATCACCCGTATTATAGACATTGTGCGCAAACGCCCGCACGACGAAAACCTGCTGAAAGAAAAGCATTTAGAAAATATTTTCACCAACGAAATTGCCCTAAAACAACAAACCATTAGTATGACAGCCGTGAACGCTGCCCAAAAGGCCGGCGAAGAAACTGAAAGCCTGCCCAAACGGCAAGCTGAATTGGCTGTGGCCCGCAAAAAGCAAGAGGCCGAGGCAAAAAAAGCCCACACTGCCGAACTTAGAAAACAACGGGAAAAACGTGCCGAAGCGGAACGTGCTGAACTTGCCGCTAAAGCCGAACGCATTGCCGAGGCCAAAGCCGCCGCCGCTAAACGCGCCCAAGAGGATGCCAGCCAAAAGGTGCGCCAGCAGGCAGAAGAAGCCGACACAGCGGCCGAAAAGCTTGCCCGAATGCAAAAAGAAGCCGATGAGCTGGCCAAAAAACAACAAGAAGAACAGCTGGCCGCAGCAAAACGCAGAACCGAAGCTGTTGATAGCCTGCGCAAACAGGCCGAGGCCGCTGCCCAGGCACGCCGCCGGGCCAACCAGGCCGAGAATGTTATTTCGGCCGACACCATGCGCAAAATTAGCAATACTAGCTCGTTTAGTGCCCTAAGCGCTACTTTAAATGAGCTTAACCTGCCAAAGAACCAACCCGCTACCCAAACCCCGGCAGCACCACCAAAACCAGCCGAGAATATTTGGGAGCATATGAACGTGCGGCAATCGGCGGCGCCGGTGTTGCGCCAGCCAAGGCCTGTTGCACCAAAGCAGGCACCCCCGGCCCCCATTAGCCCGGCTATGGCGGCCGCCAGCACCGCAAGGGTGGTGCCCCCCTCCCCGCCTGCCAAAGCACCCACAGCAACACCGGCACCCAACCCCGCTGCGGCACCGGATGAACCAGTTACCACCGCCGCTAAACCGCCGGTTCCTTCTGGCCCAAGCGCTGCACAGCGCGCAGCGGCACAGCGGTTGCAACAAACCAGCGGGCATAGCGTGTTTAACACCGGCAGCCTGCCCTCTGCCACTAGTTTTGCCGCCGGCGCCATACCGGTTGGCCCCCGGCCACAAGCCGTACCCAAAGTGGCCCCAGTGGTAGCTGCCCCCACCGTTACCAGCCCCACAGCCCCGGCCAAACCTGCGGCCAGTGCTGCCCCCCCTGCGGCTAAGCCCGCCAAAGATACCGCTGCTGCAACGGCCAGCCCCACCGCCCCC
>JAJDJP010000023.1 GCA_030267215.1 Ruminococcaceae bacterium OttesenSCG-928-A16
ATACAAAAACAGGCAGGATGGTCAATCCCGCCTGTTTTTGTAAAAATATTACCCGTTTCAACACTCTATTCAATAATGCTGGTGCCGGTCATTTCGGCCGGTTGGGGCAGGCCAATCAACTTTAGCATGGTGGGCGAAAGATCGGCCAACACACCATTCTCCCGCAGTTTTACATCGCCTGCGCCTATTACCACCAGCGGTACAAGGTTGGTGGTGTGGGCGGTAAAGGGGCTGCCGTCTGGCTCGTACATTTTGTCGGCGTTGCCATGGTCGGCCGTAAGCAGCACAGCGCCACCCTTGGCCAAAACAGCGTCTATTACCTTGCCGGCAGCAGTGTCCACCGCTTCTACGGCTTTTACGGCAGCATCAAACACGCCGGTGTGGCCTACCATGTCGCAGTTGGCAAAGTTTAAAATAATCACGTCGTATTTATCGCTGTTAACACGCTCCACACATTCATCGGCCACAAGGTAGGCACTCATTTCGGGCTGCAAATCGTAGGTGGCAACCTTGGGGCTGTTTACCAGCGCACGGTCTTCGCCCTCAAAGGGTTCTTCTACTCCACCGTTAAAAAAGAAGGTGACGTGGGCATATTTTTCGGTTTCGGCAATGCGCAGCTGTTTTTTGCCACAAGCGGCAAGGTAAGCACCGGTTACATTGTTTAGGCTTTGGGGGCTAAAGGCCACCTGCACATTTGGCATGGTGGCGTCGTATTGGGTAAAGCAAACATAAAACAGCGGAAAAAACCCGTTGCCACGCACAAAGCCATCAAAATCAGGGTCTACAAAAGTGCGGGTAATTTCTCGCGCTCTATCGGGCCTAAAGTTAAAAAACACCAAGCTATCGCCAGCTGTAATACGCCCGCCTTCGCAGGTAATGGCCGGCAGCACAAACTCATCGGTAACGCCCGCCGCGTACGATTTTTCCATCACTTCTACCGGGCTGCCATGTTCGCCCTTTCCAAGCACAAAAGCATTGTAGGCTTTTTCCACACGGTCCCAGCGGTTGTCACGGTCCATAGCATAATAGCGGCCGGTAATGGTGGCAATTTTGCCAACACCCAGCTCGGCCATTTTGGCCTCTAGCGCCTCTACAAAGCTTTTGCCACTCTCTGGCGGCACATCACGACCATCGGTAATGGCGTGCACATATACCTCTTTCAGGCCGTTCTGTTTAGCAAGCTCTAGCAGGGCATACACGTGCTCGATATGGCTGTGCACGCCGCCATCGCTTAGCAGGCCCATTAGGTGCAGGGCTTTGCCGTTTTGCTTGGCATTTTGCACCGCTTGCACCAAGGCGGGGTTTTTATAAAAATCACCGTCGGCAATTTCTTTGGTTATGCGGGTAAGCTCTTGGTACACAATGCGGCCAGCGCCAATGTTGGTGTGCCCCACCTCGCTATTTCCCATCTGCCCATCGGGCAGGCCAACATCCATGCCCGAAGCCCCGATAAGGGTGTGGGGGTACTGGGCAAAAAAGCGATCTAAATTGGGGGTTTTGGCCGCCTTAATAGCATTTCCGTAGCTATCTGGGTTATGGCCAAATCCATCTAAAATACAAAGCATTACTGGTTTCATTCAATCTATACTCCTATAAGTAATTAAACATTTATTTCCAAAGTAATGTCATTCTGAGGGCGTTCTCTTGCTCGAAGAATCTTTTTAATGTTAATTTTTAAAGAAAGATTCTTCGCTTCGCTCAGAATGACAGGGAATGACTTATAAAATTGGTTCCCGCATGCCAAAAGGTGGGGGGGCAGAGAGAATTTTACACGCTGGCAGCGTTTATAATGGCCGCAAAATCGGCCGGTTTAAGGCTGGCACCACCAATTAGGCCACCATCTACATTGGGTTTGCTTAATAGCTCTGCGGCGTTGGCGGCATTCATGCTGCCACCGTACTGAATGGTAACGCCATCGGCCACTTGCTGGCCATATAGTTCTGCCAATACTTTGCGTATGGCGGCACACACTTCTTCGGCTTGGTCTGCCGTGGCGGTGCGGCCGGTGCCAATGGCCCAAACCGGCTCGTAGGCAATTATCACCTTTTGCATGTCGGCGGCGGTAAAACCACCCAGCGCAACCTTGGTTTGCAGGCGCACCAATTCTTCGGTAACGCCTTGTTCACGCTGCTCCAGGCTTTCGCCCACGCAAATAATGGCAGTAAGGCCGGCGGCTACCGCAGCTTTGGCACGCAGGTTAACCGTTTCATCGGTTTCGGCAAAATACTGCCGACGCTCGGAGTGCCCAACAATGGCATATTTCACGCCTAAATCCAGCAGCATATCGGCCGAAACCTCGCCGGTATAGGCACCGCTTTGTTCAAAATGAATGTTTTGCGAGCCAACAGCAACGTTGCTGCCAAGGGTTTGCTGGGCCGCAGCGCCCAAGTTTACCATGGGCGGGCAAATTACAACATCGCAGTTAGCGCCGCTAGCAAGAGGCAGTAGTTCTTCAATTAAAACACTGGTTTCGGCAGCGGTTTTGTTCATCTTCCAGTTGCCGGCAATAACCGCTTTGCGTTTGCTTTTATCCATATTGTGTTCCTCTTTTCTTTCTTTTTAAAAATGCGGCGGGTGTACCCCGCCGCAAGGCTTATTCTGTAAATCAAAGTTCGGCACGCATACAGGGAAAGTTTTCTTTCTTGAAAAAACCGTGCATAAAACTCCCGCCCCTACGGGGCACCCTCTTTACGAAAGAGGGCTAATCAATTGCTTTGTTTTTGGCCTGAACATTTGAAATGGTAAGCCAACTGCCAGTGTAACCACCCCGCCCTACGGGCACCCCTCCAAAAAGGGGAATTAAGGGCAAATGCTAATGTCGCAATGCGCCGTTTCTATTTACACCCCGCCAAAAAGGGATGCAGTGCCAGGAAACAAAAAAATATATAAGGGCGCATACAATTGGTATGTAACCGCCATATATTTTTGCAGTTGACGAAGCAATGCGCCCTTTTTAAGAGTTTTGAATGGCGGCAATCCCCGGCAGCTCCTTGCCCTCCAAATACTCCAGGCTGGCACCGCCACCGGTAGAAATGTGGGTCATTTTGTCGGCCAGGCCAAGCTGGATAACCGCTGCGGCCGAGTCTCCGCCGCCAATTACGGTGGTGGCGCCGGTTGCGGCTGCCATGGCATTGGCTACGGCTAGGGTACCGGCGCACAAAATTGGGTTTTCGAACACGCCCATGGGGCCGTTCCACACTACGGTTTTGGCGGTAGAAATAGCATTGCTGAACAATTCACAGGTTTCGGGGCCAATGTCCAGGCCCATCCAATCGGCTGGTATTTCGCTAGATAAAACCGCCTTGGTTTCAATTTTTGCATCGATGGGATTTGGGAAACCTTTGGCAATTACGGTATCGATAGGCAGCAGCAGGCTTACGCCTTTTTCTTTGGCTTTTGCCAGCATTTGTTTGCAGTAATCCAGCTTTTCATCATCCACAAGGCTGGTGCCAACCTCGTTGCCTTGGGCTTTTAAAAAGGTGTAGGCCATGCCGCCACCAATAATTAAAACATCTACCTTGGCAAGCAGGTTTTCTATTACGGCCAGCTTATCGGCCACTTTGGCACCGCCCAAAATAGCAACAAAGGGGCGTTTGGGGCTGTTTACGGCGTTGCCCAAATATTCAATTTCTTTACCCATTAGGTAGCCCACCGCCGTGGTGTTTACAAACTGGGTTACACCAACGGTGCTGCAGTGCGCCCGGTGCGAAGAACCAAATGCGTCGTCTACATATACATCGCACAGGCTGGCAAGCTCTTTGCTAAAAGCGGGCTCGTTTTTGGTTTCTTCTGGGCGAAAACGGGTGTTTTGCAGCAACACCACATCGCCATCCTGCATGGCATCTACCGCTTGGCGGGCATTGTCGCCCACCACTTCAGGGTCATCGGCAAATACTACCTGCTGGCCCAATAGCTCACTCAGGCGCTCGGCGCAGGGCGCAAGCGAAAAGGCAGGGTCTGCCCCATTTTTGGGTTTGCCCAAATGGCTGCACAAAATTACTTTGCCACCATCGGCAATTAGCTTTTTAATAGTGGGCAGGGCTGCCACAATGCGGTTATCGTTGGTAATAACTCCATCTTTTAGCGGCACGTTAAAATCTACCCGCACCAGCACGCGTTTGCCCTTTACATTAATATCGTCGATTGTTTTTTTACCAAGGCCCATGTTTCCATCTTCCTTTCTTTGGTTGCACACAGATTGTAGAACTTATGTTAAACGCCGCTACCAAGCGGCTATGGAATGTATTGCCAAAAATATTATACCCAAACCATGGGTGGCAGGCAAGCAAAACCGCACAAAATTTGATATATTTTTAACACTTTTACATTTTGCTTACTTTAATGCCAGGGGCGGCTGTTTTTTTAGCAAAAACAGCCGAAGTATTGCTTTTGTGTGCAAACCAACATTGGGGTTGCGGGCGGCTGCGGTATCCTAACCCAAATCTACCTTTTGCAGGCGCCACACCGCTAAAATATAAATTTTAAGGGCGTCTAACAGGCCATCTATGCTGGCGGCTTCGTCGGCCCCGTGCATGGGGCCGGCAAAGCTGGGTAGTTTTGCCTCTGGTTCTTCGGGGCCAAAGCTTACAGCATTGTTAAAGCAGCGGGCATAGGTGCCACCGCCCATGGTAAAGGCCTGTTTGTTTTGGCCGGTAACCTCGTTGTAGGCTTGCAGCAGGGTTTGTATGGCCGGGTTATCGGCCGGGATGTAAAACGGTTCTTTTGCCTCTACATCCTCAAAACTGGCGCCCGCCTGTACCGCCTGTTCTTTCAAAATCGCCTCTAATTTTTCGCCGGTGGTAGCGGTGGGGAAACGACAGTCAATCACCTGCCTCAGCTGGCCTTGTTCAAACGAAATAACCCCGCCGATAACCGTTAGCGCATCAAAAGCATCATCACGGCAGGCAATGCCCACCCCGCTGCCATCGGTGCCTGCGTGTAACCGCCGTAGCAGCTGCAAATACTGGTTTTCTTCGGCGGTGCAAAGGTTGTTTTCCAGCAAATATTCTACCAGCAGCGCAATGGCGTTTACGCTGCCCTGCGGGAAGGCCGCATGCCCGCCAACGCCCTCGGCGTTCAGCCGCACCATGCCATCTTCTGCGGTTACGCTAACATTGCTGGTGCTGGCAAGGGCGGCAGCCTGCCCTTTAACAAGGCAGGTGGCACGGCTGGGCACCGCATTGGTGGCAATGCCGCCACTAAACGCCACAATATTGCCCGCCAGCTTGGGCGAAGCAAAAACACCATTCAAGTGCCCTTTTTCACCATTGCACACCGGGAACTCGGAATCTGGCGAAAAGCAGAACAATGGCTGGGGGTTGCGCTCTAAATAATAAGGGATATCGGTCATGCCGGTTTCTTCGGCAGCACCCAGCAAAATGCGCAGGCTGTAACGCAGCGGCACGCCCAGCTCTTTAAAAAACTTAGCCAGGTACAGGCACAAAACACTGGGGCCTTTATCGTCGGCCACGCCACGGCCAATAATAAAGCCGTCTCGCTGGCGCATGGTGTAGGCGTCGCCACTCCAGCCTTCCCCTTCGGGCACTACGTCTACATGGGTAACGGTGGCAATGTGGCCTTCCTCTTGCCCGGCCAGTTCTATCCAGCCCACATAATTGTCGCAGTTGTGGGGCTCAAACCCAAGGTCTTTGCCAATTTGCAGGGCGGTTTCCAGCGCTTTTTTTGGCCCCTCGCCAAACGGCGCACCCGGCAGGGGGGCTTCTTCTACGCTGCGCACCGCTATTAAACGGGCAATGTCGGCCACTAGGGGGGCACGGTTTGCTTCAATAAATTCCTCTATTTTTTGGTTTAGCTGTTTTTCACTTAATTGCATGGGTTTGCTCCTTATCTGGTTATAGTTATCTATGTGTTTACCTATATAAGCAGGTTGTTATACTTTAAAAGTATAACACAGCCGCACAACAGCCGCAAACCAGTACACGCTAAAACCCCGCTTTATTTACCACACCTTAGCAAGGTGATATACTAAAAACCACATCTATTAAAATGTGGCCAAGGTTTATTTTGTTTTTTTATAAAAAATGTTGTTCTTTTTGAAGAAAACAGAAACGGTGCTTCGTACTATGTGTAGGGGCAAGGGAAAGGTGGTGTGGCGGGCAGTGACCGACCAGCAATTTGGCGATTTAATTACCCAGTACGAAAAGCTTGTATATACCATCTGTTACCAATTTACCCGTAACCACCACACCGCGCAAGACCTTGCCCAAGAAGCCTTTCTTTCGGCCTACAGCCACCTGGATAGTTGCCCTGAAGGAAACGAAAAACCGTGGCTGGCCCGCATAGCCACCAACAAAGCCAAAGATTTTTTGAAAAGCGCCTACAACCGCAAAATATATGCAACAGCCGACGATACCCTGCCCGAAGACAAAGGCGCCCTGTTTATGGCCGCTACCCAGCCCGAAGATATCACCATTGAAAAAGACACTGTGGAGCAGATTGCG
This sequence comes from Ruminococcaceae bacterium OttesenSCG-928-A16, assembly GCA_030267215.1. GTDB lineage: Bacteria > Bacillota > Clostridia > Oscillospirales > Ruminococcaceae > JAAYCI01. Next base: position 6,462 of record JAJDJP010000023.1, read on the forward strand.
CAGGATATTCGCAATTTAAAAGAACCCTACCAGCAGGTTGCCATACTGTATTTTTTAGAAGAAAAAACCGTGGACGAAATTGCCACCCAGCTGGAACGCCCACCCAAAACCGTGCACACCCAATTGTACCGCGCAAAACACAAGTTGCAGCAAACACTGAAAGGAGGAGACACTGATGAATTTGTTTTTTGATAACGGACACCTTACCGATGAAGGCCTGCAAGCGATTGTGGACCAAACCCTAACCGATATGCAAAACCTGGAAGCCGCCGAACACCTTAGCTTTTGCGATGAATGCCTTGTAAAGTACACCGCATTGTTAACCGGCGAAACACTGGTGGCTCCACCCCAGCCTTTGCGCCAGCCGGTGCTGCGGCGCCTGCGTAAAAAAGCAACCCTTGTTTTGTTTAACAAATATACCACCGTTGCAGCTGCGGCTGCACTTGCGGTGGCCTTGTGGGCAAGTGGTGTGTTTACCCCACCGGTACAGGCAGCCCCCCCGGCGCAGGCCAACCAAAGCCAAAGTTTTTCGCTTAATGCTTGGCTAAACCAAGCCACCGCCAATGCCTCTAACGCCATAAGCAATTTTTGGAGCGACCGTTTTGACAAGCAACCCACCCCCAAAAACGACCAAGCCCCTGCCACAAAAAACGATACCGACTGGACGGCCCCGCAAAACACCAATCCGTTTGTAACCTCTAGCCCTAACAGCGAGGCCGGCACCAAATAATCCCCCATCCTATACAGGGGTTTGCGCAAACCACCCCCTTTGCAATATAGATATTCGCCTTTGCTTCCACCAATACAATCCATCTTCAAGGAGATTTTACAATGAAAAAGAACGGTTTTCTCACTTTTTGCTGTGCGTGTTTTCCCGGTTTTGGCCAAATGTACCAAGGCTACATGAAGCGTGGCGTTTCGTTAGCTGCCTGGTTTTGGGGAATTGTTACCTTTTTGGGCCTGTTTTCGTTGCCGGTATTTGGCTTGCTTTTGCCGGTACTTTGGGCCTACTCTTTCTTCGATACCTTTAACATTCGCAGCCTAACACCGCAGCAACGCGCTGTTTTTGCCGATGAATACCTGCCCTCGGCCGCTTGGCTGCAAAAACGTGGCATTGTGCCCGGTTTTTTGCGGGGGCGCGGCGGCAAAATTGTCGGCTGGGCATGCGTAGGGCTTGGCATTTACATGCTATATGCCAATTTTGTGCAGGGCTTTTTGTGGAACCTAGCCTCCAGTATCCCCGCGCTATACAGCCTTTTGTATAACCTGCCAACCATTTTGGTTGCCGTGCTGGTAATTTGGCTTGGTTTGTGGATGCTGGGCAAAAACAAAAATAAAAAAACAGACCCCACCCCCGAGGACGACACCACCCCTTTTAAAGGAGAATGATGCTGTATGACCCCCAACGAGTACACCACCACCGCCATCCAAGAGCCGGACTTTACCCCCCGCCCCTGGCGCTGGCTATTGTTTGCAGGCACCATGCTGTGCATGGGCGTTATTATGTTGGGCATGGTGCTAACAAGCCCCGCCCGGAAAAGGAAACAGGCAGATGAATGAAATGAATACTAACCCCACCCCCGGCCAGCAACCCCCGGTTGCCACGCCACCCGGCAGCCCCTACCCCGTGCCCGGCCAAAACGGCTTTATGCCCCCACCCGCCCCACCGGTTAAAACACGGCGGGTAGGCACCATAACCATGGCCCTTTGTTTAATTGTTACTGGCGTGCTGTTGCTGCTGCGCATTTTTGTGCCAGGCATTAATATTTTGTACATTATGCAATTTGCGCCCATTGTTTTGGTTTTGCTGGGGCTAGAAATTGTAGTTGCCAATATTTTTTATAAAAACGAAAAACTGCGCTACGATATTTTAAGCGTTTTTGTTAGCCTGCTTTTAATTGGCGCCAGCATGGTGGCCACCGTTGTGCCGGAACTGGTGAACTATTCCCGCACCTCGGTTAACACCACCAATGCTATCGAGCACCAGCTGGAGGAAGAAGCCTACGCCCTTTTAAAGGATACCGGCATGGTGGATTCTTTTAACAGCCACATTAGCTTTGAAAGCTGGGGCAACTACAACGCCAACGCCACCCTTACCACCCTGCCTGCCGGCAGCCGCGTAAGCATTAGCATAGGTTTAAGTGGCCCCTATGCCACCAAGGCAGAATTTGTAGCAGCCTGCCGCATGCTGCAAGGCAAATTGCAAAGCATTAGCGCTTATATTAATAACTACTATTTTTTCGATTATGACCAAAGCGCCAACTACACCATTTTTATGGGTAACGAGCGCCATCATCTGTATCTGGACGGAAAGTTCCAGCAAAACTGGACAGCGGAGCAGATGGAGCAATACACCATTACCGAATACTGGCTGGAAGAGGATGGAAACAGTTACTATATTGACCAAGCCGAACATTTAGACCGCCTACAAAACCCCGAACGCTACCTGCCCCAAACGGAGGGCTACGACGACACCGGCGCTTTTGAAGACGCACCCGACGTATCCATCTACATCGAATAATGCAACAGGGTTCGTAAACTTTAAAACCAGCTGGTTTTGAAAGCGCGAACAAGCTTGCGCTTTCGCCCACAAAAGGATGAATATTTACACCGTTCATTGTTACTTCGTTGGCCTATATCACAAACAACCTTCCCCGCTACAAAAGGGGAAGGTTGTTTTGCATAAACCGGTATTGGGCCAGCGGCAGGCTATGCTCAATCTTCGGCAGCCGCTGCCTCCTGCAATTCGCCTTTGCTGGCGGCCTTTAAATAGGCATTGATAAATCCATCCAAATCTCCGTCCATCACGGCATTAACGTTGCCGTTTTCGTAGCCGGTGCGGTGGTCTTTTACCAAGGTGTAGGGCATAAACACATAGCTGCGTATCTGGCTGCCCCAGGCAATTTCTTTTTGGTTGCCTTTAATGTCCTCAATGTGCTCCAAATGTTCACGCTCTTTAATTTGCACCAGCTTCGAAACCAGCATTTTCATGGCAGTTTCACGGTTTTGCAGCTGGCTGCGCTCGGTTTGGCAGGCAACTACCAGCCCGGTGGGCAGGTGGGTAAGCCGCACGGCACTGCTGGTTTTGTTAACGTGCTGCCCCCCCGCGCCCGAGGCCCGGTACACGTCCATTTTAATGTCTTCCGGGCGTATCTGCACGCTTTTGTCTTCCTGTATTTCGGGCATAACCTCTAGCGACGAAAAACTGGTGTGCCGCCGGCCCGAAGAATCGAACGGAGACACCCGCACCAGCCGGTGCACCCCGCTTTCGCTTTTTAAAAAACCGTAAGCATTGGGCCCCTCTATTAAAACCGAGGCACTTTTAATGCCGGCTTCATCGCCATCTAAATAATCCAGCAGGGTGGTTTTAAACCCATGGCTGGCAGCAAATTTTTGGTACATGCGGTATAGCATTTCCACCCAGTCCTGCGCTTCGGTGCCACCCGCCCCGGCATGAAAAGTTAAAATAGCATTGTTTTTATCGTATTCGCCGGTTAGCAGGGTCATCAGGCGCAGGCGCTCGGTTTGTTTTTTAAGCTCGGCCACGGTGGCTTCGCATTCCTCGGCAGCGTCTTCGTCGCCCTCTTCCCACAGTTCCAGCAGGGTTTCGGCGTCGGTTAGCAGTTCGGTAAGGCGGCGGTAATCCTCCAGCCGGTCTTTCAGGGCGCTCATTTCGGTAAAAACCTTGGTAGAAGCCTCGGTATCATCATAAAACTCCGGCATGGCGCTGCGCATTTCCAGCTCTTGCAGGCGGCGCTTTTTTGCTTCTATGCCCAGGGCATCGGCAAAATCCTGTACCTCGGGGGCAAGCTCGGCCACCTGGCTTTTCACATCATCAATTAGTACCACAAAATCCTCCTGTTTGGGCGCAAACAAATCTTCTTTTCTATTATAAAGGGTATTTTACCGCAGGGCAAGCACAAAGTAAACCAATTTTTACTTTGTGCAAACCAACTTTAGGGGCTTTGTTTCCCTTTGCAATTTGCCTTGTTATGCGTTACAATTGTTGTAATTTAAGCGTTATTAAAAATGCCGCAAAACATTACAACACACCTTTACAAGGAGATGCCCATGAAACACCCCACCGGCCCCTGCCCGGTTTGCAACAAACCCCTGCTGCCAACCGATGACATAGTTATTTGCCCCGAGTGCGGCGCCCCCTACCACCGTGCCTGTTACCAACAGCAGGGCCACTGTATTTTTGAGGATAAGCATGCCGCCGGCTTTGAATTTAAAAGCCCCCAACAACAAGCTGCCGAGCCACCGCCCGGCGTAGCGCCGCCGCCAACTTCGCAGCAAGTGGTGTGCCCTAATTGCAACACCCCCAACGATGCCCGCAACATTTTTTGCGAAAAATGCGGCCACCCTTTACACGCCGCAGCACCCGGCAACACGCCGCCGTGGCAAACACAGGGCAACCCGCAGCAAGGGGGTTGGCAGCCCTTTGGTGGTGTTTACCCGCCCGGCACAAACCCAAACCAGCCCATCGATGATATCCCCGCTAAAGACTGGGCCGCCTACATCGGCGCTTCGGCCCCTGGCTACCTGTACAAACTGCAGCAACAGCAGCAGCGGGGCAGCAAAACCAGCTTTATGCTTAGCGCTTTTATGCTAGGCCCCTTGTATTTTGCCTACCGCAAAATGTGGGGCTGGGCCGCCCTTACCCTTTTGCTATACGTGCTTACTTCGGTTCCCTCTTTTTTGGCCATTATGGTAACCCAGGGCAACCCTTTAGTGGCCGGGCTTTCGCTTAGCTTGCTCACCACGCTTTCTAACATTGCGGTTTTTGCCGAGCTTGGCGTGCGCATACTGTGCGGCGTGTTTGCGCTGTACCTATACCGCCAAAGCGCCGGCAAAAAAATAAAGCAACTGCGCGCCAACACCACCGGCGATGCCAGCTACCAAACGCAGCTAAGCCAAAAAGGCGGCACCAGCATTTTGGGTGTGGTTTTGGTGGTGGTGGCCACTTTCTTGGTTCTTTCGGGTGTTATTGCCGTTGCCGGGCAAGACTTAATCAGCTATGCCTATCAATTTTATGGTATGCCCTCGGCTTTGGGCGGGCCTTTTACCGGCGGCAGCCAGTTATAAGGCACCCATAAAGCACTACTTATCAATAACCATTTTGTTATTTCACGCAAAGCGAAGAACTTGTAGCGCCCTTTTTTATTAAAAAACAAAAAACCTCGTGTTCAAAGCGTAACCGTGGGAAAGTTGTCGAAATCCCTTGCATCGTCTTTTCCCCCACTGTATAATAAACACAATTGCGGTGGTCTTTGTCGCAAATATATTTTTAAGGAAGTTTTGAGGAGGATCCTATTATGTCTTTACTAAACAGTTTGATGGACACTCTGCTTTCCAGCCAAGGCACCGCCGCCCTTTCCAGCAAAAGCGGTGCCGATGCAGATCAAGTGCAATCGGTGGTAAGCAGTGCATTGCCAATGCTTTTACAAAGCATGGCAAACAACGCAAAGGATGAAGAGGGGGCAGCCTCTCTGGCATCTGCACTGGCAAGCCATGCCAAAACCACCGACACACCGGAAAACCAGCTAAAAAATGCCGACACCGAGGACGGCAGCAAAATTTTAGGGCATCTGCTGGGTGGCCAAAAAGAGGCCGTAGAGGAAAAGCTTGCCGTATCCACAAAGCTTTCTTCTTCCCAGGTTAGCTCCATTTTGTCTACTTTGGCGCCGCTGCTGCTAAGCCAAGTAGGCAAAAAAACCCAGGAGACCAAAACACAGAAATCCTCCGGCGGAATTGGCGATCTCATCACCAGCTTGGTTACCGGAAAAAGCAGCAACAGCAAGGCAGATAGCGGCAATGCGCTCGGCGGCATTCTAGATTTTGTTATGCAGGATAAAGACGGCGATGGAAAGGGCGATATCCTCTCTTCCCTTACCGATCTTATCACCGGAAAGTAATCCGAGCATCAAAAATGCAATCAAAAAAGCATGGGCTTCTCTCAAGAAGCTCCATGCTTTTTTATTGATAATGGTTTTAATGTGTGCCCTATGCCAAATATAAAGGGGCAGGCGTTCTGTTTTATGCCGCCGCAGCCTCTAAGCTTGCATCCGGCTCTGCTTCCACTGCGCCGGTATCTACCACATTTTCCATGGCCGCCTCAAAATCGGTAGCGCAAAATTTGCAGGGGGTGTTGCGGTTTGCCTCAAAAGCCTGCTCAATATTGCCCTCGTAGATGGTGGCAGAATTTTGCAACGACTGGCAATCTGGGTCCATATGATATTTGCGGCCAAAGGGGGTCCAGTATACATTTTCTACCCCCATGGTAATAGCTGTTTCTTCCGCAGCAGCCTTTTGCTCTGCACTGGTGGGGTTGTAGTCTATAGAGGCCGCTCCGGCAATCACCAGCATCACCACTGCTACAACCGATGCAATGCGCTTTGTTTTTTGATCTAGGTCTTTATTGGTAAGCAGCAACAGCAAAATGGGCGCAAACGCTACAAGGCTGGCAATAAGGCCCATGTTGTTCCACAAAAAGAATTTCACCTTGTTCTTTTCGCTGGCGGGGTCGATATCGTTGGATTTTTTCCAAAGCTGCGAGCCTACAATTACCAAAATTAAATCTGCCACCAGCGCCACAATAATGGCGGTAAGGGTATGGTCTGCCCCGGTGGCCGGGTTTGCAAAATTAAAGGTGCCGTTCAAAACCAAAATTGCAAACACTTCAAAACCAATGCCCAAAAGCCAGCAAACAAATGCGCCAATGCGCAGCCCAGTGGCGTTTCCTTTCACCGGTGCCGCCGGTTGAATTGTTGGCCTATCCGTTTTTTCTGCCGCTGTTTTTTTCGGGCTGCTGGCCTTTTTTTCTGTTCCTTCAGATGCAGAGACAATCTTTCGCTCTACTGGTTGCTTCTTTTTTTCTGCCATAATGGTTCCTCCCTATACCTTTCCCAATTAAATTTCACCAGATGAAATATACTATATATTAACACAAAGTTCACAATTTGGCAATTGGGCGCTTTGCTCCGCCTTTTTTCTTGACTTTTAAGCTTTACAACTGCTATAATATAAACCTGCTATGCCGTAGGCAACCGGCACAGCAGGTTTTTTTCCGCCCAAGGCGGATTATCCTTGCCCCGAAAGGGGCCATACGTCCAGAAGGAGGTGCACAAAATGGCAAAGAAATACGAAACAATGCTGGTTACCAGCGCCAAGCTAGACGAGGAGGCTACCACAGCCCTTGTTGGCAAGTTTAAAACCCTGATTGAAGCAAATGGTACCATTGATGGTGTTGATGAGTGGGGCAAGCGCAAACTTGCATACCCCATTAACAAAGAGGAAGACGGTATTTATACCCTTATCCACTTTAGCAGCGAAATTGCTTTTCCTGCTGAGTTGAACCGTGTGTATAAAATTACCGACGGCGTACTGCGCAGCCTTATTATTGCAAAAGTAGAAGGCAAAGAAGAAGCAGTGAAAGAGGAGCCCAAAGCAGAAGCAGCCAAAGAAGAACCCAAAGCTGTAGAACCTGCTGCCGAGGCCCCCAAAGCCGAAGAAGTTAAAACTGAACAGGAGGCGAGCGAGTAATGTTGAATGTGGTAGCTGTAATGGGCCGCCTAGTGGCCGACCCTGAACTACGTAAAACACCCAACGGTGTTAGCACAACCACCTTTACCATTGCGTGCGACCGTAGCTATGTTAAACCCGGTGCCGAACGGCAAACCGATTTTTTAGACATAGTGGCATGGCGTAGCTCGGCAGAATTCGTTTGCAAATATTTCCGCAAGGGGCAGCTAATTGCCGCTAACGGCAGCCTGCAAACCCGCACCTACGAAGATAAAGAAGGCAAAAAACGCAAGGTATACGAAATTGTTGCCGACAACCTGCATTTTGCCGATTCTAAAGGTTCTTCGGGTGGGGGCGGTGGTGGTGGCACCTATGCCGCTGCTACACCTGCGCGCATTCAAGAGGAAGAACCTGCTTCTTACTCGGCCGGCGCGCCCGACGATTTTGCGGTAATTGACGACAGCGAAGATTTGCCCTTTTAAGTTTAACACCAATTTGCTAGGGCCTGTTTACACCAATAAAGTGCATGAATTTTTAAAATTGCGTGCATTATAAAAAGGTGGCTGCCAAGTGGCACGCCATTCGCCTTAGGCAAGCAGGCTCTTAAATCTACCTTGTAAAAAGGAGGGAAACCCCATGGCTTATGAAAGAAACGAACGTGGTGGCGGGCGCCCCATGCGCCGCGGCCGCAAAAAAGTTTGCAGCTTTTGTGTCGATCGAGTAACCGAGATTGACTATAAAGACCTTGCGCGTTTGCGCAAATATACCAGCGAGCGGGCTAAAATTATTCCCCGCCGTGTAACCGGCACCTGTGCAAAACACCAGCGCGATTTAACCATTGCGATTAAACGCGCCCGGCACCTTGCCCTAATGCCCTATGTTAGCGATTAATTGCTTACATTAAACAAGCAAGCAAAAGCACCACTGGAATGTATCCAGTGGTGCTTTTTTATTTTGAGTGCAAGCCCCTCTATTTTTGATACAAAAAGGTTCCCCGCCAATGGCAGGGAACCTTTTGCTCGTTTTAATTTTGCGTTGCCAAAAATGTGCGTTGCTTTGGCCCTGCCATTGCTTAATCGCTGCGCAAAGCCTCGATGGGATTGAGGCGTGCCGCTTTGCGGGCCGGGTAAATGCCAAAAAAGATGCCTATGGAAGATGAAATTAGCGCAATGCCAATTACCACCACCGGGTCTATCGATGCTTGGATGCCCATAACACCACCCAGCGCAATACCCCCCCACACGCCCAGCACAATGCCAATTACGCCCCCCACAAAGGTAAGGGTAGCACTCTCGACTAAAAACTGGAACATAATGGTGCGTGTTTTGGCCCCCAGCGCCTTGCGAATGCCTATTTCGCGGGTACGCTCGGTAACGCTTACCAGCATAATGTTCATAACACCAATGCCGCCCACCAGCAGGCTTATGGCGGCAATGGCCGCAATAATGGTGGTAAACAGCCCCATAACGCTGTTTATTTCGCTCATGTAGGCGCTAACGTCCATAATGGCGTAGTTGTCTCGCCCGGCATTGCCGTGCCGTAGCTCCAGGGTATTTACCGCTTGCTGGGCAAGCTGGCCACTTTTGGTTGTGTCCTCCCCTAGCAGCATAATTTGGTAATACGGTTCTGCCATGGCCTCGGTAACGCCGGCCAAGCTGCTAATAGGCACACTAATTTGTGCCGTTACGGTGCGGCTAAAGCTCATTTCGGTAGATTTGGTAATGCCAATAATGGTAAATTCGTTGGTGCGCCCGTTTACCGTAAGCTGAATTTTCATGCCCACAACATTATCCGAGCCAAACAACTCCTGCGCGCCCTTCGAATCGATGGTGCACACCTTGCGGGCCGAGGCATAGTCGCCCTCGTTCCACAGCCGTCCTTTTTCTATGGTGCTGGGCATCACCAGGTTTAAATCTTCGTTGCCGGCGGTAATGCTGGCGTTTACATCTTCGCGGGTGCCACGGGCAGTGCCATTGGTAGAGGTTACCATGGAAACGCCACTTATCCCCGGTATTTTTTTAAGTGCCTCCACATCGCCATCGGTCATATAGTCGGCCCGGGTCATGTCCTCGCCGCCCATATAAATATACACCGAGCCATTGGAAATACCGGACAATTGATCTTGCATGCTTTTTTGCCCGCCGCTACCAATGCACAGCACAATAATAACCGCTGCAATACCAATAATTATGCCCAGCATGGTTAAAAGCGAGCGCATTTTATTGCCAATTATATTTCTAAATGCCATCTTGGAATATTCTATTATCTGACGCATAGTGTCCCCTTTCCGCCAGTATGTATGCCTTGCTTATAAATGGCGGCAGGGCTACCCAACCATCATTCCTACCATGCCGGTATTCTCGGCCGGGGCATTGGCGGGGTCGGTGCTAACATTGGCACCTTCTATTATATTTTGCGAGGCCAAAATCACCTCGTCGCCTTCCTGCAAACCTTCGGTTACTTCCACCATGGTATCGCTAGAAAGCCCAAGCGTAATGGTGCGGCGGTGCGCAACACCGTTTTCTACTATAAAGCAGTAGGTGCCGTCCACATCGGTATTGGCGGCCGAAATAGGAATAATAACAACATTGGCGGCTTCGCCGGTGGCAATTTCCACACTGGCCTCCAGCCCCAGCACAATACTGGTATCGGGGTTGGTAATAGACACCTTTGCCCTTACCACGCTGCTGGTGGTAGACCCGCTTACCCCTTGGGTTGCCATGGCGTCAATCTGGGTAACCGTGCCCGAATACTGCTTACCAAGGGTGGTAATGGTGGCGCTTTGCCCCACCTTCACCCGCTCTAAATCGTACCGAGAAAGCTGCACAACCACATCTACTTTATCCAAACTTTCGATAACACATAGGGGGGAATACTGGCTGGCCAGGGTGCCTTTGCTGGCAGAAAGCGAGGTGACCACGCCATTCATGGGGGCGCTTACCCCCTCTAGCCCCAGGTTCAGGTTTTCCCGCGCCATTTCTAGCGCAACGGCCGACGGCACCTGTGAAAGCTGGCTTTGCTTTTTGCCGTTCTCAGTCATCACGCCTTTTTTTGCGGTAGATTCCATGCCATCCAGCTGCGAAAGAATGGCCTTGTTGGCGGCATAATCTTGCTGTTGGGCGGCTAAATTTTGTGCAAGGGGGGCCAGTTGCGCATTTAGCTCAGCCAGTTTCTGCTGGGCAGCAATAAATTCAGGGGTTCCCTCTATAAGCCCTTCCATACTTGCCTGCAAGGCATCAATTTGTGCTTGCAGGGCAGCAATTTGCGGGGTTAATTCCTCTATTATATTTTGGGCAATGCCCTGTTGCTCTTTTAAATTGTTAATGCTGTTGGTATATTCGTTGGCTGTTTGCTGGCTTTCGTCGCTGGCTTCGGCTGCGGCCTGCGCCTGCAAAGAGGAAAGCCCGCTGTTGGCCGACGCCTGCCGATAGCTGCGTTCTAAATCGGTGGTATCGTAGGCAAACAAAGGCTGCCCGGCTTGTACGCTGCCACCCAGCACTACGTTTATCTCGGTAAGTGGGGCCGAAACCAGACTATAAACCGTAACTTTTTGGCCGGTGGTAAGCGTGCCGGTCGTATTTAAAGATTGCTGCACCGTGCCAATTTGGGCCGGCTGCACCTGCACATAGGTGGGCGCCGGGCCTTTTATAGCCCCCAGCACCATGTTTATAACAATGGCCAGCACCACTATAATGGCAATGGCCAGCCCAATAATTTTACCTTTGCTTCGCTTTTTCTTTGGCGCAAAGCCTTCTATATGCATTTCGTAAGGCAGGGCCGGGGCGGGGGTTTGCTCCTGCTGCAATTCCTGCTCGTTTTGTTTTTTATCTGCCATTGTTACAACACCTCGCTATTTTCCGGCAGTGGCCGGTCATCTACTTGTCCATCGGTAATGCGCACCATTCGCTCGGCCTTTTTTGCCAGCCCATTATCGTGGGTAATTAGCACAATGGTGTTGCCCTCTTGGTGCAGCTGGGTAATTAAATCAAACACAGCAGCACCAGCCTTGGTATCTAGGTTGCCGGTGGGTTCGTCGGCCAAAATAAGGGGGGGCTGGCCGGCAATGGCCCTTGCCACCGCCACACGTTGCTGCTGGCCGCCGCTCATCTCGTTGGGGCGGTGGCGCATACGGTCGGCAAGGCCCATGCGCGCCAGCGCTTCTTCGGCCATGTGGCGGCGCTTGGCAGCCGGCAGGCCCCGGTAAATAAGGGGCAGCTCTACATTTTCGTAGGCTGTTAGGTTTTGTATTAGGTTAAAGCTTTGAAACACAAAGCCAATCTGCTCGTTTCTAATTTCCGAAAGCTGATCGTCGTTCAGCATGCCAACATCGGTACCGTTTAGCAAATATTGCCCGGCTGTCGGCACATCCAAACAGCCAATCATATTCATTAAGGTAGATTTACCACTGCCCGAATGCCCCACAATGGCAACAAACTCCCCCTTCTCAATCCGAAGATTCACGCCATCTAGGGCGCGCACCTCGTTTTCGCCGGGGTTATATATTTTATACAGGTTGTGTGTTTCAATTACCGGCTGCATAGTTGGCTCCCCTTCTAAAAAACCACTGGGTACATGCCACAATTTTAACGTTGGGGCACGCTTCTGCGGCTCTCTTGTATCGTTGTATTAGCTGTTTAATACAATACGGTATTATTGCTAATTTGTCAAGGTATTCTTTGTTAAAAAAGCCAATTTCACAAAGAATACACTCTTTTTGCTTTGTCACAAAAAATAACGAGGCAGCAAGCGCTTTTTCTTCAAAAACTTCTCTCTATTGCCATAATATGTAAAGCACAAAACCGCCCCTACCAAAAACGCAAAACCATTTTTGGCAGGGGCAGTTTTTAATTATATACCATTATACAGCCTTGGGCACGGTAATGGCACGCACCGGGCACTCGTTTACACAGGCACGGCAGCCGGTGCACTTATCCAAATCGATGCGGGCCACGTTATCCCGCACTTTAATGGCGCCGCTGGGGCACACTTTTTCGCATTTCATGCAGCTAATGCAGCCTGCCGTGCAGGCTTTGCGGGTAATGGCACCACGCTGGTGGTTGGCGCACATAACCACCGGTTTTTCGCTCTCTTCACGTATCCAAATAACACGCTTAGGGCAAGCCGTGGCACAAGCACCGCAGCCGGTACATTTGGTCATATCTACCCGGGCCACGCCATCTTCCACCTCAATGGCATCAAACTTACAGGCCACCACGCAGTCTCCATAACCAAGGCAGCCATACGGGCAGGTAGAAGAACCCCCATGCAGCGTAGCGCTGGCCGCACAGGTCTCAATTCCATCGTAGGTATACTGCCTGTCGCGGTGGGCAAAGGTGCCCTGGCAAGCCACAATGGCTTTTTGCTTGCCTACTTCGCCGGCATTTACGCCCATAATTTCGGCAACTGCTTCGGCTGTGGAAGCGCCGCCTGGTATGCACAGGTTAACCGCCGCGCCACTTTCTACCACAGCGCCTGCATAGTCGGCACAGCCGGCAAAGCCGCAAGCACCGCAGTTTACACTTGGTAAAACCTCTTGTATCAATTCTATACGTTCATCGGTTTGCACCTGCATAAAGTGGCTGGCAACCACCAAAACAATAGCACCTGCAAGCCCCAAAACAGTTACAATAACCACTGCTAAAAATACACTCATTCTGCTTTTCCTCCCACCCCGCCATTAACGGCGGGCGCTGTATAGGCAGCTAAATACAAAGGCCGCCTACTGGCCTTACGCTTTTTCTGTTTGGTCGTTTATTTCTGGCTGCTGGGGTTCTTCGGGGGTTACAAACTGGCACAGCACCACCATTAGCGCCGTGGTAATTAACCCAGCCAAAACAGCAATAATTGCCGCGGTTTGCATTCCCATATCGTATCCTCCCTGCAGCTTTAATTGGGGCAAATAAACAAATTATACTTGATTTGCTAAAAATATATTAACCTGCCCGCAAAATAATGTTACACAACAATGCCAAACAAGCTTTCTAGCAGGCCGCTAAAGCCCATAAAAGACAAACTGGTAATGCTGGCCGCCACCAATGTAATGGGCAGCCCTTCGAAGGGTTTGGGGGGCTTGGCGAGCTCTATTTTGCGGCGCACACCCGAGAATATTACCATGGCCAGCCCAAAGCCCACACCGGCGCCAAGGGCGCATAGCAACGCCTCGGGGTAGGTGTAGTAAGGGGCAGAGGGGTCTATTAGGCTGGGGGTTTCGATGTTAAGCATGGTAACGCCCAGCACAGCGCAGTTGGTGGTAATAAGCGGCAGATAAATACCCAAGCTTTTGTACAGCGGGGGTATAAATTTGCGCAGCGCAATTTCTACCAATTGCACCAACACCGCAATAATTAAAATAAAGCTGATGTTATTCAGATATTCTAGCCCGTTTGGCACCAGCAAATAGGTGTAAACCGGCCAGGTAACTGCTGTAGAAAGCACCATTACAAAAATAACAGCGGCGCTCATTCCCACCGAGGAATCTAGCTTTTTGGATACCCCTAAAAAGGGGCAGATGCCAAGAAATTTAACCAGCACATAGTTGTTTACCAACACCATGCTAAAAAATATAAATGCTAGTTTCATGCTTCACCCACTCCTTTCGCCGGGCAGTTATCTGCCGAGGGGCAGGCACCGCATTGCAGGTTTACGTTTGGCTTGTTGCCCATTTTGGTTTCTAAAAAAATGGCAAGGGCCATAAAGCAGCCAAAAACAAAAAACCCGCCGGGTGGTAAAATGGCTACAGTTAAGGGCGATACTGCCTCTGGCATAATTTGGAAGCCCAGCAGGGTGCCCGCGCCAACCAGCTCGCGCACGGCGCTCATCAGCACCAGCACAATGGTAAAACCAAGACCCATGCCAAGGCCGTCTAATGCGCTTTTAAGCACACCGTTTTTGCTGGCAAACATTTCGGCACGGCCCAAAATAATGCAGTTTACCGTAATAAGCGGCAGGTACACGCCCAGGGCATCGTTTAAAGCGGGCACATAGGCTTTAATTAACATGTGCACCAGCGTTACAAAGCTGGCTATAATTACAATAAAAGCGGGCAGCCGCACCTGCGCGGGTATTAGCTTGCGCAGGGCCGAAATAACCATGTTGGAACAAATAAGCACAAAGGTGGCCGCAATGCCCATGCCAAGGCCGTTAAACACGGCGGTGGTAATGGCAAGGGTGGGGCAGGTGCCCAGCACCAGCCGCAGCACGGGGTTTTCTTTTAAAAGCCCGTTTACAAACACCCCAAAGTTGGTTGTTTTCCCTTTCATGCTATGCCACCTCCTTTGCTGCTGGCAGGGCCGCCAAGGCTGCCTCCACCGCGCTTAAAATGCCGTCGCTGGTATGGGTAACACCCGCTACCCCCTGCACACCGGCCGTGTCTTTTTGCCCAACGTATTGGTCTATATACTCTTGGTTCTCGCTCATTTCCAGCCCAATGGTGGGGGTTTCTTTGCTGGTATCCAGCCACAGGGCGGTAATGGTTCCATCGTTATCCATTGCTACAGCGGCGTACAGGGTTTTTTCGCCCTGGCCTTGCGCCACCAGCACATAGGTGCCATCGTCGCCAAGGTAGGCGCCGGCAATTTTGTCGGCCTTTACCTCTAGCTGCTGCCAACTTTTTGCCTTTGGCATCAACTGGGCAAGCGCATCTTCTGGCAGGTTGTACGCCAGGGTACCACCCATAATATTAATATTATAGTAGTTGGTGGCGGCATTAATAGCGGTAAGCGCCGCATTGGTAGAAAGCGTAGCCGCGGCAATTCCATCAATATCGCTATTGTCCAGCGCTTTATCGGCAGAGCGACCGGTAAATTGCTGGGTAAAGTTTTTATCTGTAATTAATTTTTGGCCAAGGCCGGGGGTTTCGCCATTTTCTAAAAATTTTACACCCGCAATTTGTCCTTCGGCATTAATGGCAACCAGGGCCGGCACTTTTCCGCCATAGCCCTTGCCATACGCTCCCACAACATATCCTGCATCGCCATCGGCTTTGTAAACCGACATAATATTATCTGGCAGCGGCGTTGGGGTTACATTTTCAAAATTGGTGGCACTGGGTAGCAGTTCTTTGCGGGCGGCGTCCTCGGCCGCGGCGGCGTTTTGGGTTACCAGCGGCAGTGTAATGCTGTTGGTTACCCCCAAAAGCAGGCTGGTAATTAGGCAAATAACCACCAACACTACTACGGGGCGCAGCCACACCTGCCATACCTCTGAGGTGGGTTTTGCAAGCTTTGCCTTGGCAGGCCCTGGTTTTGCCGCCGGGGCTTCTTCTGCGGTATCGGCCTGCTGCTGGGCAGCGGCTTTTTGTATTTCGTCCACCGGTAGTTGCCGGGTCCACACTTTTTTCTCTTCGGCTTTTTTAGCCGTAGCAGCCTCGGCAGCTTTTTCGGTTTTCGTTTCTGTTTCAGGTTCGGCTTTTTTAGCAGTTGGCTTGGCCGCCGCTTTGGCCGTTGGCTTTTTGGCGGCTGGCTTGGTTTCTTTTTTAGGGGCCGCCGGCTTTTTGTCCACCACTTCTTCTGTTACTTCTTGCCCTTTGGCTTTATTGGTTTCCTCGCTCATGGTTACGCGGCCTCCTTCCTGGTTTTAGCCGGTTTTTTCTTTTTTACACCCACCGGTTTTTGGCGGCAAAGCGCATTAATATACGGCACAAACAGGTTCATTAATAGCAGCGCGTATGATACCCCTTCGGCTGTTTTAGACCATTCGCGTATGGCTACCGTAATAATGGCAAGCCCAAGGCCAAACACAATTTTACCTTTCAGTGTATAGGGGCTGGTGGTATAATCGGTTGCCATAAAAAAGGCCCCCAACAACAAACCGCCGCCCATTAGGTACAGCAAAGAGTTCCACGCAAAGCCGCCAAAGCCGGCAAAAGCGGCGCTAAGGCTGCCGGCGCTACCCATGCTAAGCACCAGTTTAAATACAAAGGTGCCGCCCAGATAAAACAGCGGAATAACCGGGCTGATGATTTTGGTTGCAATAAGGAACAGCCCACCCAACAGCAGGGTAAGGGCGCAGGTTTCGCCAAGGGTACCGCCGTGGGTACCCAGCAGCATATCAATCATGGGCAGGTTTTGGCCGGTGCCCATGGCGGCCAGCGGTGTTGCGCTGGCCAGTGCATCTACCCCGCCAAAGTTGCGGGGAAAGGAATAGCTGATCATGTTGCCAGTAAAGCTAAGTTGCAGCACAATGCGCCCCACAAGGGCAGGGTTTGCAAAGTTAAAGCCAATGCCGCCAAATAGCTGCTTTACCACCACAATCGAAATAAGCGAGCCAACGGCCGCCATCCACAGCGGAAAAGACGGGGGCAGATTAAATGCCAAAATAAGGCCGGTTACCACCGCCGAAAGGTCCCCTATTGGGGTGGTTTTTTTCATTAGCAGGCAGTAAAGCCACTCGAACCCAACGCAGGTGGCAACGGTTACAGCGGTTAACAGCAGCACGCGCGGCCCAAAAATAAAAGCCGAAGCAATAAGGGTGGGCAACAGCGCAATGCACACACCACCCATAAGCATGCGGGTGCTATAGCGGGAGGTTATGTGGGGCGAGGCCGCCACCACAAGTTTGTTCTGGTTATCTGGCATGGTTTAGTTTCCTCCCTTTTTGGGTTTGTTTTTATTGTAGTAGCTACGCGCAAGCGAGGTTGTTTGAGACACCAAACGCTTTGCCGGGCACACAAAACTGCACACGCCACAGGCCATGCATACATCGGCGGCAAGGGTTTCCAGCGTCTCCATGTCCCGGTTTTCGTATGCGCCGCAAATTTCTACCGGCGAAAGCCCTACCGGGCAAGCCGCAATGCAGCGCCCGCACCGAATGCAGGGATCGGGCAGGGGCAGCTCGGCTTGCTCTGGCGTAAAGGCCAGTATAGCGTTATTTTGTTTGGTAACCGGGTAGGTGTCTCTGGCCATGGCAACACCCATCATGGGGCCGCCGGTAATAATTTTGGCAGGCGGGGTTTTGTAGCCGCCGCAAAATTCAATCACATCGGCAATGGGGGTGCCAATAATGGCTTCTACGTTTTTGGGCTGGGCCACGGCTTCGCCATCTACCGTAAGGCGGCGGGTAACCAGCGGCATACCGGTGGCTAAATACTTGCCAATGCCCGAAACCGTGGATACATTCAGCATCAGCACGCCAATGTCGGAGGGCAGGCCGCCCTGCGGCACCTCGCGCCCCAAAACCACCTCAATCATCACCTTTTCGGCGCCTTGGGGGTAGCGGGTGCTCATGGGCACCACCGAAAGACTGGCGTCGCCCTTGGTTAGGCTAAACAGCAAATCCATCGCATCGGGTTTGTTGCGCTCTATGGCTATAACCACCCGTGGGATATCCAAATATTTTTTTATTGCTTCGATACCCGAAAGTAAGGTATCGCCACACTCCAAAATTTCGCGGTTGTCGGAGGTAATATAAGGCTCACACTCGGCCGCGTTAATTAGCAAGGTGTCAATTTTTTTGCCTTCCGGCACTTCCATTTTGGCCGCCGTGGGGAACCCCGCCCCACCAAGGCCCACCATGCCGCTGGCACGCACGGCCTCTAAAAAGGTGGCGCGG
The DNA here is from genome assembly GCA_030267215.1 of Ruminococcaceae bacterium OttesenSCG-928-A16. Classification (GTDB taxonomy): domain Bacteria; phylum Bacillota; class Clostridia; order Oscillospirales; family Ruminococcaceae; genus JAAYCI01. The sequence goes on from JAJDJP010000023.1 coordinate 24,534, forward strand.
TCTCGCACCAAGGGGGGTAGGGCTGTGGCTGCCATGGTTTGCAGGCCATCGGCCGCTATGGTAACCGCCTGCACCGATGCACCCGTAGCCGACACTACCTGCCCAACCTCGGTTACGGTGCCCGATACACCCGAGTAAATGTTGGCCGAAACAGGCCCCTGTGCTTCACCCACCAGGGTGCCAACCTCTACAAGGTCGCCTTTTTTAACCACCGGCACGCATGGGCTGCCAATGTGCTGCTGCATTAAAAGGGTAATGGCGGCAGGCACCGGCATGGTTTCGGTGGCAAGGTTTTCGGTTCCTTTCCAGTGGGGCACCAGCGCGCCTTTCGCCTCTCTTTTTAGCTTTTTCAGCATGGTTTTTCCTCCCGTTTGCCCTACGGCATATAATTTAAATGCAATACTAAAGTTTGTTTTTAGGCGTTTGTGCCAGTGTAAGCCATGTTGCCACCTTTGCCTGTAGCGGGTAACACGGCAATATTTGTTTATACTTAAAACTTTTGCGTAAATTCGTCCAAAAATAAAACCGCTTTTTTGGCATAAATCACAAAGGTTTTTATGGGAACACCTTATATATTGTAAGCAATTGCCATCACAGTGTCAACTGTTTGTTGCCGGTTTGTCAGGTTTATCTATCTTATTTCCAGCCGCTAATCGACCTTTACAACCGTGCCCCATATTGTTATACTATACATACAAACATAATGGTAACGGCTGGCGATAAAAGCCGCAAAAAAGGGGGGGTTTTGTGGGGTTTTGGGTTACACAAAGCAAAACGCCCCTCGTGTTCGATGCTATCCCGGCCATTAAGGTGCAGCATTATGCCAAAAACGGGCTGCCTGTTTACACCTATGCCCGCCTGTATGCCCTGAACCACGATTTGGCCGTAAACCTGTGTGCGTTTGAGCGGCAACCCGCCGAGGGCAGCCTTGTGGGGCTTTGGCTGCTGGGCACAAAAGGCAGGCACCTTGCTGTTGCTTTAGGGCCGCAAACCGCAAGCCTTACGCTTTTGCAGGCAGATGCCCCGCCCCAAGCCCTGCCCGCCCCAAGCCCTGCCCGCTTTGCCGGGGTGGACGAACAAGGCTGGTATTGGGGGGCAAACAGCGTTATTGGTGCAGATATACTGCAACAAGTGGGCATTAAGCTGGCCGTAGGGCGTCAATTTAATGCCGCTGTTTACAAAAGCTGGCAACCTGCTACTGCTGGCGGCGCTTTTGGCGCTTCGGCACCGCTTACCCAAAACGGCACCGAATGCCCGCCACAAAACTGGCCCCCGTTTACTGTTGTTGCTTACTAGCCCACCGGCTATTTTAAGGCGTGCCGGCGCTGGTTTAATGGCATACCTATTTTATGCACAGCCAATTATTAGGATATAGAGGAGTGGAAAGTTATGATTAAGAATTTCTTCCAAGCATTGTTAAAAATTGCTTTTATTGCAGGCCTTGTTTCTGCCGTTTTGGCTGTGGTGTATTATTTTACCGATAAGCAAAACGATTATATTGAGATTTACAACGACACCGACGACGAGGACGATTTTGACGACGGGGAGGATTTTGGCTGATGAAAAAAAACGAAATACGCCGTACTGGCGGTAACGGGCGCCGCAGCGGTTGTGTTGCCTATAATGGTATTTTGTATACCAGTGGCATTACCACGGTAGATTTGCAGGCCGACATTGCCGGCCAAGCTGAAAATATTTTTTCTCAGCTAGACCGTTTGATGGCCTTCCACAATACCAGCAAGGGCAACATTCTTAGTGCCACTGTTTACCTAAAAAACATGGCCGATTATGGCGCATTTAATGCCATATGGGACGCCTGGATAACCCACAGCGAGGAGCCCGCCCGCAGCGTGGTAGAGGCTTCGCTGGCATTGCCGGAATATCTGGTAAAAATAGCCCTTACCGTTGCCATGCCCGATTAGTTTTTGCAAAACAATAAACAGATAAAAAACAGCAACCCACACAGTGAAGTGCACCCCAAAAGTTGGACAGTATGTTAAACTGTTTAATGGAAGGGGTGCATTTCACACAGCAGGTTGCTGTTTTTTATGTATGCTTTTTTATGTAGGGCTACGCTTACTTAAAAAATTAACCCATCCTCTTCCCTATTACTATTCTGCCGGCACCGTGTAAGCCGGGCTACCTTCCAGGTAGGGGTTTTTGGTGTCGTAGGCAGTGTGGGTTACTAAATAATCCAGCCAGGCAGCATACCCGGGCGCCAGCATGTGTATGCCGTCGTACCCAGCGTATTCTTCTTTTAAATAGGTATCGTCGCCCGCAAGGGGCTCATTCAAATCTACAAAATATACGCCTTGCTGGTAGGCCAGCTGGGCCAGCAGGTTATTAATTTCGTTAATGCGGTTTTGGTCAAACTTGCTTTCGGGGCGCACGGGGGTAATGCTTTGCACATAAATGTTCACATCGGGGTGCAAATTGGCCCGCATTTGGGTTAACATTTCGGCGTAATATTGTATAAAAGCCTCGTTGGTATTGCTGCCAATGGCGTTTGCCCCAATTAAAATATATACGTTATCGGGGGCGCTGGCCACAATGGCGTCCATCGGTATTTCCTCTACGCCATCCTGGTTTTTCCAGCTAGAGCCATCGTAAATGCCTTTGGGGCTAATGCTTTTATAAGCACAGTATTGGGCGGGCAGCTCTTTGGTATACAGCCTAAACCCTTGCGTAATCGAGTCTCCTACAAAAGTGACGGTGTTAAAGTAGCTAATATCCACCCGCCCGTTTTCGGGCAGCGCAATCATGCGGTAATCGGGCGAGGCCAGTTGGATATCACTATTGGGTTTTTGCACCGGGCCAACGGTATTCCAGTTGGCATCGTTGCCCGGCGCCATGCCCGATTGTGAGGCTGACGGCGAGGAAGAGGCCAGCGCCGAGCCTGCCGAAGAAGCCAAGCTGGAAGCAGCGGAATTTTTACCACCAGCAAACAACGAAACCAGCCACACCACAAACAGCAATACCAAAATAAACGCTACCATAACCACCAGGCTGCGCACTATTTTTTTAGTGCGTTTATTTTGCGAAGGTGATGGTTGTTGTGCGTATGGTGGTTGCTGTTGATTTTGCGGGTTTCTTTGCACGGCTTTCTCCTTATACCAAATTATAGGCAAAATATTGTTTGCTTTAACTGCGCCAAAAGCGCCAAGGTACGGCAACGCTTTTTGTGGTGTTTCAAACATTAAGTATACTGTATTTTAGGCCAAAAAACAACCAGTAAAACCCCACGGAAGTATCCCTTTGCGTTGAAAAATCGGGTTTTAAGTTTTGCTCCTCGCCAGAGGCGGAAAACAAACAACATTTTTTTGTTGGAAGCCGTGAAACACGCTATTGGGTCACTCTCATCCCCCTGCAAAATGGCGGGCTGCCATGCCGAAACCTTTTTCGCCCACCCTTTACTGGCAAAGGTTTAAGCAAAGTACTGCCCTTAACCAAGAAAAAACAAAACAGCTTTAGCGCAATTATTTGATTGTTTTATGATGATATTGCTAAAAAATCCTAAAAATTAGTAATTTTTTACAGTTTAAACATAAAATTATATATTAAATTCTACTTTTTTGCATATTGACGCATATTATGCTTTGCCGTATACTTTTTGTGGCAAAAACACCCCTCTTTTTTTACCTTGCGCCGTTTGTTTTTATTACCACAGGCACAAAAAAGCAGCTGGGCTATTTAGCCCAGCTGCTTAATTTTTTAAAAAGTAAAGGCCCTTTTTTGACGAACAGGCAGAACTGGTTCTGCCACTCGAAAAGCGTAGCGTGCCCCCACTTCTCCAAGCCTTCTCCCCCGCTTTTAAAAGCAGAGTTGGAATTCTAATGCCTGTATCTCTATATTTTTGCCAAATTACTTAACGCTGTCCATGTACTCAATCAGGTCGATAATTTTGGAGGAGTAACCCCACTCGTTATCGTACCAAGATACCAATTTTACAAAGGTATCGGTAAGCGCAATACCGGCTTTGGCGTCGAAAATAGAGGTGCGGGCATCGCCAATAAAGTCGCTAGATACAACCATATCTTCGGTGTAGCCCAAAATGCCTTTCATTTCGCCTTCGCTGGCTTTTTTAACAACTGCGCAAATTTCTTCGTAGGTGGCAGGTTTTTTCAGGTTCACGGTCAAGTCTACCACCGAAACATCCAGCGTGGGTACACGCATAGACATACCGGTTAGTTTGCCGTTTAGCTCTGGAATAACTTTGCCAACTGCTTTGGCGGCGCCGGTGGAAGAAGGAATGATGTTGGCCGAAGCTGCACGGCCACCACGCCAATCCTTTTTCGAGGGGCCATCTACGGTAAGCTGGGTAGCTGTGGTAGAGTGCACGGTGGTCATCAGGCCATCTTCAATGCCAAAAGCATCGTTAATAACTTTGGCAAGCGGGGCCAGGCAGTTGGTGGTGCAAGAAGCATTGGATACAAAGTTCATGTCTGGGGTGTAGGTATCTAGGTTAACGCCACACACAAACATAGGGGTATCATCTTTAGAAGGGCCGCTGTAAACAACCTTTTTAGCGCCGGCATCCAGGTGGCCCTGTGCCTTGTCTTTGCTGTGGAAAATGCCGGTGGCATCCACAACGTAATCTACGCCAATTTTGCCCCAAGGGATGCTGGCAGGTTCTTTTTCAGCATAAAATTTAATTTCGCGGCCATCCACAATAATCGAAGTATCGGTGTGGGAAATATCACCTTTGTACTGGCCATGAATAGAATCGTAACGCAGCATGTACGCACAGTAGTCCGGCGTCATGAAAGGATCGTTAATCCCTAAAAATTCGATGTTTGGATTGCTTAGCCCGGCACGAAAAACCAGACGGCCAATGCGGCCAAAGCCGTTAATACCAACTTTAATGCCCATTTAAATCAACCTCCTAATTATTAAGCAAACCGGCAAAAAAGCGCAAATAAAACGCCAAATTACACGGTGTTGCCTTGGTAAAAAAGCACTGCTAACACACAACGCTTTTTCTTCATGTATTATATTATACCAAAAACCAGCAAACTACAAGCTAATGTTAAACATTTGTCAAAATGTTTTATTTTTCTTTTATACTGTGCTTTATTCTGGTCTTTTTGCTATTAAAACCCCGTGCTTTATACAAAAAACCATTAAAACAAAAAGATGTGCTTTTGTGCTGGATATGGTATAATTTACTTAAATCGACATTTTTCGACAAAATGTATTGCGCTATTTTTGCAGAAAGTGAGCCTTATTATGGCATTTCACCCTTATACACCCTTTATAGAGGCCACCTATCCCTGCTTTTGGCTTGCCTATAACGGTGATTTTTGGAAAAATGATGCCGCCCAAAAAATGCCCGCCGCCCACGCGGTAGAAACTCTTTTACACACCATTCAAACCATTTATAAACCGCTAAATGCCCCTTTTTCTGTGCTACTGCCTGGGGGCGGCAGCCTAACCATCTCCCCGCTTCCGGCTGGCCTTTTGGCCACCGCCGGCAACGAAACCTTGCTTTCTTCGGGTACGGTAGGCAGCCAACTGCGCGAGCCACTTAGCAGCATTTTTGCGGTGCTGCCGCTACTTTCACGCAAGGTGGACGAAAGCGGCCTGCGTTACACCGAAGAAATACAAAATAGTTGCTACAACCTGCTGCGCCTAGCCAGCAACCTCGAGTCTTCTTCCAGCTTGGGCCACGGCTCTTTTTTTGAGCAGCCGGTTGACATAACCCTATTAACCGAAAGCATTTTTAGCTGTGTGGAAACCGTTTGCCGCCAGCAGAATATTCCGTTCACTCTCGATATTCCAAGCTATCCGCTACCGGTGCGGGGCAATAAGCGCCTGCTTACCGAGGCCATACTAAACATTTTGCGCAACAGCATACAATACACGCGCGATGGCAACCACATTTCTATTCAGTTGCAAGAGGCCGCCGGCAAAGCCATAGTAACGATACAAGACCACGGCCTTGGCATTAAAGCCGAGCATGCCCCCCATTTGTTCGAAGCTTATTTTTCGGCTAACCCTTATGGCGATGGCGCACCCCCGCCCGGTGCCGGGCTTGGGCTAACCGTGGCCTATCAGGCGGCCCGCAGTTTTGGCGGCTCTATCCATGCCGAAAGCGAGTTTGGCAGCGGCACCACCATTCGGCTGGCACTGCCGCTACACAGCGGCAACCATGGCGTACTGGGCAGCTCCCCGGCCGATTATTTGCTAAACCGCTACTCGCCCGTATATGTACAGCTTAGTGGGTATTGCCAATTTCCAGATTTATAGCGGCCAGCCACACTTACCACAATAGCAAAGCCCCTGCTTTTACAAAAAGCAGGGGCTTTATTTTTTATTGTTTTATATTCAGTTCCAGGTCGTCGATAATGCGCTGGATATGGTCGCGCATAAACTGTTCTCCCTCTTGGGCATTGCGCTGCTGCAGCGCACGCATAATATTACTGTGGGGCTCCACGGCATTCAACACATTTTGCTGCAGCTGAAACGTTTTACCACGAAAGCTTTGGATAAATTCACTCATCCGTTTGTTGATGGAGATAAGCAGCTTGTTATAGCTTTTTTCAATAATTTGGTTATGGAAGCGCTCGTCGTACTTGGCAATTTCAAACGCATTGCCACTTTTTACTGCCCGCAAAAAACTTTGGTGGGTTTTTTCTATCTGTGCAACATCGGCCTTGGTGCAACGTTCTATCGCCAGCTTAATCGATAACGGCTCGATAGCACTGCGCACCTCAAAGCAATCCTTCAGCTCCACCTCGTTTTTGGCAAACCAGTGGATAATATCGTCAATATCGGCTTCCTCGGTGCGGGCCACAAAAGCACCACGGCCGGGCATAATTTCTACAAACCCTTCGGCTTGCAAAATACGCAGCGCCTCGCGCACAGTGCCACGCCCCACGCCCATATCCTGGCAAAGCTCCATTTCGGTAGGCAGCTTTTCGCCCACCTTGGCCTCGCCCGAAAGGATAAACTCTCGTAGATTATTGGCAACCTGTTGTACAATTGGCACCCGTTCAATGGCTTTCATTCTTTCACCTTCATATTCACAGTGTCTGCCAGGGGCAGCATGTATTATTTAAGTATAGCACACTTTTTTTGTATTTTTATGGTTGACTTTATAAACCAAACCGGGTATACTTTGTAGTATTGTATGACATGTTACAATACTATTGTTACATCTGTCAACCTAGAAACCTAATAATGGAGGAAACGAAACATGAAAATTGCACTAATTAACGAAAACAGCCAAGCTGCCAAAAACGAACTAATTTGTAATACCCTAAAACAAGTGGTAGAGCCTATGGGCCACACGGTTTATAACTATGGTATGTATAGTGCCGAAGACCCCGCCGTGCTAACCTACGTGCAAAACGGTATTTTAGCCGCTATTCTTCTAAACTCTGGCGCGGCCGATTATGTCATTACCGGCTGTGGCACCGGCGCTGGCGCTATGCTGGCTTCCAACAGCTTTCCGGGTGTGTTGTGCGGCCTTGTTGTAGATCCTTCGGACGCATACATGTTTGCACAAATCAACGATGGCAATGCTATTTCGCTGCCGTTTGCCAAAGGCTTTGGCTGGGGTGCCGAGCTTAACCTACAATACATTTTTGAAAAACTATTTTTGGGCGAACCCGGCCAGGGCTACCCGAAAGACCGTGTAATACCCGAGCAACGCAACAAAAAGATTTTGGACGGCGTGAAAGAAGTTACCCACCGCAAATTGGTAGACATTTTGAACGAGCTGGACAAAGACCTTGTTAAGGGCGCCATTGCGGGCGAAAAGTTCCAAGAATACTTTTTCGCCAACTGCAAAGATGAAGAAATTGCTGCCTGCGTAAAGGCTCTGCTTGCTTAATTTATACTGTAGTCTCCCCGTTCCCCTGCCTTTGGCGGGGGAAT
>JAJDJP010000024.1 GCA_030267215.1 Ruminococcaceae bacterium OttesenSCG-928-A16
AAAAGGAGACCTTTTCTCATGAATAGAATAACACAAGACATGCAGTACCGGCAATCCCTGATGAAGTATGCGCAGAAATATGGCGTGAGCCGCGCAAGCCGTAAATACAACAAATGCCGCAGTTACATCTACTTTTGGCGTAATCGCTGGGACGGTTCCCTTGAGAGCCTTGCCTGTGAGAGCCGCAGGCCGCACAGCCACCCCAACCAGCATACCGAAGCTGAAATCAAGCTCATACGGGATATGCGGCGCCGCAACCCACAGCTAGGCATGATTGAGCTGTGGCACCGGTTACGCAAGCGGGGCTATACCCGCCGGCCCGAAAGCCTGTTCCGCCTCATGCGCCGTCTTGGCATGTTTCAGCAGCCAAAACCAAAGAAGAAGTATATACCCAAACCCTATGAGCAGATGCAGTATCCCGGCCAGCGTGTCCAGATTGACGTCAAAGTGGTACCGAGAAGCTGTATAGCAGACCCGGAACTGCGCTTGTTCCAGTACACTGCCATCGATGAATTCTCTCGCTTGCGGTTCCTTGCCGCCTACGATGAGCAATCTACCTTCTCCTCGGCCGACTTCCTGCAAAAGACCGCTTCCTTCTACAGGCGCCGAGGTATCACCATAGAGTGCGTCCAAACCGACAACGGTTTCGAATTTACAAACCGCTTTTCTAACTCAAAACGCGATATCCAAACACTTTTCGAAAAAACCGCACAGCTCCTTGGTATCCGTCATAAGCTCATCCGCCCATACACCCCCAGGCACAATGGCAAGGTCGAACGTAGTCACCGTGAGGACCAAAAGCTTTTCTACAACTTGCACCGTTTCTTCTCGCTTGCAGATTTTGGTGTGCAGCTAGCTGCACACCAAAATCGAACCAACAACCGACCCATGCACCCGCTTAACTGGCTTTCTCCTAGAGAGTTCCTCGACGCTTTCCTCTTTCACTAACACTGTCCAATATGTTTGACAATCCTACAGGGCACCCTTTTAACAAGGGTGCCGTTCTGTTACTTTTTGTTTTTGTTTGGGCAAGCTTTTTTCACAGATTATTTATATAATAAGTATTTGCAACTTATATTACAAAAGGCAAAAGGAGGTGTGCTGGTGAAAAAACAAGATGATGTTTTTGAGCTGTTTGAAGAGGACGCCCCATTGCACGAACAAGATAACCAGCCGCCAAAAGCAGAAGAACCCGATGTTTGGAGGCTGATGGGTGAAAGCCCCCCAAAAACTAGCAGGGGAGAGATGCCTGCTGAAAAGCAAGTAATACAACCGCCTATAGAACAAGATACGCTGGATTTATTTGACGGGCAGGCCCAAAAGCAAATACCAGATGTGTGGGATTTGCTGGGGGAGCAAGAGGGGCGGAACAGCGCGCCTGATATTTGGGATTTGGCAGGGGAAAAACAACCCCCAAAGCCATTAGTGCAGCCAAAAGTGGTTAAACGCCCCCCAAAAAGTGGCCCAACACAACCGCAAAAGGCCAAAAAACAAAGGCCTGCAAAGGCTATTAAAGCGGCCAATGCCACCCCCAAAAGCCCAACGGGAAACGAGCAAGAACCCCCAAAACGCAAGCGGCATATTTTGCGCTGGGTGCTTGGCAGCGCCGCTACTTTATTTGCGGTATTATTTATTGCTACCGCCATTATGCTGCTGCGCACCACCCGCAACGATGATTTGTGGCTGGACCTTACCCAGGTGCCTTACCGCAGCGCCACTGTTTTATATGCAACCAATGCTCAAACCGGCCAGGTAGAAGAGTATGCAAGGCTGAACAGCACCCAAAATATGGCGTATGTTTCCAGTGGGGATATCCCGCAAAACCTGAAGAACGCATTTGTAGCGGTGGAAGACAAGGACTTTTACAACCACAACGGCGTAAGCCTGCGGCGCACCTTGTTTGCGGTGTTAAACGAGTTTAAATACGAGCTGACAGGCAGCTATATTGGCGGAGATGCCGGCCGCAAGCAGGGTGCCTCTACCATAGACCAACAGCTGATTAAAAATTTAACGCTGGACGATGAAAACTCTAACCTTGCGGGGTATTTACGCAAAATAAGGGAGATTTACCGCGCTTATAAACTAGATAACACCTACGATAAAGACACGATTTTAACCGCCTATTTAAACGTAATTGGCTTTACGGGCAACACAGCCGGTGTGCAGGCAGAAGCCCAGAAATTGTTTGGCAAGCCGGTAAGCCAATTAACCTTGGCCGAATGTGCCAGCATTGCCAGCATTACCCGCAACCCCGCTAGGTACAACCCGGTTACCAAACCCGAAGAACACCTTACCCGCCGCAACTATGTGCTGGGCTTAATGCTGGAGCAAGGCATGATTACGGCCGACGAGCACGCCAATGCTGTGGCAGAGCCGCTGCAACTGGCCTACAAAGGCGAACCAGACCTTACCCAGCCGGTAACCGATTATTTTACCGATGTGGTGATTGACCAAGCGATAAAAGAGTTTACCGCCCAGCGTGGCATTACCCGGGCCGAGGCCAGCAACCTGCTGTATAATGGTGGCCTGCGTATTTACACCACCGTTGTGCCCGCCCTGCAGCAAACCATGCAAAAAACGCTAGGGCCTTATAACAGCTACCCACAGCCCGGCGTAACGGTGCAAAAAGCACAGTTTAACAGCGATGGCACCCCAAAGCTGGACGAAAACGGCAACCCAATTACATTGCCCGAAACCGTGTACCCCCAAGCTGCTATGGTTAGCCTAAATTACAACGGCGGCATTTGTGCGGTGGTGGGTGGCCTTGGCGAAAAAGAGGTAAGCCGTGGCTTTAACCGCGCTACCAGTGCGGTGCGGCAGGTTGGCAGCACCATGAAACCAATCGGGCCGTATGCGGTTGCGCTCGAAAAAAACAAGATAACATGGTCTACCCCTTTGCTAGATGCCCCGGTGCGCACGGTGAAAGACCCAGCCACCGGCGAAGAAAAAGAATGGCCGGTAAACGCCACCAATTCTTATGCGCAAAAAGATGTTTTGGTAAAAGATGCCTTTGCCAAAAGCATTAACACCGTGGCCGTGCGGGTAGGAGATTTAGCCGGCAACCGAAACATGTATAATTTTGTGCATGGTAAGCTAGAGGTTTCTAGCCTTACCAAGGCCGATGTAGACAGCGGCCCCCTGGTGCTGGGTAGCAGCACCTACGGCATTACCCCCATAGAAATGGCCCGTGCTTACACCATTTTTGGCAATGGAGGGGAACTGCCTACGGTGCACAGCTTTACCAATATAAATAGCGGCACCGGCATTGTTTGGCTAGAGGTTAAAGTTACACAAAAGCAAGTGCTTAGCGAAGAAACCGCCTATATTGTAAACCGCCTAATGGCCGAAGTGATGAAAAGCGGCGGTACGGCTAGCGGCATGGCTGTGCCAGGCGATATAGAAAGCATTGGCAAAACCGGCACCACTAGCGACCACCGCGACCACTGGTTTATTGGCCTAACCCCGTACTACGTAACGGCCAGCTGGTATGGCTACGACGAAAACCTGCCCCTTGGGGCCGATAGCCACTGGAGCCCGCCCGTTGTTGCTTGGCGCACCGTAATGCAAAAAGGACAGGCAGGGCTGCCGCCGGCTGGGTTTGCAGGGCCGGTTACGGTGGTGCAAACACCGTATTGCACCGTTAGTGGTTATGCAGCGGGGGGCAATTGCCCAGCGGCAACCGGCTACTATAAACAAAACAACTTGCCAAAAGCCAATTGCCCGGTGCATAATTAACGAATAGATATTGCTAAAATTGAGAGTTGACAAACAAAGGGGAGCCTAACGTGAAAATTACAAGCGATGCCCATGTGCACACCCGGTTTTGCGATGGCCGCAACACCCCGGCCGAAATGGCCGAGCAAGCCTTGGCGCTTGGGTATACCGGGCTGGGGTTTTCGGCGCATTCGCCCGCGCCGTTTGATGATACCTGCCCCGGCATTTTTGGGGTAGAAAAAGAGTATATTGCTGCTATTGCCTGGCTAAAAAAAGAATACGCCGGCCGGCTGGATATTTTGTGCGGAATAGAGCAAGATTATGAAGCACCTGTGCAAAGGCAAAATTACGATTATATCTTGGGCTCGGTGCACTATTTGCCCGATAAAGACGGCCAACTGGTAGCGGTAGACGGCAGCCCCGAGCATATGCGGCAGGTTTTTACGCAAACCTTTGGTGGCAACGAAACTGCCCTTGTACAAGCGTTTTACAAAGCCACCGCCGAAAATGTGCGCAAATATCACCCAGATATTGTTGGACACTTTGATTTGATTGTGAAGCACAACCAAAACAATAGCCTGTTTAACGAAGACAGCGAAACCTACAAAGCCATTGCCACCAAAGCAATGGATGCTGTGATAGACGAAACCCTTGCCTATGGCGGTATTATAGAAATAAACACTGGTGGGGTAGCCCGTGGTTACAGGGCAGCACCGTACCCGGCAGGTTTTTTGCTAAACCGTATGGCCCAGCGTGGTGCCCGCATTATGCTTACCAGCGATAGCCACGCCACCACAAACCTTGGCTTTGGTTTTGCCCAGGCGCTTACCTTGGTAAAACAGGCCGGTTTTAAAACTGTTTGGGTGGTTAAGGGCAGCGGTTTTATAGAAGTACCAATAGAATAACAGTATATAGATAAAGGCACCTGCTTCTTTAAAAAGAAACAGGTGCCTTATTGTGTGGTGTGGCAGAACTTATTTTAATGCAACAACGATGTATAGCTTTGGCGGTAAAAACAGGTGGTGAGAAGCTGCCTATTTTTCGTTTACATACAAAGTGCGGGTGGGGTAGGCAAACTCTACGCCGGTTTCTTCGGCAAGGCTCATTAAAGCAAAGTTCACCCGTTCTTTAATGCGCAAAAAATCGGCATATCCGGGCAGGGTGGTGTAGTAAGAAATAGAAACATCCAGCGAAGATTCAGCCAAATCTGTAAAACGCACCTGCACGCTGTCGGTTTGCACTTCGGGGTCGTTTTGCAGCATGGTGCGTATGGCGCTAAGGTAGGCTTGCAGGTTGGCTTCGGGGGTAGAAACCACCAGAGATATTTTAAATTTGGTGTGGCGTTTTTCGGTGCCGCCGCTCCACCAATTGGTAATGGCCGAGTTGCTAAGGTTTGCATTGGGCACAACGGTTAACGAGCCAGGCCCGGTGCGTATTTTGGTGCTGCGCAGGTTAATATCCAGCACGGTGCCCTCAATGCCATCGCACGAAACCCAGTCGCCAATTTCAAAGGGGCGCTCGGTTACCAGCACCAGGCCACCAAAAAAGTTTGCGGCCGAATCTTTGGCCGCAAGGGCTATGGTTAACCCGCCAAGGCCAAGGCCGGTTATAAGGGCGCTAACGTCGTAGCCAAGCTCGGTAATAACCATTACGGCGGCAAAAGCAACCACCACGCCATTAAAAATGGCGGTTAAAAAACGGGTAAAACTTTTGCCAATATGTAGGTTATGTTTGTTGTTTTGTAAAAAAAAGGTGTGCGTGCTACTGCTGCGCACAAGGCCCCAGGCCACAGCAATAATGCTAAAAATGCGCAGTGCACTAAATATAATGCCTGGCAAACGGGTGGTAAGCCAAACAAGGCTGTTGGGCAGGCCGGCGGGCAAAGCATTTACAAAAAACAGCAGCCCAAACCCTACACCACAAACCTTTACAAAAAAAGAAACCGGCACCCCAAAACCGTGCAAAATGGTGGATAATACAGGGTGCTTTTTCTTGTCTATCTTTTTTTGCAGCCAGGGGCCAATTTTATGCCTAATAACAGCGGCCACTATAAATAGCACTATGCCAATAAGCAGCGCAAACCCGGCAGAAATAATAATACTGCCATAACTGCCCCAAAAACGGCTAATCCATTCGCTCATCATATACTCTCCTTTAACATAAATACCGGTGCCAAATATAACACTTGCACTTTTTATAGAATCTATTATAATAATAACATAGTCTGTTTCAGGGCGGGGTGTAAGTCCCCACCGGCGGTATAGCCCGCGACCACCCTTTGAGGAATTAACTCCCAAATGGTGCTGATTTGGTGAAACTCCAAAGCCGACGGTTAAAGTCCGGATGAAAGAAATGGCAACGATGCAATTTTGCCGCGCCCCTTTGTTTTTTAAGGGGCGCTTTTTATTTTGCAGCGCTGCACAACAACTGTGGCAGGCCAAAATAATTTGGGCGTGTAAGCGCCCACACAGGAGGAATTTTGCATGCGTACACAAAGAACAAAAAAGCTAGTGGGTATGGCCATTATGGCCGCCATTGCCGGGGTGTTAATGTATATAGAGTTTCCTATTCCCGGGATACCACCCTTTTTAAAGCTGGATATTTCTGGCGTGCCGGTGTTAGTAGGCAGTTTTATGTATGGCCCGGTGGCTGGTGTTGCCATTGCAGCGGTTAAAAGCATGTTGCACCTGTTTGGCACAACCAGCGCCGGAATAGGGGAACTGGCCGACTTTTTGATGACCGCCTCGTTTGCTTTTACAGCTGGGATAATTTACCTAAAAAACAAAAGCAGAAAAGGCGCACTTATTGGCGCCGGCGCAGGCATTGTGGTGCTTACCCTTGTGGGTGTTGTGGCAAACCACTTTCTTATTATCCCGTTTTACTCGCAGCTTATGCCCATAGATGCCATTATACAAGCCTGCAACGCAGTAAACCCCGCCATTAAAGACATGAGTGGTTATCTCTTGTTTGGCGTGGTGCCCTTTAACCTGTTAAAAGGCGTTGTGCTTAGCGTTATTACGGTGGGCATTTACAAACGCATTTCGGTGCTGTTTAAAGCCGAAGGCACCAGCAAAAAAACAGTATAAGCCCCTTTGTTTTAACACCACCCTGCAAATTGCAAGGTGGTGTTTTTTGCCCCTTTGCTTGCTTATACTATTACCCCGCCGCCCATCACGCAGTCATCTTGGTACAACACGGCCGATTGCCCTGGCGCAGGCGCCCTTTGCGGCTTTGGAAACGAAATACGGCACTCGTCATCGCCAAAATATTCTGTGCGGCAGGGCACAAGTTCTGCCCGGCTGCGTATTTTAATTTGGTATTCAGCGCCGGCCACCAAGGGCTGGCCGGTGGTGGTAACCGTGTTTTGCAGCGTAATGGTGCTGGCAAACTCTTGGCCTGCCCAGCCTAGCTGAATATCCCCGCTAGGCAAAATGGCTTTTACAAAAATAGGTTTACCCAGCGCAAGCCCAATGCCCCGGCGCTGGCCCACCGTATAATGCAACACCCCTTTGTGCGCGCCAAGGTTTTCACCATCTGGGCCAATAAAATGGCCTTGTTTGCCGGTTATGCCACGGTTTTCAATAAAAGTGGCGTAGTCGCCATCTGGTATAAAGCAAATTTCCTGGCTGTCGGGGCTGTTTGCGCTAGAAAGCCCGTAGGCATTTGCCATTTCACGTATCAGGGGTTTTTCAAACTCGCCCACAGGCAGGCATAAACGGCTTAAAATGGTTTGTGGCAGGCGGTACAGCATATAGCTTTGGTCCCGCGCAAGGCTGGCGGCACGTGCCACATAAAAAATGCCATCTTTTTCCTCCATGCGGGCATAATGCCCGCTGGCAATGTATGGTATGCCTTTTTGCTTGGCAACCTTGGCCAAAATGTCAAATTTTACTCCTGGGTTGCACATTACACAGGGGTTAGGGGTTTGGCCGTTTGCATAAGCCTGGCAAAAAGGGGTAACCACCTCTTGCTCAAACAAAGGCTCGCAATGCTCCACCGTTAGCGGTATGCCAAGCTCGGCGGCGGCAAGCTGGGCAGCAGCCACCGCCCCCGCATGTGCGGGCGAAAAAGAAATTACCAGCCCCTCCACAGCAAAGCCTTGGTCTTGCAAAATGCGCACGCACACGCTGGAATCTACCCCACCGGAAAGGGCAACCAGTATTTTATCGGGGTTTTGTTCAAATGGGGTTAAGCTGCCCGCCAGTTCATCGCTTATCATAATTTTCGCACCTCGCAAAAGTTGTTGTTTATCGGTTATAATGGCTATTTAAATTTTTGTGCTTGCTCCACAGCCAGTGCGTCGCACCGCTCGTTTTCCGGGTGGCCAGCATGGCCTTTAATCCAGTTATAGGTTATTTTGTGGGGCGCAACCAGTGCCAGCATTTGCTCCCACAAGTCGGCATTCAGGGCGGGTTTACGGTCGCTTTTTATCCACCCACGTTTTTGCCAGCCGGCAGCCCAACCTTTTTGCAGTGCGTCTAACACATATTTCGAGTCACTGGTCAGGGTTATCTCGCAGGGTTCTTTTAATTGCTCCAGCGCACGAATCACCGCTGTCATTTCCATGCGGTTATTGGTGGTGTCCGCTTCGCCCCCGGCCAGCTCCTTTTCGGTGCCTTTGTAGCGCAAAATAGCACCCCAGCCGCCGGGGCCCGGGTTGCCGCTGCAAGCGCCATCGGTAAAAATATCCACATGTTTCATGGTTGCCTCTTTCTAAAAAATGCGGTAACACGCATCTGCTAAAATCTTTTGTATTTACATTGCCAGCCGCCAAGGCCTGTGCTTGGTGCATGGCAATGGGATGCCGAACCTGCACCTTATATAGTATATCTAAGTAAAGTGGGCTTGTAAACCACAGAAAAACAAATATTCCGCCCCGCTTTACTTGACAAAACCCCCTATAAAAAGTAAAATGTTGTAAATAGTACTTTGTGCGTAAATTGAATTGTAAGTTAGCAGTGTTAGCGGCCAGCCACATTTTAATTTGGCTGGCTGTTTTTTTAAATATAGTTTTTAATATAAGTAATATTTGCTGAATCATCAGGGACAATCTGTTCTGAAATCAAGCATGTTCTAATACAAGAAATGCTTTTTTTAGTATATAAACACATCAAATTAGCGGGCGGGCTCCCCCAAATACAGGGGTGGGGCTCGGCTTTGCGTTAAAATGGAGGAAAAAATGAACCAACAATTGAATAACAAACAGCCGCAGGGTGCTAAAAAAACAACAAGGCGCCCAGCAGCGGCAAACACCGCCAAGGGTGGTAGTTCTGCTGCCCGTGGGCCGGCAGGCCAGGGTAACCCTAAACAAGTAGCTAAACCCAATGCGGCAAAACCGGCAGCGCCAGCAGCGCCCAAAAACAATGGCCGCCGCCCGGGCTTTTATGCCCCGCGCCCACGCCGCCAAAAGCAAGAGGAAGCCGCAGTTGGTATGAAGATTTACCCGCTTGGCGGCCTTGGCGAAATTGGCAAGAATATGACCGTATACGAGTGCAACGATGATATGATGATTGTGGATTGCGGCTCGCTTTTTCCAGATAGCGACATGTACGGCATAGACCTTGTAATACCTGATTTTACTTTTATAGACCAAAACCGGGATAAAATACGGGGCATTGCCATTACCCATGGCCACGAAGACCATATTGGCGCGCTGCCGTATTTGCTGCGCGAAATTAACCTGCCTATTTTTGCCACCCGGCTTACCATTGGTTTAATAGAAAACAAGCTGGAAGAACACGGCCTGCGCAGCAGTGCCGATTTACGCCTAATTACAGTGGGCGAAAAGTTTAAAATGGGCTGCTTCACCATCGATCCCATCCATGTAAACCACTCGATACCCGACGCGGTTGCCTTTGCGATAGATTGCCCGGCCGGTATTGTGATACAAACCGGAGACTTTAAAATAGACTTTACCCCTATTGGCGGCCCACCTATAGACCTTGCCACATTTGCCGAATATGGCGAAAAAGGTGTGCTGGCTTTGCTTAGCGATTCTACCAATGCCGAGCGCCCGGGCATGTCCACCTCTGAAAGCAAGGTGAACGATGGCCTGCAAACCCTGTTTGCCCGTGCCACCAAATCGCGCATTATTATTGCCACCTTTGCCTCTAACCTGTACCGTGTGCAACAAATTGTAGACCTTGCCATGCAATATGGCCGCAAGGTGGCAATTTCGGGCCGCAGCATGATTAATAACACCCAAATGGCACGGGAACTTGGCTACCTAAAAGCCCCCCAAGAGGTGTTTATTGAGGTTGAGCAAATTAACAAATACCCGCCCGAGCAAGTGGCGCTAATAACCACCGGCAGCCAGGGCGAAACCTTAAGCGCCCTTTCTCGCATGGCGGGGGGCAGCCACCGCCAAGTGCGCGTGGGCCCTGGAGACTTCATCATTATTTCGGCCACGCCCATACCCGGCAACGAAAAAATGGTTACCCGTGTGGTAAATGGCCTATTAAAACTTGGGGCCGAGGTTATTTACGAAAAAATGTACGAGGTGCATGCCTCTGGCCACGCCTGCCAAGAGGAACAAAAAACCATTTTAAACCTTGTTAAACCGCAGTATTTTATCCCTGTACACGGCGAGTATAAACACTTAAAACGCCATGCGATGATTGGCGAAACCATGGGCATACCGCATGCCAATATTTTGGTGGCCGATACCGGCGACACCATTCAGCTTTCTAAAAAAGGTGTTTCGCTGGGCGATGTTGTGCCCGCTGGTGCCGTAATGGTAGACGGCCTTGGCGTGGGCGATGTTGGCAGCGTGGTGCTAAGAGATCGTCGCCTGCTTTCGCAAGATGGTATTGTGGTGCTGGCCGCCTCGGTAGATTCTGCCAGTGGGCAGCTGGTTTCGGCGGTAGAGCTGTTTTCTCGTGGGTTTGTGTATGTGCGAGATTCGGAAGAATTGCTGGAAGAAACCCGCCATGCCGTGCAGCGTGTGCTAGAAAACAACGACGGGCACCGGGACATTAACAGCCTAAAAACCCGCATGCGGGAAACAGCCTCTAGCCTGCTGTACAAGCGTACCAAACGCAGCCCCATGATATTGCCGGTGCTTACCGAGGTGTAAACCTGTTTTGCAACCAGCTTGTAAAGGGAGGGCACAGTGAAGAAAAAACGGAGTATATGGTCTGTAGATGTGCTTATAGTTTTTCTTGTAGCAGCGTGTGCCGCACTATTGGTGCTGCTGTGTATAGAAAAACCAAACTATATTATTCCGGCAGCGTTAATAATGCTGGCGTTATTGCTGGTGCTTGTGTTTTTTGCCGAGCAACTGCGCCGTGGTCTGCGCCGCTTTTTGGGCACCAAAGGCACAGCCGAAGAGTTTGGCAAAAGTGGCCTTTCGGGGCTTTCGGCCCCGCTGTTGGTGCTAAGTGGCAAGCGCATTGTGTGGTACAACGCAGCGTTTTGCAACCAAATTGCCGGCGGCAGCGAGGTACCCCTGTTGCCGCTGCAAAAATTAGTGCCGGGGCTGGATATAGATGCCACTGCAAGCCAGCAGGGCCAAAGCGTACAGCTACAAAACCGGGTTTATACTGTGTACGGCAGCCCACTTGCAGGTAAAAGCAGCCTGTACTTTGCTGTTTTTGTAGATGATACCGAGCTGAAAGAACAGGCCGAAGAACTAAAAGCAACCCGCCCCACAGTGCTGTATATTGAGGTGGATACCTACGAAGAGGTTTTGAAAGACCTGCGTGAGGGAGAACGCACCCGCATTATGGCCGAAATAAACCTTGCGCTGGAACGAATGATTACCAAAACCGGCGGGTTTTTGCGGCGCATTACCTCGGCACGCCACATTGCGGTTATAGACGAAGCCAGCCTGCAAAAAATTACCGAAAACCGGTTTGAAATTTTAAATACGGTGCGTAGTTCCGATGAAGACGCCTCGCTGATTAGCCTTTCAATAGGGGTAGGGCGGGGCGGCAAAACCCTTAAAGAAAGCGAAGACATGGCCCAGCAGGCGCTAAGCATGGCCCTTGGCCGTGGGGGAGACCAAGCCGCTGTAAAAACCCCCGATGGGTACGAATTTTATGGTGGGGTTTCGCGCAGTGTGGAAAAACGCAGCCGGGTAAAAAGCCGTATCATTGCTAATTCTATTAAAGATTTAATGAAGCAGGTGGACCGTGTTTTAATTATGGGCCACCGGCTAAGCGATATGGATAGCGTGGGGGCTGCCACCGGTATGCTGCGGTTTTGCAAAATGTGCAAAAAAGAAGCCGTGATTGTGCTAAATACCGAGGCCACCATGGCCACCAATTTAATAGATTATTTGGTGGACGCTGGCTATGGGGCAGATATCATGTCGCCCGCGCATGCACTGCCGCTGGCCGGGCCGCGCACCCTTTTGGTAGTGGTAGATACCCACATGAAAGGAATGCTGGAAAGCGAAGCGGTGTACGAACTATGCGAAAAGGTGGTGGTGATAGACCACCACCGCAAAATGGTGGGGCACATTGATAACGCCGCTGTTTTTTACCACGAGCCGTATGCGTCCAGCGCGTCGGAACTGGTGAGCGAGCTGCTGCCCTATGCAGACGAAACCCCGGGAGAAAGCCCCCTGCCGGTAGACGCAGAGGCGTTGCTGGCAGGCATTATGCTGGATACCCGCACCTTTTCGTTGCATGTGGGGGTGCGCACCTTTGAGGCCGCTGCCTACCTGCGGCGGCTTGGTGCCGAAACCGAAACCGTAAAAAAACTGTTTGCTTCCTCGTTAAACGAATATATTTTGCGCACCAATTTGGTGGAAATGGCTGAAATTTACGAAAACTGTGCTATAGTTATAAGTGAAGAAATACCGCTGGAAAGTGAAGTAGTGGCCCCACAAGCTGCCAACGACCTGCTTACCATAGAAGGTGTGCAGGCCAGCGTTGTTGCCATTAAACAAGCGGGCATGGTAAGAATATCGGCCCGCAGCATGGGCGAAGTAAATGTGCAGCTAATTATGGAAAAATTGGGCGGCGGTGGCCACCTTACCATGGCGGGCGCCCAGCTTAAAAACACCAGTTTAAAAGATGCGTATGAGATGATTTTAGACGCAATTGACGCCTACAACACCGAAAACCTCGACGTGATAAAGGCCGATAAATAAAATATTTGCGCAAGGAGAAAACAATGAAAGTAGTATTGAAGCAAGATGTGAAAAACATTGGCAAAAAAGATGAACTGCACGAAGTGAGCGATGGGTACGCGCGCAACTACCTGTTGCCCCGTGGCCTTGCTATAGAGGCAAACTCTACTGCGGTTAACGTGGTTAAAACCAAAGAGGCCGCCCGCAAACACCACCAAGAGGTGGAGCTGCAGGCAGCGCAGGATATTGCCGAAAAGCTGGATGGCACCACCATAACCTTGCATGTTAAAGGCGGGCAAAGTGGCCGCCTGTTTGGCGCGGTTACCACCAAAGATATTGCCGCCGAGCTTGCACAAAAAGGCTTTGATATTGATAAGCGCAAGCTTTCGCTGGATGTGCGCGAAATTAAGGATTATGGCAGCTACGAGGTAGAGGCGAAAATTTATGCCGGCATTACGGCAAAGTTTACCTGCAAAGTAGAGGAGTAACCCCATGGCAAAACCCGAATATGGCCTTACACTAGAGGGGTTGGGGGTACAGCAACCCTATAGCATGCAGGCCGAACAATCGGTTTTGGGGGCCGCCGTGCTGGACCCCACCTGCATAGATACCATTGTGCAAACCCTGCGGCCAGAAATGTTTTTTGTGCGGCAAAACCGGGCGGTTTACACCGAAATTATGACCATGATCACCAATTCGGAACCGGTGGATATTGTGATTTTGGCCGACCGCCTTGCTGCCGACTCTGCCTTTCCTTCGGTTGCCGAAGCGAAGGGCTATTTGGCCGAACTTGCCGATACCGTGCCAAGCCTTTCTAACCTGCCGCACTATGTAAATCTGGTGTACGAAAAGTACATTAAGCGCCTGCTGATGGAGCAAGCACGCGAGATATTAGAGCAGGCAAGCGACGATGTGGAATCTAAAATTATGCTGGAAAGTGCCGAGCAAAAACTGTACGAAATCCGCTCGGGCCGAGATACCTCTAACACCCAGCAGCTAAAATACGCTATTTTAGATATTATGTCTCACCTGCAGCGCTTGGCAGGCCCCAACCGCAAAGACTATATGGGTATTCCCACCGGATACTCGTATTTGGACCACAAGCTTACCGGGCTTGGCCGGTCAGACCTTATCATTTTAGCGGCCCGGCCTGGTATGGGTAAAACCAGTTTTGCCCTAAACATTGCCACCAATGTGGCAAAACAAGGCACGCCGGTTATTATTTTTAGCCTGGAAATGACCAAAGACCAATTGGCTGGGCGTATTCTTAGCGCCGAAGCCGCTATCGACAGCCATTTGTTCCGTACGGGTATCGAAAAAGATAGCGACTGGGAAGACTTAACCCGTGTTTCGGAGGTAATTGGCCCACTGCCCATGTATTTGGATGATACGTCGTCGATTACGATTCCGGAAATGAAGAGTAAAATACGCCGCATTAACCGTACCGCAGCGGCTGCCGGGCAAAAGCCGGTGGGCCTTGTGGTAATAGACTATTTGCAGCTGATGAGCAGCGGCAAGCGCAACGAAAACCGTGTGCAGGAAATTAGTGAAATTACCCGTAACCTTAAAATAATGGCGAAAGACTTGAACGTGCCGGTTATTTCGCTATCCCAGTTATCGCGTAGCACCGAAAAGGGAAGGGCAGACCACCGCCCCATGCTTAGCGACCTTCGCGACTCTGGTTCGATTGAGCAGGACGCCGACGTGGTACTGTTTTTGTTCCGCGAAAGTTATTACAATAACGATGAGCCCGAAACCGATATGGAAGTGGCCCAGTGCATTATTGCCAAAAACCGCCATGGAGAAACTGCCACGGTAGACATGATTTGGGACGGCGCCCATACCCGGTTTTTGGAGATGGACCGCAGCAGTAGGGATTAAATGGAAAATAAAGTTACCGGGTTTATTCAAAAAAACAATTTATTGGCAAAAGGAGATACCGTCATTGTTGCCCTCTCCGGTGGAGCGGACTCGATGGCGCTTTTCCATTTTTTGTATGCCCGGCAGCAAAGCCTTTGCATTACCTTGCTAGCGGCCCATTTAAACCATGGCCTGCGTGGGGCCGAGGCCGACCGCGACGAAGCCTTTGTAAAAAAGGTGTGCAGTGCCCTTGGTGTGCAGCTATTTGTGCGGCATGCCCATATGGCGCAGCGCAAAACCCCGCCCGGCATGGGCACCGAGGCCTTTGCCCGGGAACTAAGGTATACCTTTTTGCAGGAACTGGCAGCGCAGCACAACGCCAAAATTGCCACAGCGCATACCTTTTCCGATAATGCAGAAACGGTGCTGTTTCACGCCATACGTGGGGCAGGGCCACGGGGGCTGGCGGGCATTGCGCCGGTGCGTGGCAACATTGTGCGCCCGTTATTGGCGGTTACCCGTGCAGAGGTAGAAGCTTATTGCCAAAAAAATAATGTAGAGTATGTGACTGATTCGACCAATTTAGAAACCCAATTTACCCGCAACCGGTTGCGTTTGCAAGCCTTGCCGCTGCTAGAAGAAATACAACCCGGTGCCACGGCTGCCCTTGGCCGCATGGCAAGCGATATGCGCGAACTGGACAGCTGGCTTACCACCCTTGCAGAGGAACTGCTGCAAAAGGCCGCCACGCCGGGGGGGTATTTGCCAAAAATTTTGCTGGCTGCCCCCCGGCCGCTGCGTTTGCAGGCGCTGGCAAGCCTTTGTGGCCCTAGTTCCAGCCGGGTGCTGCTGGCCCAGGTAGAGCAAGTGTTGCAAGGCCAGCTTGGCGCGGTAACCTTGCCCGGCAAAAAAACGGCCAAGCTGCAAAAAGGGGTTTTTGTGTTGCAGCCCAAAGCAAAACCATTCCTAACAATAAAGGATGAATTTGCCATAGAAGAAAAAGAATACCAGTTTAGCCCAGCCTATGTTTTTCAAGTTCAGGTTATAGCTAAAAAGTTGCACACAAATTTTTCACCCAAACCTTGCGAAAAAGGCTTAACCTTTTGGGCGGATTATGATAAAATAGCCAAAGCCGCCGTATTTCGCACACGCAGGGCGGGCGATACCTTTGCTTTGCCGGGGCGTGGCGTAACCAAAACCATAAAAAAATGGATGAATGAAGCCGGAATACCGCAGCATAACCGGGGGTGTTTTCCGCTTTTGTGCATTGGCAATACCGTGCTTTGGGCTTATAATGTTGGTTTTTGCGGCACATTGCAGGTGGAGGATAACACAAAGAGTATTTTACAAATTAAGCAAATAGAACATAGCACAGAAAATTAAAAAAAGAAAAAGGGTGGGCGGCCATGCAACAACAAAACAATTTTAGCAACGATGTAGAACGCATTTTGTTAACCCGGCAGCAGGTGCAAAAACGGGTAGAAGAATTGGGCGCCCAAATTACCCGCGATTACCAGGGCAAAGATTTGCTGATGGTAAGCGTTTTAAAAGGGTCGGTTGTTTTTATGGCAGATTTAATGCGTGCCATTCATCTGCCAGCCGAAATTGACTTTATGATGGTGTCTTCTTACGGCGCTGCCTCTAAAAGCAGCGGCGTTGTAAAAATAGTAAAAGATATTGATATTGAGCTGAAAGGCAAGGATCTTTTAATTGTAGAGGATATTCTGGATTCTGGCAGAACGCTTTCGTATTTAAAAGAGCTGCTAGAAGGCAGAGACCCAGCCAGCGTGCGCATTGTTACCCTGCTAGACAAACCCGCCCGCCGTGCGGTGCCGCTGCAGCCAGATTATACCGGCTTTGAAGTACCAGATGAATTTATTGTGGGATATGGGCTGGACTATGCAGAGCATTACCGCAATTTGCCCGATATTGGCGTGTTAAAAAAAGAAGTATACACCAAAGAGGTTTAAACAATAATTCACACTGTTAGGAGTGACCCAGTTTGACTAAAAAACCCCGCGTTTCCAATATCCTGTGGCTTGCGCTTGGGCTGGCCCTTGCCTTTTATTTGGCAAAGTCCTTCTTTCCGGCGGCAGGTGCCGGCTTAAAATATTCCGAGGTAATTGGCTATTTTGAGGAAGGGCAGGTTTCTTCGTTTTCGCTGGATGTTGGAAACGGTAACCTGGAATATTTTTTAAAGGACGAACCCGAAGCGGCCAAGCAATATAAAATGCCGTATATGGGCTTGTTTGTAGAGAATATCCCAACATATGTAGAAATTTACAACACCGAAAACCCCGATGCAAAGCTAGAATACAACTTTGCGTCTTCGGGCAGTTTTTCAGATGTTTTGGTATGGCTGCCCACCATATTGCTGGTGGTTGGCGGCGGCTTTTTGTTTTATTACCTAATGGTAATGATGCAGGGAGACGGCACCAAAGGTGCTATGGGGGTTGGCAAAGCCAAGGTTAAAAACCAGGCCGATTCTAAAAATAAAACCACCTTTAAAGACGTGGCCGGCGCCGATGAAGAAAAGGAAGAACTACAAGAAATTGTAGAATTTTTAAAAAATCCCAAACGGTTTAACGTATTGGGGGCACGCATACCACACGGCGTTTTGCTGGTGGGCCCCCCGGGTACCGGTAAAACCTTGCTGGCACGTGCCTGTGCGGGTGAGGCAGGGGTGCCGTTTTACTCCATCTCTGGCTCCGACTTTGTGGAGATGTATGTGGGTGTAGGTGCTTCCCGTGTGCGAGATTTGTTTGACAAAGCCAAAAAAACCGCCCCCTGCATTATTTTTATAGACGAAATTGACGCAGTGGGCCGCCAACGTGGTGCTGGCCTTGGTGGTGGGCACGATGAACGTGAACAAACCTTGAACCAGTTGCTGGTAGAAATGGACGGCTTTGAGGGCAACGAGGGCGTTATTGTGGTGGCCGCCACCAACCGCTCCGATATTTTAGACAAAGCTTTGCTGCGCCCAGGCCGGTTTGATAGGCAGGTATATGTGGGCTACCCCGATATTAAAGGCCGCGAAGAAATTTTGCGTGTGCACACCCGCCAAAAACCCCTTGCGCCCGATGTTGACCTGAGCATTATTGCAAAAACCACCCCCGGCTTTACCGGGGCAGACCTTGAAAACCTTGTTAACGAAGCGGCGCTATTGGCGGCCCGCCGTGGCCGCAAAGCCATTACCGAGGTAGATATTGAGGAAGCCAGCATTAAGGTAATGATGGGCCCCGAAAAGAAAAGCCGTGTGGTTAGCGATAAAGAACGCAAGCTTACCGCCTATCACGAATCTGGCCATGCCATCACCGCTTATTATAGCCACACCGGAGACCCCGTTCACCAAATCACCATTATCCCGCATGGCGCCGCGGGTGGGTTTACCATGCAGCGCCCACAAGAAGATGTGTGGTTCTCTACCAAAACGCAGATGCAGGAAGATATTGTTACACTGCTGGGCGGCCGGGTTTCTGAAAAATTGGTGCTGGACGATATTTCTACCGGTGCCTCGAACGACCTGGAGCGTGCCACCCGCATTGCCCGTGCCATGGTAACCCAATACGGCTTTTCGGAGCGGCTGGGCCCGGTTGTGTATAGCAGCGACCCACAAGAAACCTTTTTAGGGCGCGATTTTAGCAGCGGGCGCAATTATTCGGAAGAGGTTGCCAGCCAGATAGACAGCGAAGTGCGTGATATGATTGATACTGCCTACGAGGCGGCTAAAAATATTTTAGAAACACATATCGACCAGTTGCACTTAATTTCTGAAACCCTGCTAGAGCGCGAAAAGATTTCGGGAGATCAGTTCCGCATTTTGATGGAGGGCGGCACATTGCCGCCATTCGAAACCAATAATGCGGATAAAAAGCAGCCTTTAGCGCAACCCCCTGCAAAAGAAAGCGCACCGGCTACACCAGCAGAATAAGTTTTTATATTATCTCCGCAGGCAAAAGTGTCTGCGGAGATTCTAGGTTCATGTTCTACTATATATACCCTTGTTTGCCGGCAAAACCCTTAAAAAACACCAGTTCTTGACAAAGATGGAGCCAAAAGTGTTATACTAATCATTGGTATAAAATTGCTTTGCTATATATAAAAATTTAATGCCAAGCAATAGTGCCTATAAAAAAGAGCCCATTGTGGCCGGGAATTACTCTTTAATAAATCGCAAACAAATAGCAAATACGAATAATGCCTAGAACCGATAGCGAACACCTAGCACAACAACGATGGAGGATGCCAGATGGCAAAAAACCGGGCAGCGTACGATAATGAAAGCATTACCAGCCTAAAAGGAGCCGACAGGGTGCGTAAACGTCCTGGGGTTATTTTTGGCTCCGACGGTATAGAAGGCTGCGAACACTCGATATTTGAGATTCTCTCGAACTCTATCGACGAGTCGAGAGGAGGATTTGGTGACCGCATTGTGCTAACCAAACTTAAAGATGGCAGCTTTGAAGTAGAGGACTTTGGCCGGGGTATCCCGGTAGATTATAATAAAAACGAAGAACGCTACAACTGGGAACTTTTGTTTACCGAGCTATATGCCGGCGGCAAATATGATAATGCCGGCGAGGAAGGGTACGAATACTCCTTGGGCCTAAACGGCCTTGGCCTTGCTGCCACCCAGTACGCCAGCGAATGGATGACAGCCGATGTGTACCGCGACGGCAAGCATTACCATTTAGATTTTAAAAAAGGCGAAAATGTAGGTGGCCTACAGGCCGAGCCTACCCGCTTTAAACGCACCGGCACCGTAATACGCTGGAAACCCGACCTGGATGTTTTTACCGATATTAAAGTACCCAGCGAGTACTTTGTAGATATTTTACGCAAGCAAGCCGTGGTAAACGAGGGCATTTACTTCGATTTTATTGACGAAACAGCCACCGAACCAGAACTTGCCAAGCAAGAATTTTACTATGCGAATGGTATACGAGATTATGTGGCCGAGGTGGTGGGCGAGGATGCTTTTACCCCCATTGTTTCGGTTTCGTCTACCGCCAGTGGGCGCGATAGGGAAGACCGCCCCGAATATAAGGTGAAAATGAATGCGGCCTTTTGTTTTTCCAACAAAATTCAAATGCTAGAGTATTACCATAACTCCAGCTTTTTAGAGCACGGCGGCAGCCCCGAGCGTGCTGTAAAAACAGCCTTTACCAACCAAATAGATGCGTATTTGCGCCAAAAAGGCATGTATAAAAAGGATGAAAGCCGCATTACTTTTACCGATGTGCAGGATTGCCTGGTGTATATTTCGTCTTCGTTTTCTACCATCACCAGCTACGAAAACCAAACCAAAAAGGCCATCACCAACCGCTTTATTGCCCAGGCGATGACCGAGTTTTTGAAGCAAAACCTGGAAATATACTTTATAGAAAACCCCGAAGAAGCCACCAAAATTGCCCAACAAATTTTGGTGAACAAACAAAGCCGAGAGCATGCCGAAAAAACCCGCCAAAGCTTGAAAAAAACCATTGGCAACCAAATGGATATTGCCAACCGGGTGCAAAAATTTGTAGATTGCCGCAGCAAAGATTTAAGCAAGCGTGAAATTTACATTGTAGAGGGTGACTCGGCCTTAGGTGCGGTTAAAACCAGCCGAGATTCCGAGTTCCAGGCCATTATGCCCATCCGTGGTAAAATACTAAACTGCCTAAAGGCAGATTATAACCGCATTTTCAAATCGGATATCATTACCGATTTAATTAAGGTGCTGGGCTGCGGGGTAGAGCTTGGTGGCAAGGGCCGTAAAGATTTGGCCACCTTCGATATTAACTCCCTTCGCTGGAACAAGGTAATTATTTGCACCGACGCCGATGTGGACGGGTTCCAAATTCGCACCTTGGTGCTAACCATGATTTACCGCCTGGTGCCCACCTTAATACAAGAGGGGTATGTGTATATTGCCGAAAGCCCCTTGTACGAAATAACCAGCAAGGGCAAAACCTATTTTGCCTATAACGAGGCCGAAAAAGCCAACATTTTCAGCCGTATCGAAGGCCAAAAATACACCATTCAGCGCAGCAAGGGCCTTGGCGAAAACGACCCCGAGATGATGTGGCTAACCACCATGAACCCCGATACCCGCCGCCTGATAAAGGTTACCCCTGAAGAAGGGGAGCGCACCGCCGAAGTGTTTGACCTTTTACTGGGCGATAACCTTGCCGGCCGCAAAGAGCATATTGCCAACCACGGGTACGAATACTTGGACGAGTTAGATGTAAGCTAAAAGCCTTTACAGCAATAGCGGTGTATTGAATTGACTTGAATGGGAGAGGAAGCTTTTTTGGCTAAGAAAAAACAGCCCGCAAAAACAAAAAAACCACTGCGCCCCCAATTGGGAGACCACGTGGAAATTATAGACGCAGGTGTTGTGGTAGAAACCGGCATTACCCAAACGCTGGAAGAAAACTACATGCCCTACGCCATGAGTGTTATTGTTAGCCGTGCCCTGCCCGAAATAGACGGCTTTAAACCGGCCCACCGTAAGCTTTTGTATACCATGTACGATATGGGGCTGTTAAAGGGCAACCGCACCAAATCGGCCAATATTGTGGGGGCCACCATGCACCTAAACCCGCATGGCGATGGCGCCATATACGAAACCATGGTGCGTATGGCCCGTGGCAACGAAAGCCTGCTGGTGCCTTTGGTAGATTCTAAAGGTAACTTTGGCAAGGCGTATAGCCGCGATATGGCCTACGCTGCCCACCGCTATACCGAAGCCAAGCTAGAGCCCATTTGCGAGGAACTGTTTCGTGATATTGACAAAGAAACCGTAGATTTTGTAGACAACTACGATGCCACCACCACCGAGCCAACCCTGTTGCCGGTAACCTTTCCTACCATTTTGGTAAACAGCACGCTGGGTATTGCGGTTGGTATGGCGTCTAACATTTGCTCGTTTAATTTGGCCGAAGTTTGCGATACTACCATTGCGCTGATGAAGGACCAAAACCACGACATTAAATCCACCCTTCTTGCCCCAGATTTCCCGGGGGGCAGCTATGTTTTGTACGATGAAAAGGATATTGAAACCGCGTATGAAACCGGGCGTGGCAGCATAAAAATGCGTGCCAAATATGTACACCAGCCCGATACCAACATGATTGAAATATCTGAAATACCGCCCACCACCACGGTGGAGGCAATTATGGATAAAATTGCCGAGCTGGTAAAGGCCGGCCGCGTAAAAGAAATTAACGATATGCGGGACGAAACCGACCTGAACGGCCTAAAACTTACGCTGGACCTAAAGCGTGGGCAAGACCCCGAAAAGCTGATGACAAAGCTGTTTCGCATTACACCACTAGAGGATAATTTCTCCTGCAACTTCAACATTTTAATTGGCGGCATGCCACGTGTTATGGGCGTGCGCGAAATTTTAAACGAGTGGACCGCCTTTAGAACCGAGTGCGTGCGCCGCCGGGTAAGCTTTGATTTGGCCGGCAAGCAAAAACGCCTGCATTTGTTAAAAGGCCTTGCTGCCATTTTGCTGGATATTGACAAAGCCATTAAAATTGTGCGTGAAACCGAGCAAGATACCGAGGTTGTGCCCAATTTAATGATTGGCTTTGGAATAGACCAGGTGCAGGCAGAATATGTGGCTGAAATTAAGCTGCGCCAGCTAAACCGCGAATATATTTTAAAGCGTACCCAAGAAATAGAGGGCCTGGAAAAAGAGATTGCGGATTTGCAAGAAGTATTAAAAAGCCCGGCCAAGGTACGCAAAATAATTATTGATGAACTGAACGAAGTAAAGAAAAAGTATGGCCAGCCGCGCAAAAGCGAAATTTTGTACGATGTGGCTGACGCCGAGGAAGATTTTGAAGAAAATGCCCTGCCCGATTACCCCGTTACGGTATTTTTTACGCAGGAAGGGTACTTTAAAAAAATCACGCCGCAGTCTTTACGCATGAGTGGCGAGCAAAAGCTAAAAGAGGGGGATGTGGTTGTTACCCAAATAGAAAGCCACAACACCGCCGAAGCTTTGTTTTTTACCAACCAGCACCAGGTGTACAAGTGCCGGGTGGGAGACTTTGAGGACGGCAAGGCCAGCGTTATTGGCGATTATTTGCCAGCCCGCCTTGGCATGGACGAAAACGAAGAGCCGATTAATATGGTGCTTACCGATGACTATAAAGGCTTTATGCTGTTTTTGTTCGAAAACGGGAAAATAGCCCGGGTGCCGCTAGAAAGTTATGTTACCAAGCAAAACCGTAAAAAGCTAATTAATGCTTATAGCAACAAAGCCCCCTTAAGATGGGCCGGCGCTTTTGTAGAAGAAACCGAAATTGCTATTTTTAGTACAGCGGGCCGCATGCTGTTAATTGGCACGGCGCAAATACCCCCAAAAACCACCAAAAGCACGGCGGGCGTTAATTGCATTACGCTAAAAAAAGGCCAGCGCATTGCCAAGGTGGTATTGTCCCAGCAAATGCAGCTTAAAGAGCCACACCGCTACCGTGTGCGCAGCCTACCGGCAGTGGGGGCCTTGTTCCGAGAGGACGATGTAGCCGAACAAATTTCGTTAGAAGATGCACCACAATAACTTTAAAAAAATTGTGCTTGGGGTTACACAAGCAACAAAGGAAGTAACCATGCTGCCGGCAGGTTTTATGGCACCGTGGCGTGGCCATACAGTGCGCCGTGCAAAGTCTGTTATCTTAAAATAGGCTTAGGCGATAAGGGTGAAAGCGTAACCCTTTTGTACGGAGCGATAAGTTCAAATCGCCAAACCCTGTTTCGGTAATGGGCTTTGCACTTTTGGGGCGGGTTATGCGGCCTACCGGGCGCAAGCTGCCCAGCCCGCCAAAGAATAGCCCATGGTTAACCAACAAAAACAAGCAAACCACAAGCTTTGCCCGGTTTATTGTTGCATTTTTAAAAGCAGTATGATACAATAATTCTGCTATTATATGGAGGTGTACTAATGTCTGTTTGGGAGATTATTTCTGGGGTTATTTTAATCCTTTCCTGTATTGTTATTGTGGCTATTGTGCTGGTGCAAGAGCCAAAAGGCCAGGGGCTTTCTAGCGTTATTACTGGCGGCACCGAAATGATGTCGGGAGAATCGCGCAACCGCTCTAAAGAAGTGCGGCAGGTTAAATTTACCCGCAACGCAGCCATTATATTTTTTGTGTTTACTGTTTTGGTAAACATTTTAAGTGTTTTGGTAAAATAAGGTTTTAAATTGTTATGTAAAAACAACTTCAACCTCGCTTTTAAAAGTGGGGCGTAGGCTTGGAGGAGTGGCGCCTTGAATTTATTTCAAGGCGCTTTTTTACCGGCTATTGTTCGGTTTGCTGTGGGGGATACACAAAGGATAACAACGTAAACCTGTTGTTTATCTCCCAAAAGAAAGGATAAGTTATGTCTTTGCGTTCGGTTATATTACGAGAGCTTTCGGCGGGGCCACGCAGCGCAAAAATGCTGCGCAAAACCCTTGCGGCCGATGAACGAAAGGTTACACGCACCTTAAAAGCCCTGATGCGGGACAACAAGGTAATTGGTGTAAACGGCATGTACCGTTTGCGCCCACAAGCCGCTATTAAGCTAAAGGCCCGCCCAGTGGGCCAAACAACAGGGCAGCAAATACCGGCTACCCTTGTTAAGTTGGGTAAATCTTTTGGCTTTGCCGCCCCTAAAGATCAATCTGCCGATATTTTTGTGCCCGGGCATGCCTTAATGGGCACTTTGCCCGGCGACGAAGTGCAAGTTGAGCTATATACCCACCCACGTGTGCCGGGCAGCCGAGAGGGCTCTGTGGTTGCAATATCCCATTATAACAACCGCTTGGTTGGCACGATAGAAAAAATAAACGGCAAGTTGGTATTGCTGCCCGATGGTTTTGTGGATACCCCCATTTTAATTACCAAAAACGGGGCCAATGGTGCTAAAACCGGCGAAAAAGTGGCCGCCGAGGTGATTACACGAGGCACCAGCCACCAAGACCACCGGGCCGAGGTTACGCTGCGGTTTGGCCCGGCAGATTTAGCCAAAGACTGCGCCGAGGCCATTGTATATGCGGCGGGCATCGAAAAGGAATTTCCGCCACAGGTTTTAAAAGAAGCTGAGTATTTGGCCGGGCAAGCAGTGGAGGAAAACGAGATAAAAAGCAGGGAAGACCTGCGCAAAGAAATAATATTCACCATCGATTCGGCCAGCACCAAGGACATTGACGATGCCATAAGCGCCCAAAAAACTGCCAAGGGGTATACCCTTGGGGTGCACATTGCCGATGTAAGCCACTTTGTGCGCCCTAAAAGCCCGCTAGATGAGGATGCAATGGGCAGGGGTACCTCGGTTTACTATGCAAATAGCGTGGTGCCCATGCTGCCCAAACAGCTTTCGAATGGCATTTGCAGCTTAAACCCCGGCGAAGAAAGGCTTGCTTTTTCTTGCGTTATGCAGCTGGATAAAGACGCCCGCTTGGTAGATTACACGTTTAAAAAAAGTGTAATTTGCAGCCGCATTAAGGGTGTGTATAGCGAGATAAATGCCCTGATGGAAGAGCAGGCAGAGCCAGAAACTGTGGACAAGTATGCCGAGGTTACACCAACGCTTTTGATAATGCAAGAAATATACCACAAGCTGGCGGCGCTGCGTGCGGCGCGCGGCAACCTAGAAATTGAGAGCGAAGAAGCGGCTATTCAGGTAGACGAAGAAGGCCGCTGCATAGGTGTGGCGCACCGCACCCGTGGCATGGCCGAGCACATGATAGAAGAATTTATGTTGCAGGCAAACCAGGCTGCGGCCATGCAGGCAAAACAGCTTGGGTTGCCTTTTGTGTACCGTGTGCACGAAAAACCAGCCACCGAAAAAGTGGAACAATTAAAACTTATTTTACGGGCGGCGGGTATTTCGGCTAATTTTGTGGCCGAAGTGCCCACCCAGGCAGAGCTTGGCAAAATATTAGACGAAACCCGTGGCACCCCGCTAGAGCGCTTTGTGCATGTTGGGGTGTTGCGCAGCATGGCAAAAGCCAAGTACGAGCCAACCCCCAAAGGGCATTATGGCCTTGCATTGCAAGACTATGCCCACTTCACTTCGCCCATTCGTCGCTACCCAGATTTAGCGATTCACCGTATTTTAAGTGATGTTGCCGCGGGTAAAAGTGTACAAGAAATTAAAAAGAAATACACGGCATTTGCCGAGGCAGCCTCGGCTATTTCCTCTGAAAAAGAGCTGGTGGCACAGCGGGTAGAACGAGACTGCGATGATTGCTATAAGGCCGAATATATGACCCAATTTATTGGCGAACAATTTACCGGGGTTATTTCTTCGGTGGTGCAGTTTGGCATTTATGTAGAGCTCGAAAACTCGATTGAAGGCATGGTGCATGTTTCCAAATTATCGGCCGACCATGTAGACTTGGTGGATGGTATCTCGTTGGTAGACCCACTAACCGGCAAAACGTATAAAATAGGCGATACGGTTACCATAGAGGTGGAAAACACCAATGTTTCGCGTGGCATTATAGACTTTGATATTGTGGAATAAGGCCGGGGTTTTGTTCTACTTGCTTATTCTGCTATAAAAAGCTAGAATAGTAGGGAATAGTTCCGGTTGGTTTTGCTCATTTTCGGTATAAAAATACACTTTAGCAAAACAGGTGATGGAATGTCGAGGACGATTGCGAAGTTTTTAAGTAAAAACCGCAAGCTTATATTAATCACATTCGATATATTGGTAGAAATAATAGTGTATGTAGTGCCTTGGATATTGATCCAGGGCTATGCTGATTTGCACCTCTATTATCCGTTGCTTATCTCCAGCTGCTTCTTTTTTATTTGCTGTTTTGAAATTGCTTATGGCTTAATGGGCATGTACGATAGCCTGTGGCGGTATGCCGAAGTGGTGGAGTTTTTCCGTTTGGTGGTGGCTTCGGCCATAGCGGTAGCTATTTTTATAGTGGGCAGCTTGTTTATTTTCGAAGAACGGCGCATTTCGCTTTCTATGTATTTGCTAAGTGCCATGTTTGCCACCTCGGTAACGCTATATTCGCGGCTTACCTACCGCATGTACCGCAACACAAAATTTAAAAAGCGCGGGCGGCCTGCCCGCCGTGTAATGGTAATTGGGGCGGGCGAGGCCGCCGCCACGCTGCTGCACGAGCAAAACAAAAACCCCGATGCCGATATGAATATTATTTGTGTGGTAGACGATGCCCCCGAAAAGGTGGGCCGTTACATTATGGGTGTGCAAATATTGGGCACCACCACCCAAATACCCGAGCTTGTAGAGCAGTGCGAAATTGAAACCATTGTAATGGCCATCCCTACAGTAGACGAAAAAAACCGCAAGCGTATTTTGCAGCTGTGTGCCAAAACCAAGTGCAATTTGCGTATTTTGCCCAACCTGCGCCAAATGATGAGCGATGGCGGAGAGCTAACCTCCCGTATTCGAGATGTGCGGGTGGAAGATTTGCTGGGCCGAGAAACCGTAGAGCTAAGCGGGCTTTCGCACAGCATGGTATCGGGCAAGGTGGTGCTGGTAACCGGTGGTGGTGGGTCTATTGGGTCCGAGTTATGCCGCCAAATTGCAGCGTTTCACCCTCGCAGGCTAATTATTGTAGATATCTACGAGAATAATGCGTATTCTATCCAGCAGGAATTATTCCGAGCGTATAACCATAATTTAGATTTGGAAGTGCTGATTGCCTCGGTGCGAGATTCTAAAAAGATGGATAAACTGTTCGACCGTATCCGGCCGGATATTGTGTTTCACGCAGCGGCGCATAAGCATGTGCCGTTAATGGAATACAGCCCCGAAGAGGCTGTTAAAAACAACATATTTGGCACCCTTAACGTTGCGGCGGCTGCCAGCAAATATGGCGCTGCCCGGTTTGTGCTTATCTCTAGCGATAAAGCGGTTAACCCTACCAACGTAATGGGGGCCACCAAGCGTGTGTGCGAAATGGTGGTGCAGGCCATGGCCCAGCAAAGCAAAACTGCCTTTGTTGCAGTGCGTTTTGGCAACGTGCTGGGGTCTAATGGGTCGGTGCTGCCACTATTTAAACAACAAATAGAAGCTGGCGGGCCCCTAACCGTTACCCACCCGGAGATTGTGCGCTATTTTATGACCATACCAGAGGCTGTTAGCCTTGTGCTAGAGGCCGCGGCCATGGGTGATGGCGGCGATGTTTTTGTGCTGGATATGGGGGAACCGGTTAAAATTGTAGAGCTGGCTGAAAACCTGATAAAGCTGGCCGGGTTTATCCCGTACGACGACATTAAAATTGAGTTTACCGGCCTGCGCCCCGGCGAAAAACTATACGAGGAATTATTGATGGACGAAGAGGGTTTGCGGCAAACTGATAACCAAAAAATTTTTATTGGCTCGCCGCTTTTGTTAAATCAAGATGAATTTTCGAAGCAGTTGGTTGCTTTAAAAGAAACCGCCTACGCCAACGATAGCAATAAGCTGATGCAACAATTGCAAGAGCTGGTGCCAACCTTCCACCACGAGCCAAACAAAGTGGAGGACTAACCGCATGTATTCCAAAGCCGTAAAACGTATATTAGACATAGTTTTGTCTTTTTTGGCTATTATTGTGCTGGCGCCGGTATTTGTTGTTATTGCGCTGTGTATTAAAATAGATTCAAAAGGCCCGGTATTTTTTACACAAAAACGTGTGGGCAAAAATAAAACTTTTTTTTCTATTTTAAAGTTTCGCACCATGTATGCCGATACCCCAAAAGATGTACCTACCCACCTGTTGCAAAACCCAGCCGCACGCATTACCAAGGTGGGCCATTTTTTGCGCCACACCAGCCTGGATGAATTACCCCAGATTTTGAATATATTTACCGGCAAAATGAGTATTATTGGCCCACGCCCCGCCTTGTGGAACCAAGATGATTTGATTGCCGAACGGGATAAGTATGGTGCCAATGCTTTGGTGCCGGGGCTTACGGGGTATGCACAAATTAATGGGCGAGACGAGCTACCGATCCCAATAAAAGCCGAGCTGGATGGTTATTATGCCCAAAACATAAGCTTTGTGCTGGATGTGAAGATATTTTTTAAAACCATTACCAATGTGTTTAAGGGCAGTGGCGTAGTAGACGGAAAACAGTAGAAACCGATAATAAAACCCCAAAGTGCGAAACACCGGCACTTTGGGGTGGCTTTTTATATAAAGCAGTGTTATACAGCTGCTTTATTGTTTTTCCAGTGTATCCAATACTTTATCTGCCAGGGTGCGGTTGCCGGTAACGGCGGCAAGTAGCAGTTTGTATACTTCATCACCTTGCTGTATAAATTTTTCTTTTACCGCATTTGCCGATAGCATATCAGGCATGTATAAATCTACCGCAAACAACGGGCCGGTTATGTCCTCTATACGGCAGCGCACGGTAAAGCCGTTTTCGGCAGGCGCTACCTCTGCCTGGTGGGCGGCTTGTTTTGCCGCATATTGCTGTGCTAAAATTACACCACGCACAGCGGTGTCTCGCACCGTGCGGGGTAGCTCGGCCGCAAGGGTTTGGCCAACCGTGCGCCCGTCTTCGGTAACGGTATAGCCATCGTCATCGCCCTGTATAAGGCCTTGCTGTTTTATTTGGGCAAGGCTTTCGGCCATTACAAAATAGTTCACCAGTTCTTGCCCCAGTAGTACATCCTCCAGCTGGCACGGCGGTGGTGGGGGTGGGCCTGCCCCAAATTGGGCCAGAGCCAAACGCC
>JAJDJP010000025.1 GCA_030267215.1 Ruminococcaceae bacterium OttesenSCG-928-A16
CCCCCACCCTACAACTGGAAAAACTACGGCGATATGAATGTGGATTTTTGGCAAAACCACCAAACCACCAGCCTTGACGACGCAAAGGCCCTGCTACTTGGCAGCCACAAAGATGTGCTTGCCTTAATTGAAAATTTTACAAACGACGAGCTATTTAAAAAAGAGCATTTTAATTGGAGCGGTACCACCAATATTGGCAGCTATTTTGTTTCGGCAACTGCCAGCCACTACAATTGGGCAATTAAAAAACTAAAGCGGCAAATAAAGGCGCTTAGATAGGAGCAAGCGATGGCATTTGATTTTAAAAAGGAATATAAAGAGTTTTACCTGCCTAAAAGCAAGCCCAGCATTGTAAATGTGCCACCTATGAACTATATTGCTGTGCGCGGCAAAGGAGACCCCAACACCGAAGACGGTGAATATCGGCATGCTATTGGCCTATTATATGGCGTTGCGTTCACCATTAAAATGAGCAAGAAAGGCGACAGGAAAATAGAGGGCTATTTTGATTATGTGGTACCACCGCTTGAGGGTTTTTGGTGGCAGCCCGGGGTGCAAGGGGTAGATTACACCCACAAAGAAACCTTTGAATTTATTTCGGTTATTCGCCTGCCAAACTTCGTAACAAAAGATGATTTTGACTGGGCAACCAACCAAGCTGCCAGCAAAAAGAAAATGGACTTTTCGGCGGTGGAGTTTTTTACCTACAACGAAGGGTTGTGTGTGCAGTGTATGCACATTGGCCCGTACGACGACGAACCCGCTACCGTGGCCCTTATGCACCATTACATTGCGGCCCAAGGTTACCAGCTGGATATTACCGACCAACGGCTACACCACGAAATTTACCTGAGTGATGTGCGAAAAACCGCACCCGAACGCTTGCGAACCGTGCTGCGCCACCCCATAAAACAAGCTTAAGGTACACCATAAAACAGGCAGGGCTTAAAACACCCTGCCTGTTTTTTTAATGCAGCTTTATTTTTTTGTAATGTGATTGCCAGCAATGTAGCCAAAAGTAAGGCCGGGGCCAATGGTGCTGCCACCACCCCAATAAGCGTTGGCTGTGGGGCTTGCAATGCAGTTACCCGCACCATATAATCCCTCAATGGGTTGGTTGTTCCACCCTAGCACCTGCGCGTTTTTGTTAATTACAGGCCCGCCGTTTGTGTCTAACGTGCCGGCGGCAAGAATAATGGCGTAGTAAGGACCTTCTTCTCTTAACGGGTACATTGTGTAGTTTTTGCTGTCCTTCGGGGGCCATTCGGCACCGGGAAGAGACGGCGGGAAGGTGGTCCACTCCCGGTCGTAGTCGGTTTCGCCCCGGTGGAAGTCTTCATCTACGCCAGTTTTAGCAAACTGATTAAACCGCTGGAAGGTTTCTTGCAAATTCTTTCCAAAGTTTGGCGCCAGCGAAAACGCCCCGGTAAACGGCGCCAGCTTTTCAAGCCGCTGGGCAATTTCTTTTTCAAGCTCTTGCAGTGTGCTGGCACTAATTAGGTAAGGCATGGTTTGCCCACTAAGCGGGAAAGGTGGCCAGCCTTGCCACAAATTGGCCGTGCGTTCATCAAACAGCATAAAGGTAAGCATATTGGTCCATTCTGCCCGCAAAGCGTCCCACACAAAGTGCACCATGGTACGGTCGGTATAATTGCGTTTTTCATCTACCACACGCTTGCCGTACTTGTTCACCAGTATCATGCTGTCTCCCGGCAGATAAAACACATTCGAAGACCCCCCCGGGTTTTGAAGGTAGGATTCAATCATGCTTTGGGCACGAAAAGCACCAGCGGTGTTGCCAATGCGTGCGCCAATGGCCCCACCCATGCGTATAAAATCTCCGGTATTGGTAGGCACCGAGCAACCGCCGTAGTGCGGCCCACGCTGGAACTGCAGCATGTATTCGGCATTATGAGAATAACCGCCACTGCCAAACACAACGCCTTTGTTGGCATGGAACGTATGTGTTTCGCCGCCAATAATTGCTTTTAAGCCGTTTACACGTCCCTTGTCGTCCTGCAAAATTTCGCTCACTTCGGCTTGGGTAATAATATCTACATTGTGCGCCCGTGCCCAAGCTTCCAGCTGCCGAATAAGCTCGGCACCCGAAACCACCATTTTGCCCTGCTCGTCGCGCGGGTAAACCGAGCGGCCACGAATACCTTTATTTTCGGGCAGATGGTCCTGATAATCTACCTGGCCTTTGCCTGTCCAGTTTATTTCCATAATGCTGTGCAGCGCGCCCCATTCATCAAAATCAAAAACCATCCGGTGGCCATTGTCCACATGCGCTTCCAGCAGCTCAAACTCGTGCTGAGGAATACCGTAGCGCTGGGCATTGGGGTTATATAAATGCGGGTAAGAGTAGCGCGCCATATAGCGCAGGGCGTCCTCCCGGTTATCCTCGTAGCCGGCTTGCTTTTGCCACTGGTTCAGCGGAATCCAAAATCCGCCGCCA
The DNA here is from genome assembly GCA_030267215.1 of Ruminococcaceae bacterium OttesenSCG-928-A16. GTDB lineage: Bacteria > Bacillota > Clostridia > Oscillospirales > Ruminococcaceae > JAAYCI01. The sequence goes on from JAJDJP010000025.1 coordinate 2,459, forward strand.
CTGCGGCTGGTTGTGCCGCCTACGGCGTCTGCTTTTTCTAGCATAATAACCGAGGCCCCGTTTTTGGTAGCAGTAATAGCGGCGGCAAAGGCGGCAGCGCCACTGCCCACCACTAGCACATCGGCACGGTTGCGGGTTATAGGCCCCACTTGTGCCGCAGCTGTCTCTTGCTCTTCCAAAACAAACTTCTCGCTGCCCGCACCACATACTGGGCATTTTTCAGGGGGCGTATCCCCTTCATGAATATAGCCACATATGGTGCATCTCCACTTTTTCATTGTTGCCTCCTTTTGCATGGTGTTACACTATGTGTTTGCAAAAACATAGCGTAAAGCCGTGTGTTCTACTTCGATTGTTCCAGCTTCTTTTCCAGCTCCTTCTAATTAGGAATAATTCCTATTTACATCTATAGTTAATCATATCTGGCAAACCCTGTCAATTGGCGAAATGCCCATATTTATCAGCGCATAACAGGCAATTACCCACAGCAAAAAACACTGCATATTAAAAATATAGTGCAACCTTTTTGTTTTAAAATTAGCGAAGCAGTATCGATTTATGCTATAATACAAAGGCGATTTTGCCACTTAAAAATTACGTAACAACTACTATTGTTTAAATACTTTTAATGAAGAGGAACCCATGAACGAAAAAGAGATTTCTGAAATTCGCCGCCGGTTTAAACCGGCCAAAAGCAATATTTCCAATATTCGGGGCTGCTATGTAAACGAAAAACGCGAGATTGTGGCCCAATTTAACCAATCGGTTTCTTTTATGCCAGAGGACGAAACCGAAAAATTTCTTTCTATTTTAAAAAAGACGCTTTCGGGCACATTAAACAAAAACCTTGTGGACATTGAATTTACCACCCAACAGGTGGTAGAAAGCCCACAGCACCGTTTACTGATGGATTTAAAAGACTCGGTGCTGAAAAACGAAGACGCGGTGAATGCCTTTTTTGAGCGTGTGATAGAGGCCGTTACATTAGAAACAAGCTACCTTATTTTGCTGGCGCACGATACATACGATGTACCCTATCGCGCGGCCGACGGCCAGCAGCAAAACGATGCTTCGGCAGATGTTTTTTCGTACTTTTTGTGCAGCATTTGCCCCATAACACTGGCAAAACCTGCCCTTAGCTATTATGTGCACCAAAACGAGTTTCATAGCCGGCCGGCCGATTGGCTGGTTGCAGCGCCCGAGCTTGGGTTTATGTTTCCCGCTTTTGATGACCGCAGCGCCAATATATACAACGCACTGTACTACACACGCAACATTGCCGAAAACCACAAGGAATTTGCCGACGCTGTTTTTGGCAGCACCGTGCCCATGCCCGCCGCTGCCCAAAAAGAAGCTTTTACCAGCATTTTGGGCAACACATTGGCCAACGAAAATAACTTTGAGGTTGTGCAAGCCGTACACGGCCAGCTTAACGAGATGATTGAGGAGCACAAGTCAAGCAAAGAACCCACACCACTCACAGTTTCCAAAAATTCTATTCGGCAAATTTTGCAAGAAAACGGCGTGGTAGACGAAAATATAAAAACCTTTGATGAGCAGTACGACGCTGAGTTTGGCCCCAATACCAGCCTTAGCCCTAAAAATATTGTAGACAGCAAGCAGCTAAAAGTAAGCACTCCCAATGTGGTAATACAGGTAAACCCCCAGCGCAGCGATTTAATTGAAACCCGTGTAATAAACGGCACCAAATACATTTTAATTCAGGCAAGCGAAGGCGTAGAGCTAAATGGGGTTGCCATTCATATTTCGTGATAAAAGTAAGCGCATATTATAAAAAAGGAATGAATGCCCGTGGAAAAAATGCCGGTGCTGTTTGTGGGCCATGGCTCGCCCACCAATATTATTGAAGACAACCCTTTTACCGAAGGCTGGCAGCAAATTGCCAAAGAAATTCCCACCCCCACCTCTATTTTGTGTATTTCTGCCCATTGGTACACCGGTGGGCAGCTGGTGTCTCAGGCAGAAAAGCCCGAAACCATCTACGATTTTTATGGCTTCCCGCAGGAGTTGTATGAAATAAGCTACCCCGCCCCCGGCGCCCCGGCCCTTGCCCAACAAGCGGCCCCGCTGTTTACCCCGCCTGCAATGCTAGATAGCATCCGAGGGCTGGACCACGGCGCGTGGAGTGTGCTGCATTTTATGTACCCCAACGCCGATATACCAGTTTGCCAGCTAAGTGTAAACAACCTTTTGTTGCCACAGCAAAGCTACCAAATGGGCCAGTTGTTGGCCCCGCTGCGCCAGCAGGGCACCCTGCTATTGGGCAGCGGCAACATTGTGCACAACCTGGGGCTGGTAAATTGGCAGCTAAACGGTGGTTACCCCTGGGCCGATGAATTTGACGACTATGCCAAGCAAGCCATTGTAACCGGCCAGCACAGCAAGCTGGTAAACTACCAGCAGGCAGGTGCCAGCGCCCAAAAAGCCTTTGTTACCAAAGACCACTACGACCCGCTTTTATACGTGTTGGGGGCCGCTGGCACCACCAGCAAGGTGCGCGTGTTTAACGATGCCCGTGTGCTCGGCTCTATTTCCATGACATCCTACCTGTTTGAGGATTAAACCCAATACCCCCCCCACCTTGCTTACCATGATAAACAAGGTGGGGGGTGTTTTGTTGCTACTTTTTTACAAAGCTTGCCAATTAAAAAACAAACCGGGTTTTAATTTAATTAATAATATTGGCGTTCTACCCTCTCTCCAAGGCGGGCCAATACCTCGTTGGTAATGCTTCCCGCCCACTGCGCTATATCTTGCGCCATAATGGTGTGGTTGCCATCGGTGCCAATAATGGTGGCGGTGTCCCCCGCTTTTACCCCCGGTATGCCGGTTACCAACACCGAGGTTTGGTCCATACAAACACGCCCTACAATGGGGGCTTTTTGCCCGTGTAGCAATACATAACCATTGGTAAGGTTGCGGGGCAAGCCATCGGCATAGCCAATGCAAAGGGTGGCCACTGTTTGCGGTGTTTGGCAGCAAAAAGCCCGGGCATAGCCCACTGTTTCGCCTGCGGGCAGGGTGCGCACGCTGCTTACCCGGGTTTTAAGCGCCAGCGCCGGGGTTAGCCTTGGCGTAAGCAGGGTTTTGCCGTGCTGGCTAAGCACCCCAAACAGCGTTATGCCAAGCCGTGCAAAATCTCCTGCTGCATCGGGGTAGTTTAGCACGCCGTAACTGCTTTGCAGGTGGGTTTTACCCACAAAAATTCCTTCGTTTTTTAACCCTGCCAACAAGTTGTTAAACCGCTGGGTTTGCAAATGGGTAAAGTCTACATCCTGTTTTTCAAGGCTATCTGCCACACAAAAATGAGTGTAAATACCTTTTACGCTAAGGCCCGGGTTATTGTACAGGCCTTTTAGCGCTTGCTGCTGTGTGTGCAAAGTGCCTAGCCGATGCATACCGGTATCCACCTTTAATTGCACCGGCAGGCCCCTACCCACCTGGGCCAATGCAAGGGCATGCTCGGCATCTACCGCTGTTTGGGTTAGCCGGTACTGTATAAGCTGTTTTGCCAAAGAAGGAGCCGTATACCCTAAAACCAATATTTCGCCTGTAATGCCTGATGTTCGTAGTTCTATCCCCTCTTGCAGGGTTGCCACGGCAAAATGCTGTACCCCTGCCGCCTGCAAACACCCGGCCACCGTTGTGCTGCCATGCCCGTAAGCATTTGCTTTTACCACCGCCATTACCCTGCTACCGGCAGGCAATAGCCCTTGCATAGCCGCCAAGTTTTGCTGTATGGCAGCAAGGTTAATTTCGGCCCAGGTTCGTTTGGTACCCATTGTTGCCCCCTACAAACACCTGTTGTGTTTTATTTGTTATGTGTATAAATTTTTGGCCGGTGCCGTATTGTGGTAATTTGTTTTTGCAGCCACATGGCACCCATGCAAAGGGGCAACGTTAGCATGCAAACCGCAACAAAAAACAGCACGCTGTTTTGCACAAGTACTGCAAGCCCTGGTATTTTTGCCACGCCCCTTACCAGCACAATGGCCCAAAGGTGCAAAATATAAACCCACATAGAAAGATTGCGCCAACCCGGGTACCCTTTGGCTGCCGGCATTGCCAATAGCCTAAACAAAAACCAGCTGGCCATTGGTAAAAAAACATACATGCTATTGTGCCGTGGGGTGCTAAATAGTTCCAGCAATATGCCCTCTGCCAGCAAGGCACAAAAACACACCACAAAAGCAGCCCTGTTGTTGGCCCATGTTTTGCTTGTTAGCGCTGGTTTTTTAGCCAGCAAAAACCCCAGCATAATAAATAGCGGTGCCATAAACAAACCATTGCGTGTAAAGGCAAGCACCTTTAGTAGTTCGCCGTACAGTGTGGCAAGGGGCTTTGCCGATTTTACTATGCCAAAGTAGCTGTCTCCACCAAGGGCCACTGCATATAGCAGCACTGCTACAACAACCCCGGCTTTTTTACCCAGTTTAAAGTAAAGCCCGTACACAACCCACATGCCCAGCAGCACAGCAGGCAAGTACCACAAGGTATACACGCTGCCATCTAAAAATAAGCGGCGCAAAATATCCGTTAGCGAGGGATTGGCGAAATCTCCCATATACACGTTTAGCGGCAGGTAAATTAGTATGCACAAGCCATATAGCCCTGCTGTTTTTTTGGTAAACTGCAACAGCTTTGCAAAACGTTCGTGGTTGCCATTTTGTGCGTTTTGCGGCAGCCCCTTTACAAAAAAGTACCCGCTGCACATAAAGAAAAACGGAACAGCCAACCGGGCAATAATTCCCGTTAAAATGGTGTCGGCCAAGGGGTTTATGCTGCTTAATGGCTGCGTGTGCACCGTTATTACCAGCACCGCTGCCACCATGCGCATACTATCCAGCGCAGGGTATTGCCGGCCTCCCCCCTGCTTTGCAGTTATTGCCATACCGTAACCACCACCCCGCCCGCATTGTTGCCAGAGCACTGGCATAGCTGCCTTTTTTCTTTGTACTCTTGCCTATATTGTTCTGCTTTTTCGTACTCGGCTGTAAAAATATAAAAATTGCGCCCTGCCAAGCTGTACGTAAGGGCGTTTTGCGGGGTGTAAAAGCCTTGCAAAATGCCAATATATTCTTCCAGTGCAAGGTCTTGTTTTTGCATAATTTCGGCGTGGGGCCAGCCCACATACCTAAAATGCCAAGGTTCTTCTTCTATACCGGTAATGTGGGTTTTGCTTTTGGTGTAGCGCTGTATAAAGCCATACTGTGGGGCAAATGCCCTAAAATGGCCAAAAGCACCACTTGCGGGTAGTTGCGGGCGTATAAAATCAATGTGCGGGGCACGGGCGGCAAGGTCGATAGCAAGGCCGGTTTCGTGCTCGCTACAGCTGGGCAGGGCCACATATTTTTGGGCAAACTCTACCCCGTTTTGCTCTTCGGTTTCGGTGTAAATTTGGGCTTGCCGGGCACGGCTGCGGTAGCCACTTACCGCCACAATACTGTGTTGGGTTTCGGTTTTTTGCAGCAGCGCCCGCAGCAAACCCGCTGGGGTATGGCACAAAAGCTCTTGGCTGCCGGGCAGTGCCGGCTCCATCGTTTCGGGCGGGGTGGTAGCCACCGGGTGCTGTTTATTTACCAGCTGCAAAAAGCTGCGGCAAAACAGGGTGCCTGTCCTTTTATTTTGTGTTTGTGGGTTCATCTACTGCACGCTCCTTTTAATACCCGTTCCACCAATTCCTCAAATGGCAAGCCGGTTTGTTGCATCATGTTTGGGTAACGGCTGTGTGCTGTAAAACCCGGTATGGTGTTAATTTCGTTAAAAACAAGGGTGCCATCTTGCTGCAAAAACATATCTACCCGGGCAAAGCCAGTGCAACCAAACAGGTTATACAGCCGCAGCGCAAGGGTTTGTATTTCGGTTTTGGTTGCGCCGCTTACCGGGGCAGGCACCTTTATTTGGGCGGTATCTAAATGGTATTTTTCATAAAAATCGAAGGTATCCTGTTGCAGCAAAATCATATCGGGCACGCTTGCCAGGGCGTTTTCTTCCCCCAACACGGCACAACCTACCTCGCGCCCGGCAATGCCTTGTTCCACCACAAATTTGCTGCCGTATTGCAGGGCTGCCTCCACTGCGCTATGCAGCTGCTGCAAGGTATGCACACAGGTAATGCCAAACGACGAGCCTTCGGCCGCCGGCTTTACATACCATGGCAAGCTTACCCCCTGCATGGCTTGCTCTATTTGGTTGCAAAGCGCACCGGTTACCGGGCCTGTGTGGGTAAACGCGCGCGAAATCGCACAAGGTATACCGGCTGCGGTGGCAAGGCGGTTGGCAAAATCTTTATCCATACACAGGGCCGACGCCAACACCCCACACCCACTAAACGGAATGCCCGATAGCTGCAAAAGCCCCTGTACCGCACCATCTTCTCCATTTTTTCCGTGTAAAATTGGCAATGCAATGTCAATTTGGCATTTAATCATGGTGCTTTTAATGGCACTTTGCTGCTGCAGTACCCACAGGCCATGGTCGTTGGTATTGGCCGAAAACACCACCGGTGTGCAAAGGTTGGTTTGTTGCCAGCTGTCGTTGGCAATTTTCTCGGGTTCGCCCTCGTACAAAAGCCACTGCCCATTTTGGGCAATGCCCACCTGCATTACGTTATATTTTTGCCGGTTAATTGCCTTTATTACCGCCGTGGCCGATTGCAGCGATACCTCGTACTCGCTAGAAGCCCCGCCAAATATTACCGCTACTGTTTGTTTCATAACACTGCACCCTTTCTGTTGGGCAAAAAAATACCGCTTCGCCCTTTCTGGTACCATGGTACCAAAGCAGGCGGTGCGGTATATCAATTTCATATGCAGTTTAGGTGCGTAAAAGCCAACGGTTTTCTTACAATTCTCTAACAGGGCAAGCTTTTTTGCTATTTAATAAATTGGGCAATGCATTCCATTACATCGGTTATTCTTGCAGGCCTGTGGGCAGCTCTACCGTAAAAATTGTTTCTTCGTTTTGGCTTTGCACGGCTATGCTGCCCTGGTGCAGCTCTACAATTTCTTTGGCAATGGCAAGCCCCAGGCCACTGCCCCCTTCTTGTGTAGAGCGTGAGGTATCTACCCGGTAAAATTGTTCGAACACATGGCCCAGCTTATAGGGTGGTATGGTAGCGCCTTTGTTGGCAATTTGCACCGTAACAAGTCCATTTTGCAAAGTGGCTTTCACCGTTATTATGGTGTTGTTATAGCTGTAACTGGCGGCATTGCGCAGCAGGTTATCCAGCACGCGCTCCAGCTTTCCGGCATCGGCCAGCAGCTCAATATCGGGCTGTATTTCTAGCTGGGTGGTAAGGCCTTTGGGGGCAAATACCGGCTCAAACTCGTAGCACAATTGCTGCACCATGCGCGAAAAATTAAGCCGGGCAGGCTGCAACACAAGCCCTTGCAGGTTAAAACGGGTAATTTCAAAAAATTCGTTGGTCAGCATCTCCAACCGCTCGGCCTTGGCTGCCGCAATTTGGGTATAACGCTGCCGGGTTTCAGGGGTAATGTCGGGTTCGTCTTGCAGCAGGCCTAAATACCCAATTACCGAGGTTAACGGGGTTTTTAAATCGTGTGCAAGGTACACAATCAAATCGTTTTTGCGCTGCTCGGCTTCTTTTGCTTCGCGCTGGCTTGCAAGCGTGTTGTACTGCACCTCTTGCAAAACTGGCTGTAATTCGGTTAGGTTTTTAGGCACGTCAATTTTTTCTTCGGGCTGGGCTACCATGGCTTCTATGGTTTTTACCAGGCCCATAATATCGGCCGAGCACGCCCGCCACTGCCTAAATATAAGCCACACAACACCCACGGCCCATATAAAAATAAAAAACACAAAATAAAAATCTCGGGCTAGCCGTAGCAGCCAAAAAAAAGGTTCGTCGGTATACCACACAAACAGGTCTTTTATAAAAAGGCCAACCAACATTACCCCCAGCAGCACCACCGTGTAAATAGCAAACGACACAAAAAAATTGCGCAAATACCGCCGCTGTATGGTTTTTTGCAGGCTTAATTCTTTGCTGTTGCGGCGCTGCCCTTGCAGCAGTTTTTGTAAATCATCTGCCGGCATTTTTTTAATTTTGTTAAAATAATACAACACAATAAGCGTTAGCCCTGCCAAATACAAAAAGGCAAAAATGGCCAGCAAGGTGTTAAAGGGCACCACCATATTGGCGTTATAGGTTCCGTTTTTGCCGGTGCCATATATATAGGTGCGGTAATCTAAATAAAGGCTGATGAAAAACGCAAAAACCATGCCAACTGTAAACACAGAGGCTGCTATTGCCACTTTTTTTGCCAGCAGTTGCTGCACCTGCTTTTGCTGCAGCCGGTTAGGTTCCGTTTTCAATTTTATAGCCAACCCCCCACACAGTTTTAATAAATTTTGGGTTGCGCGGCGGTTCTGCCAGCTTTTCGCGCAGGCGGGCAATATGCGCCATTACGGTGTTGTTGCTATCCATATATTTTTCCTGCCAAACATTTTCGAATAAGGTTTCGGAAGAGACCACCTTGCCCCGGTTTTGGCATAAAAACCATAAAATAGAAAACTCGATGGGCGTAAGGGGTACATCTTTGCCGTACAGGGTGCAGGTATGGGTGGTTTTGTTAATAGCAAGGCCCCAAAACTCATATTCCTCTGTTTGTTCAGTTTCTTCGCCCATTTTGCTGTAGTTTTGCACCCGGCGCAACTGGGCTTTTATCCGGGCCAAAAGTTCCATGGGGTTAAACGGCTTGGTTAAGTAGTCGTCGGCCCCAATGGTTAAGCCGGTAATTTTGTCGGCATCTTCTACCTTGGCGGTAAGCATAATAATGGGGAAGTTATGGCTTTCTCGTATTTGGGCACACAACATAAAGCCGTCCATATCGGGCAGCATAACGTCCAATATCGCGGCATCGGGCGTTTCGGTTTCTAGCATTTGCAGGGCGGTTTTTGCATTGTAGCATTTGGTAACCTTATATCCGCCATTTTTAAGGTAAATTTCTATCAAATCCGCAATTTCTTTTTCGTCATCTACTACCAAAATACGTTCTGGCTGTATCTGCATTCCCACTCACCCCGGTTGGTTTATTTAAAAATAAACGGCGTGGCCGCTCTGCTTATAGTACGAGGCTTCTTACACCTCTTCTTCATTATACCACTTGCCTTGCCAAAAGCACCCCTGCACCCCAAATGTAAGAAAAACGTATGGAATTGCCCACCGCCATAATCCCCTTTTAATGGCACATTGGTTGAACGCAAAAACACCTTTATCGGTTTAACGATAAAGGTGTTTTACTAAAGTAGCTGTATTGTGGGGTTTTTACCGGTTCATCTCGGTAAAATCTCCCTCGATATGAGACTTGATAATGCGGCTTATCTCGTTAAAGTCCGACGAAGGAAGGTCGCCCGGGATGGTATTTTTTACCGCCGCTGCGGCATTACCAAACTGCTGGGCCAGCGCAGGGTCGTTATTATTTAGCAAGCCAAACAACACACCCGAAACAAAGGCATCTCCGCTGCCAATACGGTCCACAACATCAATGTTGTAGTAGGCGGGCTCGGAATAAAACTGGTCGGTTTCGGCACTGTACAGCACCGAGCCAAAGTTATGGCTGCGCGGGCTATTTACCTCGCGCTGGGTGGTAGCAACCACCTTTACCTGATACTCTTCGCAATAGCTGCGCATAATATCGGCAAGCTCACCGGTACGCTGCATCATGCGGCGGCTGGTTTCTTCCGAGATAAAAAGGATATCCACATAGGGTAAAATGGCCAGCACAGCTTCGCGCGCCTCCTCTTCGCTCCACAAGGTGGCACGATAGTTCACATCAAAGCTAATAAGGCTGCCTGCCTCTTTAAACCGCTTAATTAAGTCGATGGCAACATCGCGCAAATGCGGCGAAAGCGCCAATGTAATGCCACTGGTATGAAAACAACGCACCTTATTAAATACCTCGGGGTTAATTTCATCGCGGCAAATGCGGGTAAAAGAAGACCCTTTGCGATCGTAAATTACCGAGGGTTTGCGTGGTGCTGCGCCGCTTTCGTAATAATAAATGCCCAGGCGGGCATCTGGGCTATTGTCGTACAATAGGTAATCGTCCGACACGCCAACAAACCGGGTACGGTTTTTAATAAACATGCCAATGTCGTTGGCGGGCAAGCGCGAAATAATGCCTGTTTTAAGCCCCAAAAGTGAGGCCCCGGAAGCCACGTTTAGCTCCGAGCCACCGGCGTGTTTTTCAAACAGATCACCCCGGGCCATGCGCTCGGCACCGGGCACCGAAAGGCGAAGCATAATTTCGCCAAAGGTAAGCAGATCAAACTCTTGTGGCATAAGCAGCCCCCTTTGTAAATGTAAATAAACGGATGCGGTGTAAAACACATCTGCCGCTATACAAACCGCCAAGCAAAGTTATATTTTACACCGCATTGTACTGGTTTTATCGTTGTACACGGCCAGAGCCATCGCCGCCGGCCAGTTTTTCTACTTCATCTACCGACACCAGGTTAAAGTCCCCTTCAATGGTGTGTTTTAAGCAGCTGGCAGCCACGGCAAACTCTAGGCTTTGTTGTGGCTGGTAGCCCATTAGGCTGCTGTAAATTAAACCGCCGCCAAAGCTATCGCCACCGCCTACACGGTCTACAATATGCACGGGGTAAGTTTTAGAGAAATAGTACTCGCCGCCGGTGTACAGCATGGCAGCCCAGTCGTTATCGTTGGCCGAAATAGAGGTGCGCAGCGTAATGGCAACCTTTTGCATGCCAAAACGATCGGCCAATTGTTTGGCAACACTTTTGTAACCATCGTGGTTTAGCTTGCCGCCCGAAATATCGGTATTTTCGGCTTCGATGCCAAATACGTCTTTGGCATCTTCTTCGTTGGCAATGCAAACGTCCACAAAGTGGCACAATTCGCCCATTACCTTGCCAGCTTCTTCACGGGTCCACAAATTTTTGCGGTAGTTTAGGTCGCAGCTAACAGTAATGCCTTTAGCACGGGCGGCTTTACAGGCGTCTAGGCAAATTTCTACCACGTTGGCACCCAGGGCCGGGGTAATGCCGGTAAAGTGGAACCAGTCCACCCCTTCAAAAATTTTATCCCAGTCAAAATCTTCTTTGGTGGCGGTGGCAATGGCCGAGCCAGCACGGTCGTACACTACCTTAGAAGCACGCTGCGAAGCGCCTTTTTCTAAAAAGTAGATACCTACACGGTCTCCGCCGCGGGTAATTAGGCTGGTATCTACACCATAACGGCGCAGGCTGTTAACGCCGGCCTGGCCAATTTCGTGTTTAGGCATTTTGGTGACAAAAGCAGCATCTAACCCGTAGTTAGCAAGGCTAACCGCAACGTTGGCTTCGCCGCCACCGTAGGTAGCGCCATATTTATCGGCCTGCACAAAACGGAAATACCCTTCCGGCGCAAGGCGCAACATAATTTCACCAAAGGTAATTACTTTAGGCATTTTATTCTCCTCTTTCATGTCTATTATTCTTCACTATGTTCAAAATAACAAGTTTTTTTAGAAAAACCAGTTTCCACGGCCTTTTTGTTTGGCTTGGCCTACATTTTAAATAAATGCACCGCAAGCCAGCATTTTTTTGTAGCAGAGGCGCCGCTAAAAGAAATGCGCCCTTTCCCGCCGCAGGCGGGGCACTATTCTACCGGCTACTTTTTTTGCAGCAGGTGCACCGCAAAGCCAGCCACTTCGTCGTTTAAGTAAACAATGGTGGGGTTACCGTTCGCATCGTTTTTAACGGTAGAATCATCGAAGGTAAAGCCGTTGCTTTCTAGATAGTGGCGGGCACGTTTAACCGAGTTGGTAGCAATGCCAATGTGACCTTTGGCGCCACGGCCATTTTCTTTCATAACTTCTACCAAGCTGCCTGCAAACACCGAAGAGTTGCCGGGTTTGTACTCTACCCCAAACAAAGTTGCAAATTGTTTGCCAATTTTTTCGGCATCGGCCGGGTTTTCGGCATTCACGCCAATGTGGGCCACTTCAAAGCCCAGCATCAACTGTACAGCTTCGCGGGCAAGGCGGGTAATGCCGGCAAAATCGCCCGCATTAATCATAGCGGGGTCTACCATCCAGCTGCCACCGCAGGCCACAATTTTGGGGAAAGCAAGGTATTCGTTCAGGTTTTTAGCATTAATGCCACCGGTTGGCATAAATTTCATGTTTACATAAGGGGCAGCCAACGCTTTAATGGCATTTAACCCGCCATTTACCTCAGCCGGGAAAAACTTAACAACATCCAGCCCCAGTTCAATTGCTACTTCAATATCGCTGGCGTTGGCGGTGCCGGGAGTAATGGGAATGCCCTTTTGCTGGCAATATTTAACAATTTTGGGGTTAAGGCCGGGGCTAACAATAAATTTAGCACCTGCGTTTACGGCACGGTCTACTTGGTCGGTAGTAAGCACGGTGCCGGCGCCAACCAACATTTCGGGGCGCTCTTTGGCAATAATGCGTATGGCTTCTTCCGCCTCTGCTGTACGAAAAGTAACCTCGGCACAGGGCAGGCCGCCATCGCACAGGGCGTTTGCCAGCGGCAGTGCATTCTTCACATCATCAATGCGAATAACCGGCACAATGCCAATGGCAGAAAGTTGTTCTACTACTTTATCCATTACAATACCTCCTACTTTTAACGAAACACCTACATATTGCTGTTTTAATTTATCTTTTTAAAACAGATTTTTTTGAGGCATTTCCCAGCTTTTGCTTTTATTATACCACAAGAAAAGCGCTTTCATAGCCCCAATGCACATATTATACCAAATATTTTCGCAAAGTGGAACGAATTGCGCCAAATTCTTTTACAAGTTCGGCAAAAATGTCTTCCACCCGCTCGCCAAGGCCCACATTATACAAGTTTACCCCAAAAATAGCTTGGTTAGACAAAATGGGTTGCAGCTGGGTGTGGAAAGGCCCCGCCTGCCCTACTTTAATATCAGCCAAGTATTTATGCACTTCATTGTACATAGGGTCTGGGCTTACTTCAAAGGCGTTGCCTGCATCGTCTACCCCCATTAGGTAGCGGCACCAACCCGCCAAAACCAGCGGTATGGCAACCAGGCTTTGCACATCTAGCTGGGCATCTTTTTCGTAAGCTTTTATGGTTTCGCCAAAACGGATAGACAGCTTTTGCGAGGTATCGGTGGCAATGCGCTGCGGGGTATCGGGCATAAAGGGGTTGGGCAGGCGCACCTCAATTACGGTATCAATAAATTCTTTGGGCGAAAGCACGCCAGGGTCTACCACCACCGGCAAGCCCTCTTGGTAACCCACACGGCGAATGAGATTAACAAGGTCTGCATCTTTCATTTCGTCGCTAATTTTGGTGTAACCCAGCAAGCAGCCATAAATGGCAAGGGCGGTGTGTAGTGGGTTTAGGCAGGTGCACACCTTCATTTTTTCCACCTTGTCCACCGTTTCGCGGGTGGTAAATAAAATACCACCTTTGTCCAGCGCCGGCCGCCCATTTGGAAACTGATCTTCGATTACCAGATACTGGGTTTCTTCGGCATTAACAAAGGGTGCCACATAGGTGTTTTTGGTGGTAACAATGCCTTCGGCATCCTCAAAACCAAGGCTGTTCAGCATCTCTTTTACCCCTTCATCGGGGCGGGGGGTAATTTTATCAATCATGCTCCAGGGGAAAGACACCTTACCCGGGTTCTCAATGTAATCTACAAAGCCTTGCTGTACAAAACCATTTTTTGCCCATTCTACCGCAAAGGCATGCACCGCCTCGTACAGCTTGGTGCCGTTGTGAGAGCAGTTATCCATGCTAACCAGCGCAACCGGCAATTTGCCACTGTTGTAGCGGTGCACACACAGTGCAGCCAATTTGCCAATGTAGCTTTGTGGGGTGGCGGGGCCGGCCGCAAAATCGGCCTCAACATCGGGCAGCAGGCTGCCATCGCCACGCACCAGGCTATAGCCTTTTTCGGTAATGGTAAAGCTTACCATTTGCAGGCTGGGGGCGGCAAAAATTTCTTTTAGGCGGGTAAAATCGGCCGTGTTATTGCTATCCACCTTCAGGCTTTCTACCACACTGCCAACCACGGTTTTTTCAATGCTACCATCGGCTTTTAGGGTAACCAGCAAGCTTAAATTATCGTGCGGCAGGCTCATTTTATCAATAATCTCGTAGTCGTATCCTTCGGCAACAATAATGCCTTTATCCTCTATGCCTTGGTTTAGCAGTTGCTGCTGCACCATAGCCGGAAACGCCTTAAAAATATTGCCCGCGCCAAAATGTACCCAAGTGGGTTGCTGTTTTGTGTTTTGGGCCACTTGCTCGCGGTTAAACTGGGGTAACTGGATGCCGGCTTTTTGCCAGGCTTGTTTGTCTTGCAAATCTTGATTGGTTAAATGCATTTAATGTACCCTCCCTTTTTATTGTAAGCCCGTTGTTGGTTGTTTTTACAGCGTAACGCCATCTTTAAAAATAGCAATGCCGCGGTAATTGTTTTGTTCTGCTTTGGTAGCCTCGCCGCTGGCAACCTGCAGCACATAATCTAGCATGCGCTGGCCTGCGTGCGCCACCGTTTCCCCTTCTACAATGGTGCCTGCGTCAAAATCTATCCAGTTGCGCTTATGGTTGTACAACTGGCTGTTGCTGGCCACCTTTACCGTAACGGCAGGTGCGCCAAACGGGGTGCCACGGCCGGTGGTAAACAAAATAATGTGGGCACCGGCGGCGGTTAGCGCCGTGGTAGATACTAAATCGTTACCGGGGCCAGAAAGCAGAGTTAACCCCGGGGTTTTTACGGTTTCGCCATAGGCAATTACATCGCTAATGGGGGCAAAGCCACCCTTTTGCACACAGCCAAGGCTTTTGTCTTCCAGTGTGGTAATGCCGCCATCTTTGTTGCCGGGCGAGGGGTTTTCGTACACTACCTGCCCATGAGACACGAAATAATCCTTAAATCCGTTTACCATATCCACGGTTTTTTGGTATATTTCTGGCGAAACACAGCGGTTCATCAGCATCTCTTCGGCGCCAAACATTTCGGGCACCTCGGTTAAAATGCTGCTGCCACCTTGGGCCACCAATAAATCGCTAAATGCGCCCACAGCGGCGTTGGCTGTAATGCCCGAAAGCCCATCGCTGCCACCGCATTTCATACCTACTACCAATTTGCTTGCGGGCAGCGGGGTACGTTTAAAGCGGCCGGCATACTCTGCCAGTTGTTTTAGCAGGTTGCTGCCGGTTACAAACTCATCTTCCTCGGCCTGGCACAGCATAAACTTGGTTTGTTCATCGTTCCAGCTGGCAAGCTCGGTTTTAAAGCCATCTAACGTATTGTTTTCGCAGCCAAGCCCAACTACCAGCACGCCGCCCGCATTGGGGTGGCGGGCCAGGTCGGCCAAAATTTCACGAGTGGTTTCATGGTCATCGCCCATTTGGCTGCAACCATACGGGTGCGGAAAAGCATAAATGCCATCCAGCCCAAACTCTGCCGCAAGGTTTGCGTTTTCGGTGGCAAGGCGGGTGCAAATATCGTTTACACAGCCCACCGTAGGCAGTATCCAAAGCTCGTTACGCACAGCCGCACGGCCATCTTCGCGCAGGTAACCATTAAAGGTAGCCGGGGGCTGTGGCGGCAATGGGGTTATGTTGGGGTTATAGCTATATTCGGCGGTTTCGCCAAGGGCTGTTTTGGTATTGTGGGTGTGTACCCACATCCCCGCGGGGATATCTTGCTTGGCGGTGCCAATGGGGTACCCATATTTAAGTATGGGGGTTTCGGCGGCAATATCTACCAGCGCAATTTTGTGCCCCTGCGGGATATCCTGCTGGGCTGTATAATTTACCCCTTCTATGGTAAACGCATCGCCTTTAGCAAGCGGGTGTACAGCCACCGCAACGTTATCGTTTTTATTAATGTGTACTACCGAGGGCATACTATAACCTCCTATTTTTTATAATTGACCGGGCTTTTTACTTAACCCAGTTGTTTTAACGCCTGTTGCATGCCAACCTTGTTAATGGTTTCCAGGTAACCAGTAACTTCGGCGGCAAAACCGGGCAGTTGGTTCAAATCTTCGCCCCACATGCGGGTATTGGCGCAAACAGCGGCCACTAGGTCCTGCGGTGCGTCGTTTTTGTGTGCGTCAAAAAATTCCAGCACAAAGGCATCGTCCTGCACGGTGTATTCTTGCCCGTCGCGCAGGGCAATTAGCTTACCATCTTGCAGGCGCACAGCGTGGTAAAACGCCAAAAGCGCAGCAAAACCAAAGGTAAGGCGGGCAGGCAGCTGGCCGGTTTTTAGCACATAATCTTTTACAGTGGGCAGCACACGCGCACGCCATTTAGATACCGAGTTGAGCGAAATGGAAAGAAGGCTATGGTCGATAAACGGGTTTTTAAAGCGCTCTAGCACTGCATTCGCAAATTCTTCCAGCTCGGCTTTGGGCAGCGTTAGGGTGGGGATAATTTCATCGAAAATTGCATTTTTAGTGAAATTGTAAATGTCTTGGTCTTCCATGCAATCGCGCACAATATCTTGCCCGGCAAGGTAAGCCGCTAGCGACATGCTGGTATGGGCGCCGTTTAAAATGCGCACTTTGCGTTGTTTGTAGGGGCGGTGGTCATCGGTTATTAGCACCGGCAGGCCCACTTTTTCAAACGGAAGTTCTTCTTTTAGGCTTTGGGGGCCTTCTATTACCCACAGGCCAAATATTTCGCAGGTATCCAGTTGTTCATCAATATAGCCGTTTTCCGCCTGCAGTTTTTCTGCTTCGGCAGCAGGGTAACCGGTAACAATGCGGTCTACCAGTGTAGAGCAAAACATGTTTTCCTTGTCCAGCCACTCGGTAAATGCTGGTTCCAGGTTCCACAGCTGTATGTATTGCTTTACGCATTTTTCTAGCTCTTCGCCATTAAAATCGATTAATTCGCAGGGCAAAATAACAAGGCCTTTTCCCTTTTGGGTGCCAAAAGCGGTAAAACGCTCGTACAAAAAGCGGGTTAGTTTGGCCGGGTAGCTAGCCGGTGGTGTGTCATCAAAACGGCAGTCGTCTTCAAACACAATGCCGGCTTCGGTGGTGTTACTTACCACAAAGCGCAAATCGGGGTTGTGGGCGGCCTGCAAAAATTCTCCATACCCGTTTTTAAGTTCCAGGCAACGGCTAAGCGCACTGTTAATGCGTTTTTCGTTTACGGCTTTGCCGCTTTCAAACCCACGGCGGTACAGGGTGTACAGGCCATCTTGTTGGTTCACGGCATCTGCCCGGCCAGTACCAATGGGCTGCACCACCAGCACCTTGGTGTTAAAATCGCATTTTTCGTTGGCAATATCTACAAAATCATCTACAAAGGCACGCAAAAAATTACCCTCACCAAATTGCAAAATGCGCTCGGGCGCCTCTTTTTTTAGGTACCCCTTGTACCCCAATTTTTCTAGTGTGCTATAACTTAGTTTTTCCACGTTACCTCTCCTCACTATCTTTTTGTTTTTAGCAAAATACCCGGTTATGCCAAATGTTTTATTTACTTACTACGTAAATGCCAAAGCCTTACACCTATAACTGTAAACCAAAGCCATAAACCCTATTAATACCCAAAGTAAGCCATGGCGTTGTTGTAGCAAATATCTTGCACCATGCTGCCAAGGGCTTGCATGTCGCTCGGGTAGGCGCCTTCTTCTACCCAGGTGCCCAGCAGGTTGCACAAAATACGGCGGAAATACTCGTGCCGAGTGTAGGACATAAAGCTGCGAGAATCGGTAAGCATGCCAACAAAGTTGCCCAGCACCGAAAGGTTGGCAAAGCTGGTCATTTGGTTCACCATGCCGGTAATATTATCGTTAAACCACCAAGCAGAACCCTGCTGTACCCGGCCACGCACCCCACCCTGCTGGAAGCAGCCAGCCAGTGTGTTAATGGCGGCATCGTCGCCCGGGTTTAGCGAAAAAATCAGCGTTTGCGGCAAACGGTCCAGCTCATTCAAATCGTTTAAAAGTTGGGCAAGGCCGGGCATATTGTTGGCCGGGCTAATGCAATCGTAGCCGGTATCGGCCCCAAGGGCGGCAAAGCCTTTGCTGTTAACATTACGCATAGCCCCAAAGTGTATTTCCATTACCCAGCCACGGCAGGCATACTCTTGCCCCAAAAACTGCAGCACGTTGTATTTGTACTGGTTGGCTTCGTGCGGGGTAATTGGCTCGCCGCACAGGCCTTTTTGCAGTATAGCATCCAGTTCGGCTTCGGTGGCGGGGGCATACACAACGTTATCCACGCCATGGTCGCTTGCTTTGCAGCCAACGGCGGCAAAATACTCCATGCGGGCGGCAAGCGCTTTGTACAGCGCACTCATGGTATCAATAACCACCGCCGAAGCAACCGATAGTTTACTCATATAATCGCTAAACTCTGCCCGGTCAATATTAATCGCTTTATCGGGGCGCCATGCCGGCAGCACTTTGGTGGTAAAACTAGTGTCCTCTTTTATTTTGGTGTGCCATTCCAGCGTATCAATGGGGTCATCGGTGGTAACAATGGTGGTTACGCCCGATTGCTGAATGATGCCACGCACACGCAGGTTTTCGTCGCTTTGCAGCTTTTGGTTGCAAAATTCCCACACTTCTTTTGCGGTATCGGCATTTAGTGGGGTTTCGCAACCAAAATAGCGTTTTAGTTCTAGGTGGGCCCAATGGTATACCGGGTTGCCAATGGCACGGGGCAGGGTTTTGGCAAAAGCCTCAAATTTTTCCCAATTGGTAGCGTTACCGGTAATGTATTTTTCGTCTACACCATTGGCACGCATTAGGCGCCATTTGTAATGGTCTCCCCCTAGCCAAGCCTCGGTAATATCGGCAAACTTCTTGTTCTCGTAAATTTCTTGGGGGTTAATGTGGCAGTGGTAATCTACCACCGGCATTTTTGCGGCATAATTGTGGTACAAGGTGCGTGCCGTCTCGTTTTTTAGCAAAAAATCTTTTCCAATAAACTCCTGCATTTTTGTATCCGCCTTTCAAAAATAAATATATTACTATACTTTCCCTCGGTGCTTGCATTAAACCAATACAACCCTTCCCTAATATCTAAACGGGTTTTCTTGCAAATGTTCTTTGGTGTAGCTATCCATGTTGTAGCGAAACACCACTTGGGCCTCTACAAATAAAGTTTTGCTTGGGGGCACCCAGCCCTCTATTAAATGGCGCACCATTAGGCGCAGCGCCTGGTAACTTTGCTGAAAAGGATCTTGGTACAAAGCGCTGGTGCACCAGCCATCTTTTAATGCCTGCATAATGCTTTCGCTAAGGTCGTACCCTATTACTGTAACATTGCGGCGGCCGGCTTCTTTAATGGCTTCTACCGCACCCACTGTGGCCGAATACCCCGTGGAGAAAAAGCCGTTAATGTGCAGATCTTCTTTTAACAGCCCCGCCATAATGCTGTAGGCACGTGCGGGGTTGCTGTAGCATTCGGCGCAGGGGTAAATCGAAATCTCCGGATATTCCCGCTGAATCACTTCACAAAAACCACCAAACCTATCTACAAACGTGGTGGTGTTTAAGTAGTTGCCTATAATGGCTACCTTGCCCTTGCCACCCAGCAGTTTGCCCATCATTTCGCCACCCAACCGCCCCGATTGCCGGGAATTGGACCCCACGAAAAACAAACGGTCGCTCCCGGGCGAATCGGAGTTAAAGGTTGCCACCGGCACGCCTTCGGCCACAAATTTGTTGATATAGGGCACACTTGGCTCGCCGCCTGCGTTAATAACCAGCCCGTCGTATTTTGTGTAGTCTAAATTTTCCAATAGTTCCCGCTGTTCATCGGGGGCAAGCAAGGGGCTATACAAACGCTCTATCACCACGCCGTAATCTCGCAACTCTGTTTCAGCCTGGGTAATGCCTTGGTCGATATACGAGTAGAAATCGGCTGGGTTTTTGGCAGACACCACCCCTATGCGCAATACCTTTTTGCGGCTAAGGGCGCTGGCCATGCGGTTGGGGGTGTAGCCAAGCTCTTGGGCCACCTGTAGCACCCGCGCTTTGGTGGCGGGGTTAATGCCCGGGCGGTTGCTCAGCGCTCTATCTACAGTACCAATAGAGGTGCCTGCTTCCTTGGCTATTTGTTTAATGGTAACTCTTTCAAACGGTTTCATTTTTTTGCCAGCCCCCTGCCTTATTATTTTATGGATACAAGCTTACTTTTTAAAAAACAGGTTGTAAATGCCAATGTTTAACCCGCACACCGTGTGTTTCGTGTGTTCTCTTGTAAGCATTGTACCAGCTTTTTTGTGGAAGCGCTACCATTTATTGAGATATTACTTATAGATAGTAATTAATATATACCATACACAAGGCAACTGAATAGTGTTAACGTACACAATAATTTGCGTTAAATTCTGTGAAAGTGTTATAAACTTTTGCCAAAAGTAGGGTTTTAACGATAAAAAGATTAACTTTGGTATCCATCTTACTCTATAATTGGGTTCGAATCAAGATGTTAGCGTTAACGTTAAAAAATAAATTAGTTTATTTTCGTATAAGGTTGCATCTGGTTAGGTACTATCCTCCATAGTGTGCAAGGGTTTCTTTTAAAGTGTCTATTGCCTTTTTCATCGCTGCTTTTGCTTGCAATACGTTTGTATTACAAGTGGCTGCTTTAAAAAAGGCAAAACCTACTTTAACAGCTTACCCTTTCAACTACTGAAGGCGGTGCTAAATCTGTCGCCTCTTGCTAATGTAGGGTGAAGAGTGCGGCTATTATTTTGAAAACGGGAGAGGTGAAGAGTCGTGGCGGAAGAACTATTCCGTATGGAAGGAATCAGTAAATCTTTTCCTGGTGTTAAGGCACTGCAAAATGTGTCTTTTTCGGTAAATAAGGGCGAAGTGCACGGCCTTGTGGGCGAAAATGGCGCCGGCAAAAGTACCTTAATGAAGGTAATGTCGGGCGTGTACCGCGCAGACGAAGGCAAAATATTTATTGAAAACCAGGAAGTAAAGATCGATTCTGTTGCAAAAGGGCACCAACTTGGTGTAAACATCATTTTTCAGGAGCTAAACCTGGCACCCCACCTTTCGGTTGCCGACAATATCTTTATTGGTCGTCCACCAAAAAAAGGGCCGATAATTAGCGACAGACAAATGCACGCTGATGCCAAAAAGATTTTGGACGAACTGGGTATTAACATTAACACCCACACAGTAGTGCGCAACCTAAGTGTTGCCCAACAGCAAATGGTTGAAATTGCCAAAGCAATTTCCTACAACTCTAAAATTTTGGTGCTAGACGAGCCCACCGCGGCGCTTTCGGAAAAAGAGATTGCACAGTTGTTTGAAATTATTCGCAACCTGCAAAAAAAAGGCGTTGGCATGGTGTACATCTCTCACCGCATGGAAGAGCTTGGCCAAATTTGCGAGCGCGTTACCGTATTGCGCGACGGCCAGTACATTGGCACCCGCAATTACAAAGATTTAACCATGGACGAACTGGTGAACATGATTGTGGGCCGTACACTGGAAGACAAATACCCCAAGTACCAGCGCACCATTGGCGATGTTGTTTTTAAAGCAGAGAATATCCGCCGCAAAAACATTGTTAACGTAGACAAACTTGAAGTGCGTGCGGGCGAAATACTGGGCATTGCCGGCCTTATGGGCAGCGGCCGCAGCGAAATTGTGCGCTGCATTTTTGGGGCCGACAAAGCCGACAGCATGGAACTGACCATGAACGGCAAACCCATTAAAGTACGCAACCCCCGGCCAGGCCATTGCCCATGGCATTGGCTACGCCACCGAAGACCGTAAACTTAACGGTCTTGCACTGAATTTGGACGTGCAATACAACATTAACATGGCCCACCTAAAACAACTTGCCCCCATGGGTGTTATTAACGACCGCGAGGGCCACAGCAATGCCGAGCATTATGTAGATGCCCTGCGCATACGCACCCCGGGCCTACGCCAACGCGCACGTAACCTTAGCGGCGGCAACCAGCAAAAAATTGTACTGGCAAAATGGCTGTGCAACGATGTTAAATTGCTGATTGTGGACGAACCCACCCGCGGCATAGACGTTGGCGCTAAGTACGAAGTGTATGAGCTGTTTAACCGTTTAAGCGACCAAGGCGTTGCCATTATCATGATATCCTCGGAACTGCCCGAGGTACTAGGCATGAGCGACCGCATTTTGGTGGTGCACGAAGGCACCATTAACGGCGAATTGGACGCAAAGAAAACCAACCAGGAAGAAATTTTGTACCTGGCCGCTGGTTATAACAAAACCAAAAAAGCACAGTAAGCGTGTATTAAAGAAAAAGCGCACATGGCATCGGCTATAACTACATTGCCTTCCTTTTTCTTTACTCCACAAAATTAACTATGTTAAACTGCTTACCGTGCATGCGGTGGCATATTTTAGGAGGTTACTAACGTGAATCAATCGGCTGAAACTAAACCCCAGAACAACTTGTTAAGTAAATTGGGGCCCAGCGCTAAAAAAGCAATGCTTTCTGGCACTGGTTTGATTCTTCTTTTTGTTGCATTTTGTTTTATTGTGCCCGGTGGCAAGTTCTTTTCTAAAGATAACCTAATTAACATTACCCAGCAGGTGGTTACCTACTCCATCATTGGCTTTGGGCTAACCTTCTGCCTTATCTGCGGCGGTACCGACCTTTCGGCCGGCTCTTCGCTTGCACTTTCGGGCATTGTAATTGTTTCGCTGCTTTCTTGGGGCGTTCCCCTACCCATTGGCATTATTATTTGCCTAATTATTGGTATTTTAATGGGTATTCTAAATGGTTTCTCTATCGAAGTTTTGGGCGTTGTACCCTTTATTGCAACGCTTGGCACCCAGTGGGTATTTCGCGGGCTTGCCAACGTAGCGGTAGACGGCAAACCCCTGTACACCACTTCTATCCCCTCGCAAGCTGTGCAAGACCAATTTTACATGCTAGGCGGTGGCCGTTTAAGCTTTGGCCTACCCTACAGTGTTATTATTATGCTTGTGTATGGCGCCATTTTGTTTTTTGTGCTTGCTAAAACCCGCGTGGGCCGCCAAATTTATGCCTGCGGCAGCAACCTAGAAGCTGCCAAGCTTTCTGGCATTAATGCTACCCGCACCCGCATGTTTGCTTACTGCGTAAGTGGTTTTTCGGCTGCCATTTGTGGTATACTCGTAACTTCGCGCATCAACTCTGCCCAGCCCATGGCCGGCCAAGGCTCCGAAATGGAAGCGATTGCTGCTTCGGTTTTGGGTGGTGTTTCTAACACCGGCGGCGAAGGCAGCATTGGCAACACCATTATTGGCGCCCTTATTATGGGTGTTTTGCGCAACGGCCTAAACCTTAGTGGCGTTAACTCTTATTGGCAAAACGTGGTTATTGGTATTATTTTGGTGGCCGCCTGTGCGCTAGAAGCTTACCGCCACAAAAAATTAACCTAATATAAAATTTAGGTAACGTATTATTTTGTTGTTATACAGCCGGTTGCATATTGCTGCTAGCTGCAAACATAAATTTTTTAGGAGGTTCTTTTACATGAAAAAGCTTGTATCTGTTCTTCTTTCTACCGCAGTGCTAGCCGGCGTTTTGGCTGCTTGCGGCGGTGGTGCTACTTCCAGCACCCCAGCACCTGCCAGCACTCCTTCCACTGCATCTGCCGCCAGCACCGCTGGTACCGTTAAAGCTCCCGAAGACATGACCATCTACTTCTTAACCAAAATTTTGGGCAACCAATACTGGGCAGTTGTAGAACAAGGCGCTAAAGACGCTGCTGCCGACCTTGGCATTAGCAACCTTGTTATTACCGGCCTAAACAACGAAGCCGAAGTAGAAAAACAAGTACAGCAGCTGCAAGACGCTGTATCTGCCCAAGCCGACGCCATTGTGCTTGGCCCCACGGACAGCACCGCTATGGCCCGCCCTGTAGAGGACGCTTTTGATTCTGGTATTCCAATTGTTATTGTTGATACCATGATTAACACCGAAAAATACAGCGCTGCCCTGCTTACCAACAACGTTGAAGCTGGTAAAACCGCTGCCGAAGAAATGATTAACCGCCTGAAAGAAGCTGGCGTAAAAGAAGATGAAGTTGCTGAAATTGCCATTCAAGTAGGTAGCAGTGGCTCGCAAACCATCATCGACCGTTTGGACGGCTTTAACCAGTACTGGGATGCCAATGCACCAGAAAGCTGGGTTGTGCTGAACAACGACGTTAAGGTTAACGATGGCGACATTACCAAAGCTGTTGGCTTTACCCAAGACTTTTTGACCACCTACCCCGACCTGAAGGGTGTATTTGGCCCCAACAACGGCAGCACCGTAGGCTTTGTTACCGGCCTAACCGAAGCTAGCCGCACCGACCTTGTAATGGTTGGGTTCGACTTTTCGGACGAGATTAAAACCATGATTGACAAAGGCGAATTTAACGTGGCCACCATTGTGCAAAAACAATACCTAATGGGCTACGAAGGCGTTGTTACCGCCGTTAAACTTGCCCAAGGCGAAACCATTGCCGAAAAAGCTATCGACACCGGCGTTTTGGTAGTTGATAAAGTTAACATCGAAGACAAAGACGTGCAGGACATTATTAATCCTACTGCGTAATTTAAAAAAGATGCCAGGCCATTGTGCTGCACCACGCGGCCAAGGCCTGGCCTTTTTTTGCCCACAAGGGGGCTTGCCCCGGCACACCTACCCCTGTATACTCTATTATATATGGTGGCCAGTGCACTGCTCTCACTTCGTTGCCCAATAAAGGAACTCCGCTATCCAAATATAGTTTACACCTTGTATCACCAATTTATTTTAAAAGGATGGTTTTATTATGGACATGACACTGCGTTGGTTTGGCAAACAGTACGATAGCGTAACGCTGGAACAAATACGCCAAATACCGGGGGTTAGCGGGGTTATTACCACCCTGTACGGCACCCAGCCCGGCGAGGTTTGGTCCCCCGAAGATATTCGTGCATTGGTAGAAGAAGTAGAGGCCAGCGGCCTTGCGGTAAAAGGGATAGAAAGTGTTAATATACACGACGCCATTAAGGTTGGCACCCCTGACCGTGACGGCTATATTGCCAACTATATTCAAACCCTGGAAAACTTAGGCCAGCAAGGCATTAAAATGGTTTGCTACAATTTTATGCCCGTGTTCGACTGGACACGCTCTGACCTTGCAAAGCCCCGCGAAGATGGTTCTACCGTGCTTTCGTACGACAATGCGCTGGTAGAAGCGATTGACCCCGAAAAAATGTTTGAAGCTTTGGATGAGAAATCGAACGGATATGTGCTGCCCGGCTGGGAGCCTGAGCGCATGGCCCGTGTAAAAGAATTGTTTGAGCTATATAAAGATGTTGACGAAGAAAAACTGTTTGAAAACCTTGTATACTTTTTAGAAAAAATTATGCCCACCTGCGAAAAGTATGGCATTACCATGGCTATACACCCCGATGACCCCGCCTGGCCGGTGTTTGGCCTGCCCCGCATTGTTACGAGCCAAACCAACCTGCTGCGGCTGGTTAATGCCGTGCCCAGCTCCTGCAACGGCGTAACACTGTGCACCGGCAGCCTTGGCTCCAGCCCGGCCAACGATATTCCGGCCATCATTCGCTCGTTAAAAGGGCACATAGGGTTTGCCCACGTGCGTAACATTAAATATATTGGCGATGGCAAGTTTGACGAAGCTGCTCACCTTTCGGCCGATGGCTCGCTGGATATGTACGCCATTATGAAAGCCTTTTACGATGTTGGGTTTGAAGGCCCCATGCGGCCAGACCATGGCCGTGCCATTTGGGGCGAGGTATCGATACCCGGGTATGGCTTGTACGACAGAGCCCTTGGTGCCTGCTACCTAAACGGCCTGTGGGAAGCCATTGACAAAGCCAGTAAAAACGGCTAAAACAGGTGCAAAAGTGCACCGCATTACTCTATTTTTATAAGTGCACAAACAATAAGGCCGCT
>JAJDJP010000026.1 GCA_030267215.1 Ruminococcaceae bacterium OttesenSCG-928-A16
TTATAGAGATCGCCACCCGCTTTGTCAACACTTTTTTTAAATTCTTTTTTTCTTTTTGTAAAAAGCCCACAAACCACTGGTACAAAAAGCCACAAAAACCGCAGCCAACAAGGCTTCAAGCACCTTTTCTGAATTCAGCTCAAAAAACTGCGTCCAATTATCCATGCGGTTATAGGTTAGCTCTTGTATGGAAACTGTAACGGAAGGAAAAATACCAGTATCGATTCGGACGCTGTTGATGACACCCGCCGGCAACTCAAAATAATAATATCCATTTATCATTTGGGCATACACTATCTTTTACCAACTTTTTATATAAAAGAAAAAATTTTTGCTTTTATATATAATGTATAAGAAGGAGGGGCCCCATCGTCGAGGATACTAGGCCATATTACCTCCCTCACTTTCTTCTATAACATTGAGAAACACATTAAATAAAAAAACGTCAAATGATGAGAGATTCTATTTTTAGTTTATAAATGCACAAATATATACTAATTGTATTTTTTCGGCATGTGGCTACCAATAAAAGCCGTGCAAAAGCCCACCTAGCAAAATAGTATTGCTGTACGCTATATACTTCGCCCTTATTTTTAAACCAGGCTTTTTTATATTTTCTTTGCCTGCCTATTTGGGGATATCGCTTGAATGGTTTGCATTGCCATGGTACAATTTAGAAAATTTTGCTAGATACTTACCACGTTGAGGATACTATGATTAAAAAAACGGTTTCTTTATTATTATGTATTGTATGTTTGGCAGGTTTTACCAGCTGCACCCGTAAAATTACCCCGGGCAGCGATGGTATTGCCACCGCCCAAACCGGCGAAACCCTGCGGGCCACCCAAAGGGATTTTGTGGTGGTTTCGGCCAAGGCGGGTTCCAGCTACGATTTTTATAACGCCTTGCCCGGCGAGCAGCTGATTGATGTGGTGATAAAAACCACCAACCGTAGCGGTGCCGCCCT
This sequence comes from Ruminococcaceae bacterium OttesenSCG-928-A16, assembly GCA_030267215.1. Taxonomy (GTDB): domain Bacteria; phylum Bacillota; class Clostridia; order Oscillospirales; family Ruminococcaceae; genus JAAYCI01. Next base: position 968 of record JAJDJP010000026.1, read on the forward strand.
TACCATTACCGATGTAGACTACCAACTGCAATGGGGAACCGATGGCTTTACCGACCCACTGGTTGCCACCAACAGCGACACCATGGCCCCGCTAGAACTTACCCTTGCAAACGGCGAAAGCGCAGAATACCATTATATTTACGCCGTGCCTGCCTACACCGCTGTTTTTTCGGTTTGTTATTTAGATGCTGCCACAGCAAACGGCAGCCCGGCTCTTTTTTACTCCGAGTTTTCGTTATAAATTTTGCCAAAGCTTTAACACAAATACAAGGTAAAGGGGTGTTGCAGTATGCAAACCAACAGTCGCCGTTCTATTCGCAACTTAACCCAGTTTTCGTTGCTGCTTGCCATAGAAATAGTGCTGGGGGTTACCCCCCTGGGGCTTATTACATTGCCGGTAGCCTCTATTACCCTGCTGCATGTGCCGGTTATTATTGGCGCGGTGGTTATGGGGCCGCTTAAGGGTGGTGTTTTGGGGGGCACTTTTGGCATTATTGCCCTTATAAAAGCCAGCACGGCCGCCGTTGGCCCGGTAGATATTTTGTTTAGCCCCTTTTTAAGCGGTAACCCGGTGGCCTCGCTTATTATGTGCCTTGTGCCCCGTATTTTATTGGGTGTTTTCGCGGCATTATTGTTTCGGCTATTTAAAAATCGCTTTAAAAATAACGTGTGGGGCATTGGCATTACCGCTGCGCTTTCTACCGCACTGCACACGGTTATGGTTTTAGGCTGTTTGTTTTTTCTGTTCAGCGCTATTCCACTGGCTGCGGTTTTTACCACGCTTATCTCTTTAAATGGTGTGCTAGAAATTTTGGCCGCTGTTATTATTGCTGTGCCGGTGTGCAAAGCATTGCTAAGCTATAACGAAAAAAACAAGTAACGTAAAGTATAAAACCCCGGTAAGAATTTCTTACCGGGGTTTTATTTTTTATATCTTGCTTTATTGGCAACAAGGCAACAGCAAGGCACTGGCGCCGCAGTGCAACACCTCTTATACTCCGCTAGCTTAAAAATGATGGTGTTTTTTTCAAGTTAATTCGCTCTATTTATTTTTGGCTGCCTTTACCTGCGCAAAAACCACAGCTAGGCACACCACAAAATACACAAGCCAAAATACCGGGTAAGCTATTAAGCTGCCGCCCAACAAGGGATAAGGGGCCACCAAACCCGTAAACAACACATTATATATAAACGATAGCGGGATAAACGCCAAAATCCAGATGTTTATCATCCAAAACAATTGTTTGGCTTTTTGTTTATTGCTGGCCGAGCTAACTATGCCAATGCCAAATACCATGCAGCCCAGTGCCATAAAAATAAGCCCAACTACCAGCGCCATAGGCACCTGTTGCTCGTACCATACTGCGGCCGAAATAATTAAGCCCATAAAATTTAAAGCCGTGCTCACAATGGTAAATATAGCGGCATTGGCGGGTTTTTCGTTGGTTTGCGCCTTGTTTTCTATTCCTTTTAAAATATAATCCGTCGTCACTTCAAAATAATCGCTTAAAATAATAACTTTATCCATATCCGGCATGCTTTGCTCGCTCTCCCATTTAGAAACCGACTGGCGAGACACGCCAATTTTATCGGCCAACTCCTCTTGAGAGATTCCTTTTGCTTTACGCAAAAGTTGAATTCTATCTGCCATGTTCATGGTTTTGCACCCCTTTCTTTGGTACTTTTATCATAGTAAACAGCACGGGTGCAAAACCACCAACTGTGCTTGGTTTTTTGTCAACCCATGGTTGCAATTAAAGGGGCCGGGTGCTTTTTACTCTTGCGCTGCTTCTAGCTTTTGCTGGGCCTCTGCTTGGGTGGCCACAAAATAAAAGCTGTTGCCCTTGTTGCTTTCGTAAATAAAATCTTTTAAGCTTTTGCTGGTGTAGGTGCTAAAATCTCCTACAATGGCCATTTTAATGTGGTAGTTGGTATATTTTTGCAACACTTCGCCCGCTATGCAGGTGCTTAAATCAAAAAACTCTTCGGCTATTGCTTGTTTATAAATAATAAATTTATTGCAGTGATACTCGTGCTGTATCGTCGCCATCAAGTCTAAGGCCGATTGTGCATCTACCAAAACCGGCACGTTGCTTTGCACAAGGGCAATGGCAGGGTTTTGGGGTAGGGTTGTTATCATGGGGGTTCCTCACTTTTGTTTATTTTGGCTTTACAAAAACACCCTGCCAGGGTTTGGCAGGGTGCGGTGCAGGGCTTACCTTACAATAAACCGGTACTTATTTTGCCATTTTGTAAATTGCTTCCATATCTTGCTGTGCCAGGGGTTTAAAACCGCCAACGGTGCGTTTGCCATCAAAGCTGCAGCGCACTGCCAGCTCGTGTATTTTTTCATCGTCCAGGTTCAACCCGGCTTCGCTCATCGAGATAGGCAGGTCCAGCCCCCAGAAGAAGTTTTCCATCTCCTCGATGCCAGCCAGCGCCAATTCTTCCACGCTGCCTTCGGCAGGTAGCTCTAGCACATTTAGGGCAAGGCGGGCAAAACGGGCCGGGTTTTGCTTGTACACATAGCGTGCCCAGCTACCCCAAACAGCGGTAAGCGCCGCGCCATGGGCTAAATCGAACAAGCCGCTTAGCTCGTGCCCCAGTTGGTGGGTGGCCCAGTCTCCACGGCCACCGCCAGCGCCGGTTAACCCATTGTGCGAAAGGCTGCCCGCCCACATAATTTCGGCACGGGCATTGTAGTTTTGTGGCTCGCGGGTTAGGGTGCGGGCGTTTTCCATGGTGGTGCGCAGCAGGGCCTCGGCAATGCTGTCGGTAATTTCCATGGTGGTATCGGCGGTAAAATACCGCTCCAGCGTGTGCATCACAATATCGGCACAGCCACAGGCCGTTTGGTATTCGGGCAGGGTAAGGGTTAGCTCGGGGTTCATAACAGCAAACCGGCAGCGGCCCAAAATATCGTGGTTATACCCTTTTTTAATCAAGGTTTTTTCGTTGGTTATTACCGAAGAGTTACTCATTTCGCTGCCGGCGGCGGCAATGGTAAGCACCGCGCCCACCGGCAGGGCCGCTTGGGCGGTGGCTTTGCCATCGTAGTAGTCCCAAACATCATCGGCACCGCCCAGCACGCCGTAAGCAATGGCCTTGGATGAATCGATTACGCTGCCGCCGCCCACTGCCAACAAAAAGTCTACGCCTTCTTTTTTGCAAAGCTCTATGCCTTGGTACACCAGCGAAAGGTGGGGGTTTGGTACAACGCCGCCCAGCTCTACATATTCTATACCAGCCTCTTTTAACGAGGCAAAAACACGGTCTAACAATCCGGATTTTTTAGCGCTTTGGCCGCCATAATGCACCAAAACCTTTTTACCATTTTGCTCTTTTACCAAAGAACCAACTTTTTCTTCTACCCCTTTACCAAACACCACACGGGTGGGGGTATAATATTCAAAATTAACCATTTCCAGCACCTCTCCTTACTTTTGTTAAAATATTGGTTTTACCGCTGGCACAGGCAGCCTTCTTGTTTTGAAAGCGCTTTCATTTTTCGGCGTTGCCAGCAACCACCTTTGCACATCGCTAACTATTTTCCATTATACATAGGTAGGGGCGCTTATTCAACAGCAAAATAACCAAAACCCATAAATAAGCAGCACCCTTTTTTTACATTTGGCAAAAAAGGGTGCTGATGTTACACAATAACGCCGTGCCTAAACCAAATATACCCTTACGGGCTTTGGCAAAGGCGGTTTATATTAGCGCTGCAATGGTGCTGCCCATTTTAGCGCAGCCCACCAACACGCACCCCTCGCTCATCATATCGCCGGTGCGCAGGTTTTGGGCAAGGGCTTTGTCTACCGCTGCTTCTATGGCGGCAGCCTCTGCCTGCATGTTAAACGAGTGCCGCAGCAGCATTGCCGCCGAAAGAATGGTGCCAACGGGGTTGGCTTTGTCCTGCCCGGCAATGTCGGGCGCACTGCCATGTATTGGCTCGTACAGGCCACGGGTACCCTCGCCCAAGCTGGCCGATGGAATCATTCCAATCGAGCCGGTAATCATGCTCGCTTCGTCCGATAAAATATCGCCAAACATATTTTCGGTTACCATTACATCAAACTGGGCCGGGTTTTTAACAATTTGCATGGCTGCATTGTCTACCAGCATATTTTCGTAAGTTACTTCGGGGTACTCGGCCGCTATTTTTTCGGCTACCTCGCGCCAAAGGCGGCTGGTATCTAGCACGTTGGCTTTATCTACACTGGTTACCTTTTTGCGCCGGCCCATGGCAATGGTAAAGGCCGTGCGCACAATGCGTTCCACCTCGTCCTCGGCGTAGCTCATCACATCGGTTGCTTTCTTTTCTCCGTTTACCATAGCGGTGCTGTGCTCTCCAAAATAAACGCCCCCAATTAGCTCTCGCACCACCAAAAAATCAATGCCGGCAGCGGCAATATCGGCCCGCAAGGGGCTAGCCGCCGCAAGGGCGCTAAACAAGCGGGCCGGGCGCAGGTTGGCGTACAAACCCAGCCCTTTGCGCAGCGCAAGCAGGCCTTTTTCGGGGCGTTTATCGCCGGGCAGATTTTCCCATTTGGGGCCACCCACAGCGCCCAGCAATACGGCATCGGCCGCCAGGCAGGCGTCTAGCGTTGCTTGTGGCATGGCTTCGCCGGTGGCATCTATAGCAGCGCCGCCCAGCAGCACCTGGTTGTATACAAAGGTATGCCCAAATTTTTGTGCCACGGCTTGCAAAACCTGCAGGGCCTGCTCCACAATCTCGGGGCCTATGCCGTCCCCTTTAATTACCGCAATTGTTTTTTGCATTTTGTTAACTCCATTTTATCAACGTTATTTATTGTTAATAGCATTTAACAGCCCGCCCGCCTGTATAATATTTTGGATAAACGGCGGAAACGGCTGCGCTTGGTAGGTTTTGCCGGTGGTTTTGTCCACAATTTTGCCGGTGTCAAAATCCACCTCTACCTCGTGGCCATTTTGTATTTCAGCGGCGGCCTGGGCGCTTTCTAAAATAGGGAAGCCGATATTGATGGAATTGCGATAAAATATGCGGGCAAAGCTGGGTACAATTACGCAAGAAATCCCAGCAGTTTTTAGTGCCAGCGGGGCGTGCTCTCGGCTGCTGCCACAACCAAAGTTTTGGCCAGCCACCAAAATGTCGCCCTTTTTCATGCGTTGCACAAAACCGGGGTCAATATCCTCCATGCAGTGGGTGGCAAGTTCTTCGGCGCTGGCGGTGTTTAAATAACGGGCCGCCACAATGGCATCGGTATCAATGTTGTCTCCATATTTATGTACGGTACCTTGTGCATTCATACGGCAATCTCCTTTAATAATCAAATAGTCGCTGGTCTCTAGTCGTTAGTCAAGGGCAGGTGTTTGGCCCCGAAACTTTAACTACTGAATCACACCATCAATTAAGGGTAAGGGCAAAACCCTCATTAAACAATAATTAATTATTATTTAAATTTAATTAATTTCTATTTCTCGCGGGTTGGTTATTTTGCCTGTTATGGCGCTGGCAGCAGCTACGGCAGGGCCAGCCAGGTAAATTTCGCTGGTGGGGTGCCCCATGCGGCCAATAAAGTTGCGGTTGGTGGTGGCAAGGCACTTTTCGCCCTCGGCCAAAATGCCCATATAGCCCCCAAGGCAGGGCCCACAGGTAGGGGTGCTAAGCACGCAGCCAGCGTCTACAAAAATTTCGGCCCAGCCTTTGCGCAGGCAGGTGCGGTAAATGGCTTGCGTGGCCGGGATAATTATAACCCGCACACCTTTTGCCACCTTTTTACCCTTTAAGATTTTGGCGGCCATTTCCATATCACTTTCGCGGCCGTTGGTGCAGCTGCCTATTACCACCTGGTCAATCGCTACATCGCCCATTTCATCAATGGTTCGGGTGTTTTCAGGCAAATGCGGCAAGCTAACCGTGGGCTTTAGCGCACTTAAATCGATGGTATAGGTCTGTTCATATTCCGCGTCATCATCGGCGGTGTACACCTTATAAGGGCGGTTTACCCGGCCCGCCATGTAGGCAAGGGTCTTTTCATCCACCGGGAAAATCCCATTCTTACCCCCTGCCTCAATGGCCATATTGGCAATGGTAAAACGGTCGTCCATGCTAAGCTGGGCCACACCGGGGCCGGTAAACTCCATGCTGCGGTACAGGGCGCCATCCACCCCAATTAAGCCAATAATATGCAAAATAACATCTTTGCCGCCCACAAAGGGGCCGGGTTTGCCCACAAGGTTAAACCGGATAGCACTGGGTACCTTAAACCACAGTTGCCCGGTGGCCATGCCGGCGGCCATATCGGTGCTGCCCACCCCGGTAGAAAAAGCCCCCAGTGCCCCATAGGTGCAGGTGTGGCTGTCGGCGCCAATCACCAAATCTCCGGCGGCCACAATGCCTTTTTCGGGCAGTAGGGCATGTTCTATGCCCATTTCTCCAGCATCGTAAAAATGCTGGATATCGTGCTTGCCGGCAAATTCCCGGCTTTGTTTGGTTTGCTGGGCGGCTTTAATGTCTTTGTTGGGCACAAAATGGTCCATCACCAGGCTAATTTTTGTGCGGTCAAACACGGTTTCAAACCCAGCTTTCTCAAACTCGTTAATGGCAACCGGGCTGGTAATGTCGTTGCCCAGCACCATATCTAAATTGGCCATTATTAGCTGGCCGGGTACCACAACGTCTACCCCGGCATGGGCGGCTAATATTTTTTGGCTCATGGTCATTCCCATATCAATTTCTCCTCTTTTTGAATAAACATTTCCAAAATCAAAGAACTATCCCCTTTAGGTAAGGGCAAAAGAACTTGCGGATTCTTTTTGAATACTATGTTGCCAATTGATAAAAAAACAGCAGTGAAAAAGGTTGGGGTTATGCTGCCAAACCTTTTTCACCGCCATTCTGTAAAAATTTATGCTTTGTTGTTATACGCCGACACCAGCGCCGTTACGCTAGCCAAAATAATATCGGTGTGCTGGCCGGCACCCCAGGTAACGGTGCCATCGGCCCAGGTAAGGCCCACATAGGCAACGGCTTTACTGCTGCTGCCGGTTTCCAGCGCGTGCTCGGCATAGGTAAGCACCGAAAACTCCTGCCCGGTTCCCTGCCGCAACGCATTCGAAACTGCGTCTAGACGGCCATTGCCCTTAGAGGTATATTCTTGCTCTTGCCCATTTTGCCGCACCGTAATGGCCGCCAAAATGCCATTTTTTTGTATAAAGTGCACCTCGCTCACATCTATGGGTGCGCTTATGTTCAGGTAGGTTTTTTCAAAAATGGCCTTTACCTCGGCCGGGCTAAGCTCTCTGTGCTCGTGGTCCGATACATTCTTGATTACATAGCCAAAATCCTCACGCATTTTGGGGGGCAAGCTATAGCCGTAGTTTTGCTCTAGCAAATAGCCTATGCCGCCCTTGCCGCTTTGGCTGTTAATGCGTATCACGTCGGTTTCGTACTCACGCCCAACATCGGCGGGGTTAATGGGCAGGTAAGGCACGGCCCATTGTTCCATCTCTTGCTCTTTACGCCACTGCATACCTTTGGCAATAGCGTCTTGGTGGCTACCGCTAAAGGCAGCAAACACCAGCGCACCCGCATAGGGCTGGCGTGGGGGCACCTGCATATCGGTGGCTTCTTCGTAGGCAGATACCACAGCTGGCATGTTGCTAAAGTTAAGGCCGGGGTTTACCCCCTGGCTAAACATGTTTAAGGCAAGGGTTACAATGTCTACGTTGCCGGTGCGCTCTCCGTTGCCAAACAGGGTACCCTCTACCCGGTTTGCCCCAGCCAAAAGGCCCAGCTCGGCATCGGCCACGGCGCAGCCACGGTCGTTATGCGGGTGCAGCGAAACCTGCACATATTCGCGATATTTCAAGTTATCGCTCATGTATTCTATTTGGTTGGCATACACGTGCGGCATGCTCATTTCTACGGTGCCTGGCAGGTTAATAATTACAATATTATCGGGGCCGGGTTGCAGCTCATCCAGCACAGCGTTGCAAACTTCCAGCGCATATTCTGGCTCGGTGCCGGTAAAGCTTTCGGGGCTGTATTCAAACCTAAAATTGCCCTCGTACTCGCCCGCCAGCTTTTTTACCAACTTTGCGCCTTCTACGGCAATTTGTTTAACCTCTTGTTTGCTTTTGCGAAATACCTGCTGGCGCTGCACAAAACTGGTGGAATTATAAAAATGCACCACGGCACTTTTGGCGCCCTTCAACGCCTCGAACGTTTTGCGGATAATATGCTCTCGGCATTGGGTAAGCACTTGCAGGGTAACATCGTCTGGCACAAGGCCACGTTCTATCAACGCACGCAGCAGCTCAAATTCGGTTTCGCTGGCGGCGGGGAACCCCACCTCTATTTCTTTAAAGCCTACCTTTACTAAAAAGGAGAAAAAATCCAGTTTCTGTTCGAGGCTCATGGGCACCACTAAGCTTTGGTTGCCGTCTCTAAGGTCCACACTGCACCATATTGGGGCTTGTTCAATGTGGTTTTTTTGTGCCCAGCGCATTTGGGTTTGGGGCGCTGCAAAAAAACCGGGGGCATATTTGTCGAAGTTCTTCACAAATTTTTCCTCCTTTCAAGAGAAATCGTGCTAAATTTCCGGCCATATGGCTGGTTGAAAAATATTATAGCACTTTATTACAGCAAAGTGCAATAGTAAACTAAATTTTGCTTTTACCCCGCAAAACATCGTTTGCAAAAAACCGGGCCTTTATTGGCAGGCAACGCCATTTACCGGGCCAAATACCTGCTTTGGTAAGCTTCGAAGGAAAGATTCTTCATTTTACCAAAAATAACAGTCGTTTTTCTATAAAAAAAGAATTTCTGTGGCCTTTTGCTTGTATTTGCATTGCGGGCAGCCCCCAAACCCGGTATAATGCAAATTATAAATGTGGCTAAACGTTTAAGCGGCCCCTTGGCAAGGAGAAATAGACAATGCAACAAAACCAGCAAAACACCGGCTTGGTAAGTAAACAAAAAACCAAACGGAATAATTGGGTGGATACCGCCCTTTGCCTGGGCCTTGGCTTGCTGTGCCTGGCAGGCACGGTAATGCTTTTTGGCATACGATACGAGCTAAACGATGATGCCATTATTAGTAATATTGCGGCGGGCGCTTACGGCACCGGCACGCAGTATTTGGTGTATGTAAATGTGCTGCTGGGCTGGCTGCTAAAACCATTTTACCTGCTGCCCGGCAGCTTAAACTGGTTTGTGTTGCTGCTGTTGGCGGGGGGCGTGGTGTGCTTTACGCTGCTGGGCCGCCTGTTGGTGCAAAAACTGGGGCGACTAGCGGGGCTCAGCTTGTTTGTTGCCTTTTTGGCGCTGGTGGGGGTAGATTTTTTCCAGCGCTTCCATTATGTAAAATATGCCGGGCTTTTTTTAACCGTTGGGCTAGTGCTGGTGCTGCAAAACCTTGGCCACTACAACAAGGGCCTTGCCGCCGGCCTTGTGCTTGCTTTATTGGGCAGCATGCTGCGGTTTCAGCAGTTTTTTGCCATAGGCGGGCTGGCCGCAGCCCTGCTGTTATACAAGTTTTTTACGCTGGATAAACCAAAAAAGATAAAAGCCGCGGTGGGCGTGGGGCTGCTGGTGGTGCTGGCTTTTGGGGCAAAAGGTATCGACACGATGGCCTACAACACCCACGAGGGCTGGGCCACCTATGCCCGCTATAATGCCCTGCGCACCGAAATATCTGATTTTAAGCTGCAATTTGCCACCGGGCCAGAGGTGCTGCAACCCCTGGGCTATACCGCCACCGATTTTGAGATGCTGCAAACCTGGAATTTTTACGATGGGGACGTGTTTTCTGCCAGTGCGCTGCAAGAGGTGATAGCAGCTTTGCCCGGCAACACACCGGGCAGGGCACTGCGGCAGGCCCTAACAATGGGCTCCTCTATGCTATATGCCCGGCCTGCAGGCTTTTTGTTTGGGGCTGTGCTGCTGGGCTGGCTGTTTCTTTCTAACAAAAAGTGGTGGCCGGCCCTGCTGGGCACGTTGGCCATTTTGGCGGCAGAGATATTATACCTATGCTGGCAGGGGCGGTTGCCCCCAACCATCCACTTTTCTTTAACCATGGCGGCGTTCATCTTCTGCACCTGCTGCATAAAGCTGCCCCAGGCACCGCAAAAAAACTGGTTTTCTTTTGTGGCGGCCGTGCTGGTGTTGTGCAGCATTCCCTCTTTTATTGGCTTTAAAGACGCTGCCGATACATACTGGGAAAGCCGCCCCCCACGCGAGGCCGAGTTTATAAGCTTTACCCAGAACAAGGATACCCTTTACCTGGCCGATGTGGATTTGGTGGACGCTGCCAACGGTTACAATGTTTGGACAGCCAAGCCCAAGGGCTATTTTGAAAACATTGTGTTTACCGGCAGCTGGCTGGCACAATCTCCTTTTCAGCAGCAGGCTTTGCAAAGCCACGGGTTAAACAACCTTTACCGCGATAGCATTGATAAAGAAGACGTGATATACCTTGATTTTGTGTACCGGGCGCTGAAAGAGGATTATTTAAGGCAGCATTATGCTGCGGGCGCAAGCTTGCAAAGAATAGAAGAAGGCGTAACCCTACACGCCTACGCTGCCCGCACCGGTGTGCCCGCAGCCTAGCGGGCAACGCCTTATACCCCACAGTAGCCCATGCGCCAGCACACCCACAAGCGGGGCTTTGCAACCCTTTGTGCCAGCGCTATTAATATGGTATACTTTTGCTAATTTTTAACGTTGTAAAAAAATTGTGTCTTCTATAAAGGAGTTTGAGCATGAGAAAACTGCCCCTACTATTGCTAAGCCTTATTGTTGCCGTTTTGGTGGCTGCGTGCAGTCGGCAATCGGCCTTGCGGCAAGCCACCGGGGTTACGGCCAACCAAGAAAGCGCCATTATGGGGGCACTGGAAGAAAACGGCGTTGAGTTTGAACTAATTAACGAGGCCAACCATAACAAACCCAACATTACCTTGCCCCAGGGCTACACCATATATAACCTAATAGACAAAAACGGCAACAACCATTTTTTGGTGCTAACCGCCAGCAAAGATTTTGCCGCCCTGCTGGATAGCAACGGCACCTTGATGCATGGTAGCCTTGCCTAACCTTTGTTCTTTTTAACCCTGTACACATAAGGAGGCCCCATGAAAACCATTGGCCTAATTGGCGGCATGAGCTGGGAAAGCACCCTAACCTACTACAAGCTAATAAACACTGGCATTAAGCAAAATTTAGGGGGTTTACACAGCGCAAAATGCCTGCTACATAGTGTAGATTTTGCCGAGATTGAGCAGCTGCAACAGCAAAACCGCTGGGTAGAGGCCGGTGTATTACTGGGCAAAGCGGCTGCCGGGCTGCAAACCGCCGGGGCCGATTGCATTTTGCTGTGCACCAATACCATGCATAAATGTGCCAGCCAAATAACCGATGCCATTACCATACCCTTTATACACATTGCCACGGCTACAGCCGGCGCCCTGCTGGCCGCCGGCATAACCAAAGTGGGGTTGCTTGGCACCCGTGCTACCATGCAGCAACCCTTTTATACCCAAAAACTAACCGAAAAAGGCCTGCAGGTATTGGTGCCCGGCCCAGAAGAACAACAGGAAATGAACCGCATTATTTTTGAGGAATTATGCCTTGGCAAAATAGAGCAAACCTCTAAACAAGCCTGCCTGCACATGGTAAAACAACTGGCAAACCAAGGGGCCGAGGCCGTTATTTTGGGCTGCACCGAAATTGGCCTGCTGGTGCAACAGGCCGATACCACCGTCCCCTTGTTTGACACCACCGAAATACACGCCAATGCCGCTGTTGCATTTGCGCTGCAATAACCCTTTTATGCGCTGTAAATTATTGCCAAAAACACCCGCCGGAATTTTCGGCGGGTGTTTTTTATTTTAAAACGATTATTTTTTATTTAATTCTATTTATTTTAAAAAATGCCCACATGCGTGTGTAATAGAAAAAGAGAAGACAATTATGTGTGTTTGCCCCGCCGCAGGCGGGGCAAACACCTTGAAATTTATTCGAAAGCAGCGCAGCCGAGACACTCTCCTATTCTACCTCTATAATAATTGCCTTATACGCTTCTTCGGGCAGCCAAACACTGGCGGCACCCCCCTCTACGCTAAAGGTGCCATTGCCATCCGCATCTATGGTTACCGCTTGCTCGTCCAGCCGGATAATATCCCGGAAAACCTGCCCCGCAAACTGGCGGCCTACATACATGGTTTTTTCGCCGCCGGGGCCATCGGTAATTAGCACCGCGCAGCCGCTGCCCGGGTGCTCGGCATCGCCTTCCCGTGTCCACCCCACAATATTGTCGTGGTCAAAATAATCGTGCTGGGGGCCATAGGCAAAGTGGTGGCGGGCCGCCACCATGCGCTTAATGCCGGGCACAGCCGGGGTGCCGTCGCTGCGCAGGCCATAATAATCGCCGTAAAAAACACAGGGCACGCCCTGCTGCCGCAGCAAAACAACAGCATAAGCAAGCGGCTTAAACCATTCTTCTACCCAGCTTTGCAAGCTTTGCCCGGGCTGAGAATCGTGGTTGTCTACAAAGGTTACGGCGTGCATTGCATCGGCGCTGGCCAAGCTGTTTTGCAAAAGGCCCTGCATGCCAAACTGCCCGCCCGCGGTAGAAGCATTATGAAAATTCATGTGCAGCGGCACGTCAAACAGGCTCATACGGTCGCCACTATTGGCAAGGTAGGCGGTAAGCGCATTCAGGTCTCCGCTCCAGTATTCGCCCACCGTAAACAGGTTTTTGCCCGCTTTGGCCCGCATGGCATCCAGCCATTTTTCGTAAAAAGCGTACGAAATATGCTTTACTGCATCCAGCCTAAAGCCATCTATTCCGGTAAGGTCTAAGTACCACTTCCCCCACTCTATCAGCTCTTGGGCTACTTTGGGGTTGTCTACATCTACGTCGGCCCCCATCAAATAATCGTAGTTGCCAAGCTCTTTGTCCACGTCGGGGCTCCACTCTTTACCAGCAAACTGGTAAACACCGCTTTGCCGTGTGTTTTCGTCCCAATCAATGCCCGAAAAACAGGTCCAGTCCCACACAAAGCCGGAGTATTTACCCGCACGCCCGGGGAAATTATAGCGGGTCCAGGCTTTAATTTGCTGCTCGCCCGATATGGATTGGTTGCGGTTGTTGGGGTTAAATTTTTCCGCTTCCACCAGCTCGGTTTCATCGGCCCCTATGCGCTGCCCCAGCACAATATCGGCCAGCACCGCAATGCCCTGGGCCTGCAAGGCTTTAATGGCCGCTAAATATTCTTGCTTGGTGCCATATTTTGTAGGGACAGTTCCCTTTTGGTCAAACTCTCCCAAATCGTAGGTGTCGTACACTCCATAGCCAACATCGTGCACACCTGCCGCGCCTTTATACGCCGGCGGCAGCCACAAAGCTGTAAACCCTGCCTTTTTTAGCGCCGCCGCCTGTGCGGCTGTGCGCTGCCACAAAAGGCCATCGGCGGGTAGGTTCCACTCAAAATATTGCATCAAGGTTTGGTTGTTCATTCTCCAGTCCTTCTCTCAAAATAATAGTTAAGTTTAAATATTATTTATTTTTAATTCTTTTTTTGCTGGGCCCAGCCTTGGGTGCCACGTTTAAGGTGTAAAATTCTTCTACTATAGCGGGGGTTAACAGTTTTGCTTTTTGGGTATAATACAAGGCAAAGGCCGCCACACAAAGCAAAGACGCAACCAAGCAGGCAATTAGGTCCTGCATGGTGTCGAACACGCCGGTGGTTAGCATGTTTTGGCTGTCGTTACCGGTTAGGTTAAAATCGAAAAACTCAATTACTTCCCACATTACGGCAATAAACATAGAAAAAAACAGCGCATAGCTGCCCGCCAAAAAGCCCCCCTGCCGCAGGCCGCCCGGCTGTGGCCCCACCAGCCAGTAATGCAGGCAAAAGCCCAAAATGGTAAACACAATGCCAGAGGCAAAATGCGATATTTTATCCATATATTGCATGTGGGTAAATACGCCATAAACGCAGCCAAAGCTGTAGGCAAAAATAATAAAAGCGTATAGCAGGCTAAACAGTTTATAGCATGGTTGCAACCCCACCCACTTAAATAAAGGAGGAATAAGCAAAAACAAAGGAAAAAATAAACCACGCATCATAAAAGAATATTCTTGTATCATGGCCAAATAAATAATAAGCCCCACGCTAATGGCCACAAAAATAACCATTAATACCTGCATGGTGGTTTTTCCGGCTGGTTTCTTTTGTTGCTCCATTTCCACGCTTCTTTCTTAAACGCTATGCTTTATTTGCCGGCACACATCCGCCCCTATAGCAAGAGAACGTGCCGCCTATTGCTAGTTTGCATTACTGGCCTTTTTTTACAAAGATGGTATTAAAATAGCATATTTTAACCTGTTTGAACAGAGCCGCGTTTCAAAAATATCGATACTTTGTTGTTATTTGTAGCATTTTTTTGGTCGAAAACCCCGATTTTCTTGCCTTGATTGGACAAAAAAGGTACAATAATGGTATAAAAGCTAGGTAGCAAAATCTTATGCGTAAAGGAGTGTGAAGGACCTTTGAATAAACCAGAAAATACCTCTGCTTTTGTGCAGAAGGATTATTCAAAAGCCACTTTAAGCGCATTGGACGTTTCTGTTTTTACGGTAGAGCTTGCCACCAAAACAATAGTTAGCGTAAACAAGCGCATGTGCGAGGATATTGAAAAAAGCGCCGAAGAACTGCTGGGCCAGCCCTACAACCTTGTGCTGTGGGACGAATTTACCGCTGTGCTGGATGAGCTGATTGCCCGGGCAGAGTTTGGCCGCCCTAGAAACAGCACCTACTACTGGCCGCTGCGTGCGCAGTGGGGGCAGGTTGGCGTGCGCAAAATACAGCACCCCACGCTGGGCAGCCTTGCTGTAATATCTGTAACCAACGTAACCAAAGTTAGCCGCATGGAGCAAGAATACCGCCGCATGGCTTTTTTTGACCAACAGCTGGATATACCCAACGGCCTGCAGCTAGAGCACGACGTGGATATGCTGAAAAGTGTAGAACGGGTGGCCCTGGTGCACTTTGACATTGACCGCTTTAGCACCATTAACGATGTGTATGGCTGGGATACCGGAGATTTTTTGCTGCTGCAAATACGAGATTGGATGCTAAAAACCGCTGTGCCCGGTTGTAAATTATACCGCGTAAGCGAAGACGAATTTGCCATGATGATTGTGGATGTTTCGTTAGAAGACGCCAAAAAGCGCGCCCAGCAAGTATTAAAGCGGTTTACAAAACCGTGGGAGGCTTTTAGGCAAAACGGGCTGCCCTTATATTGCACCATTACCATTGGGGTGGTGTATGGCAAATATTTGCGGGGGGATATTAGAAACCAGCTGTTTAGAACCATAAACGCCGCGGGCAAAACCGGCGGGGTGTTTTTATACGATGAAAAAATGGACCGCCTGTATAAAGAAAAACTGCTACTGCGGCAAAACCTAATTAACAGCGTGCAGCAAAATATGCTTGGGTTTTCGTTGCGGTACCAGCCTATTATAGATGCCAAAACCCTGCGGTGGAGCGGGGTGGAAACCCTTTGCCGGTGGAACGCACCCAACGGCACAGCCGTAAGCCCCACCCTTTTTATTAAAGAGCTAGAGCAGCTGGGCCTTATTCCTCAGCTGGATAATTGGGTGCTGGAAACCGCCCTGCGAGAGTGCCAGGCCCACGGCCTTGGCAACGAAGATTTTATTTTAGACGTCAACCTGTCTTCTTTGCATTTGCTAGACGATGCCTATGTTAAAAACCTGCTAAACACCCTTAAGCGGTACAATTTACCCTGCCACAAACTTAGCCTTGAAATTACCGAAAGCAGCCGGTTTAATTTTTCTTCTGGCAGCATGCAGTACTTGCAAAAGCTGGCCGATGAAGGCGTGAACATTGCGCTGGACGATTTTGGCACCGGCTATAGCTCGTTTGATAATTTAATGAAACTGCCTGCTTCCACGCTAAAAACCGAGCAATCTTTTATAGAAAACCTGGAAACCGACCCCTATTTGCAATATTTGCTGCAGGCGATGATAAACATTGCCCACACCGCAAAAATGGCCGTAATTGCCGAAGGTGTAGAAACCGAAGGACAAAAAGAACTGCTAACCTCCTACGGGGTAGACTGCATGCAGGGCTACCTGTTTGGCAAGCCCATGCAGATATCCGAGCTTGCCAAGCACCTGCCAAAGTTTCGGAAATAAAGGATGTTGCCGCTTGCTTATAGCATATAAATAGTTTTGTAAAAAGCAATGGCGCCCCCAACCAGAAAGGCACCACATGGAAACTGTACCGGCTAAAACCATTTTAAGCCGAACCAAGGCCCAAAATATGGGCTGGTTTGGGTACGAGTACAACATGAACTTATACCGTGGCTGCTGCCATGGCTGCCTGTACTGCGACAGCCGCAGCAGTTGCTACCATATAGATGATTTTGACACCGTGCGTGCCAAAGAAAACGCCCTGCCCATATTGCGCAATGAGCTAGCCCGCCGCATAAAAACCGGCGTTGTGGGCACCGGCGCTATGAGCGACCCCTACAACCCTTTTGAAAAAAAGGAGTTATTAACCCGCCATGCGCTGGAGCTGCTTAATGCGTACCAGTTTGGTGCCAGCGTGGCTACCAAAAGCAATTTAATTACCCGGGATATTGATATTTTTACCGATATTAAGCAGCACTCCCCGGTGTTATGCAAAATTACCATTACCACCCCACACGATGATTTAGCCGCCAAAATAGAGCCGCACGCGCCAAGCTCTACCCAGCGGTTTGCCGCCCTGCAAAGCCTTGCCGCCGCCGGTATATTTTGCGGTGTGCTGCTAATGCCGGTGCTACCCTTTTTAGCGGACGACCCCGCCAGCATTGAGCTGCTGGTAAAAAAGGCCGCCGCTGCCGGTGCCCGCTTTATTTATGCCGATTTTGGCGTAACCATGCGGGACGGCCAACGGGAATATTTTTTAAACGGGTTGGATACTGCTTTCCCGCTGCAAGGCTACGGCCAAAAATACCGCACCCGGTTTGGCAGCCGTTACCACTGTGCCAGCCCACGGGCAAAACAACTTTGGCAAATTTTTACGGCGGCTTGCAACAAGGTTGGCCTGTTGTATAATATGCGCGATATTATTGCCGCCTACCGGCAAGGCTACGGCAACCGCCAATTGTCTTTTTTTAACTAAGCAAACTTCAACACCAACCCGTTGTAAAGGTGCCAGCCGGCAAAGCCTGCCAACTAAAAACCGGGCTATTTTTTAATTTAATTAATTATCATAAAATATATTTAAATATAAAACAAATCCCTGCCAATGGCAGGGATTTGTTTGCTTTCAAAGAATTTCTATCTTATTAATTAGTTGCACCCATGCAGGTGCCAACAGGCAAAACCTGCCGATTAAAAACCAAACTGGTTTTTAATTTAATTAATTATATTATAGTTCTACTTTCCACAAGCCGTGCAGGTTGCACCACTCGTAAATAGCAATGGCTTTATCGCCAGCAGGCAAGGTAAAGGTTGCAGTTGGCTCGTTGCCTGGTTCCAGCGTGCGGCGCTGGCCACCCAGTTCGGTTTCCAGCCAAATCCAGCCAATGTAATGCTCTGGCAGCATGGGGTGTGCTACGCTGCCCACCTGCACGTTAATGTTGTTGCCCTCTACGGTGTAGGCCGGCACATGTTTTTCTTGTGCGGCATCGGTGGTGTTGGCCACCATCTCGTGCATGGCCTCGCCACAGCATACTACCGGCACACCGGTATCGTGTAGTTTTTCTACTACATTTCCACAATGGTTACACACATAAAATTTCATTTATAAATCCTCCTTTAAATTTGGGGTTGCGCCCAGCTGTAGCCTTTGGCGCAGGTTTGTTTTGCGGCTTTATGCCTCTTTGGTTCGCTCTTTTCATAGTATACCATTTTCGTAGAGAATAGTCTACGCTATTTTGCCGAATTGTGAAATTGCCCTTATTTTTGCAGTAAAGCGGCTTCCCATTCGGCCAGTTTAAACCCGGTTAAAACAAAGTTTTCGCCCACCAGTATCGGGCGTTTTACCAGCATTCCATCGGTGGCAAGCAGGGCGTACTGCTCCTCTTCTGGCATGGTTGGCAGTTTATCTTTTAGGGCGTGCTGCTTATACAGCAGGCCGCTGGTGTTAAAAAAGCGTTTTAGCGGCAAGCCGCTTTTTTTATGCCAGTTTTGCAGCTCTGTTTTGGTGGGGTTGTTGGTTTTAATGTCGCGCTCGGTAAATTGAATATTATGTTGGTTTAAAAAGGCTTTTGCTTTGGCGCAGGTGCTGCACTTGGGGTAACAAATAAAATCCATTTTCGTCTCCTTTATTGGGGTTTATTAAAAACCGTTACCTATATTTTTAAATTTACATATAAAGCTTATTGCACTGCCGCTTGCAAACGGGCAAGGGCTTTTTGCAGCACCTGGTTTGGGCAGGCTAAGTTTATGCGGGCAAAGCCTGCCCCACCAGCGCCAAACATGCTGCCGTTGTTTACAAACAGGTTGGCCTTTTCGCGCAAAAAGGTTTCCAGCTTGTCTGGGTCTTGTTCCAGCTTTGCAAAATTTACCCAAGCAAGGTAGGTGCCCTGCATGGGCATTACCTTTACCAAAGGCAGGTTTTGCTGCATAAATTGCTGCAAATAATCGTAATTATTTTTTATATAGGGCAGCAGTTCCTCTAACCAGGCTTCAGCCTTTTGGTAGGCGGCCTGGGTGGCCACCACCCCAAAGGTAGAGTTCATTCTACCGCCCTCAATATCTTGCTGGGTAGTAAACTGGGCACGCAGCTGCGGGTTTGGTATAAACAGGCTGCAACACCCCAGCCCTGCCAAAGAAAAAGTTTTGCTGGCCGAGGTTGCAATAACCATGTTTTGCAAGTATTGCACCGGCAACGCCCCCGCCGAAACAAACTTGTTGCCCGGCATAATAATGTCGCAATGTATTTCGTCCGAAAACAACAGCACATTGTTTTCGGCACAAATTTCTGCTATAGTTTCCAGGTCTTGCTGGCTCCACACACGGCCCACCGGGTTGTGCGGGCTGCACAAAATCATTATGGCAGCACCCGGTGCCTTGCGGCGCAAATCCTCAAAATCCATTTGGTATTGCCCATTTTTAAACACCAGCGGGTTTTCGGCTATTTTGCGGCCATTGTTTAGCGCCGCCTTAAAAAAGGGCGGGTATACGGGCGGCTGCACCAAAATGGTATCTCCGGGTTTGGTAAAGGCGCGCACGGCGGTATACAGCGCCGGCACCACGCCGGTTGCATTCACAAGCCAATCTGCCTGGGCGGGCCAGTTATGGCGGTGCTGCATCCAGTTGCTAACCGTCTGCTTAAATTCGGCATTGGCATAGGTGTAGCCCCAAAGGCCAAACTCTGCCGTTTGTTTCACCGCCTCTATAATTTCTGGCGCGGTTCTAAATTCCATATCTGCCACGGTTAGGGGCGCAATTTCGGGCGGGCAGCCCTGCTGGATAGCGGCGTCCCATTTTTCGGAAGCATGCGCATTGCGCAAATACAGGGTATCAAAATCATACATATGGGGTCTCCTTTTGGTTGGTAATCTCTTTTTGGGGCTTTTTTATCTGTTTAAATGTAATTTTAGTGTAGTATATTTTTGGCGTAAAATCAAATTACACTGTTATGCTGCCGTGCCCCAAATGAAAAAAATCGAAGGTGTTAAAACACCTTCGATTAATGCATTACAATGGGTTTTTTAGCCCTGCCTGCCAACACCGTTACGGACCTTTTGGCAGCCTATTTGCCACTATTTTTAGCCAAATACTAGGGGTTTTGTATTTCTGGCTGGGCGGGCACAAGGCTATTATACAAAACATTGGCCGCATCTATGTTTAAGGCATACAGCAGCAAAACATCCATCACATAGGGGGCAAAGGGCAGGTTAAGCAATTTTTGTGCAAATGCCATGCCGGCAATTTCGCTTAAAATGGCAAGCGAAGAAAACCGGGTAAAGGGTTTTTTCCAAATTTGAACCTTTTTGGTTTGGGTATAAATGCTGCTTTTTTGTTCTTCCTCTACAAAATGGAATATTTCGTGGGCAATAAGAACATTTTCCACGTTCAGGGCACCCAAACAGGTTTTGCCCTCGTCCTCGTAGCACTCTTGCGCTTTTTGAGAGTACTGGCTATAAATTGTGATGTTGCGGGGCAGCATAAAATGCGCAAAAATGGGCAAAATGCCGTCCATTTCTTTTTTGGAGTAGGCCAGCTTTAGCTGCATGCCCGCCACCAGTTTTTTGGGGGCACGTGTGCCGTATTTTTGGGCAACCTGCTCGGCCGCTTGCTCGCCACAGCGCCAAGCTTCTGCGTACAGTTGCTGCTGCTCTTCGGGGGTAATGCGGTGCGCCAGGGGTTCTTTTTCAAAGGCGTAGTTTACCCAAGCTTGTTGTGGCAACGCGGCAACCCCCGCCAGCATGGTGTGCAGCGGGGTACGGGGGCCCGGGGCGCTCTCCGCCCCGGGTTCTTGCCGTTTGCCTAAAAACGCATCGGCCACTTTTCGCAAGCTATCACCGTTTATCATAAAATGTTTTTCGCTCCCACTATAATCACATCATCGTTTGCGTTTGCCGCTTGCATGTCCATTTCCATTAGCATAATAATCTGGTCAAGGTCAATCGAGCCACCAAAGTCCATTACGCGGCTGCCCACACAAATATAGTAATCGGGCCGCATAATCATGTCGGCTTTGTACACGGCCAACTCTTCCCACAGGTTGGTTACGGTAGCACGGTAACCGCCGGCATTGGTTTTTATGGCCACGCCATCGGCACATTGCACCTTAATAAAGCCTTTTTTATCTACAATGCGCAGCGGGCTGCGGTTTTTTTGCTGCTCTTTGGTGGTGTATACGCGGAACTGCTCGGTAGCGGCAACCATTTCGGTTTGTGCGGGGGTTACTTTTAGGTCCGCCGCAGCCAATTCCATCGCTTCTTCTTCGCTGCATTCTTTTAGCAGGTCGGTGGTTTTAACCTCGGTGCTGCCCAGCGCTATCGCAGTTAGCTTGCTGGTTTGGGGGTCAATTTCAATGTGCACTTCTACGCTTTCTGGTGCGGCACCGCTTTCCACCGCTTTGTCAATGGCTTCGGCTTTAATGCTGCGGATATCGTCGGGGGTGGGGTTGGGTACCACACGCTCTACCACATCGCGCACCATGGCAAGCGCTACACCAATAGAGGAAATTACCTCGGCGTTTTCGGGGATGGAATAGCGCAGATCCATTTTATCGCTGCAGAAGCCAATTAATGCCGCCGCGCCGCCGCCAACGCCCACCAGGCTTATGGCGTCTTTTTCCAGTTTGTATTTGGCTGCCAATTCAGTAATAACCGGCTCTATTTTTTTGTAGGCCTTGGTTAAAATTTGGGTAGCTACATCTTCTACGGTGGTGTTCATATAATCGGCCAGGGGTTGCATTGCCTTGCGGGCAGCCGCCGGGTTACCGTAGCTAAAATGCTCTGGCTTAACAAGGCCCAGCACGTTGGCGGCACAGGTATTGGTAATAGTATACCGCTTACCGTCTTCGCCTACAATAGCAACATAGTCATCGGGGTCCCCGGGTCTGGGGCTAAAAAATTCTACTTTTGGGTTTTTAATGTCGGCTTCTTCGCAAAAAACTGCGTAATCTAACCCGGCAATGTGCGCACTACGGGGGCCAACATCTACTATGCCTTGCTTGTTTGCACGCACCATGCTGCCGCCGGCAACGCCTAGCACCCGCACATCCAGGCTGCTTATGTAGGTGCGGTGCCCGCCAACAATCGAATAATCGATTGCGGGGCGGCCGTTTTTAATAACGCCAATGTTGGTGGTGGTGCCGCCAACCTCGAAATACACGCCGTTAGAAGCCCGCAGGTACATTAAGCTGCCCATTACGCTGGCCGCTGGGCCCGAAAGCATGGTGAGCACCGGGCGTTTTTTCATTTCGCTGGCTTCCATAACGCCGCCGTCGCCGCGCATAATCATCAGCGGCACTTCAACCCCTGCATCCCGCACGCTTTTTTCGGTGCTGTTTGCGGTATCTAGCATTTTGGGCAAAATAGAAGCATTGATGGCCGCGGTGCGGGTGCGCCGGGTTAGGCCATACAGCTTGGTAATGTCGCTGGCCATGGTGGCCTCTAGCCCCATATCGCGGGCAATGTCGTGCATACACTGTTCGTCTTCTATATCGTCTACCCCAAAAGCAGCCGACGCAACAATAACCTGCGCCCCTTCGTCCAGTAGGCTTTTAATGGTTTGGGTAGCAATATCGTCGTTTAATTCTTTTTGCTTTAAATAGCGGGAATGTATTTTAATTGTACGGCCATTTCCCAAATCTACATTTTTTAGGCTGGTTTCGGCTTTGGCCAGCGCCCCACCGGGGCCGCCGCCGCCCATACCAATAACACCAACGGTGGCAACGTCGCCCTCTATTAAAGCGTTGGTTGCCTGGGTGGTGCTGTGGGCAACAAAAATTACCTCGTCGGGGTTAATGCCGTTTTCTTGCAAACAGTTTTGAAATGCCTGTACTACGCCCAGCGCCACGCCTGTTTCATCATCGTGGGTGGTTTTAACGCTGCTTTTACCTATAATTTCATGGGTGGCATTATCGATAGCAACCGCTTTGGTGTGGGTGCCGCCAACGTCTATGCCCATGCGTACCTTCCTTGCCATACCAAATCCTCCTTTTTAGCTTAAAGTGTGTGTTTGCCGTGTGGCCAGTTTAAATAAAAACTTTTTTGCAAACACGCTTTAGCGTACAATGCCATACATAAAGTAGTTAATTGCTTGTAAAATGGCGCTCGAAATCCAGCCAAGGGGTACACTTCTGCGCAAATAATCTCGGGCGCTAACCTTGGTGTAGCCAATGCCCCACGCAACCCAGCTTTGGGTAATGCAGGCGGTTACGTTCATAACCGTAGAGGGGATAAGCATAAGGGTAAACAGCCAGGGCAGGTATTCGGGTGTGTAAAAGCCAATGCCCTTTAAAATGCCCAGCACAGCAGCGCCGCCGCCGTATAGGGTTAGCGGCCCACGGAACAAGCCCAAAGGCGCCAGCACAATAAAGGCAAGGCTAATTACCAGGGTGCTTTGAGGAATTACCCCGCCCAGCAAAGCGTTAAAGTAGGGCACGCATAGCTCGGCCGCTTTGTTAAACATGGGCAAAACAAGCAAAAAGCCTACCAGCGGTGCGGTGTCTACCACGCCATCAAAAAAGTCTTTATTAATTACACGGGCAGCGCCGCGCCAGCTTTTTAGCTTGCCACAAATAGCCAGTGCATACAAACTGCCAATAACAAAGCCCAAAATAATAGGCACTTTAAAGGCAATTAGCAACACAACAGGGATAACTGGGCTTAGCAGGGCCGCATTGGGTACAAAATCCATTTTAACTTTGTTGGGGTTGCTTACGCTCCAGGCGTGCACCCGGCGTTTGGGGCGCAGCGCAAAAATGCAGTACACAATGGTTATTACCAGCTGCACAGCCATAGCAATTAGGCCAAAACGCACATGGTCGGCGTAGGTCATTAATTTTTGGCCGTTGTCATCTACAAAAAAGCCGGTAAACTGGGTGGTTAGCACCGGGTTAATTAACATGCCCGAGCCAACGCTAAACATAAACGATACAATGGCAACCTCTTTGGGTATGCCAAGCGATATAAGAATGGGCAAAATAATTACGCCAATAGCAACCACGGCACCAGCACCAAACATGCTGCTAAAAATAGCCGTGGTTACAATAGAAAGAAGCACCGCAATAATTACCGGTTTATCTCCGCCAAGCTCTACCGTTTTACGAATAAGGGTGGAAGCAATGCCGGTTTGCAGCAGTACCCGCCCAAACCATGCACCAAATACCACGTTAACCAGCACGCTGCCCCAACCTTCGGGCCCGCCTTGGAAAACCTTGGTTAATGCCTCTTGAATGGTGGGCTTAACAATTTCACCTTCGCCGTTCATAAAGTTTGCCGCCAAAAAGCCGGGGTTTGTTACCAGGGCATTGCCCACCAATGGCAGCACTGTCCACAACACAGCCATAACAAACATGCCCAGCATTAGGTTGCCACCGCGCACAGCGTATATAACCAGCGCAAAAAACGAAATTAGCAGCAACGAACCAATAATATACTCCATACTTCTTTCCTCCTCTGTAGGTTGTAAAATGCAAGCGAAAAAGAACTTATAAAAACCAAATGTTGTTTTCTAAAAACCAAGAAAATTACACGATGTTGTGAAAGCGCTTTTTCATCTTTATTATAGTATTCCCTGGCTTAATGTCAATAATATTTTGTGATATTAATAATATTTGGTGGTTATGCACTTAATTTTGCGATAAAAATGGTGGTTTTGCCATGCTTGTTCCTTGTTTTAAAATAGCGCTTTCATGATAAACCAAGCGCATGAAAAGAATGTATCTGCGCTGAATACGGGCACGACCCGCCAAATATCTGCTTTTATCCCTGCAAATTTACCGGTTTTGCCATGTTTTTCCCCTTAAAAAAGTGTAAAACAAAAGCGCTGGCAAAAACCGGCGCTTTTGTTTTACATATAATTGCATGAATAAAAAAGGACCCGCGTGGCACCAAGGGCCACCCCTTATAGGGCTTTGCCCGCTTTTTTAGCTGCTTTGCCGCACCACCAGCTCGGGCTGGATGCTCATGGAAGAAAAGGATTCGTCTTTTTCAATCAGGCTTTCTAGCAATTGCACGCTAAATAGAGCGCTCATTTCCACCTTATTGTCCACCGTGGTAAGCTCTGGGGTGCAAATTACACTGTATTCGGAGTTATTGTACCCAATAACCGCAATGTCTTCGGGCACTTTTAGCCCGGCATTTATAATGCCTTTCATCACGCCCACGGCGGTTAAGTCTTCGGCACACACCACGGCATCGGGCCGCAGCGCCACAATTTGTGCGGCAGCTTCTTCCCCGCCGGCCAGCCCATATTCTGCTTTTATCACCCGGTTTTTGGCATTTTTAACCCCGCGCTTTTGCATGGCCGTATAAAAACCCTGCTGTTTTAGCTGCGCGCTATCGGTGTCAAGGTCTTTTACATACACAATGTTTTGGCGGCCTTTTTGCGCCAAATGCTCTACCGCAAGTTCTATCCCCTGCACATCGTCTACCAATACCGAGTACCCATTTGGCAAGCCTGGCTGCCCATTGGCGCTTACCACCGGTATGTTGTGCAGGCAAGCGGCTACCTCTTCATCTTGCCCAAGCTTGTTAAAAATAGAGCCAACTAGTACAATGCCGTCTACCTGGCGCTCGGCCAAAAGCCGGGCATAGCGCCGGGCTTCTTCCAACTCTCCACCCGTGTTGCACACCAACACATGGTAGTTTAGTTTGCTAAAAGCCCTTTCAATAATATAAGTGGTGCGGGCATAGTGGGGCACCCGCACGTCTACTGTTAACACCGCCACGGTTTTCATGCTGCGGGCCACCAACCCCCTGGCAATTGCGTTGGGGGTATAGCTGTGTTTATCTAGCACCGCTTGCACCTTTTCGCGGGTGGCAGGCATTACGTTGCTTTTGTTGTTTAGCACCCGCGAAACAGTGGAAATGGAGACGCCGGCTTCTTTTGCAATGTCGTAAATATTCAAAATACGGTCTCCTTTCAAAAAGCTATGAAAACCCTTTCAGCATGATTGTATCTTTTTTTTACCTTGTTTGCAAGTGTTTTTTTAACCAAGATAATTATGCCACTAAAAAGGCACGGCAGGCGTTGCTATGCTACTTTTTAGTGGTTGCGCCGCCATGAATGGGGCACTACGCCCAGCTAATTAACAGCCAGCAGCCAAAATAGTAAGCATTCGTTTTGCAAAAAGCAGGTTTTTAAACCCTTTTCTAGAGGAAATTTATGAAAACATCTTTCGAAAATAAAAAATGCCGCCAGTGTGTAAAATGCGTTTGGCACCAAGAGAATTGGAAAATGACAAAAAAACAGCCAAAGCGCAGAAGGCTTTGGCTGAATAGCGGCAGCTGTATTGGTTTGCGCCCCGAACATTAAAATTATGCGTAGAGCAACCTTACTTTTCTGTGCACCCAAACACATGGTCCATTACATCGTAGGTAATTTTGTACTGCTTGCCACCTTTTAGCGGGAAGGTAACCGTTTGCCGCTGGTACGCAGTGCTGTGGCCCAAACCCTTGCCACCGCTAATAATATACTGCATATCCAGCGTGGTTTGCCCCGCATTTACCAGCAGGCTGCGCCCATTAATGCCGGGGTTGCTGGTATTGCCGTTTACCGCATATATTTTATAGCCAAATATGCCGCTATCCATCAACGTTAGGCCAGCATAGTAAACATCGGCGTCGAAAATAAGCTCGGCTTTGGTGCCGCTGGCCAGCGCCTTTTTCTTTTTGTTGCGGCTTACAATACCGCCAATAATTAGCAAAACCAAAATTACCACGGCGATACCAATAATTAAAGCAAAAAACTTTTGTGGGTTCTCCTGAATCCAGTCGTTCATACCAATAATTATGTTATCCATCAAATTCCTCCTC
>JAJDJP010000027.1 GCA_030267215.1 Ruminococcaceae bacterium OttesenSCG-928-A16
AGAATGCAGTAGCAAATAATCGATATATTCGTGCAGAAGGGCGAGCGTGTCCTGCTGGTTCATGGGGGCCTCCTAAATGGGTTTTAATGGGTAGTAGCTGGCTTGTGCTGCATAAATTGGTTTGCAAAAATAATGGTTTTGCCCTTGCGGCGCTAGCCATAAAACAATGTGCAGTTATTAGGCTAGAGGGTGTTTTCAAATTTTTGCACATTCTCCAGCTGGTAGGTTTCTCCTTGTTGCCCGGCAAAATGCACGTTGTGCAAGGCAAGGTGCTGGATATTAGCGGCAAACAAAGCCACTTTTTTTACCGGCTGCAGGTCATCCATCATGGCGGGCAGGCCGGGTGTTGCGTTTTCGTCAAAGGCAATGCTTACGTTTTCTAGCCGGATATTTTGTACCGGGCGCTCGGGCAGGGCGTAAAAAAACACGCCTGCATATTGTGCGCCGGTGCAGGTAATGTGGTGGCAATACAAGCTTTGCACGGTGGGGGTAAGCTCGTTTACCGGCAGCGGTTGCTTGCTTTTCACATAGTCGCTGTGGCCGTCGGGGTCGCAAAAATAAAACATGTTAATAACAAAGGGGGTTTGCACGTTTTCCATGGCAATCTGGGCAAACTCTATGTTGGCAATAACGCTGCTGGCACCCCGCCCACGGCGGGTTTTAATGCGCAGCCCACGGTCGGTGTTTTTCATAAGGCATTGCTGCACCCGCAGCCCGTCTACCCCGCCCGAAACCTCGCTGCCAAGCACCACAGCGCCATGGCCACGCTGCAGCAGGCAGTTGCGCACCACAATGTTGCGGCTGGCGGCGTGGTGGTATTTGGCCATATAGTATTTTCCGCTTTTTACCGAGATGCAATCGTCCCCCACCGAGATAGCCGCCCCAATAATGCGCACATTTTGGCAGCAATCGGGGTTGCAGCCGTCGGTGTTGGGGCTGTCTGGCGGGTTTTTAAGGGTAATGTTTAAAATATCTACATTGGTGCAGTAGTAGGGGTGTATCGTCCACGAGGGGCTATTTTGGGCGGTAATGCCCAGCAGGGTAAGGCCGGTGCACCGCACGCAAAATACCGTGCGCGGGCGCCAGGCGCCTTTTTTTATTTTGGGGTTTACCCACCACTGGGCGGCAGCGGCGTTACCGTCTAGCACGCCTTCGCCCGCTATGGCAACATTCTGGCCGTCTATAGCGGTTATAAGCGAAGCATAGCTGTCCAGGGGGTTGCCCTCCCAGGTGCCAAAGCTTCGCTCGGTACCATCGGCCGGGTTTTTAACCATGCCGGGCAAAATGGGGTAGCGGCTGCGGTTGCTGCCAGCCAGCAGGGTGGCGCCTTTTTCTAAATAAAGCAGGGTATTGCTTTTTAAAAATAGGGGGTAGGTGTAGTAGGTGCCGGCGGGCACATACACCGTGCCACCGGGCAGGCAGGCGCTTATTGCGGCTTGCAGGGCGCTGGTGCAATCGGTTTTGCCATCGCCCACGGCGCCAAACTGGGTAACATCGGCCACCATGCTTTCGGCCGGCGTAATAAAATTGCACACGGCCTGCTGCCCGTTTTCAAACTGCACACGGGCCTCGTAATACATGCTCGGTTGCAGCCCAAACAGGCTAAAAACATTGGTGTTGCCCTGCTGCCAAAGTTGCCCGTTTAAAAAAACAGTGTAGGTGCCCGGCGCATAGTAAATGGTGGGCTCGTCCTGTATTAATTCTAGGGTGGCGGCACGCTGCAAAACAGCAAGTTCGGTTAAATTTATCATGGTACCTTCCTGTAAAGCGTTATTCGGGGGGCTTGTTCCCGCAAGGGGGATTTGATACACTTACATTAAAAGATAGCAGAAGACTGCTTGTTTTTGGCCTGAAACAGAGAGGATTGAGCGAGCAGGGTTACAGGGCAGCCGGCAAAAGCCAGAAAGGAGAATGCAGTGTGGTAAAAGAATATATCTATTCCCCGCATTACGATTTTTATATCGACCGGGCCCAGCGGGCCGCCGGGTACGACATGAAAACCTTTCATATCCATAAAAAATACGAAATTTATTACGAGGTAGAGGGCACCCGCCGGTACTATATAGATGATGCGGCGTATTTGGTAAATGCCGGCAACACCGTTATGATAGGCCCAGACAGCGTGCACAAAGCCGTAAGTGTAGAAAACATGCCCCACACCCGCTATGTGCTAAACTTTAACCACGAGTATCTGGACAATTTGGCGCAGGCTTTTCCGGGGGTAAATTTGTTCGAGTGCTTTTCCTCTGGCCTGCATGTGCTGCAGGTTTCGCCCAAAAAACAGGCGGTGATAGAAAGCTTGCTTGCCCGGATATGGGAGCATTACGAGGACCCCAGCGCCGAGGCACTGGCCATGCGCAAAGCCCAGCTGGTAGAGCTGCTGCTTACCCTAAGCCAATATACCAAAAGCGCCAAGCAGGGGCAGCAGGGCAAAATAAGCAACAAAACCATCGATAAAATTCAAAGCTATATTTCTACCCATTATAAAGAAAACCTAACCCTTACCAGCATTGCGGCCCAATTTTACGTTAGCCCGTTTTATCTTTCGCGGTTGTTTAAAAAAACAACCAACCTTAGTATTATAGAATACATTAACAGTGTGCGCTTAATGGCGGGCAAAAATTTGCTGGAAACCACCCACCTAAAGGTGGCCGAAATTGCCGAAGAAATAGGCTTTACCACCACCACGCATTTTAGCCGCATTTTTAAAGAGGGTACCGGGCTTTCGCCCCAACAATACCGCAAATATTACCACACGGCCCAAAAAGATGCCTAGGGTGAAAGTGGTGAAAAATAAAGGCAAATGCTATGGTTTGTAGCGCAAAACCCCTACCGCCGGGTAACGGCGGCGGGGGTTTTTGTTTATCCTTTAACGCTGCCGGCAGAAATGCCTTCTATAAATTGGTTTTGTGCGGCAAAAAACACAATTAGCGAAGGGATAATAGAGATAAGCGAGATAGCCAGAACCCGGTTCCAGGCAAAGCCGTTGTCGGCATCCATAGAAAGCTTTACAAAAATGGCGGCCGGGTATTTGGCGGGGGTGTTTACGTATAGTAAGGGGCCCATAAAATCGTTAGAAGACCACATAAACTGGAACAATGCGCAGGAAACCAGCGCCGGTTTAAGCATGGGGGCAATAACCTTAACCAATGTTTGGAAGGTATTGCAGCCATCTATTTGGGCGGCTTCGTCCAGCTCTTTGGGTATGCCGCGCATAAACTGCACCAGCATAAACACAAAGTAGGTATCTACCGCAAACAAGGTGGGGATAATTAGGGCCAAATACCAGGGGCTATCTACCCAGCCAAAGGTGTTGTACAGCAGGTATTGGGGCACGTTTAGCACCACCTGCGGCAAAAACAGGGTGCTTAGCATAACCGCAAACAAAATGCGTTTGCCCTTAAAATCAAACCGGCCAAAACCATAGGCTGTTATGGCAGAAGATAGAATGGTGAAAATAACTTTGGGGATAACATAGCTGTAGGTATTTAGCATCGAGCGCAGCAGGTTAATGTCTCCGCCGTAGTCGTTCATGGCGTTGCGGTAACCGTCTAGCGTGGGGTTTTGCGGAATAAGGCCGATGCCGGAGAAAATTTCGTTGTTGGATTTAAAGGTGGCCGAAACCATCCATAACAGGGGATAAACCATAATAAAGCCAACCACAATTAAAACAAAATATTTAAAAAAGGTGGAAATACGGTTTCTTGCTTTTACACCTATCATTATGGCTCACTTCCCTTCTTCATCGCCGTAGTACACCCAGTACTTTTGGCTAACAAATGCAAGAATGGTAAACACCATTACAATAATAAACATTATCCACGAAAGGGCGCTGGCCATACCAAATTCGTTTTGTTTAAAACCAAAGTTGTAAACCAGCAGGCTAATAAGCGTGGTAGAGTTGCGTGGCCCGCCCTGGGTAATAATATAAGGGCCATTAAACTCTTGAAATGCCTGCACAAGTTGGGTAATTAAGTTGTAAAACACTACGGGGGTAATCATGGGCAGGGTAATAGAGCGGAACTGCCGCCACTTGCCGGCACCGTCGATGGTAGCGGCCTCGTATAGCTCGGTTGGCACGCCTTTTAGGGCGGCTAAAAATATTACCATGGCTGAACCAAACTGCCATATGCGCAAAATGCAAATGATGAAAAGGGCATAATCTGGGTTAGAAAGCCAAGACGGCCCCTGCACACCAAACATAGCAAGCAAACCGTTTATAAGGCCTTCGTCGCGGAAAAGGGCCTTCCACAAAACGGCAATGGCTACGCTGCCCCCCAAAATAGAAGGAATGTAGTAAGCCGTGCGGAAAAAGTTTACCCCTTTAATTTTAAAGTTTAAAATATAAGCAATAAACAGGGCTGCCACCAATTTAAGCGGTACCGTAAAAATAGAGTACTTGATGGTGGTAAGCAAAGCGGTGGTTATTTTTTTGCTGGTAAACGCTTCTACATAGTTCATAACGCCCCACTCGGTAATGCCTTTAAACAGGTGGAAGTTGGAAAAACTATACACAAGCGATGACGCAAAAGGATAGAGCTTGAAGATTAAAAAGCCAATAAGCCACGGCAAAATATAAACAAGGCCCATGTTATTGCGAAAAAACCTGGAAAGCCCGCTTCTTTTTTTAAGTGCGCCTTTGGGTGCAGATGGTGTCATCTCGGTTTCCTCCTTGCAGTTTGAGAAAGAGAGCATGTTGCGGCAACTGGTAAAAGCCCAATGATATAGGTACCCAAAGCATGTGTTTTGCTTTAGTTAAAGCCAGCCGCCTTGCTGGCGGCCTGCACCGTTTTATAATAAAAGCGATGCAGGCTGCGGGTTTCAAGGCGGCTGCGGTTGCTGGGCAGAAAGCTTGTAGGGAGGACTGCCCGGCAAAAAAAGTTGGGAGATGTAAGCAAAAGGTTAGGCGGCAGCCAGGGTGGCTTCAATGCCTTCAATTAAAATGCTGGCGGCTTCGGCCAGGTCGTAATCGCCGTAAGAAAGCCCGTCCATAACATCGTAGTAAACGCCATCGGTAGATTTTAGTTTGGCATCTTCAAAGGTGGGGTCTAGGTTATATTCGCACCAAGCCAGCACCTTGCCGTTTGCTTCGGCTACAATGGGGTTCAAAAGGTCGTTATCGGTGCAAATTTGCAGCGCCACTTTGGAAAGCGGAATGCCGCGCTCGCTGGCCATTAGTTTAACGCCCTCTTCTTCGTTTAGCAAAAAGTTAATTAGCATGGCCGATTCTACAGGGTATTCAGCGCTTTCGGCAATAGAGAAGCCCAAAGATACTTTGGTAAAGCCGCCCTTATAATCGCCAAAACCGGTTAAAAATTCGCCAACAACAAATTCTTGGCCTTCGTTTAAAGCGGCCTGCATTTTGGTGGCAGAAGAGTCCCACTCAAAGATACCGGCGTATTTGCCTTCCATCCATTTGGGGTTTTTGTCAAAAGATTCGGCACCGTCGCCCAGTACTTTTTCCATGGTGGGGATAACGTGTGCTTCTTCTAGCTGGGAAATGAGGGCAAGGCCGTCTTCAATTTCGGCTTGGCTGTAGTTTAGCTTGCCATCTACAACCCAGTCTTTACCATATTCGCATTCCAGCGCCCAAACCATAAAAATCATGCGGTCTAGCTGGTTCATGGCAAGGGGATAGTACTCTTCGCCCAATTTGGTTTTAAAGGTTTCGCCAGCAGCCAACAGCTCATCAAAGGTGGTGGGGGTGGCAATACCGGCCTCGTCAAAGGTGGTTTGGTTCCAGTAAAAAATGCGGCCAGTCATGGCAACGGGGATAGCGGTTAGGCGGCCGTTTACGGTGCACTGTGCCAAAGCAGCCTCGTTAAACTGGGTTAGGTCAATATAGTCCGAAAGAGTGTTCAGGTCTACAAAAGTTTTGCCATCGTTGTCGTAGTTAAAAATCCAGTTCCAGTTTACCTGGTCAACGTCTTGGGCGGTGCCGGCATACAAAGCGGTAGACATTGTGTCTTCCCAGCCAGTCCATGCGCCGTAGTTGGTTTTAACGGTAATGTTGGGGTATTTGGTGGTAAAAGCGTCTACAGCTTTTTGGGTTGCTTCGTGGCGTGCGTCGCCGCCCCACCAAGAAAGCGAAAGTTCTACCGGGCCATCGGCGGGCTGCAAACCAGCCGCACTTGCGGCAGCAGGGGTAGAAGCAGCGCTTGCCGCCTGCGAAGGGGCGGGGGCAGGGGTGCTGCCACAGCCAATTACTACAGCGGCGGTTAAGCAAACAGAAAGTGCCAAAGCTAAAAATTTCTTCATGTTGTTCCTCCATTGATAAATTGTGTATGCGTGTAAATTAATTTTGCCCACGCATCTGGTACCCTCATTCTATCAAAGTTCCACCACAATAAAAGACATAAATCTGCCCTGTTTTTCAAAAATCGAACATATTTTGCTGTTTTGGCTAGGGTGTTTATTTGCTGTTTGCACTTTGTTGCCTAATAATTGTGAATATTTTTGTGCAACTTGCACAATTTGACCATTTTTACTTTTGGCCTAAAATTGAAAATAAGCAAAAATATTAAAGAGAAAAAGGAGTTTTTACATTTTTGGATGAAAACCAGACGAATTTGGCAAAGCGCAATATTTGTATTATGCCGTTTGTAAAAAAAGCAACACTTCGAATGGTTTTCGAAGTGTTGCAGCAAGCCATTTTGGGCCAAACTAACCTCCAAACCATACATTGGCGGCTAAAAACAGTTTGGTTGCGGGCACATTTGTGCTAAGCTGCGGGGCCGTTTAAGGTTTCGGACAAAGTGCGCTGCAATATCTTTATGGTGGGGTCGTTTGGGTTTTGCACATCCTGCTCAAACACGTCCATCGAGTAAGCCCAGTAAAAGGCGCCGCCGTAGCTCTCTTTTTTTACCCAGTTCATTTTATCTTTTATAATGGCGGGGCTGGCATCTACGGTACCGCTCCAACCTTTATAATAGGGCACAAGGTAGGGCCCGCCCTCGTTATAAAAGGGTAGCCCCAAGTTTAGCTTGGCGCGGTTTTCGGGGGTATCGCCCACCATTTCGATGTGCTGGGCCATGCCCGCTTTGCAAAAAGCCATGTCTGCCTGGCGGCCGCCACTGCCGGCGTCATAGTCGTAACACATCACATTTATATAATCCAGCGCGGCAAAGGTGTCGCTATCTACCCAAGGCTGGTAGGCGCCCGAGGCAATGGTAAGCAGCTGGTTGCCCACTCCAAATTCAGCGTCCAGTGCGGCGCGGGCTTCGGTTAACAGGGCACGGGCATCTTGCACGCAGGTGTTGCAGTGGGCAATGGTGCCCCAGCCGCCGTTGGTGGGGTACTCCCAGTCAATGTCAATACCGTCCAGGGTATATTCCTGCACAAGGCCAATGCAACTTTGTATAAATTCTGCCCGGCCCTCGGGGGTTTGGGCCATATAGCAAAAGCCGTCGCTGTCCCATCCGCCAATAGAAAGCAGTATTTTAAGCTGGGGCGCGTTTTGTTTTAAGGCAGCCAGTGCCTGCAAATAGGCGCGGCCGTCCACCAGGCTGTTCATTTCTTCTATCCAGCCGGTTAGGGTTGCACGGTAGTGGGGTTTGCCGTCGGTGGGGTCTATGTAGGCTTCTGGCGCGGCCACGTTGCCCTGCTGCAGGGGGCGGCCGGGCTGCCCGGGCTGAAACTGGTACGCTTGCAGCATGCCAAAAGCAAAATTGATATGGGTGACATAGCGGGTATCCACCGCTGCTTCTACCCGGCCTTCTTGGTCGGTGCCTATCCAGCGCCAGTTTTCGCTGGCGGGCAGGGTTACATAGGCAATGGCGCGGTAGCCGCCCGGGGGCGGGGTTGTGGGGGCGGTGCACCCGGCCAAAGCAAACACAAGCAACAAAATAAGGGCGGTTAAAACCAATTTTTGCTTTTTAGCACCCATGGCGTGGCCTCCTTTTTTGCATAGCAGCAAACATAAAGTTGCTTAAATTATACCATAGTTTTTAATAAACAAAATGCCTGTTGCCAGTGGGCACAAGGCGCAGTTTAGTGCGGTGGTTAAACAGGCACCACGGCCTTTTGTTTGGCCTGTGCACCAAAGGGCAAATTGTTGCAAACAAAGGTGGTGTTTGCTATACTTTACCTATTATTAAAACAAAAGAATGACGGATAAAAATAATCCAAATAAGTATATTATTTGCCTTGAAAGGAACCTTTGTGTATGCCACAGAATAAAACAGGGAAGAAAAGGTTGGCGCTTCGGCCTTTTAGTGGCAAAAATATAGCAATGTTATTGGTGGTTTTGCTTGTGTGCGTAGGCATTTTTGGCTGGGCTGGTTATATTACCCTGCCCAAAGCAGCCGATGTTTCGCGCCAGGAAATGGTGAACGAAGAAGCCGATGATTTTACAACCCCCTTAGGGGCAGAAGATACCATAAAGCAAACCTTGATGGTAGAGGGGCGCTTGTATGGGGTATCGTTGTACATTACCAATTACGGAAAAATGGCCAATGGCACGCTGCACCTGCAGCTGCAAAATGCTGCTGGCGAAACCGTAGCCAGCAGCAATACCAACATGGCGTTGTTTCCCGATAATACATTTTACCGCTTTGTGTTTGATACCATGGTGGACGGCGGCGCCGGCACCGAGTATACCCTGGTGATAACCGCCAGCCCCCATACCCCGCAAGATGTGGTTGGCTTTGGAAAAAGCACCCCCGCTGCCCAAGCCCCGGCCGCTGAAGAACCACCGCATTATAACCTTGCCAATTTTGCCCTTACACAAAACGGGCAGCCCGCGCAGGGTACCTTGGCTTTGCGCTATGTTACACAGCATGCGGGCAATTTTATTGTGCGTGCGTATGCGTTTTTTGCCGCACTGGTTACAGCGGTTTTGTTGCTGTTGTATTGGTGTTTGTTTGTGCAAAAAATAGCGGTTCACCGGGTGTTTTTGGTGGCGGCTATTGGGCTTGGCAGCGTGTTTATGTTTTTAATACCCCCGCGCACCGCACCAGATGAATATGCCCATATTACCACTACCTACCACTATACCAATGTGTTGCTTGGCCAGCCAGAAATTGGCGAGCCCGGTACCCTAACCGTGCGCGCCGGCGACGAAATGATGCTGACCAACTACGATTTTGGCGCCACCGATGTATTTGCCTACCAGCGTATAGCCGAAGGGCTAATGGCCCCCACCCCTAAAGGGGATGTGGTGGCAATACCGGCCCGGGGGGTAAGTGTGTTTCCGTTTATGTACACAGCGCCCACCCTTGGCGTATTATTGGCACGTTTGCTGGGGCTAAACCAGGTGTGGCTGCTGCTATTGGGGCGGTTTGCCAATTTGCTGCTGTTTGCCTTTGTTGGCAGCCGTGCCATTAAACGCATGCCATTTGCAAAGCCCCTGCTGTTTTGTGTGGGGCTTTTGCCCATGTGCTTACAGTTGGCGGCCTCTTTTTGTTACGATACCTATGTGCTGGCGCTGGCATTTTACTTTACCGCCACTGTGCTGGATTACACCTATAACAAAAAAACCATGGGCATAAAACAAATGGTGTGGCTGGGGCTGCTTGCCGCCTTTATTGCACCGGCAAAAACCGTTTATTTGGTACTGGTGGCCATGGTGTTTATTATTCCCTTAACGCAATACAAAAACAAACGGTTTGGCTGGCTGGCACGTGGTGGCATTGTGGCGGCAGCCCTGCTGGTTTGGGGCATATTTAATATTATGGTGGTGGGGGTGGTTACCGGCAGCCCCGTACCCACCGATGCCGAACTTGCCAGTGGCATAGGCGCCAATGGAGATTCCCTCTACTTTTTTACCATCCGGTACATTTTGGGGCATATACCGCAAACCATAAAGCTGCTGTTGTTAACCTTGTGGCAACAGGGGCCGCTGTGGTTGCAGGGGCTAATAGGTGGCCGCCTGGGCGAAATTATTGCCATAAATATTGAAATTAACTGGCTTTTTGTAATTGGCATGTTGGTGGTGGTGTTGCTGGCGGCTTTGCCAGATGAAACCGACACCACCCTTTTGCGCACCCCGCACCGCTGGTTGTTTGTGGCCATTGCGCTTAGTGTAACAGGGCTGTTTGTGCTTGCCTGCATTACCTGGACACCCATTAACTACACCAGCATTTTTGGTATACAAGGGCGGTACTTTTTGCCGGTTTTGCCGCTGGTACTTTTGGCAATGCGGGGCAAAAACCTGCGGTTTGTAAAACCGGCAGGGGCGGTTTTGGGCTTTAGCATGGCGGCTTTGGTGGCCCTTAGCCAGCTAGATGCATTTATGATTATTGTGGCAAGGTAAGGGGGCGGCTTATGCGTTTTGTGCTTTTTTCGGCACAGTACCTGCCCACTGTGGGCGGGGTAGAAAGATATACCCATAACCTTGCGCAAACGCTGGCCGGCATGGGGCACACGGTGCTGGTGGTTACCAGTGCCCTGCCCGGCCAGCCGGCACAGCAAACCCAACCAGATGGCACCCAGGTTTTGCGCTTGCCATCTTTTTTATGGTTAAAGGGGCGGTTTCCGGTGTTAAAACCGGGGGCGGCCGGCCGCAAACAGGCAGCTCTGCTTTGGCAACAAACATTCGATTTTGCTTTAATTAACACCCGGTTTTATCCACTGTCTCTTTTTGCGGCCAATTTTTGCAAAAAGCAAGGTATACCGGCCGCCGTGCTAGAGCATGGCACCGCCCATCTTTCGATGGGCAACCCGGTTTTAAATACCCTTGGCAATTGGTACGAGCACTGGGCCATTGGGTATATACGCCGCCGCTGCAAAGCATTTTATGGGGTTTCTGGCGCAAGCGCAAGCTGGTTGCAGCACTTTGGCATTAAGGCCAAAGGGGTATTATACAATGCGGTTAACCCCACGGTGTTGCAAACGCTGGCCAGCTCCTCGCTGTGTAACTTTCGCCAGCAATATGGCCTTTTGCCCAGTGCCCCGGTGGTGGTGTACAGCGGCCGTTTTATACCCGAAAAAGGCATTTTTGAGCTGCTGGACGCCTTTGCGCAATTGCACAAAACAATGCCAGAGGTTACCTTGATAATGGCGGGAGATGGCCCCTGCCTGGATGAAGTGAAGGCCCGCAACCAGGCGGGTGTGGTGTGCACCGGCATGCTGCCGCATAACCAAAGCCTTGCGCTGCTTTCGCAGGCTACGGTGTTTTGCCTGCCTTCTTATTCCGAAGGATTTTCTACTGTAATATTAGAGGTGGCGGCGCTAAAAACAGCCATTGTAACTACCCCAACAGGGGGCAGCCCCGAGCTTATTGGGGACGGCAAAGCGGGTATTTTGCTGCAAAACCTGCAACCAGATACCATTGCTGCTGCCCTGCAAAAAGCCTTGTGCGAGCCAGCCTGGCGCAGCCAAGCTGAAGAAAAAGCCTACCAAACACTAACACAGCGCTTTACCTGGCAAAAAACAGCCGAAGCATTGGTGGAAATAGCAACAAAGAACCCAAGTGGCGAAGGAAAAGGAGCATAAGCATGAGAGTGCTGGTGGTAATACCGGCGTACAACGAAGAAGAAAGCCTGCCGGCGGTAATTCAAAACCTGCAAATGGTTTGCCCAGAATATGATTATGTAGTGGTAAACGATGGTAGTAAAGATAGCACCGCTGTTTTGTGTGCCCAAAATGGGTATAATGTAATTAATTTACCCATTAATTTGGGGCTGGCGGGGGCTTTTCAGGCTGGGATACGGTATGCCCAAAACCACGGGTACGATGCGGCTATTCAGTTTGATGCCGACGGGCAGCACCTGCCGCAGTACATTAAGCCGTTGGTGCAAAAACTGGCCGAGGGCAACGATATTGCCATTGGCAGCCGGTTTGTTACGGTAAAAAAACCAAAAAGCCTGCGCATGCTGGGCAGTTATATCATTAGCTTTGCCATGCGGTTTACCACCGGCAAAAAAATTTGCGACCCCACCAGTGGCATGCGCATTTTTAACCGCCGCATGATAAACGAATTTGCCGATAACCTGAACTATGCGCCCGAGCCAGACACCATTAGTTACCTGTTGCGCAATGGCGCCACCATTGCCGAAATACAGGTGGAAATGGCCGAACGCACGGCGGGCGCCAGTTATTTTACCATGGTGCGCAGCATGCGCTATATGGCAGAAATGACGATTTCTATTTTGTTGATACAATGGTTTAGAAAACGCGAACTTGCGGATAAAAGCCACAAAAATAAAGGAGAAAAATAATGCTGGGAACTGTTTTGCGCATTGCTTTAATTGTAAGCTCTTTGCTTACCGCGGGGTTTATGCTGCGGCATATTCGCAGCGCAAAAGTTCAAATTAAAGATTCTGTTTTTTGGATTATTTTCTCTTTTTTTATTTTGCTGCTAAGCCTTTTTCCCAATATTGCGGGCTGGGCATCTAATTTATTGGGCATTGCCTCCCCCATAAACTTTGTTTTTTTGTTTATTATTTTTGTTTTGTTGGTGCACCAGTTTTATGCCAGCGTGCGTATTTCGCAAATGGAAACCAAAATGAAGTTGCTGGCCCAGCAAATAGCGCTGGACGAAAAGGATAGACAAGACAAAGAAAGCTAGGCTTTGCAATACGCCAAGGAGAACCCGATGAACCCAAAGAACCCAAAAACACGGTTGCAGTATACCATTAAAAACATTGTGTACTCGTTTGTGGGGTACGCGGTTATTACGGTGCTTAGCTTTATTTCTCGCAAGCTGTTTTTGTTGGAAATTGGGCTTGTGTACCAAGGGGTAAACAGTGCGTTTTCCGATGTTTTGGTGCTGCTTTCGCTGGCAGAAATGGGCTTTACCAGCGCCATTATTGCCAGCCTTTATAAACCCATTGCCCAAAACGATGTAGAAAAGATACGGTCTCTTTTAGCGCTGTGTAAAAAAATATACCATGCGCTTGCGGTGGTAATGGCGTTGGGGGGGCTTGCCATTACCCCCTTTATTTACCAGCTGGTTAACGATACCACCCTGCCTTATTTGCAGTTTTATTTTTTGCTGTTTGTGGGCAACTCGGTGGTGTCTTATTTGTTTTCTTACAAGCAGTGCCTGTTTTTTGTAAACCAAAAAAATTATATTTCCACTGTGGTAAAGTCCTTTTCTCAAAGCGTGCAAATGCTGTTACAAATTGCGGTTATTTTGTTTACCCACAATTTTACGTTGTATATTATTGTGCAGGGGCTGTGCACGTTATTAAATAATTTTATTATTTCGTATATGGCAAACAAAGAACACCCCTATTTGCGCAGCAAAGCGGCTATACAACCATTGCAGGCCGAAGAAAAGCAATTTTTGTTTCGCAATGTAAAGGCGTTTGGGCTTACCAAAATAGGCTCTACCATTGTGCAGGGCACCGATAATATTATTATTACGGCATTTTTGGGGTTTGTAACCACCGGCCTATACTCTAACTATTACATGATAACCAACACCATAAAAATGTTTGTAACCATGGTTTTTAATGCTGCCAATGGCAGCATTGGCAACATAAACCACACCGAAACCGAAGAAACCCGGTACAACGTGTTTTGGAATGTTTTTTTGTTTAATGGTTGGCTAAGCATGTTTTGCTCGGTAAGTTTGCTTGTGTTGCTAAACCCGTTTATTTCGCTAATGTTTGGCCAGCAATATTTGCTAAGTCTGCCGGTGGTGGCCATTGTGGTGGCTAATTTTTACCTGGTGTGCATTGCCAACACGGCCAGCACCTATATAGGCACCTTTGGCCTGTATTGGCACCAGCGCTACCGTGCCTTGTTCGAGGTACCCATCAATTTGGTGGTTTCGCTGCTTTTGGTAAAGCCGCTGGGTGTTTTTGGCGTGTTTTTAGGTACCTTTGTCAGCTTTGTGTGCACGGTTTTTTGGTGGGAGCCGCACATTCTTTTTAAACATGGTTTTGCCCGCCCGGCCGCCCCTTATTTTAAAAAGCTGGGGCTATATACACTGGCTACCGTGGGGCTGTATTTGGTAACCGAGTTTTATGCCGGGCTTGTACCGGGCGCCGGTTATGCCAATTTTGTTGGGCAGGTGCTGGTTTGTTTGGTGGTGCCCAACCTGTTGTTTGTAGCGCTATTTTGGCGCACCCAACAAATGCGCAACCTATGGGGTATTGTAAAAGGTGTGGCGCGCAAGGTGCTGCGGCGCAAATAAAGGCCCTTAAATGTGGTGCCCAAACCAACATAATATAAAAAAGAAGGCAGCCAATTTTGGCAGCCTTCTTTTTTATGTTTGCAGCACACAATTTTACAGGGTGGTTGTTATGGGGTTTGCAGGCTTTTTTGGTACTCGGTAGGCGAAACCCCGGTGTAACGCCGAAACACCTTGCTAAAATAGTAGGCGTTTTCGAACCCAAGCAGGTAACCAATTTCGTTCATGCGGTAAATGCCGCTTTTAATTAGCTCTTGGGCACGGTCTATTTTAAGCTGGTTGGCATAATCGATAAAATTGCGCCCGGTTTCCTTTTTAAAAAAGCTGGAAAAATAACTGGCAGACATGCCAACATAATCGGCCACCTGCTGCAGCACAATTTTTTCGCCAATGTGGTTTTGCGCAAACTGCTTTGCCTTTTCCACCAAATCATCGTGCGAGGAGGCAAAATAAGGGGTTTCTTGTTCCAGCACGGCTTTTAATTTTTGCAGCCAGGCAAAACCCTGCGCACGGGTGGCAAGGTTCTCAATTTCGGCAAAGCGCTGTGCGCTGGTGGCAATCCAGTCGTTTTTTTCAAAACCACCGGTGCCCAGCACCAGGGTATACAGCTCGTGGCACAGCCAAATGGCCTGCGCTTGCTCGTGCGGGGTATCGGCCACCTGCTGGGCGGCTTTTTCCAGCAAATCGATGCAGGCGGCTTGGTTGCGGCTGTTTAGCTCGGCCTTTAGGCGGCCGGTTAGGCTGGTAACCAGCAATGGTTTTAAGGTGGGCAGCGTAAAGGTGCCGGCCAGCACAAAGGGCTGGCTGGCAAGGTAGGCGTGTTGTTGCAGGTTGTGCAGTTCTGCCTGGCATTCTTCGCGGGTGTTGCTGCCGCTAAATACCCGGGTGGCCTGCACATAAGGCACAAGGTTGGTTATGTTTTGCGAGGCACTTACCAGGCGGTCCATAAATTCTTGCACCAGCTGGTTGCCGGTGGCCGGCAGTGGGTTGCCCCAATAAATTAGGTACATGTTGGGCAGTTGTTCGGTTTGCAACAAAATAGAATTTGGAAAACAGTTTTGGGCTAGTTTTTCAATTAGCTCCATTTCCCAGTGCAGCAGTTGCTTGGCATTTTCGTTTGGCTCTGGCTGCAACTGACGCGAAAAATCGAACCGAAGATGCAGCACGGCGTAGCTGTTTAGCATGCCTTCTTCGTGCAAAATAGTGGCATACTCGGGCGAAAAGGTGGGCTGGGTAAGGTATTGCAGTGCCGCGTGTTTTACTATTTTGCTGCGGCTGGTGTTGATGTACCGGTCTACCATTTTTACCCGTGCTAAATTTTTGCGTTTGGCTGCCTCTTTTACCGCATTGGCAAGGGCGGCTTCCAGCGCTTCGGGCTCCAAATCGGCTTTGGCAATATAATCCACCGCATGCAGGCGCAAAGCCTCTTGGGCCAGCGCAAACTCTTGCAGGTTGGTTAACATTAAAAAAACAACGTGCGGGGCCTCTTCGCCGGCCTGCCGCAGCAGTTCAATGCCGTTCATCACCGGCATGTTAATATCGGCAATTACAATGTCTGGGTCTAGCTGGGCAATGGCGGCCAGCGCCTGCTGGCCATTGCGGGCGGTGCCCACAATTTCGCAGTTGTTCTTTTCCCAGTCAATCATAAATTTTATGCCAGACAAAATAAGCGGTTCATCGTCTACCAGCAAAACACGAAACATACGCTACACCTCCTTTGGAATGCGTACCGTTACGGTGGTATATTGGCCCTGCACACTTTGGTAAAATAAACCATACTGTTTGCCATATTGCAGCCGCAGGCGTTTATCTACGTTAGAAACACCAATGCCCGAAAGCGAGGACGGCAATTCGTTTTTAGGGGCGGCCAGCAGGTTTTCTATTTGTTCTTCGGTCATTCCGGCACCGGTATCGGTAATGGTAATTAGCAGGTCATCGCCCTCTTGGTGGGCATCTACCGTAACAACACCAAAATGGCCGGTGGGCTCTATACCATGAAAAATAGCGTTTTCTACCAATGGTTGCAGCGTAAACTTTACAATGTGGTAATGCTGCAAAGTTTGTGGCACCAACTCTTCGTACCTAAAAGTTTCTACATAACGGATGGATTGAATTTCCACGTAATCTCGCAGCAGGCCCAGTTCTTCCGAAAGCGGAATTTTATCGCCCACGCCCTTGGCAATGTTGCGCAAAAGGTTGCTAAGGCTGCGGGTTACATTTACAATACCGGGGTTTTTTTGTATGGTTGCCATCCAGCGGATAGAATCTAGCGTATTGTATAAAAAGTGCGGGTTTATTTGGCTTTGCAGCAAGGCTATTTCTACATTTTGCCGCTGCAGGTACATTTCTTCGGTTTCTTGCAGCAGGTGGGTAATGCTGGCGCTCATCTCGTTAACCACCTTGCCCATTTCGGCAATTTCATCGCTGCCTTTTTCAATTTTTGGGTCAAAGCTAAAATCGTTGGCAGAAATTTTGCGCAGCCGCCCGGTAAGCTGTTGCAGGGGTTTGGTAATAATGCTGGAAAGCAGCATGGCAAGAATAAGCGCAATAATAAGGGAGGTAACAAGAACCACCAGCACAGTATAAATAATGGGAAACCCGCCGCTGGCCAGCGGGGTAACGTCGGCCAGGCGGTAGGCGGTAAAGGTGTTTAAAAATATGGTAGAAATACCGGTTACCTCCAGCGGCGAGGTGTACACGCGGTACACAAGGTCATCCACCCGCACGGTTTGGCCATTTTGTACGGCGGCCAGGTTTATGGGTGGGGGTTCGGTGGTGTTGCTGGGCAGGTAGTTGTCGTCATCGGCGGCAAAATAATAGGTGCCGCCGGCCAGGGGGGCCAGCGCCTCGTTTATCCATTTTAGGTTTAGCTCGGCATAAATCCACCCGTGGTAGGTAGAGTTAGAGTAGTTATATACCGGGCTTAACAGGGCAATGCAATCGGCCCCGTTTTCGATAGAAGAAGAAAGCCCGATAATTTGGCGTTTGGCCGTAGGCTGGTTGTTGTTTAAAAGCGAAAGATCATCGAATAGTGGCAGGGCGGTAATGCGGGCGGGGTCGTTTGAAGAGGTGGAGGTGCGGGCAATGGCCTGCACCTGCAAACCGTATTGGTTAAAGGCAACCAGCCGGTTTATGTAGGCTTTTATCTCGTGAGAATCTAAATAGGCTTGCAGCTGGCTGC
Source organism: Ruminococcaceae bacterium OttesenSCG-928-A16 (assembly GCA_030267215.1). Classification (GTDB taxonomy): domain Bacteria; phylum Bacillota; class Clostridia; order Oscillospirales; family Ruminococcaceae; genus JAAYCI01. The sequence goes on from JAJDJP010000027.1 coordinate 17,262, forward strand.
TGGCCCGCAAAGCGGCCTGTTTTCGGTTGGGGGCATCCAGCGTGGTGTAGCTCATGGTGGTGGCAATTTCCAAATCATTGGCGCACAAATATCCCAGCGCCGAAAACTCCTCCAGAGATTGCGCCAGCTTTTTTTCTATCGCTGTCATGTTAATGGTTTCAATGTTGTCGGCCTTTTCTGCAATAATAGAGGTAAGGTAGTTATACAGGTATAAATTGCCAAGGCTGCCCACCAAAACCGTGCACACCGTGCAAATTAATATAATTTTAAATTTTAAACTGGTTTTACCTGCCATATGCTGCCCTTTCGTTATATAGCCATTTAATTAATGTAAGTATACCTTAAATGCAAAAGCAATTCTATAAACCAGCAAAAACACTAAAAATATTTCAATTTCTAAAAAAAGTAACAGGCTGCGGGGTGCTTTCCAAAAAAAGTAACAGGTTTAAAAAATATCTTACATTGTTGAAGACCAAAACGTAACCTATAATATGAAGTAGACCAAGGGGCAATTACAAAAATATTGCGCCTTGCAACCCTGGCGATTGTAAGAACGTTACAAACAGAAAAGGAGAACATGTATGAAAATGAAAAAGATTTTGGCACTTGCTCTTTCCGGCTTGTTGGCAGCATCGGTTTTGGCGGCTTGCACCCCGGCGGCAACTCCCTCTGCTCCGCCTGCTTCTACCCCGGCCTCTGCCCCAGCTTCTACTGGTGGTGCCGAGATTAGCGGCAAGCTAACCTTCTCGGTTTGGGACCTTGACGCAACAGGCTACCTGCAAAAACTGGTTGACGCATTTAAAGTAGAATACCCCGAGGTAGAAGTTGAGATTATCGACACCCCTTCGGCCGACTATACCAATAAACTGGGTGTAGACCTGAACGGTGGCGCCGCTGCCGACGTTATTTTGATTAAAGACTCGGATACTTCTTACTCTTTGGCACAAAAAGGCCAACTGGAAGACTTGACCCCCTACGTTGAAGCTGAAGGCATTGACCTTGGCATGTTTAATGGCCTTGCTAGCAACTTTAACTTCGATGGCAAACAAGTGGGTATGCCTTTCCGTACAGACTACTATGTGCTGTACTACAACAAAGACATTTTTGATGCAGCTGGTGTAGATTACCCCACCAACGACATGACCTGGGCCGAGTTTGAAGAAGTGGCCAAAAAAATTACCACCGGCACCGGCAACGATAAAGTATACGGTGCACACTTCCACACTTGGCAAGCCCTTGTAGAAAACTGGGGCGTACAAGATGGCAAAAACACCATTATGGGCCCCGATTATGAATTTATGCGTGCCCCTTACGAAATGGTGCTTCGCATGCAAAACGAAGACAAAACCATTCAAGATTTTGGTACCCTAAAAGCTGGTAACATCCACTACAGCGGCGCTTTCCAAAGCGGCAACGTAGGCATGATGCCCATGGGCACCTGGTATGCTGCTACCCACATGCAAAAAGTAGATGCGGGCGAAACCGATGTTACAAACTGGGGCATCGCCACCATTCCTCATGCAGAAGGCACCCCCGCCGGCTGGACTGTTGGCTCGGTTACACCGATTGCTATTAATGCTGCCAGCCAAAATAAAGATGCCGCTTGGGCGTTTGTTAACTTTGCTACCACCAGTGCCGCTGGCACCGCCGTTGTGGCAGATGCAGGCCAAATACCGGGCAGCGTAAACGATGAACTGCGTGCCATTATTACCAACCTGGAAGGCATGCCTGAAGGCGCTGCCGAAGCATACGCAGTAGAAAACATTACGCTAGACCGCCCCTATGTTGAGTACGTAAACGAAGTAAACAAAATGCTGGAAGAAGAGCATGGTTTGATTATGATTGGCGAGCTTGACATGGATGGCTTTATTGAAAAAATCACTCAGCGCTCTGCAGAAATTCAGGCCGGATAATTTTACCTACCGTACACTGCCAAACAACAAGGGCGGGCATCTGCCCGCCCTTGTTTTACCCAATAAGCAAGGCGCGTTTTGTACAGCAAGCTGTGGGTGTTGGCAACACCAGCCGGTGGGTTTACCCCAAAAAAGTAAACACATCGTTTTTTTATAAAAACGCAAAAAACATACAGGTAGTTTTAACTTTGTAAATAATCGTTTTGAGGTTGCTTTTCGAAACGTGCCTATACAGCAGGAGGGTTTTTTATGGCAAAAAACAACAACAATGTGCCGGCCGGCCGCCGCAAAGGCATGAAGCTGGGAACCCGCAATACCCTTGTGGGGCTTTCGTTTATTGCCCCCAACTTTATCGGGTTTTTCATTTTTATTTTAATACCGGTGGCATTTTCGTTTGTGCTTAGCTTTATGAAGTGGGACGGATTTACCGAGATGACCTTTGTTGGGCTTGATAACTTTGTAAAGATATTTAAGGACCAATACTTTGTGCAGGCGCTTGGCCGCACCCTTTACTATGCCGTATTTGCGGTTACATTAACCACTTTTGCGGCGCTGGGCTTAGCGGTGCTGGTAAACAAGGGTATTAAAGCGGTAGGCTTTTTCCGCAGCTCCATCTTTTTCCCCTATGTTGCCAGTACGGTAGCCGTTGGCGCGGTTTGGCGCCAACTGTTTATGAAAGACTACGGCCCCATTAACGCCTTTTTGCAGCTAATTGGCATTGAAAACCCACCCGGCTGGCTTGCCAGCAGCAAATGGGCGCTGCCCGCGGTTATTATTGTTACCGTGTGGAAGAGCATGGGTTATTTTATGATTGTGTACCTGGGCGCACTGCAAAATATTCCGCAGGAATTAGAGGAAGCCTCGGCGTTGGATGGTGCTTCCAAATTCCAACATTTTTGGCGCATCACCTTCCCCATGTTGGCACCCTCTACCTTTTTTGTGGTGCTTATGAATATTATTAACAGCTTCAAAGCGTTCGATTTAATTTGGGTACTTACCGAAGGTGGCCCCGGCCAGGCTACTACCCTAATGGTAAACTATATTTACAACAATGGGTTTAACACAACCACCCCCAAATATGGCATTGCCAGCGCGGCGGCTATGGTGCTGTTTGCCATTGTGGCCATCATCACAATTGTTCAGTTCCGTGTAGAAAAACGAACATCTAACTAAGGCAAAAGGAGGAAACAAACATGATAGAAAAAAGAAGCCCCATGCGCAAAGTGCTTATTTATATTGCGCTAATTGTTATTACGGTTGTTACCTTGCTGCCCTTGGTTTGGATGCTTTCTGCCTCCTTAAAGCTGGATAAAGACGTTTTTTCGGTGCCTATCCAGTGGATACCCAAAAACCCAGAGTGGGCAAACTACAGCAAAATTTGGGAAAAAATTAATTTTGGGTTATACACCTTTAACTCGGTAAAATTAACGGTTATTATTACCCTTATTCAGGTGCTTACCTCTAGCTTTGCGGCATATGGGTTTGCCAAATGTAAGTTTAAAGGCCGCGACACCCTGTTTTTGGCCTATGTTGCCACCATTGCCATACCCTGGCAGGTGTACATGCTGCCTCAGTTTATAGAAATGCGGATGCTTGGGCTAACCAACAGCCATTTGGGCTATATTTTAATGCAAAGCTTTATTGCGCTGGGTGTATTTTTAATGCGGCAGGCGTATATGTCTATACCAGATGAGCTTTTGGAAGCGGCCCGCATAGATGGCCTGAACGAGTACGGCATCTTTTTTAGAATTATACTGCCGCTTTCGGGGCCATCGCTTGCTACGCTTACCATTTTTAGCTTTACCACTATTTGGAACGACTTTATGGGCCCGATGATTTACTTTAGCCCCGATCGCCTAAAAACCATTCAGTTGGGTATCCGCCTGTTTATGGGCCAGTATTCATCGGAATTTGGGCTAATTATGGCGGCTTCGGTGGTGGCGCTGGTGCCGGTAGCCATTATGTTCTTGTTTTTTCAGCGGTATTTTGTGCAGGGCGTTGCCACTACCGGCCTAAAAGGATAATTTAAAAGATGCTTTCGGTTTGGCAGGTATGTTTTTATACCTGCCAAATTGGCATATTGCAAAGGAAAGAGGAACCAGCCATGGAGCATATTGCGGAAATTACCACCCAGCAACTGCAAACCGCAGTGGCCGATATTTTGGCGGTGCTTAAACCCACCATGCCAAAGTTTACCCACGCGTTCAGAGATTCGAACAGCAGGCACAATTTTTACCCCGCCACCCCTAATGTAGAGTGGACCACCGGGTTTTGCACCGGCACCTACTGGCTGGCGTACGAGGCCACCGGCGATGCCTTATATAAAGACGCCGCCCTTGTGCAGGTAGATAGCTTTTTGCAGCGCATACAAAACCATGTGGATGTGGACCACCACGACATGGGCTTTTTGTACAGCCCCAGCTGTGTGGCGGCCTATAAATTAACCGGCAACCAAACGGGCCATAAGGCGGCACTATTAGCGGCCGATAACCTGATGGCGCGCTTTCAAGAAAAAGGGCAGTTTTTTCAGGCTTGGGGCACCCTTGGCGCCAAAGATAATTACCGCTTAATTATCGATTGCCTGCTAAACCTGCCGCTGCTATACTGGGCCAGCGAGCAAACCGGCAACCCCGCCTATGCCCAAAAGGCCGATGCCCACACCAAAACATCGCTTGCGCACCTGGTGCGGCAAGATTACTCCACCTACCACACCTACTTTTTTAACCCCGAAACCGGTGAGGGAACCGAGGGCATAACCGCCCAAGGGTACCGCAATGGCAGTGCGTGGGCACGGGGGCAGGCATGGGGTGTTTATGGCCTTGCGCTTAGCTACCGCTACACCAAAAACCCCGAATGCATTGATTTGTTTTATAAAGTAACCGATTTTTTTGTGGATCATTTGCCGAAAGATGGCATCCCTTATTGGGACTTGGATTTTACCGATGGCGATGGCGAACCGAAGGATTCTTCGGCGGCGGCTATTGCGGCCTGCGGCATGCTAGAAATGGCAAAATACCTGCCAGCCGATAAAGCGGCCCACTACACCAGCCTTGCCAAACAGCTTGCCGCCAGCCTTGCAACCGGCTATGCGGTAAAAAGCCCAGAGGTTTCGGACGGGCTGTTGTTGCATGGGGTGTACGCCAAAAAAAGCCCCTACAACACAGTTACCAACCGTGGGGTAGACGAATGCAACACCTGGGGAGATTATTTTTGGTTTGAACTGCTAACCCGCCTAAGCAAAAACTGGGAGCTCTACTGGTAAAAAGCGGTAAAAAAATTATCGCTTGTCATTCTAAGCGAAGTGAAGAATTTTTTGCCAAAAGCCCGCAAAGCAACACTTAAAAACACGTGCCTAGTTTTGGGCAAAGCATAAAAAATTTTACCAACAACGATACAAAGGATGGTTTACCATGCAGCAAACCAATTTTTGGGCGCAAGATATGGACGAGGCCGCACGCCAAAGCATGCAGGCCTACCCCGAAACCGCGCAGCAAACCACCCAGCTGGCCAACGAAATTTGCCAGCAGCAATTTACCTTTAGGGGCCATTGGGAGATGGAGCGCACCCACCAGCCGGTGGTGTTTACCGGCAAAATTGATTGGGCTACCCCCCCGGGGGATGACCCCGAATGGGTGTATGCCTTTAACCGGCTAACCAGTTTTGTTACGCTGGGCAAGGCGTGGCGCTATACGGGGGACGAAAAATATGTGGCCGCTTTTGTGCGGCAGGCACAAAGCTGGCTGCAAAATGTGCCCTACACCCCTGAAAGTACCAAAACCACCTGGCGTAGTATCGAAACCGGGCTGCGCTGCAAAAACTGGCTGCAGGCGGTTAGCTTAATGCAAAATAGCCCGCTGGTAACGCCAGAGTTGCTGGCAAAAATAAAAGCGAGCCTTACCCAGCATGCCCAGTGGCTGCTAGAGGCAAATAGGGAGTTTCAGCGGCTTAGCAACTGGGGTGTATTGCAAAACCACGGCCTGTTTTTGTTGGGGCTTAGCCTAAATAACAAAGAGTGGGCACAAATAGCAGCTAGCCGGCTAGAGCAAGAACTTTTTTACCAAGTATTGGCCGATGGCACCCACTGGGAGCAAAGCCCCCTGTACCACTGCGAGGTATTACACTGCTGCTTAGATACCATGCTGGCCGCCCGGCGTGCTGGGTTTGTGCTGCCGCAGGCATTTTTGCAGCGTACCCACGCCATGGCAACCGCCCTTGCCAGCATGCTGCGGCCCGATGGCCTGCTGGTGTGCCAAAGTGATAGCGATGAGGTAGATGCGCGGGATTTATTGGCGCTGGCAGCCTTGCTGTTTGCCGATAAAAACCTGAAAGCAATAGCGGGCCCCCGCCTACTGGAAGAAAACATTTGGAGCTTTGGCGATTTGGCCCCAGAATACCTGATGCTTAGCACCGGAGAGCGCCTTGCCAGTACCGCCCTGCCCGCCAGTGGCAACTATATGCTGCGTGGCACCACCACCCCCGAAAGTGACTTTTTACACATGCACTGTGGTAGCCTTGGCAGCGGCCATGGCCATGCCGATTTGCTGCATGTAGATTTAATTAGCAACGGCGAAACTATTTTGGCCGATTCCGGCCGCTATACCTATGTGGATTCTCCGCTGCGCAAACAGTTTAAATCTCCTGCCGGGCACAACACCATTTTGGTAGATAAGCAGGACTTTAGCGTGTATAAAGACAGCTGGGGCTACAGCAAACTGGCCCAGCCGCTAAAAGGGGAATACCATTACACCCCCGAGGCAGACTATATAAGCGGTACCCACCTTGGCTATAGCCAAAATGGGGTGCTGCCCCGCCGGCAGGTTTTGCGGCTGGGCACAAACCTTTGGGTACTGTGGGATACCTTAATTCCCTTCGATGAACAGCAGCACAGCTACCAGCACCTGTTTCATTTTGGGGCCGATGGCACAGCAGCGCTGCAACCCGGGGAGCAGCGTGCGGTGTACACCGGCCAAAAAGCGGCTGCCAATTTGCTATTTTGTGGCGAGGGGGTTCAGCTTTTGCAAAGCGAGGCACCTTTAAGCCGAGAGTATAACAAGCTGGAAACTGGCAGCCTGATAACCGCCAGCCACAGTGCCAAAGGTTTTGCGCAGCTGGTTACCGTTATAACCACCGGCAAGGCGGGCAGTTTGCCACAATTAACAGCCCAATTGTTGCCGGTGCAACTGCTGGCGGCGCAAAAACAACTGCCTGCCCAAACGGCAAAAGCCCTAAAAATTACCTGCAACGGCCAAAGCTGGCTGGTTATTATTTGCCATAACGAGGTAATTGCCGAGGTAGACATGTTGGCGGCAGAAGGGTATTATGGGTATGGGCAGGTAATGGTTTTTACACCCCAAAACCCGCGCGGTATTTGCCTTGCTTGGTAAATACTGTATATAAATGGAGGGAAATATTTTGACACTGACCATACAAATTGTAGCGGCCGATGGAACCGTAAAGCAGCAAGCAAGCGCACGGCAAAGCGTGTATATGGTGTACCAGCACGCGTACCAGCCTGGCGATACCCTGGTGCTGGAAGCAAGCGAGCCTGGTTATGTGGTGGCCCAGTTAGAAGACAGCATACAGCCTGCCTTTGGCTGGCTTAACGGGCGGTACACCCAGCAGGTGCCGTTCGATGAAAAACGGGTATGCCACTCGCCCAAAAGCTTTACCGGTAGTGTGCACCTGCTGCGTGCCCGCACCGCCACCCCGGCCGAGCAACAAGCCTACCGCAACCTGGCCCTAAACCCTATGGATTGCCATGAAAACACCGGGCTTTACCCCCACGCCAGCGCCAATGTAGAAACCCGGGGAGAATCGGTTTTTGCGGCGCGCAATGCCATAAATGGCAACACTGCCAATGCCGGGCATGGCCCCTGGCCGTACGAAAGCTGGGGCATTAACCAGCAGGCCGATGCCGAAATTACCATCGATTTTGGCCGCGAGGTGATACTGGATGCCGCCGTAATTACCCTGCGGGCCGATTTCCCGCACGATAACTGGTGGAAAGAGGCAACCCTCACCTTTTCAGATGGCAGCACCTTTGTGCCCCAGTTTACAAAAACAGCCCAGCCACAAGAGTTTTCGTTTGCGGCGCGGGCCGTTACCTGGGTAAAAATGGACCAGATGAAAAAGGACGAAACCGATCCCTCGCCATTTCCGGCACTTGCCCAATTAGAACTGTGGGGCTATAATAAAGGGGAATAATACTACTTTTCGATAAAAAATTACCGTGGCGCTGCGGCTAAAAAAGGCCGCAGCTGCCTTTATGTGGCAGGCAGCAGCCTTGCCCATAAGGCAGCGCCAATAGGGGCGATTGTTTAACGAAAAGTAGGGCCTGCAATGGTTTGTTGTGGGCAAAAAACAACTATGCCGTAAAATGAAAGCGCTATTATAGAAAGGAAGATTGTAATGGATATTCGTTATTCTGCCAACCAGCGCGATGTTAAGCGCTACACCACCGAGGAACTGCGAGATGAATTTTTGGTGCAAAACCTGTACCAGGCCGATGAGGTAGTGGCGGTGTACAGCCATGTAGACCGCATGGTTACCCTTGGCATTATGCCGGTTAAAGAGACAGTTTCGATGGACAAAGGCATTGATATTTGGCACAATTTTGGCACCAAATTCTTTTTAGAGCGCCGCGAAGTGGGCTTTTTTAACATTGGCGCACCGGGCGTTTGCACCGTGGACGGTAAAGCCTATAAAATGGGAAATAAAGACTGCATTTATATTACCATGGGCACCAAAGAGGTTACCTTTGCCAGCGATGATGCCGCAAACCCAGCCAAATTTTATGGTGTTTCGGCCCCGGCCCACCGCAGCTTCGAAACCCGCTTTATCTCGTTGGCCGAAGCCGCCAAAAAACCACTTGGCGCTACCGAAACCTCTAACAAGCGTGTAATTAACCAGTTTATCCACCCCGATGTGCTGCCCACCTGCCAGCTTTCGATGGGTTTGACCGTGCTGGAGCCCGGCAGCGTGTGGAACACCATGCCGGTGCACACCCACGAGCGCCGCATGGAAGTGTACACCTATTTTGATATTCCGGAGGACAACGTGGTGTTCCACATGATGGGCGAGCCCACCCAAACCCGCCACATTGTTATGCGCAACGAAGAAGCGGTTATCTCCCCCAGCTGGAGTATCCACGCCGGGTGCGGCACCGCTAGCTATACCTTTATTTGGGCCATGGGCGGCGAAAACCAAGCCTTTGATGACATGGACGGTGTAAAAAC
>JAJDJP010000028.1 GCA_030267215.1 Ruminococcaceae bacterium OttesenSCG-928-A16
GAGTTTGCGGTGAAATGGGTGTACAGCGTGGATGGCTCGCTGGCAAAACCGTATGAGGACAAGCTGGTTACCCTTATCAGCACCGAGGATTTTAAGGATTTAATCCCCGCTGGTATGGGCACCAAGCTAACCTATTTGCGTAAGGTAGGCAACAACGCCACCCACAACCCCAAGGGCATAAGCCGAGACCAAGCCGTGCTGGCGCTGCAAAACCTGCACAGCTTTTTAGATTTTGTGGCCTATTGCTATGGGGCAAACTATACCGAAACACCGTTTGATAAGTCTATTCTGGAGGCAAAGCCGGCACCAGTGACCGTGCCTGCTATACCGCCCGCTGCCGAAGAAGTGGATTTTCAGACGTTGCTGGCCAAGAACTTGCCCAAGCGAGAAGAGCTTACCGCCAAGCGTGTGGAACAGCTTAAACAGGGTTACACTGTTAAACCAATAGATATGACCGAAGCGCAGACCCGCACGGCGTATATCGATGTGATGTTGCAGGATGCGGGCTGGCAGCGTGGGGCTAACTGGGTAGACGAATACCCAATTGACGAAATGCCCAACAAAGCGGGCAAAGGCAAGGCAGACTATGTGCTGCTGGCCGATAACGGCCTACCGCTTGCGGTTATTGAGGCCAAGCGCACCAGTGCCAATGTGGAAAAAGGCCGCCAGCAGGCGGTGCTTTATGCAAATTTTTTGGAGAAGGCAACCGGCCAGCGCCCCATTATTTTTATGACCAACGGCTACGAAACCCGCATTTGGAGCGATAAGCACTACCCCGAGCGGCAAGTGTCCGGCATCTACTCTAAGCGAGATTTAGAGAAAGAGTTTAACAAAATGCGCAACCGCACGCCGCTTGCTGCCGTGCAGGTAAACGACGCGATATCCGGCCGCTATTATCAAAAGCAGGCAATACAGTCTGTTTGCGATGCCTTTGGCGAACGTAACCGCCGCAAAGCGCTGCTGGTGATGGCTACCGGCAGCGGCAAAACCCGCACGGTCATCTCACTGGCCGATGTGCTAATTCGCCATGGCTGGGTGAAAAACCTGCTGTTTTTAGCAGACCGTAATGCGCTGGTAACGCAGGCGAAGCGTGCCTTCCACAATCAATTACCCAATCTTTCCCTGTGCAATCTCACAGAGGGAAAAGAAGAGGCCAGTGCCCGTGCGGTCTTTTCCACTTATCAAACCATGATGAACTGCATTGACGCCACCCGTGATGAGCAGGGCGACCGCTTGTTTACACCGGGGCATTTCGACCTTATTATTGTGGACGAGGCACACCGCAGTATCTACAATAAATATAAAGATATCTTTACCTATTTTGATGCGTTGCTGGTGGGCTTAACAGCTACGCCCAAAGATGAAATAGACAAAAACACCTATGGCATTTTTAACTTAGAAAGCGGTGTGCCTACTTATGGCTACGAGCTTTCGCAGGCGGTGCAGGACGGGTATCTGGTGGATTTTGTGTCTGTGGAAACGGAACTTAAATTCATGACCAAGGGCATTGCTTACGATGAACTTTCGCCCGAGGAACAGGAGGAATACGAGAATACCTTTGCCGATGAAGAAGGCAACCTGCCCGAAAGCATTGATTCCAGCGCCCTTAACCAGTGGATTTTTAACGAAGATACTGTTAAAAAAGCGCTGAATATTTTAATGCAACATGGGCAGCGGGTAGAGTATGGCGAGAAAATTGGCAAAACCATCATTTTTGCCAAAAGCCACAAACACGCAGAAAAAATCCTTGAGGTGTGGAACAAGGAATACCCCGATTACCCGAACCACTATGCACGGGTGATTGATAACTATACCAACTACGCCCAAAGTTTGATAGATGATTTTTCTGACAAGAGTAAGCTGCCACAAATTGCTATTTCGGTAGATATGCTGGACACTGGTATTGACGTACCGGAGATTTTGAACCTTGTGTTTTTTAAAAAGGTGATGAGCCGGGCTAAGTTTTGGCAGATGATAGGGCGCGGTACCCGCATTTGCGAGGGTTTGATAGACGGTGCAGATAAGCAGCAGTTTTTTATTTTTGATTTGTGCCGAAACTTTGAGTTTTTCCGCCTGCATGCAAAAGGTAAAGAAGCCGGTACGGTGGCCACTTTGCAGGAGCGCACCTTTAATACCAAGGTGGAGATGGTGTATAAACTGCAAGAACTGCCATTTCAAACCGAGGAGCTGCAAAACTACCGCAAGAAACTGGTGGAGGATTTGGTGCGCCAGGTAAAGGCACTGCCACGGGATAATTTTGCGGTGAAGCAACATTTGCAAACGGTAGACAAATACCAAACACAGGATGATTTTGCTACGCTGACCTATGAGAATACCCTGCAAATAGCAGAGCACGTTGCCCCGCTGGTTTTGCCAACGGGGGAGGATACCAGTGCGGCACGCTTTGATATGCTGGTTTACCAGATTGAACTTGCCATGCTTGCCGAAAAAAGTTACAAGCGGGCAAAAAATGATATGGTGCGCAAAGCCACAGAGCTTGCAAAGTATGGTACCATTCCTGCCATTGCCGAGCAAAAGGACTTGATAGAACAAATTGCCAACAACGATTATCTGGAGCGAGCGGGTATCGCCGATTATGAGGATGTGCGCATCAAGCTGCGCGATCTTATTAAGTTTATCCCCGAAGATGACAGAGCGCGCTACGACACGGACTTTACAGACGACATTCTTTCGATAGAATGGAATGAATCTCAGCTTGATAATGATGATTTGGCCAATTACAAAAAGAAGGTTAATTATTATATCTTGCAGCACCAAAGCGAACCGGCCATTGCCAAGCTAAAGGGCAACGAGCCGCTAACGCAGGGCGATGTGCAGTCGCTTGAGAACATTTTGTGGAACGAGCTGGGCACCAAAGAGCAGTATGATGCTCAGTACGGCAAAACGCCGCTTGGCGAGCTTGTGCGCTCTATTGTTGGGATAAGCCAAAAGGCGGCCAATAATGCCTTTTCTAAATTTCTTGATGATGCCGGGCTGGATAGCAGGCAGATGCATTTTGTGAAGCAGATTGTTAACTATATTGTAAAAAACGGCATGATGAAGGATTTGGCTGTGCTGCAGGAAAGCCCATTTACCGATCAAGGCAGTATAAGTGAACTGTTTGATGATGTATCGGTATTTATGGATTTGCGCGCAGTGATTGATAGGATAAACGAAAACGCAATGGTGGCATAAGATGTTATGCAGTAGATAATTGAAATAAGCAGAATACCCCTTTACTGCGCAAAATATCCGTTAAAGCAGCTGTTAGTGCTTTAACGGATATTTTTAGGCACGGGCATATGCTCTAATTCGAAAGGGATTCTCACGATATGTACAGAAAATCTTGCTGATAGAGCGAGAAAATGCTATACTGTATAAATAAGGTTACATGGCAACCAAAGGAGGTTTTTTGGTGGCGAGGATTAGCTACAATAAGCTTTGGAAATTATTGATAGATAAAAAGATGAACCGCACAAAGCTTAAAGCAACCACAGGGTTAAGCTTTAATGTGTTTGCTAAAATGAGCAAGGATAAATCGGTATCGTTAGAAAGTTTGGGCAAAATTTGCGATGCCCTGCAGTGCGATATTTCGGATATTGTTGAGATAATACCAGAAGGCTAAAATAGCCTGTTATAATAGATACGTTTAGGAGGACAGAATAATAAAAACATTACGGGTTCTAAAAGAAACATTTTTATCGTCTCTTCCGCTTGCTGCGGTTATTTTAATTGTGTGTGGCGTTATAGCGCCTATAAACCAGCCGGCAGATGTTGTAAAGCTGGTAGTGGGGTACTTGGGGGTTGTTATAGGGCAAACCCTGTTTTTGGTAGGGCTGGATATCAGCATTTTGCCCATTGGTAAAATGGTTGGCAAATCCCTGATAAAAATAAAAAAAGTAGCATTCATTGTGTTTTTTGGTTTTATTTTTGGGCTTTTTGTTACCGTGGCCGAGCCTGCCCTTGAAGTGCTTGCCCGGCAGGTAAACATGATAATGCCGCAAATTAACAGCACCCTTTTTGTGTGGGTGGCAAGCACCGGCACCGGCATTTCGGTGGGGTTTGCCTTGTGGCGCATTGTTAAAAACTGGAATATAAAAACCGTGTTTGCAATACTTTACACATTGCTATTTGCGCTTATTATTTTTGTGCCAGAAGAATTTATTGCCCTTGCCTTCGACGCCAGCGGCGCAACCACGGGGGATATTTCGGTACCGTTTATTTTGGCTTTGGGCATTGGTGTTTCGGCCACAATGTCTAAGGGCAAAACCAACGACGATACCTTTGGCATTATTGGGCTTGCCTCAGTGGGGCCTATTCTTGCCATATTTATTTATGGTATTATACTAAAAGCACTTAACGGTGGTGTGCTGCCTGCTGCCGGCACCTATAACCCCGGCACGTCGCAGGGGTTGCTGGGAATTGTGGTAGATAACCTGGCAAGTGTTGCCCTGGCGCTGCTGCCCATTATCATTGTGTTTGTTCCGTTTCAAATCTTTTTGGTAAAGCTGCCTAAACGCCAATTTATCAAAACAATTTTGGGCATACTGCCGGTTTACATTGGCCTTTTAATTTTTCTATCGGGCATCGATTATGGCTTTGCTTTTGCCGGCAAATATATTGGCGAAGCATTTTTAGACCCCAGCAGGCCCGGCTGGTTTAAATGGATATTGCTAATTGTAGGCTTTATTCTTGGGATGTCTATAACCTTATCGGAGCCGGCGGTTACAGTGCTGGGAGAGCAGCTAGAGGAAATTACCAACGGCCATATTAAAAAAAATACCATCCGCATAACCCTTGCGCTGGGCATTGGTTTGGCGTCGGTTCTTGCTATTGTAAAAATACTTACCCAAATTAATATTTTGTGGTTTCTTGTTCCGCTTTACGCCATTTCTCTTATTATGATAAAATTCACCTCGACGCTATTTGTGGGCCTGGCATTCGATTCTGGCGGGGTTTCGGGCGGGGCGCTAACCTCTGCCTTTTTAACACCGTTAACCTTGGGGGTTGCCCAGGCAGTGGCCTTAACAGCAGGCAGCCAGGCGCAATCGGTGCTTACCAACGGGTTTGGCATTATCGCCTTTATTTCGGTAACACCGCTTATAGCCGTGCAGGCCCTGGGCATTATGTATAACCGGCGCCTTAAAAAGGTTCAAGCACAACAAGACGATGATTTTGCTGAGTTTGCAGAGCTGGTTCCTAAACACGAGGGCGTGGCAACCACCACCCCCGGGGGCCAGCAATCAGAAGATTCTACAAGGTATCTCATTGAGGAGGATAAACCCAATGAAAATTGAAACAACCGGCCAGGCCACCTATTTAACCCTAATTGCCAACAGGAGCCATAAAGATGCGATTCTAAGAGAATTATCGGACCTTGGCGCGCATGTGATGACTACCGCCTACGGCAAAGGCACGGTAAAGGCCAGCTATTTAATGGATATGTTTGGCTTGGTGCCGGAAGAAAACAAGGCTGTTATTTCTTGCATTATGCGCAAAGAGTTAGCCGATAAGGCCATGCAAATTTTTATAGAGAAATATGATTTTGGCAAACCCAATACCGGAATTGCCTTCGCAACCAACCTGAATAAACTATCGATTTAACGAAAGGGACAGAAAAATGGAAAGCTTTGAAAATATGAAAGCCCTTTATATTATTGTAAATGCCGGCCATGTAGATGATGTTATGGAGGTTGCCCGCAAGGCAGGCGCAAGGGGCGCCACCATTATTAATGCCCGTGGCGAAAGCTCTCGCCACGAGGTATTTATGGGTATTACGGTCGATTTGGAAAAGGAAATTATCCTTTGCGTCATCGAGGAAGAAACGGCCGATAAGGTGATGGAAGCCATAAGAGAAAAGAAAGGGGTTAAAACCCCCGCACACAGTGTTTGCTTTACAATACCGGTAGATAAAATTGTGGGTATTGCCCCGGCCGAAATTCAAGAGGGGTAGTCCAGCAAGGGGTTAAACGATAGGCTTTGCTGGTTTATATTTAAACCCAGAAAGAGATTTGCGCAAGAGGCAGGGATGTGTGATGCAAATGATTAAAGAACTATTGCTGCAACAACAAAGGTTATACCCTGGGTTAGAGCTGCAAGATTGCCTAAAGCTACTGTACCAAAACGAGCTGGGCGGCGGCCATTTGATACAGGATGAAGCGGCCTTTTGCGAGCGTCTGCAACAAGAAAGGCAGCAGGTGGATTTTAGCACCACCCCACGCGAGCCGGAGGATATTGGAAACGGCCTTTACCGTATTCACCTTGCTGGGGTTGGCAACACCTTGGTAGCGCAAACTCTGACGCGTATTTGCGCCATTAGCGCACGCAAACATGTTGGCAGCCTGCAAAACCTGCAAAAAAAACTGGCAATGCTGCAAACGTTAATACAACAGGGGAAACTGCCCTACAGCGCCCCACAAGCGCTAGAAGAAATAGCCCAATATATACAGGCTGGTTGCCCACAAACCCACCACAGCGCACGTTTTGTGGCGCTGTACCAGCCACACTACCGGCTTGTTACCAAAAAGTTTGCCCTTGTATTGCCGGTTTTTGCGGCAATTGATAAGGAATTGCAGGGCAAAAGCCATGTGCTGGTAGCCATTGATGGAATGGCAGCGGCAGGCAAAAGCAGCCTTGCCAAACAGCTGGCGCAGGTGTATGGCAGCGGCACGGTAGAGGTAGACGACTTTTTTTTACAGCACTGGCAGCGCACACCGCAGCGCTTGGCCGAGGCCGGCGGCAATATAGACTATGAACGCCTTGCCCCGGTGGTGCAGCAGGCGGCGGCAGGGCAGGGTGTTTGCTACCAAGGCTACAACTGTGCCACCGGCCAAACAAACGTGCAGCGCACGCTGCCAGCGGGGCGTGTTACGGTGGTAGAGGGCAGCTACTCGATGCACCCGAGGCTAAATGCCCCCTACGATGTGAAAGTGTTTTTGCAGGTGGATGCAACAACACAGGCAGGGCGCATATTGCAGCGCAATGGGCAAGCGATGGCCCAGCGCTTTACAAACGAATGGATACCAATGGAAAACCAATATTTTGCAGAGTTTAAGGTGCGCGAGGGCTGCGATGTCGTAATCGATACTTCTAACAGCTGAGAGGTATTATACTTGCTCACGCTTTGTTGGCAATAAAAAACAACCTTCCATTTTGTGGCGGAAGGTTGTTTTTTATTAAAATTCTCGTTTTTGGTACACTTTATTAGAGATGAAAAAGGACAATACATAGAAGAGCAAGGTTGCAAGCAAAAACCCCACAAGAAGATAAATACCAAAATTTTCGCCAGTAGAAGCAATAAAATTAAGTAGGGGAGTGGTAACAGAGTCTCGGAAAATGATAAAGAAAAGAAAGGGGCCAAGAGTGATAAACATCATGGCATAGCGGGCTTTTTCGGCACCGTAACGAAAAGCCACCGGAAAAGAAACCGCATTAACCAACAACCCAATAATAAAAACCACAACAATGGTGGTAAGCAGGTTTATAAGCCAGCCGGCAGGCTCTTGCTTTATAACCGAAATAAGGCTGGAAAGAACAAGAGAGATTACCCCGGCCGAAAAGGTAAACCCAAGCCCCAACAGGTAGCGGGCGGCCACAATTTGCTTGCGGCTAAGGGGTAGGGTAATGCCGTAGGCATCCCACTTATAAGCTTCGTCGTAGTTAAAACAAGTAGTAGAGGTCATTAAAACAAACATCGAAAGCGTGCTGGCAACATAGCTGGAGTCAAAATCTAAAAAAGCGACAAAGCCAACAATTAAAACCAAAAAAAGAAGATAGGTTTTTTTAAGCGCATTTAGTGAGTATAGGTCTTTTATAAGCAGTCCCTTCATGGGCGGTTCCCCCTTATGGTATACAGCATAATATCATCAATACTGGCCTTTTCTACCAGCATTTCGTCGGTGGCGGTTAGCGCCGTGCGGTTATTTACAAGGGCTTCTACGCCAAACTGGCCCTCCCGCATGCCTACCACCAGCGCCGGGTTAATTTGTTGCAACATTTGCTTGCTGCAATGCACCACGCCATACATGCTAAGCAGTTCATCCTTTGGGGCGTTTAAAATAATTTCGCCTTGGTGGATAAAAACAATATAATCGGCTGCTTTTTCAATATCGCTGGTAATGTGGCTAGAAAAAAGAATACTGTGCTGCTCATCCTGAATAAATTCAAGAAATAAATCTAGAATTTCATCCCGCACTACGGGGTCCAGCCCGCTGGTAGCTTCGTCTAATATAAGCAGCTTTGGGCGGTGCGCCAGCGCAACAGCCAACGAAAGCTTCATCTTCATACCCCGAGAATAGTTTTTAATAATGTCTTTTTTGCCGGTGCCAAGCCCAAACCGATGTAATAATTCTTGGTAATAGGCAGCGTCCCAAGTTTTATAAACATTTTTAAAAATATTGCCTACCTGTGTGGCGGTAATTAAAAAGTTAAAACTGCTTTCGTCAAACACAACACCAACATCTGCATGGGCGGCGGCTACATCGGTGCTATCGTGCCCCAGTAGGGTTATACTGCCGGCATCTTTATGCACAATGTCCAACATCGATTTAATGGTGGTGGTTTTTCCGGCCCCGTTTTCGCCAACAAAGCCAACAATGCTGCCGGTGGGTACCGCAAAGCTGATATCTTTTAAACAAAAATTGTTGTACTCTTTTCGCAGGTTTTTTACTTCAATTGCATTTTCCATGCTGGTTTCCCCTTATTATTTGTACTTAGTAACCCATTTAACCAAATTTTTTATTTGCTAGCTGGCAGTTAATTTATTCGGCACCGTAAAGCAGGGCAAGCACTTCGGTAAGCTCTGCATAAGAAATTGCGGCAGATTTAGCAATATCCACAGCTTTGCTTAAATGCTCTTCGGCTAGGCGCATTTGCTCCTCACGCACAAACTCGGTGTTTTTGGCAGCTACAAAGCTGCCTTTTCCTGGGATAGTCTCGATAAATCCATCCCGTTCCAAATCCTCGTAAGCGCGTTTGGTAGTAATTACGCTAATTCTAATTTCCTTTGCCAAAAGCCGAATACTGGGTAGCGCGTCGCCAGCTTTAAGCTTGCCGCTTAGTATTTGGTTTTTTATTTGGGTGGTAATTTGCTCGTAAATTGGTTTGCCACTAGAATTGCTAATTAAAATTTGCATGTAATGCTCCTCTCTGAAGCACACTGTATATATACACTATGCACAGTATACACTCTAGAATTCGACTTGTCAATATAAAATTAAAAAAATATAGTGGCATGGCGGCAAAAATATTTGCACCATTGTATATAATTATATAGTGAATTAAATTGAAAATGAAATCATCATTTTCAATGAGCAGGTAAAGCCTGCTCAGCGCGCAATTCACTATGAACGGTGTTAACACACGCCTGTTGGCGTATGCCACGGCCCTTTGGGCCGTGGTCTTGAAAATCGTCTGGAACGATTTTCGAGTTAACTGAGTATAAAAAAGCCTGCCCAATGGTGGGCAGGCTAAGTACTTTTTAAATGGCTTTGCAGTGGTTACAAAAGGTTAAAAGCGGGGGTCAATCACCCAGGCTTTTTGGTTGGTATCAAACCGATAAAAAACGCCGGTATCTTGTGCTATGGCGTAGCGTGCCAGCAGGGTGGCTTTTTCTTCTTCGCTGCTGTAGCGTAAAAATTGGTAACAGAGCACACCATCAATTTCTATATCATCTTTATATTTAAGCACTTGCGGCGGTTGCATTTGGTTAATATTGCAAACAATTTTTTCGGCTGTTTCTAGCGGTACAATGGCATCTGTTTGCCAGGGGCGGGTGGCATTGCTGCTTTTTTGCTGTGCTAAAACAGTGCGTATACCCGGGAAAATATTCCCTAAAGCCTCGTTGCTTATATGGTGGCCATCGTAATAATCTTGGTACCAGGTGCCGGCAATGTAGGGGTTATAGTCCCCATAAATAGGGATATTATTTTGTGCTGCATAATTTTTATACCATTGGGCAGTTTTAAAAAAACCGGGGTAATCGGCAGCGTGCTCGGTAACATAGCTGTACAGCACCGGCTGGTAGGGCACCAGCACAAAAACCACGTTTACGCCACGCTGCTTTGCATAGCAAATAAATTTATCAAACAGGCTGCACAGGGTAGGGTCGGGCTCTTGGTAGCCTTGCATGCGCAAAAAGTTTACGGCGTCTGTTAGGGCGGCGTGGTCAACTTCTTGCTGCGTTTTACTACGAAATGCCTGGTTATATAAAATACTGCCATCACAGCATTTTACATCGGTAAGCTGGCCTTTTAGGTTGCCATCTACAATGGTGGGGCGTTTTTCTAGCATGGTATCTCTAAAATAATACTCTAGGTTACCTTGAAAATAACTGGGGCTGAATAATACACCGTACTTGTCTAGCTCGTTTGGGGGCTGGTAGGTGGTTTCTATGCCCAGTTTTACCGACAAAAATTCTTCGTACAATTGCTTGTTGCTGCGGCTGTCGGTTGCTTCTGGGTCGGCATTCAGCAGCCAGGGGTCCAGCCCAATAACCATGTTTTGGGGTAGCTTATCGGCTTTGTCCATTAAGTAAAAAATGCCAAGTAGGTCTTTAAAATCGGCGCCAACCATGCCAAAGTTGTAAAAGCTATGGGTGCCTGCCACTGTTTTATCCATTTGCAACATACGGCTAGAGCCCAAGGCAACGGTGTTAAGTGGTTGCTGTAAATTGTGTATGTACAGGGCGTTTATTTCTCGTTCGTCCATCTGCTCGTTGCCGCTAACATTGTGGCCATCTAGCAAAGCAAGGGCCACCTCACGCTCAAAACGCTCGCCCTGAAAGATGCCCGAACGATCTACCTTAAAATTAAACCAAACCATACCAAATAAAATAGGCAATAGAATGGAAAATTTAAATATGATTTTTATGCCAGTTACAAAACGGCTTACAACCACACGCAGCAGTTTCATACATTTCCCCTTCTATGTTTTTGCCTTAATAAATGTAAAGTAGCGGTACACACAGTGGCATGGGTGCCATGGGCTAATATTGCTGGTAAATAGCGGGCGATTGCCCCAATTTGCCAAACACCAGTAACATCGCCAACAGCAATATGTATAGTGGCCAGCGTATAAACCAGCCTCGGCGGCGTATCCAGCCGGCAACATTGCCGCATTTTTCAACGGCTTCTACCAAAACAATACAGCCCGCCAGCAATAACATGGTGGTAAAATCTAGCCCCAACACGGTATTTAGGGCGGCAAAACTGGTAAAAAGAGTATCCCACCCGTTTAAAAGGCCGGCGGCCCAGCTGCTAACCGGGAACTGATATAATGCGGCAGCAAAAAAAACGAGGCAGCCTGCGAATAGCAGGTATACAAGCACCCGCTGGCAAAACCCGCGCAGGTGCCGGGCACGGTAGAGTGGTATTTTTGCGGCTAGTTTATCTCGTTTTTTGTTTAGTTTGGTGCTGCTAAACACCATAAGGGCCCCGTTTAACAGCCCCCAAACCACATAGTTTACATGCGGCCCATGCCACAACCCCGAAAGCGCAAAAATGATAAAAACTGAAGAAGCGGTGGGTGGTTTGGTGAATTTTTTGCCAATAAAGGGTATTTTTTCAGTCCAACGGCTCCACACCAGGGGGGTAAAAACGGTTTCTCTAAAAAAAGAGGTGAGCGAGATATGCCAGCGCTGCCAAAGCCCTGCAAAGGTTTTGGCGGCAAAGGGGCGGTTAAAGTTTTCGGCAAAGGTAAAGCCCAGCATTTGGGCCGCGCCAATGGCAATATCGCAGGTTCCGCCAAAATCGGCATATAGTTGGTAGGCAAATAGCAGTGCCGCCAGCAATAGCTGGGGGCCGGCATAATGTGCCGGGGTGGCAAACACCGCTGCCGTGTACTGGCCAATGGTATCGGCAATTACCATCTTTTTAAAAATACCCCATAATACGCGAAAAAGCCCGCCTGCAACGCGGTTATAATCGAAGGCAGGGGGATTTTTATATTGTGGCAGCATGCTGCCCGCACGGTTAATAGGCCCGGTTACAATACCCGGAAAAAACCCTACAAATAAAGCGTAGCGGATAGGGTTTGCCTCGGGGGCAAGGGTGCCGGTGTATACATCTACCGTGTAACCCACGGCCTGCAATATATAGTAGCTAATACCAAGCGGCATTAGCAGGTTTACATGAGAAATAGGGGAGGCAGTGCCAAATGCACCAGTAAGGCTGTTAATGCCGTCGATAAAAAAATTGGTGTATTTAAAACCAAACAATATGCCAAGGCAGCTTAGCAGCGAAAGCCCCAAAAAAAGCCGCCGCAAAAATGGTTTTGTGCATTTGCCAATGCCCAAAGCACAAGCATAACTAAACAGGGTGGTGCCCACCAATAGGGCAAGGGCGGGCAGGTTGGCCAGCGTGCCGGTGGGGGTGTATAAATAAAAGGCATAGCTGCAAACCAAAAGCCAAATATAGCGTATTTTGCGGGGCAGCGCATAGGCCACCACACAAACAACGCCCAAAAACAATAAAAAGGTTACCGAGTTTAATGCCAACTTATAGCCCACCTTGTTTAAAATAATGGTAGCCGCAAACCACTGGCACGCTACTCTTTTTTATTCAGGGTTTCTTCCAGTTCGCGCAGGCGTTTTTCTAGCAGGGCCTGGGTTTGGGTAAGTTTGCGTATGCGGCTTGCAAACCCGGTTACAATGGTAGAAAGGCTTAGTAGCAGTGCCAGCACAAAAATAAACAGCAGTAAAAAAACAAGGTTTGCCGGCACCTCAATATTTAACAAATCTCGCAGTACATACACCGTGTAGGGAAACGCCGCAAAAATAATTAAAACAACTGCGCTAGCCAGCCAAATAAGCGAGTATTGTACATTTAGCTTGCCCTTTTTTAGCAGCGCCAAAATAACCAGCAAGTAGGCAATGGCGCCTAGTAGTAAAATAATTCGTAGCTCTGGCAGCATGCTATTTTGCCCCCTTTTTTTTGCGCAAGATAAGCCGGTGCACCACCAGTGCAATGCTTACCTTAACCATGTAGTAAGCCCCTTTTATAGGGCTTATAGAGCTTTGCCCGCCCATGCGTTCTTCCATCACAACGGGGGCTTCGCCAATTTTAAAACCATTTAGCGTACCCGAAACAATCGCCTCGGGTTCGGGGTAATCTTGCGCATAGTTGTGGGCATAAAAGGCGGTAAGTTCTTTGTTGCAGGCTCTAAATCCGCTGGTAACATCTAGCACTTTGGTGCCGGTAAGCAGGCGGATTAACCCGCTTAAAAAACCAATGCCAAAACGCCGTGCCCCGCTAGATTGAAACCCTTCTTTATGAATAAAACGGCTGCCAATGCACATATCCAACTGGCCGTTTGCCACGGGCTCTATTACAGCGGGCAAATATTTGGGGTTGTGCTGGCCGTCGCCATCCATTTGCACCGTAATATCGTAGCCTTTTTCTACGGCATACAGGTAGCCACTTTGCACGCCGCCCCCAATGCCCAGGTTTACCGGCAGCGAAATATAATTGTATTTACCACGGCGCAACACTTCTTCCGAAGAATCGGTGCTGCAATCGTTCACCACCAAATAATCGGCAGCAGGGTATTCTTTTTGCAGGCGGGCAATTACCCGGTCCAGGTTTTCTTCCTCGTTGTAACAGGGGATAATCACCAATGTTTTCATACAGGCCTCGCTTTGCGTGTGTTGTGCACACGTATATTTGGGGTTTTTATAAGTGGATTATTCGTTAAAAATAAACTGCTTTAGCTGCGCCAACAGGTTGCTACGCTTATAGTTTTTTTGGTAGCATTGGCGGCCAGCTGCCCCCATGGCAGTGCGTGCCGCTGGGGTTTTGTGGTACAATGCCAAAATATTTTGGGCCAGTTTTTGCGCATCGCCAGCGGGCGAAACCAGCGCCGCGCCCGATTCTTCGGCCACGCGTGCCGCCTCGGCATCGGCCGCCACCAGCATGGGCCGCCCGGCAGCAAAATAGCTGGTAATTTTGGCGGGCACCGTTAGGCTTAAATTGTCGCTTTTGGCAAGACCCGCAAACAAGGCGCTGGCAATGCCCGTCCATTTTGGAATATCGGTAGCAGGTTGCTGCCCACAAAACACAAAGTATTTTTGCACACCGTGTGCTGCAATGATTTCTTTTAGCTGGGTTTTGCTCATGCCGTCGCCCACAATTAAACATTGTATGTTGGTGGTAGGCTCGGTTTCATTTACCAGTTGCATGGCTTTTACTAGGTTATCTAAATCTTGTGCGGGGCTAATATTGCCGGTAAATAAAATATTAAAATGGCCGGCAAAACGCTGTTGCAACTCTTTATCTTCAATGTCTTGTGCATAAAAATCTTCGCAATATTGGGGAATAACCGCAATAGCGGGTGCCTTTTTTGCCGTAACCGTTTGCAAATGGGTAGCCAGTTTATCGCTCATGGCTATTAGGCGGGGGCTGCGGCGGTAAAACCAGTTGCTAACCCCACTGGCAAGGCCCCGCGCCAGTTTGTTTTTTATGGGCAGCACCGAATAAAGGTTGTCTGGCCATAAATCTAGCACATAGGTGGTTAGGGGCACCCGGTGGGTTTTGGCGTACACAATGGCCGGCAGCATCATTAGCACCGGGCTGGTTTCGTAGCAAAACACGGCATCGTATTTGCGCCCGGCAAGGCGGGGCAGGCTAAATAGCGCAAAAAACGGGAAAGAAACATAGTTTAAAAAAATACGCAGCGAGGTATTGCCCTTGCGGCGAATTTCGCCTGCCCGAAAAATTTGCGCGCCCACATGGGTTTGCCGGCGCGGGCCGGTGTATTTATAGCCGTCAAACCACTCGCCTTTGGGGTAGTTTGGCAGGCCGCAAAGCACGTCAACCTCAATGCTATTGGCGGTAAAACCGGCCACAATATCGGTGATTCTAAAGTTTTCGGGCCAAAAGTGTTGGCTAACTACCAATAACCGCTTTTTACCCATAGAAGCACTGTTTGTTTGGTTTAGGTTGCTATTTGGCAAAACGGTGCCTCCTTACAAATAATCGTAATAATCTGTTATCGTTTTAGCCACACAGTTTCGTTCACAATACGGGTATAGCTTTCGATAATTTTAACTACCTTTACGCTCACGTTCAGGTCCTCGTAATCGGGCGGAAGCACCACTGGCTCGTGGTTTGCCTGCATGGCAACAGCCAGTTCCATCGCCTGCTCCACATCGGGGCCTTTTATGCCGCCAATTACCACGGTGCCCTTGTCTAGCACTTCGGGGCGCTCGGTGCTGGTGCGTATTAGTACGCCGGCAAAGCCCAGCAGGGCACTCTCTTCGCTTAGGGTACCGCTATCGCTTAGCACACAATAGGCGTTTTTTTGCAGCTTGTTATAATCTAAAAAACCAAAGGGTGGCATGGTTTGCACCAGCGGGTGAAACACAAAGCCACGTTTTTCGATATATTTTTTGCTGCGTGGGTGGGTAGAGTAGATAATAGGCAGCTGTGTTTTTTCAGCAATGTCATTTACAGCGCTCATCAAACTCATAAAATTTTCTTCGTTGTCAATGTTTTCTTCGCGGTGGGCCGAAAGCAAAATGTACTTGCCGGCAGCAAGCCCTAAACGAGAAAGCACATCGCTTTGCTCAATGCCTTCGGCGTGGGCGGCCAGCACCTCTGGCATGGGGCTGCCGGTAACAAAAATGGTTTTGCCATCAATGCCTTCGCTTAACAGGTACCGGCGCGAATGCTCGGTATAAGGCAGGTTAATATCGCTGATATGATCCACAATTTTGCGGTTAATCATTTCAGAAACGTTCCAGTCCCAGCAGCGGTTGCCGGCTTCCATATGGAAAATAGGCACCTTAAGCCGCTTGGCCGAAATGGCCGAAAGGGCGCTGTTGGTATCGCCCAATAATAGCACGGCATCGGGCTTTTGCTGGGCCATTAAGGCATAGCTTTTGGCAATGATGTTACCCATGGTTTCGCCCAAATCGGCGCCTACGGCCTCTAAATAAACATCGGGCTGGCGCAGTTGCAGGTCCTCAAAAAAAATACCGTTCAGGGTATAATCGTAGTTTTGGCCGGTGTGCACCAGCGTATGGTCAAAATATTTGTCGGCACATTTAATTACCTGCGAAAGCCGGATAATCTCGGGCCGGGTGCCTACAATGGTCATCAATTTTAGTTTTTGCATGGGTTCCACCTTTGCTCCCACAATGTGGGGTTATGCCCATACCCAGCGGGGAATGGGTGGCTATACTTTTTCAAAGTAGGTATCGGGGTTTTTGGGGTCAAAGGGTTCGCTTGCCCACATTACGGTAACCAGCTCGCCCTCGCCAACATTTTCTATGTTATGGGTGTAGCCGGTGGGGATATCCACTACTTCCAGCTTTTCGCCACTTACTTTATATTCAATTATTTCCTCGTCGCCCACTTTTCTAAAGCGGATAACCGCACTGCCACGCACCACCAAAAACTTTTCGTTTTTGGTATTGTGCCAGTGGTTGCCTTTTACAATGCCTGGTTTTGAAACATTGACCGAAACCTGCCCACGTTCGGGGGTGCGCAAAAACTCGGTAAAGCTGCCTCGTTCATCGGTGTGCATGGTAAGGGGGTAGCTAAAGGCGCTTTGCGGCAGGTACGAAAGATAGGTGGCGTACAGCTTTTTGGTAAAGGCATCGCCCATATTGGGCAGGGCAAGGGTGGTGCGGTTTTGTTTAAAGCTTTGTATTAAGCTGGCTAGCTGCCCCAGCGTAACGGTGGTTGTGGGGTTAATGCCCATGTGCTGGCCAGCGGCCGGCGGGGGTGTGCAACCGGTTAGTACCCCGGTAAAACTGGCAATTACGTCATCGATATAGCAAAGGGGCAGGGGGTAGGCGGGGTCGCGTATTTCTAGCGGCAGGTTGTTGGCCACATTGTGGCAAAAGGTAGCCACCACAGTGTTGTAGTTGGGGCGGCTCCACTTGCCAAACACGCCGGGCAGGCGGTATACATAAACATCGCTTTGGTTTTGTTGCCCGTGGGCAAAAACAGCAGTTTCGGCGGCCTCTTTGCTTTTGGCATAATCGGTGCCGTTGCCCGCTTGCGTGGTGCTGGTTAGCACCAGCGGGGCTTTGTTGCCGGCGGCCTGTAAAAGCCCCAGCAGCTGGGCGGTAAGGTCGGCGTTGCCGGTATAAAACTCGGTGTTATTGGTGGGGCGGTTTACCCCCGCTAAATGAAACACAAACTGCGCTTGCCCGGCATACTCTGCAAGGGCGGCAGCGGGGCTGTCTTTATCGAAAAGCAACAGGTTGGTATACCCCTGTGCGGCAAGGTTAGCCGCCAGGTTTTGGCCCACAAAGCCACCCGCCCCGGTAATTAAAATGGGAGATTGTAGCGTGATGGAATTACAATTTGCCAATTTTAGCAAGCTCCTCTCGCACATAATCCAGCGTAAGCAGTTTTTCCACCACTTCGTCTACATTTAAGCGGCGGGTATTGTGGCTGGTATAGGGCTCAGGGTCGGTTTGGTGGGTGGTTCCTTCTACAAAATATTTATCGTAGTTCAGGTCACGGTTATCGGCCGCCACCCGGAAATAATCCCCCATATCCTCGCTTTGCACACGTTCCTCGGTGGTAAGCAGGGTTTCGTATAGTTTTTCTCCGTGCCGGCTGCCAATAATTTTTATGCCGGTATCGCCAAACAGTTTTTGCACTGCTAGCGCTAAATCTCCTATGGTAGAAGCCGGGCTTTTTTGCACAAAAAGGTCGCCCGGGTTGGCATTTTCAAAGGCGAAAACAACAAGCTCCACCGCTTCGTCTAGGCTCATTAGGTAGCGGGTCATGTCGGGGTCGGTAATAGTAAGGGGTTTGCCCTGCTGTATTTGCTCAATAAACAGGGGGATAACACTGCCACGGCTGGCCATAACGTTGCCGTAGCGGGTGCAGCAAATGGTGGTTTTGCCATTTTGCACGGTGCGGGCCTGTGCGCCCACCACCTTTTCCATCATTGCTTTAGAAATACCCATGGCATTAATGGGGTAGGCGGCTTTGTCGGTGGAAAGGCACACCACTTTTTTTACCCCGGCCGCAGTGGCGGTGGTTAGCACGTTATCGGTGCCAATAATGTTGGTGCGCACAGCCTCCATCGGAAAAAACTCGCAGCTGGGCACCTGTTTTAGTGCCGCCGCGTGGAAGACATAGTCTACCCCTTGCATTACAGGCTTTAACGAGTGACGGTTGCGCACATCGCCAATATAAAATTTAACCTTGTCGTTTGCAAGGCGTTTGCGCATATCGTCCTGCTTTTTTTCGTCCCGGCTAAAAATACGAATTTCGGCAATATCGGTGTTTAAAAAGTGTTTTAAAACCGTGTTGCCAAAGCTGCCGGTGCCGCCCGTAATTAATAAAGTTTTTCCGGTAAAATCCGCCATGTTAAATGGCCTCCTTTGGGGTTACAATACAATAATATTTTTGCGCCTTTAATAAAAACAATAAGCTAAGATATTATAGCATAGTTAGCGGGTTTTTCCAACATTGTTATGCGCAGTAAAATATAGCGGCGATGTTTTAATATGGCGAAAAAAGAAAGACCCTACCAAGTTGGCAGAGCCTTTCGTAAACCATTCAATTATCCGTTTTTTAATAAGGCAATTACATCTTCGGCGGTGTCAAGCTCTAATGCTTTTTGGGCGGCGGCACTGGCACTGGCAAAATTGCTGTGGTTTACAATTTGGCGTGCGGGCAATATGGCGCGCGTGTTTAAAGAAAACCCATTGGCGCCAAGGCCTAAAAACAAAGGTAGCATGATATCTTGCTGCGAAAAATCTCCGCAAATATTGCAGGGGATACCACTAGTGTGGGCAGCGTTAATGGTAAACTGTACCAGCCGCAGCACAGCGGGGTGGGCAGGGGCAAACAAAGTTGCCAGCTGGGGGTTGCCACGGTCGGCCGCAAGGGTAAACTGCACAAGGTCGTTCATGCCAATGCTAAAAAAATCTACCTGTTTGGCAAAGGTGGCGGCCAAAAGGGCAGTGGCGGGTACCTCTACCAAAAGCCCTACGGGTATTTTTTCATCAAAAGGGATATTCTCCCGTCGTAATTCTTCTTTTACATTTTGTATGGCAGTTTTGGCTTCGTCCAGTTCGCGCAGGGTGCACACCATGGGCAGCAATATTTTTACGTTGCCGTAGGCGCTGGCCCGCAAAATGGCCCGCAGCTGGGTGCGAAACACGCTAGGCCGGCCAAGGCTCATGCGAATGCCCCGGTAGCCAAGGGCGGGGTTACCGGTGTGGTTGTCGTCAATATCCAGCGTGCGAATGGTAAGGCCTTTACCCGCCAGCATTTCTACGGCTTTTTTATAGGTGGCAAATTGGGCTTCTTCGGTGGCGTGCCCTGGCTCGCTGCCGGGGATTAACTCGGTGCGAAAAAGGCCAACCGATTCAGTGTCGGCAGCAAGGGCGTCCTCTAGCTCGGGCAGCTGGCCCACATTGGCCGAAAGCTCTATGCGGTGGCCGTCTAGCGTAATAGAGGGAATCCCCCAAAACTGTTGGGCGGTTCTTCGGCGCTCGCTCAAAGCGTCGCCACGGGTGCGCAGCATGGCAAGTTCCCGCTCGCTTGGGTTTAGCCACATCTGGCCGGTTTCGCCATCTAGCCCGGCCAATTTGCCGGCCGCCGCCTGCATTTTAGCAAACGGAACCCCCACAATGGCAGGCACGCCAAGGTTGCGGGCAATAATAGCAGTGTGGCCGGTGTAACCGCCTATTTCGCAGGCAATGCCTGCCAGGCGGCTGCGGTCTATGCTGGCAAGGTCTCCGGGGGCAAGGCTGTGGGCCATAATAATGGTGGGTTGCTGCAGATGAGACGCATTGTTGTACGAAAGGCCAAGCAGCTCGCGCAGCAGTTCATCGCGCAGGTTATAAAAATCATCGGCACGCTGCCGCAGGTACTCGTCCTCTATGGCATCCATTTTTTTGGCAGCACTGTTAAAACAGGTTAGCACAGCATATTCTGCCGAAAACCCCTGCAACATAATAAGCCTGCGAATGGGGGCGGTAATCTCGTCATCGGCCAGCAGCATGGCATGCACATCAAAAATAGCGGCTTCGGCAGCGCCAATGCGCCGTGCGGTATCGGCCGAAAGTGCCTCGTTTTTTCGAATCACGTTTTCTAGCGCGCCCTCAAAGCGCACAATTTCGCGCTGGGGCACAGCGGCAGTGTGCGGCAAAGAGGCATAATTAATAGGCGGGTACCACAACATGGCCTGGGCAATGCCAATGCCAACCGAAACACCAATGCCTTGTAGCATATTCGCCCACCTTTCTGTTTTACTTAAAGTGATACTACATGCGTGGCAAACGCCGTTGCCGGTACCACGCATATAAGGGTAGCATAAAGGGTGCAGGTAACCCCCGCTATAAAAAGTTTACAGTAAGCTGTGTTTATTGCCTGGGCTTGCCACCAAACGCAGGATAAATGCATGGCCCAGCTTGCCCCAAGGGTAACATCCTTTATTCTAGCATAACCGCCGGGGGCAGGCAACAAAGTGCCTGCCATGCAAATTTGTTAATTTTGTTGTAAAAAAGGCCAAAACCCGCCAAAGACTGTGGCGGGTTTTGTTTTATAAGTTATTTAAAAATTTTCATTCTGGTTTCAATGGGTTCTTTTTCTTTAGGGGCGGGCAGTGCAGTGGGTTTGCCAAACGGCATTTGGGCAAGCAGTTGCCAGCTTTTTGGCAGGTTCCATTCGTTTTGCACAGCGGTATCTATTAGGGGGTTGTAGTGCTGCAGGCTGGCGCCAAGGCCCTCGGCCTCTAGCGCGGCCCAAACTGCGTATTGCAACATGCCGTTGTGTTGCAGCGCCCACCCAGGGAAGGTATCCCGGTAGGTGGGGTATTCCTCCATAAAATGGCTCGTAACATCGGTGTCATCAAAAAACAAAATGCTGCCATACCCAGCGGCAAAGGTGGCAATTTTCTTTTCGGTGTTGCCAAACTTATCGGGGGCAACCATGGGGCGCAGGGTGTCTAACACAATTTGCCAAAGTTTTGCGTGGTTTGCACCCAGCAACAAAACAGCCCGGCTGCTTTGAGAGTTATAATAGGTGGGGCCATTTAGCACTGCAGTGGTTAAAATTTCCTCTATGCGTTCATCTGTAATGGTGCTTTCGGCCGAAAGAGTGTAAATGCTGCGGCGGTTTGCAATGGCTTGTAAAAAATCTTTCATCTATCTCACGTCCTTATAAATAATGCTATACCACAATAATAGTATAGTTTAAGTATACCATAAAATGTTTGATGATACGACTTGATATGTATAAACCTTATAAAAAAGATTGTTTTATAAACCTAGAAAAAATGGTTGACAATAGCACAAAAGAGGGGTATTATAAAAACATAGATTAAACGATTGCTTAATCGTTTGCAAATATTTTACCAAAGGAGTTTATTATGAAAAAGCAATTTAAATTAGAAGAACTGGGATGTGCAAGCTGCGCCGCTAAAATGGAAACCGCTGTAGCAAAACTGCCTGGGGTAACCAATGTGCAGGTAAACTTTATGCGCGAAACCCTAACACTGGAAGCCGCCGACGAGCAGTTTGATGATGTGGTAAAGGCAGCACAAAAAGCTATTAAAAAAATTGAACCAGATGTACGTGTGATTTTATAAAAACTGCTTTAACGGGGGTGGGCGTGGAATATACCAAACCCTGCAGCGGCAAAACAGCATAAAAAAAGAGAAGCGAAGGGCAGAGGGGAAGCAATGAGCAACAAACAAAAGAAAAACCTTGCGCGCATTTTAATTGCGCTGGTGGCATACATTGCCGCCATTGTAGCAACAAGGTTAATACCGCTGCAAGGCGTAGCGCAGCTAATTGTGTTTTTAGCAGTGTATGCCATTATTGGCTGGGATGTATTATGGGGCGCTGTGCGTAACATTATACGTGGCCAGGTATTTGATGAACAGTTTTTGATGGCTGTGGCAACCATTGGTGCCTTTGCCCTAAAAGATTACCAAGAAGGCATAGCAGTGCTATTGTTTTACCAAGTGGGCGAATGGTTTGAAAGTTATGCACTGGGCAAATCTCGCCGTTCGATAGCAGCGGCGATGGATATACGGCCAGAGTTTGCCAACCTGCAATTGCCCGATGGCAGCTTGCAGCAGGTTAGCCCCGAAGAGGTTGCCATTGGCGATACCATTATAGTAAAACCAGGCGAGCGTGTGCCGTTGGACGGAACCATTTTAGAAGGGCGCTCGGCGCTGGATACCTCGGCGTTAACAGGGGAGGCCGCCCCACGGGACGTGGAAAGCGGAGAAGATTTGATTAGTGGCTGCGTTAACCTTACCGGCACGCTTACGGTAAAGGTAAGCCGCCCGTATGGAGAATCTACCGTTGCCAAGATACTGGATTTGGTGGAGAATTCCAGCGCTAAAAAAGCCAAAACAGAAAATTTTATTACCCGTTTTGCCCGTTATTATACGCCGGTAGTGTGCATTGCTGCCTTGTTGCTGGCAGTGGTGCCGCCGCTGGTAACGGGGCAGCCCTTTAGCCAATGGGTGTACCGTGCGCTTACCTTTTTGGTAATTTCTTGCCCGTGTGCGCTGGTTATTTCGGTGCCGCTTAGCTTTTTTGGTGGCATTGGGGGGGGCCTCTAAACTGGGTGTGCTGGTTAAAGGCAGCAATTACCTAGAAATTTTGGCCGATGTAGATACCATTGTGTTTGATAAAACCGGCACCCTTACCAAAGGCAGCTTTGCAGTAACCGAAATTGCCCCCGTGGGGATGACCGAAGACAAACTATTGGAATTGGCCGCCTATGCCGAGCATTATTCCACCCATCCCATTGCGGTATCGGTGCAAAAGGCGTTTGGGCAGCCAGTGGATGCCACCCGTATTGCCGGCGCAGAGGAATTGGCCGGGCGGGGCATTAAGGCCCAAATTAACGGGCAGCAGGTGCTGGCCGGCAACGCAAAGCTGATGCGGGAATTTGGGATAGAACCAGAGGACAAGCAGCTGGTGGGTACGGTTATCCATTTGGCAGTGGCCGGGCAGTATGCAGGGTATGCGCTGGTAGAAGATGAGCTTAAACCCGATGCAAAAACTGCCATTGATGCCCTGAAAAAGCAGGGCATACGCCAAACGGTGATGCTTACCGGCGACAGTGATGCTGTGGGCCAAAAGGTGGGCGCACAATTGGGGTTAAACAAAGTGTACACCCAGCTTTTGCCCGGCGATAAAGTAGAAAAGGTGGAAGAGCTGTTGCAGGCCGCCAGCGGTAAAGGCAAACTTGCCTTTGTGGGCGATGGCATTAACGATGCCCCGGTGCTGGCCCGTGCCGATGTGGGCATTGCCATGGGTGGCCTTGGCAGCGATGCCGCCATTGAAGCCGCCGATATTGTAATTATGAACGATGAGCC
The DNA here is from genome assembly GCA_030267215.1 of Ruminococcaceae bacterium OttesenSCG-928-A16. Classification (GTDB taxonomy): domain Bacteria; phylum Bacillota; class Clostridia; order Oscillospirales; family Ruminococcaceae; genus JAAYCI01. Next base: position 23,311 of record JAJDJP010000028.1, read on the forward strand.
ATCGCGCATAGCGGCGGTACGCCGGGTGGCCCAAAAAACGCTGGGCATTGTAAAGCAAAACATTGTGTTTGCGCTAGGCGTAAAGGCGGTTGTGTTAATTTTGGGCGCGCTTGGTTTTGCCACCATGTGGGCAGCCGTATTTGCCGATGTTGGTGTTTCGGTAATTGCGATACTAAACGCTATGCGTGCCTTGCGGGTACCAAAAGACATATAGGCAAAAACCCACACTAGAAATTTCTAGTGTGGGTTTTTGCCTATAATAAACAGGTGTTTTACACCGCATTTCGCTCGGTAAGCTCCTGCAACAAAAAGCTTTTGATAAAAGGCATGCTTTCGGGGGTAAGCAAAAACATAAAGCTATTGTACCGGCATTTTTTGTGTTCAATGCCATCCAAGGTAAAAATGTTGCCCATGGTGCATTTAGAGCTACACTTGGTAGGGTCCAGCAAGCGCTTGCACACCGGGGCCTTTTCTATTTCGGCTTTCATGGTTGCGGGCAGGGTTTCTATAAAAGCGGTGTATTTGGCAGCGTTATTGCCATATATACGCATAACAAGCCCCTTTTTGCGCGAAACATAGTTGGCAACCACTTTTTTGCTTTTGGTGTGCAGGTAAGAAACCACGTAACCAGATTTAGCTGATTGTATTTTAACACCGCAACCGTTTGCCAGCAAATATTCATGCAGCCCGCTAACAAAGGGTAGGGTTTCGGGGGTTACATCCAATAAAAAATCATCAAATACAAAATTATCTTTGCTCATGTTGTGCCTCCTAAAAAATCATTTTATTCTAAAACATAACATAGCATGTTGCCGCTACAAATTATTGTAAAAATAAGACATTAAGACATAGTGGATAAAAAAACTCCCCTATACAATTGCATAGGGGAGTTAAAAAGATGTTATTTTTTGGTTGCTTGCTCAAAGCGCTTTTTAAAGCGATCTACACGGCCACCAGTATCAACCAGCTTTTGTTTGCCGGTGTAAAAGGGATGGCACTTGTTGCAAACCTCAACCCGAATATTCTCTTTGGTAGAGCGGGTATCAAACTCGTTGCCGCAAACGCAGGTAACGTGGGCTGCTTCGTATTTAGGATGGATATCTTTTCTCATTGGTATTCACCTCTCTTGTATAAGGAGCCGTTCATTCCGATGCTGAAATAGCAACGTTTAAAAATAAACGGTTTTATATAACTTACCCAGTATACACCATTTTTTTGCAAAATGCAATACAAAAAAACAATCCTTTTAAAGCGGTGCAAACATCATACCAGCAATGGTTTTATAGCATTAGAAAGAGCCTGTTGTTCGGCAGCGGCCTCGGCGGCATTTTTGCCTTTGGTGGCGTAATACACCTTCAGCTTTGGCTCGGTGCCGCTGGGGCGCACAATAATGCTGGCGCCCCCGGCCAGCCCGTACATAATAATGTTGCTAGGGGGCAAATCTATTTTAGCCACCACCCCGGTAGAGGGGGTGGTTAGGGTAAGCGCTTCATAATCCGATATAGCAAGCACGGGGTAGCCGGCAAGCTCGGCGGGGTGGTTTTGCCGCAGGGTGTCCATCATGCCAGCCATTTTGGCCATGCCCGCAAGGCCTTCAAATTCAAACGAATCTACCTTATTTAGGTAATAGCCATACTCTGTATACAAAGCCTGCAATGCCTCGTACAGCGAAGACCCCTTAGAATTATGGTAAGCTGCCATCTCGCAAATTAGCATCGAGGCAACAACGGCATCTTTATCGCGCACATAGGTGCCGGCAAGGTAGCCATAGCTTTCCTCAAAACCAAAAATAAAACGGTTCTCTTCGCCCTCTTGCTCCAGCTTTAAAATTTGCTCGCCAATATATTTAAAACCGGTAAGCACGTTAATGGCATCAACTTTATGGGCTTTGGCAACTTCGTCGGCCATGGGGGTGCTTACAATGCTTTTAACCATTACGGGGTTTCGTGGCATGGTGCCGTTTTCGGTGCGGCCGGTGGCAATATAATCCAGCAGCAGCACCCCCACCTCGTTGCCCGAAAGCAGGTGGTAAGCCCCGTTATTGTCTTTTACCGCAATGCCAACACGGTCGGCGTCAGGGTCGGTAGCCAGCATTAA